>JAOARY010000050.1 GCA_025210335.1 Peptostreptococcaceae bacterium | reverse complement strand
TTGGTGGAGTATTAGCTTTACTTGGAATACTCCACCAACTTTACCTAAAAGACTATTTGATATTTCATTTACTACAACACCAGGACCACCATTTGCAAGTACTTCCGAAAGACCCTGTGTTCCACCAAAGAATGCAATAGCTGCTGCTGCCCATATAAGAGCTATAATTCCTTCAGCAATCATTGATCCATAAAAAATTCTTCTCATTTCACTTTCTTTTTTTACACATCTAGCCATTAGTGGTGATTGAGTTGCATGGAATCCTGATATAGCACCACAAGCAATAGTTATAAATAAATATGGGAAAATTGGTGTTTTTCCTGGATGCATATTAGTAAGTGTGATTTCAGGAATTGTATAACCTTTAAAAATTATACCAAACCCTATACCAAAAGCCATTATAAGCAAAGAAGCTCCAAATAGTGGATATATCTTCCCTATAAGTTTATCAACAGGTAAAACAGTTGCTAATAAATAATACGCTATTATTAATCCTATAAGTAAAGTCTTATTAAGTCCTGTTATATTGTTTAACAGTCCAGCTGGTCCCATTACAAATACAACACCAACTAAAATAAGTAATACAACTGTAAATACTGTCATTAATTTTTTAACTTTTTCACCTAAATATATTCCAACAATTTCTGATACACTACTACCTTTATGTCTTATTGATAAAGCACCTGAAAAGAAATCATGCACAGCTCCTGCAAATATACAACCAAATACAATCCATAAAAATGCAACTGGACCCCATAAAGCACCTGCTACAGCTCCAAATATTGGTCCTAAACCTGCTATATTTAAAAACTGTATTAAAAATATTCTTGGCCAACTCATCGGTATGTAGTCAACCCCATCTTCCATAGTAAGTGCTGGAGTTTTTATATTGTCATTTGTATTAAATATTTTCTCAACAAATGAACCATAAATAAAATAACCTCCAATTAATAATGCAATTGAAATTAAAAAAGTAAACATAAAAGACCTCCGTTTCCAATAAAAAATTTATTACAACTTTATTATATATTTTTTTTATAGGAAAACATTTTTTTATACATAAGAAGCAATAATTAAGACATAATCTAATAAATTATTAACATTAAAAACATCATTTTATATTCATAAGTTCTTTAAATTTCTTAATATTATTTCTACTTACGGGAATCGTTTCTTCATAATCTTTTATTTTTAAATTATAAGTGCTATTAAACCATGGTATTATTTCTATTATTTTATCAATATTCACTATATAAGATTTATGTGTTCTTATAAATTTATTTTGAGGAAGTATATTTATAAATTCTGATATTTTATAATTTCCTTTAAGTATATCATTTTTTATATATACTGTAGTTCCTCTATCGCATGATTCACAATAGTATATATCATTAAAATTTAAAACAATCATTTTGTCATCTTTATACAATGTTATCTTTTCATTTTTATATAAATCTACATCTATATCATCTTTTTTATTATCTTTTTCTAATTCATTTAAAGTATTTATTATTCTCTCATTAGAATAAGGCTTTAATATATAATCAAAAGCTTTAACTTCAAAAGCTTCAACAGCATAATCTTTATATGCTGTTATAAAAACTATTTTAAAATCCATTTGCAAATTTGATATTATTTTTGAAAAACTCATACCATCTAATTTGGGCATATTTATATCCAAAAAAATTATATCCACTTTCTTTTCTTTTATAAATTCATATGCCTCTTTAGCATTTTCAAACTCTTCAATTATTTTTATTGAACTAAAATTGCTTATAAAATATTTTAGTTCTTCTCTTGATGGATATTCATCATCAACTATAATACAATTCAAAAAAACTCCTCCTTTATCTAACATAGAAGCTTATTTTAGTTCCTAAAATCCCATCATCCACACTCTCAATACTTAAATCTTCATCATATAATAATTTTAGTCTTTTACTTACATTAAAAAGACCTATATGTTTTTTATCTAATTTATTTGTTTTTATTAGGTTTATTCTATCTTTTGATATTCCTATGCCATTATCAAATACTGTTATTTTATATCCACTATCAATTTTTTTTATTTCAATTTCTATATCACCTTTATTATCCGATTTTAAAATTCCATGTTTAATAGAATTTTCAACAAGAGGTTGTATTATTAAACTTGGTATTTTTAAATCCAAGTTCGAATCATAATTATATATTACATTTATCTTATCTTTAAATCTTGCTTTTTCAATATTTACATAAGCTCTAATCTGCTGTAATTCTTTTTTTATATCAACTAAGTTATTTGCATTTTCAATATTATATCTTAAATAAGTTGATAAATCTATTATAAGCTCTCTTGCTTTTTCTGGTTTAATTCTTATAAAACTAACTATTGTATTTAATGCATTAAATAAAAAATGTGGATTAATTTGATTTTGCAATGCTTTTATTTCTGCTTCATTAGCTAAATCTTTTAGATTTTGTATTTTTAAAAGTTGAATCTGAGTTGATATTAAATCTGATAAACCCAGTGCTAAATATTTCTCTCTATAACCAAGTCCATCTAATGATTTAAAATATATTTTTAAACTTCCTGTAATTTCATCTCCATCTGTTAAAGGCACTATTATTCCAGATTTTGAAATACCTTTTATATTATCACAATCAAAACCATCTTCACTTATTACAGTTTTTTGTTTCCCCGTTTTTAATACAAATTTTGTTTCATCTGACTTTATCTTATTGCCTTTCAAATTAAGTTTTTGACCTTCATTTGAGCTTGCTAAAATTTTATCTTTATCTGTTATTACAACCAAATAAGCATCTACTGACATCCTTATTATTTTACAGACATTAAAAAAAGAATATTCGTTAAAATCTCTAAACAATGGCAACGTTTTATTTGCAATTTCTAATGCTAATTTAGCTTCTTTACCTGCAATACTTTCTTTTTCTTCAAATAATTTTTCAATTATTAATATGACCATAAATACACCAATTGCATTAACCAAAATCATAGGAATATATATTGTCTTTACTATTTCTAATGCTAACATAAAAGGCTTTGAATAAATAAGTATAAAACCCATACTTATATTTTCAACTATTATTCCTATCAAAAATCCATAAATTTTTCTGTTTTTTACATCTACCTTCTTATACATAAACCCAGAAAGAATACCTCCCAATATTGTAGCTATCGAACAAGGTAATGATGTTATACCGTTAACATCTATTACTATTCTATGAATAGCAGCTATTATTCCTGATAATACACCTACAATTGGTCCACAAAGTATTCCACCTACTATAACACCTATATTTCTTGTATTAGCAATTGCGCCCTTTACATCTATACCAACATAAGTACCAATGATACCCATAATTCCAAAAATAACACCTAAATAAAAAAAATCTTTTTTATCAAAATTATCTCTTCCTATTATTTTTTTAAAACTTCTTAGTCTTGATATCAAAAAAGATATAACTATTAAATATCCTAAATTATTAATCAAATGTCTCAAAAGCCCCATATTACTCTCCTTTTAAAATAAAAAGACACTTTAAAAGTGTCTTTTACTCAATTGAAAACATATAATAATATACTGGTTGTCCACCATAATAAAGTTCAATATCTAAATTCGGATACAACCCTTCTAACTCTTCTACCATCTCATTGGCTTTTTCTTCATTTATATCTTCTCCATATAATAAAGTTATCATTTCGCTATCTTCATCTATAAGTGATTTAACAAGATCTATTGAAACTTCATTTATATCACTTCCGCAAACCTTAATTTCCTTTTGACCAATTCCTATTATATCATCCACATTTATATCTAGACCATTAATATTAGTTTTTCTAACTGCATAAGTTACTTGACCAACCTTTGGACTATCTAGGTCTTCATTTAGTATTTCTTCAATTTCCTCAACTTCTAATTCTTCATTAAAGCTCATTAAAGATACGAAATTTTGGAATACATTTTTTGTAGGTATAACTATTATATTTTTATCAGTTAAAGTCTTAGTTTGATTAGCAGCCATTATTATATTACTATTGTTTGGATAAATAATTATATTCTCTGCTGGAATTTTATTTATAGCATCCATAAAATCATTAGTTGAAGGATTCATAGTTTGTCCACCAGATATTATATGATCCACATTAAAATCTTTTAATATCTTATTAATTCCTTCTCCCATCGAAACAGATATTATTCCATATTTTTTAGTAATTGCTACTTCTTTTTTAGCTTCATCCATTTCTAACAGAGTATTTTCATGTTGATCTTTCATATTTTCTATTTTTATCGTTTTTAATTCTCCATAAGCAGTAGCTATTTCTAATGCTTTTCCTGGATTATTTGTGTGTATATGGACTTTTATTATATCCTCATCACCAACAACAACTAAACTATCTCCCATATCTTCTATCTTTTCTTTGATTTCATTATATGTTATCTTAGTTGTTTGCAGTATAAATTCTGTACAATATAAAAACTTAATATCTTTTGCATCCATAGCAATTGATTTTTTTTCATTTTTATTTTCTTCTTGTTCATCTTTTTCTTTTAAATCTATTTTTTCACCTATTAAAGCCTTGTACATTCCTTCATAAAAAAGAAATAATCCCTTTCCTCCAGAATCAACAACATTAGCTTCTTTTAAAACCTTTAACAAATTAGGAGTATTATTTAATGACTCTAATGATCTATTTAATATTTTTTCAAAAAATACTTTAATATCTTTTTCATCTGTATAGTTTTCTATCGCATACTCTCCACTTTCTCTAACAACCGTTAAAATAGTTCCTTCTATTGGTTTTATTACAGCTTTATATGCAGTATCTGAAGATTCCTTAAATGCAACTGCTAAATCTTCTATATTTATATCTTCTTTGCCTTCTAAACCTTTTGCCAAACCTCTTAATATCTGAGATAATATAACACCTGAATTTCCTCTAGCTCCCATTAAAGAGCCTTTTGAAACAGCTTTAGAAAGATTAGAAACTGTTAATTGTGTTACCTTTTCTAATTCTTTTAAAGCATAATTAATTGTCAAAGACATATTTGTTCCTGTATCTCCATCTGGAACAGGAAATACATTTAGTCTATCTACCAAATCTCTATTATTTGTTAGATTATTACCTCCTGAAATAATCATGTCCTTAAACAATTTAGCATTTATAATATTCAAAACAATATCCTCCTTATTTACTTACCCTTACACCTTGTATATTTATATCTATTTTTTTTACTTTAAGTCCTGTAAACTTTTCAACCATATATTTAACTCTGTCAATCATAGAATTTGCAACTTCAGAAATTTTAGTCCCATATTGAACTATTACATATATAGTTATATATACATTTTCTTCTTCTACAATAACTTTTACACCTTTACTTTTATGTTCATTCATCAAAAGCTCTACAATTCCTGTTGTTTTTGATTTTGATGCCATTCCTACTACACCATAGCATTCTGTAGCCGCTTGACTGGCTACTTTTGCTACTACATCATTTTCTATAATAATATTTCCATATTCATTATTTATTCTTCCAGTCATAAATATTCCTCCTATTTATTTTTTATATTAAATTAAACTATTTATATCAAAATAAATAAAAACTATAAAATTTAATAAATTTATAGTTTCCTAATAGTATTATACCATAGACAAGCCATCAATATATTAATAAAAAACAATATATTGATATTACAAAGTTTTAGCTATGTTTTTTTATTAATATATTTAAATTCACTTGCCAAGATGTCGTATTTGTGATAATATAAATATGTTTTCAATGGCTATTTTGTAATAAAAGGAGGTGTAAGCAAAATGGCAAGAGTTTGTTCAGTTTGTAATAAAGGGATGGTTTCAGGACATAATGTCACTCACTCTAACCGTCATAATAAAAGAACATGGGCTCCTAACTTAAGAAGAGTTAAGGCTGTTATAAATGGTTCTGTTCAAAGAATTAATGTTTGTACAAGATGTTTACGTTCAGGTAAAGTAGAAAGAGCTATATAGTCTTTTTATAAATAGAAAAAGTTTCAAAATCTAACGATTTTGAAACTTTTTTTATGTTCTTTTTTATACAGCTGATAAAACTTTTGTATAATCATTTATATAACTTCTTAATTTAAGTATCGATATATCATCAAAAGCTATTCCTATTACAAATTTCATTTGACTAAAATCATGATTGAAATCATATATTTCTAAATAAGTTTTTATATCTAATTCTAAAAAATCTTCTAACATATCCATAAGTGTTAATTCCATCAAATGTTTTAAATATATAGATATTTGATTAAGATTAAAACTATCAATTGCCACAATTTCTAAATCATCTTCATCTTGCATCTGTTCTATATCATCTTCGCCTAAATCATCTTTTATACTTAATATATCTTTTACTTTACAATCAAAAAACATAAGCCCATCTTTATTTTTGCTTGATATATCATTTACAATTTGAACTTCTGATATTAAATTTATTTTTTCTTTTATAAAGCTACTCTTTATAATATTTTTTTTGCCCTCAATAATAATTTCTCTCATTTTTTATAAGCTTAAAAGCTATCTCCTTTCTAAAAATTATAAATTAATAAACTAATTTATCAAGAGTTAAACTTGTATTAAACTCTGATTGTAATCTTTTATATTCATTTAATATATCTTTATTCTTATCTTTAGTTTTTATAGCTCTTATCATTAAATTTTTTGGTGTATCTAAAGGAGATATATATTCAAGTGCAGAAACATCATATCCATGACCTTCTAAAAATAATGTTCTTAAACCATCTGTCATTAAATCAGCAAATCTCTTTTTAAATATATTATGTTTAAATATAGAATTTAAATTATCATATTTGTATTGGCTTAAAAACTCCTTATGGCAACAAGGAACCGATATTATAGCTTTTGCATTGTTTCTTATACCAAGAGCTATTGCCATATCTGTAGCTGTATCACAAGCGTGTAAACTCATTAATATATCAATTTCATCATCCATATTATATGTCACTATATCTTCATTGATAAAATCCATATTATTATATGATAAATTCTTTGCCATCTGCTTTGATTTTTCTATTACTGTTTTTGAATTATCTATACATATAAAATGACAATTTTTCTTTAATACTTCTTTTATATAATAATTAAGAACAAAACTTAAATATGATTTTCCACAAGCACAATCTACAATAGTTATTTCATTTTTATTTATATTTTTTATATCATTTAATACTTTATCTAATAATTCAACAAAATGATCTATTTGATTATACTTTCTTATCATATCATTTTTTAGTTTACCCTCTTTAGTTAGTACACCAATTTCTTTTAATAATTCATTAGCTTGTCCTACTTTTACATAATATTTTCTATCATTTTCTACAATATTATTTTCATCCATAGTTGATACTATATCATTGTTATCAACATATTTTATATTGACATTTTTGTCATCGCCTTCTATTACTATAGTCGTTCCTCTTTCTATATACTCTATTTTTATAGAATCATATTTTAAACATTCTCTTTTAATTGCTATTATCAAATCTGAAAAATTAAATTGTTCAGATTTTCCATCTACTTTAAATTCAAATAAATTATTCTTTAATTTTATTACAGATTTAAATGTTTTTCTTCCTGATTTAAAATAAACATTTATTAATTTAAAAAATTTTTCATTCTCTCTAACTCTATTGTCAAGACCACTAAGAAACAAATTCAATTTCTCTACATTTTGTTTTTTCATATTATTTAATACACCTTTCCTATCCAAATCTTATAGTTATTTTCATTTCTAATCTACATATATCATCTTAGTATATAATAACAAAAGATTAATAATGATGTAAATAATAATATCATTTTCAATTAATAATCTTTTGCTTAAATATTTATCAATAAATAATTTTTGCTTAATAAAATTATCTTATTTGTTATTTTAAAAAAAAAGCATTATAATACTATTGTATAATTTAATTTTAAAAGTGAGGATTTAAAATGGATTTTTTTAAGAGTTTGCTTCAAGAAAAATACTTTATAACAGGTATATGTACAATAATACTTGTATTTTTCATAATATGGGCAGGTTATAAAAATGCCCCCAAAAAAAGATTTTCAATGCGAAAAATTGATAATATGGATGGTATTGCATTTGAAGAATTTAATGCTTATTTACTTCGAAGACTTGGTTATAAAGCAGAAACAACGAAAGCTTCAAATGATCAAGGTATTGATATTGTTGCTAAAAAAGGCTTAAAAAAAATTGCAGTTCAAACCAAAAGGTATAAAAATAAAGTTGGTAATAGTGCAGTTCAACAAGTTGTTGCTGGAAAAAAACATTATAATTGCAATAAAACATTAGTAATAACAAATAATTATTTCACAAGATCTGCAATAGAATTAGCAAAATCGAATAATGTAGAATTATGGGATAGAGATATATTAAAAGAGAAAATAAAAAAAGCAAGATTATGATAATAAAAAAAATAAAAATGCTAAATAAAATTTTAATTTTATTTAGCATTTTTTCTTAATTAAAGAATTACTTTATAATAAATTTAGATGATAATTCTTTTAAATTCTTCGCTATATCTTCAAGATCTTGTGAAGACCTTGCAATTCCTTGCATAAATGATATTTGTGCTTGTGATGAAGCTGATGCTTCTTCTGTGCTAGCAGCATTTTGCTGTGCTATATCAGAAAGATTTTGAAGTACCTCTAATATAGTATCTTTACTAGTTTTCATATTTTCACTTAGTCTTTCTAAATCATGGGATGCACTTTCCGATTCATTCATTGCCGACATTATATTTTCATATTTTTCTTTTGTTTCATCTACTTTTGTAGCTTGTTCTTCTATAATTTGATAAACTTTTTCTATATTTTGAACTGAGGATGTTGAATTTTGTAAAAGTTCTTTAACAGTTTCATCAATAACATTTGTAAATTGAGTTGACTGTTCTGCTAATTTTCTAACTTCTTCAGCTACAACAGCAAAGCCCTTACCCATTTCTCCAGCTCTAGCTGCTTCTATTGCTGCATTTAATGCAAGTAAATTAGTTTGTTCTGCTATAGATGCTATTGTTTCACTTGCACTACCTATTTCTTTTGAACTTTCATTAGTTTTTATTATTCCTTCATAGACTTCTTTTATAGCAACATTTCCTTCATTAGTTTTTGTTGCTAAATCATTTACAATAGTCATACCTTCTTCAACAGAATTTGCAACCATAGAAAATGAATCTGAAAGTTCATTCATCATTTCTTTTTCACTATCTATAACTTCACCAAGTTCATTTGATCTACTAAGACCTTCTTGCGTTGAAGCTGCTTGATCAGTTGCATTCTTAGCTATATCATCTACAGAATCTGAAATTTCTTCAAATGACTCAAGTGCTCGTTTTGAAGATTTTGAAAATTCAACTGCTGAATCTAACATAATTCCAGATGAATCTATTATATTTTCTATTAATTCTTTAAAATTACTTCTTAATGTTTTAAAATCCTTAGCTAAAGATCCAAGTTCATCTTCTCTATCTAAAAGTTTTTGATCTATAAAAACATTTAAATTCCCATTTGCTAAAATTCTTGTATATTCTGCTATTTTTAATATTGGTCTTGCTATTGATTTTCCAATAAAATAAATTGCAACTATAGATACAATAAGTATTATTATTGCATATGTTATAAGAAAATATACAAGTCTTTTTATTGGAGCTTCATTTTCAGCACTATATGAAGTTATTGCTATCGACCAATTAGTTCCTTCAATTGGTGCATAACCCATTTTCTTTGCACCATCAGTCCACATATAATTTCCATATCCACTTTCTCTATTAATCATTTTCTTTGTAAGTTCTGCTAAATCCAATAATAGATCTTCGCTTTTTGCTTTTTCAAGCAAATTATATTGTTCTTTAACTAACGACTGGTCTTTATGCCCAATAATAATTCCTTTATCATCAATTACATATGCATAGCCAGTTTCACCATATCTTAAATCTTTTATTATATTTCCCAAATTATTTCCATCTCTAGTTGCTGTAACTGCACCTATTATTTCATTATTAGAATTGATTATAGGTGCTGAAACAACCATAACAATTGAACCATCAACCTTACTTACAATAGGTTCTGATATATAAGATTCTCCCTTCATCGCTAGTTTGAAATACTCACGACTTGATCCATCAAAAGTAGAACCTGTAGTAACATAACCATTTCCATCTTTATCTATATAATTCATTCTTAGATGATTATTAGCAATTGCTTCATCCTTTAAATATTTTAATTTTTCTTCCAATGAATATATATCTTCTGAAATTATAGGACTTCGTCCTAAAGTTTCTAAACTCCTCATTTGTATATCTGCTGCCTTTCTAACAATTCCTGCTGTTTGATTTGCCAAAAGAGCTATATCATTATTAATTGAATCCTCCAAAGAATTTGATGCTCTTCTTATAGATGCTGTCCCCAAAAGTAAAATTGTACCAATAACTATTATCGAAAAATAAATAATAAGTCTATTTTTTATACTTTTATTCATCAAAACCCCTCCTCTTTTGTAGATTAATAAAACTTAAACGAATAAATGCATCTATTTTATTTATATCCCATTAATTTTATAAAAATCAAAAAAAACATCAAATAAAATTTTTATAAAAATTTTATTTGATGTTTTTTAAAGAATTTGTTTTAATTTAAAATCCAAATAGTCACATGATACTAAATGATATTCTATATCATCTAAATTTCCTTTAATTCCACCAGAAAAAGATTCTTTACCATGTAAATGACCATATATAACTTTCTTAACGTCATAGTCTTTATATAATTTTATAAATTTTGATTCATCAAAATTATCATTTGTTGGAGGATAATGAGTCATTATTATAAATTTTTCAAAACCTTGCTTTTTTGCCTCTTTAATTGAATTTTCTATTCTTATTATTTCTCTTAAATATATTTTTTCATCTTTATCATCAAATTTATTATTATTAGGACAAATCCAACCTCTGCTACCACAAATAGCATAATCTTGATATATAAAATAATTATTTTGTATAAAATTCATATCATCATACATACTATTTAATTTTTTAATTGAAGTCCACCAATAATCATGATTTCCTTTTATTATTATTTTTTTACCTGGAAGCTCATTTATCTCATCTAAATCATATTTTGCTTCTTCCATATTCATAGCCCAAGAAGTATCTCCTACTATCAAAACTGTATCATTTATACAAACTTTCTTCTTCCAATCTTGAAATATTTTTTCCTTATGATTTATCCAATTTTCACCAAATATATCCATTGGTTTTTTATTTTTATTGGACATATGCAAATCACCAATCGCAAATAATGACATTTTACACCTTCCATATTCCATCTTCGTATATATTTTTTAAAGATGATATTATTTTATCTTTAACATCTGTGTTCTTTTTTTGTATCTCTTTTATTAAATTATTCATATCCTCTCTTTTCGTTTTTTTATTCAAAGGACATTTTGATTCTACTATAGGAATTCTTTCTATATCTTTTACTTTTATTACTCTTTCTTCATCCACATATATAAGTGGTCTTATTATAGATATATTATCCTTTTTATCCTTTAAATTTGGTGAAAACGCTCCTAATTTTCCAACCTGTAATAAATTCAAAAAAAATGTCTGCACTACATCATCTTTATGATGACCAAATGCTATTTTATTTATATTTTTTAATTTACAAACTCTTTTCATAGCACCCTTTCTCATTTTAGCACATTTATAACATGTACTTTTATCTTCAAAATTTAATTCTTCTATTATATTTGTTTTTTCTATATAAAAATCAATTTCATTTTCTTTACAAAATCTTTTAATTTCAGAAAAATCCATTTTATTTCCATAATCTATATTTATACCAATAATATTAAATTTATATTTTGAGTATTTTTTAATTAAATTTAACGCATACAATAATACCATAGAATCTTTTCCACCGGATATACCCACAGCTATATAATCATTTTCTTGAATCATATCAAAATCATCTATGGCTTTTAAGATATCTTTTATTATTAAATTTTTTAAATATTTCTTCATTTTTCACCTCAAATTAAAAAAGACTATTAAAGTCTTTTTAATTTCTTCTTTTATAATTATTAATTATATTTTCTATTTCCTCTTTAAATTCATAAAGTTCTTCTGATCTTTCTACATTACTAATTTTATTAAACTTTTCTTGAAATTCTATTGATTCTTTTATATAACCCAGTTCATTTAATTTTTGAATATTATCTAAAATTTCTCTAATTGCCAATGATTTTATCTCAAACATAACTTGGGCAGTTACAATAGTCTCTCTAATTTCACTCATTTCTTCATCTAATTTAAACGCTGCATCAGCTGCACTTCTTAATCTAGTTGATATTTCTTTTGGAACATCATGATCAAACTTGTATTTTAATGAATGTTCTATTGTTGCCCAAAAATTCATAGCTAAAGTTCTTATTTGTATTTCTGCCAATATTTCTTTTTTCCCCTTAGTACTTTGAAATGGATATTTTACTATTATATGATAACTTCTGTAGCCACTATCTTTATAATTTTTTATATAATCTTTTTCATACATAACAGTCATATCTTCTCTATTTTTTATCATATTAACGACTGTATAGATATCTTCTACGAATTGACACATAATTCTTATTCCTGCAATATCTTCTATTCCACTTTCAATATTATCTAAAGATACATTAAGCCTCTTTGCTTTGGATAATATTGAAGAGACTTTCTTTACTCTTCCAGTAACAAATTCTATTGGTGAATAATCTCCATTTCTTCTGAGTTCTTTCCTTATATTTTTGAATTTTACTTTGAGTTCTTCCACTGCATATTCATAAGGAGTTAGTATTGTTTTCCATTCTTGTAATTGCATATTAATCACCCTTTTAAAACATATTAAACTTCATTTAAAGTTTCACCTTATATATTTTATCATCTATTTTAATTTTTTTTAATACTTTTTATAATAATATATTTTTCCATTTTCTAAAGAATAGTCTAAATAATCTATATCAATTAAATATGCAATCAAACTATTTACAGTTGTCGCTGAAAAATAATATTCTTTATAATTTAGTTTTAGTTCATTAAGTATTATTATTTGACTTAATAAATCTTCTTTACTAAGAGGTTCTTCTAATAATTCTTTTACCAAATCTATGTATTTATATATATTTTCTTTATTTAACTCAATCAAATCTAAAGCTTCATTCTTTTGGAGTATTGACTTTGAATGTCCTAATATTAAATATTCAAAATCAGTATTTTTTATTATATCCAAAGTATTTAATTGGTCTTTTACTGAAAATAAATAAGGAAGATTATATTTCTTTAATATATCTTTATCAAATAATGCATCTCCAATAAAAAATACCTTTTCCTCTGTTAATATACCTATTTGACCATTTGAATGTCCTTTTAGTTCTATTATTTCAAATTTATAATCATTTAACTTCAACGTTTTTTCTAATTCATTAATATCTTGAACTATAAAATTTCTATTTGAAAAAAAGTTTTCAAATATTTTATTACTTTCACCTCCACATGTATAATGCATATATATATTAGGATCTTTAATTATCTTTTTACATTCACATGAAGAATATACTTTACATCCACTAAATTCTTCAACAATTCTTTTAGTTGCTCCATAATGATCCGAATGCTCATGAGTTATAATTATACCCTTTGGTCTTAAATTATTATCTTTTAAAAATTTAATAATTCTATTTCCCCTTGCATTTGATATCCCTGGATCAATTAAAAGACAATACTTATCTTTAAATATATAAAGACCAGTATTTGTTCCTCCTTTTATATAATAATTTCGACTCTTTATTTTAATCATATCCATAAAATCATCTCCATTTATTAAAATTAAGTACAAATTATTATATCATATGTAAAAATTATTTTTTTAACGAACTAAGCCCCTTTTTTTCTTTTTAATTGAAATTTTCCACTTTTTAATTTTTTGACAATTTCAAAAACACAAAAAATTACATGATAAAATCATGAAAACGATATATTGTCCAAAATATAACTATTGCTTAATTTTATGTCAAAAACAAAAAATTTTTTTTTTCAAAAAAGCCTTGACTTGTATACAATATTCTTAGATAATGTATACAAAAGATATAATAATATTTTAACAATTAATTATCAATTGTGAATTTTAATTGATTAAAGTCTTAAAAATTTATGTGCTTTTAACATTTTTATAGAACTTTTTCAAAAAAAACTTTAAAAAAGTTCGTTTTTATTGTATATTTTATAAATAAGATTTTATTTTTTGGAGGTATATCATGATAAAAAAACCTAGATTTGAATTCGCTCAAGAGTGGAATGGCTTTGAAAATGGAAATTGGGCTAAGGAAGTTGACGTTAGAGACTTCATACAAAAGAACTATATTCCTTATGATGGAGATTCTTCATTCTTAACAGACAAAACAGATTCAACTGATACTTTATGGAACAATGTTTTAGAATTAATGAAAGAAGAAAGAGAAAAGGGTATACTAGATTCTGATACAGATGTTATATCTAATATTACATCACATAAGGCAGGTTATATAAATAAAGATTTAGAAAAAATAGTAGGACTTCAAACTGATTCACCTTTAAAAAGAGCTATCATGCCATTTGGTGGAATAAGAATGGTTAAGACTTCTTTAGAAGCTTATGGTAGAGAATTAGCACCTGAAATATCAATGATATTTGATAAAAACATAAGAAAAACTCATAATGAAGGAGTTTTTGATGCTTATACAAAAGATATAAGAAGTGCTAGATCAGCTGGTATAATAACAGGTTTACCTGATGCTTATGGTAGAGGTAGAATAATAGGAGATTACAGAAGAGTTGCTCTTTATGGAATCGATAAATTAATAGATTTTAAAACATATGAAAAAGATCTTACTGAAACTGATTTAATGATAAATGATAATATAAGACTTAGAGAAGAACTTTCTGAGCAAATAAAAGCATTAAAAGAAATTAAGCAAATGGCTTTAGAATATGGATTTGATATTTCAAAACCAGCTAAAAACGCTAAAGAAGCTATTCAGTGGACTTATTTAGGGTATTTAGCAGCTGTAAAAGAACAAAATGGAGCTGCAATGTCTTTAGGTAGAGTATCATCATTCCTAGATATATATATTGAAAGAGATGTTAAAAATAACTTATTAACAGAAGAAGAAGCTCAAGAATTAATGGATCACTTTGTTATGAAACTAAGAATGGTTAGATTCTTAAGAACACCTGAATATGATTCATTATTCTCTGGAGATCCAACTTGGATAACTGAAGTTATTGGTGGTATCGGTCTAGATGGAAGACATTTAGTTACTAAAACAAGTTACCGTTTCTTAAATACATTATACACATTAGGTCCTGCTCCAGAACCAAACCTAACAGTTTTATGGTCAAATAATCTACCTAAAAACTTTAAAGATTATTGTTCTAAAGTATCTATTGATACATCATCTATTCAATATGAAAATGATGATTTGATGAGACTTGATTATGGAGATGATTACGGTATTGCTTGTTGTGTATCTGCAATGAGAATAGGTAAGCAAATGCAATTCTTTGGTGCTAGAGCTAACTTAGCAAAAACATTATTATATGCTATTAATGGTGGTAAAGATGAAAAAAGCGGTAAGCAAATAGCTCCAATATTTGAACCTATAACAAGTGAATATTTAGATTATGATGAAGTAACAGCTAAATTTGATCAAATGATGGATTGGTTATGCAAAACTTATGTTAATGCACTTAATATAATTCACTATATGCATGATAAATATTCATATGAAAGAATAGAAATGGCTTTACATGATAGAGATATCCTAAGAACTTGTGCTGCTGGTATAGCAGGTCTATCAGTAGTTGCTGATTCACTTTCTGCTATAAAACATGCAAAAGTTAAAGTTATTAGAAATGAAGCTAATTTAGCTACAGATTTTGAAATCGAAGGTGATTTCCCTAAATTCGGTAACAATGATGATGCTGTTGATGATATAGCAAATGAAATAGTAGAAACATTTATGAATAAATTAAGAAAAATTAAAACATATAGAAATTCATTACCTACAATGTCTATATTAACAATAACTTCAAATGTTGTTTATGGTAAAAAAACAGGTTCTACTCCTGATGGTAGAAAAGCTGGTGAACCATTTGCTCCAGGAGCTAATCCAATGCATCAAAGAGATACATCTGGAGCTATCGCTTCTATGGCATCTGTTGCAAAATTACCATACGAACATTCAGCTGATGGTATATCTTACACATTCTCTATAATACCTAAAGCTCTTGGTAAAAATATAGATGAAAGAGTAAACAATTTAACAGCTTTATTAGATGGATATTTCTTCGATAAAGGACATCATATAAATGTCAATGTATTTGATAGAGAAACTTTATTAGATGCTATGGATCACCCAGAAAAATATCCACAATTAACAGTTAGAGTTTCTGGTTATGCTGTTAACTTTATAAAACTAACAAGAGAACAACAATTAGATGTTATAAATAGAACATTCCATACAAAAAACTAATAAATATATTAAAGTAAAAGTGTAAAGCAAAGCTTTACGCTTTTGCTTTAAATACCTTATTTGTATTAAACTATTGAAAGGAAGATATTAAAATGAGCATAAAAGGAAGAATACATTCATATGAATCTTGTGGTACTGTAGATGGCCCTGGCATTCGTTTTTTAGTTTTTACACAAGGCTGTCCACTTAGATGTCAATATTGTCATAATCCAGACACTTGGAATTTAAATTCTGGTAAAGAAGTTACTTCAGACGAAGTCTTTAATGAGATAAGAAAATATAAATCATATATGAAATTCTCAAGCGGTGGAGTTACTATAAGTGGTGGAGACCCTCTTTTACAAATTGATTTTGTAAAAGATATATTAAAAAAATGTAAAGACGAAAATATTCATACTGCAATTGATACATCTGGACATGCTCCTTTAGATAAAATAAAAGGAATTATTGATTATACAGATTTATTTCTTTTAGATATCAAGGCTTTTGACAGAGATATATTCAAAGAAATTACAGGTGTTTATAATGATAATACTTTAAAATTAGCTAAATACCTAAGTGAAATTAATAAACCTGTTTGGATTAGATATGTTTTAGTTCCTGGTCTTAGTGATAATTTAGAAGACATAAATAATTTAGCAAAATTTATATCTTCTTTATCTAATGTCGAGAGATTTGAAATACTTCCATTTCACAAAATGGGTGAATACAAATGGGAAGAACTTGATTATGAATATAAGCTAAAAAATACTTCTTCCCCATCAGAAAAACTTTTAAAAAAAGTTAAATCTATATTTGAAAAACATAATGTTTTTTGTAATAGTGATAAAAAAGTAATATAAAAGGATAAGCTAAAATGGTTTTAATCATTTTAGCTTATCCTTTTTTTAATCTCTCGATTTGATTATCAGTACTAACCCGTCATTTATCTTTATCTGTGCATTTTTATCATCAAATTCATTTGATATACAAATAGTACTATCTTGTTTTAAAATATACTCTTTTAATGGATACTTAAGCCCTTTTAATGTTATCTTTGAACTTTCTTTTAAAGATATAAATGATATATATTTATAATAATCTTCATATTCAAGCTTTATATCTTTATTTGCTATAGTTATTTTATTATTATCATCAATAATAAAACCTATTATATTGTTATCGTTTATTTTTTTGAGCAAATTTATATTAGCTAATGTATGGTCTAATCTAGATCCTGTAAAACCAAACATATAAATTTCATTTGGTTTCTTATCTATGGCTATATCTACACAAAGTTCACTATCCGTACTATCTTTTGCACTTGGAAATTTTAAAAACTCTATATTTTGTTCTCTAAAAAAATTCAAGTTATTTTTATCAATAGAATCTAAATCTCCAACTATCAAATTTGGTTTTAAATCTATTTTTTTTAAATTATTTGCTCCACCATCTGCGCATATTATATAATCCATGGTTAATAATATTTTTTTAAATTTTTTTAAATTATTAAAATTTCCACTTGCAATCAAAGCAATTTTCTTCATTATTTTAATTCATCTCTTAATTTTTTTACAGAGTCATCTATATTACCATTGAATATTGCTGAACCTGCAACAAAAATATTTGCTCCTGCTTCTTTTACCCTTTTTATATTATTAGGTTTTATTCCACCATCAACTTGTATATCTATATCCAAACCTTTTTCATCTATAATTTGCTTTAATTTTTTAATCTTTTCTAACATAGGTTCTATAAAAGACTGACCTCCAAAACCAGGATTAACGCTCATTATAAGAACCATATCCAATTCTTCTAAAACATAATAAATATTTTCAATAGGTGTAGCAGGATTTAAAGATACTCCAGCCTTTACTCCTTTTGACTTGATATTTTGTAAAGTTCTATGAAGATGTGTACAAGCCTCTTCATGTACAGTTATTAAATCTGCTCCACTATTTACAAATTCATCTATATAATTATCCGGATTTTCAATCATTAGGTGCACATCAAAAACCATATTTATATTTTCTTTCTTAAGTGCTTTAACCACAAGTGGCCCTATTGTAATGTTTGGAACAAAATGTCCATCCATCACATCTATATGCAAATATTCACAACCTGCATTTTCTACTTTTTTTACATCTTCTAATAATCTAGCAAAATCTGCTGACAATATCGATGGTGCTAATTTCATTTTAATACCTCCTATTTTTGCTATTTCTTATTTCATTTAATAGATATAAATAACTTTCATATCTTCGATTTGATATATCTCCACTTAGTAAAGCTTCTTTTACTCCACACCCAGGTTCATTTTCATGAATACAACTATTTTTAAATCTACACTCATACTTATCAAATTCTAAAAAATAATATTTTAATTCACTTTCCTCTATAAAATCTATTGAAAGAGAACTAAAACCAGGTGTATCAGCTACAAAAGTCTCTTCATCTATTTTTATAAGCTCTGCATGTCTTGTTGTATGCTTTCCTCGCCCTATTTTTTCACTTACAATACCAGTTTTTAAATCTAATCTATCATCTATTATGTTTAATAAACTTGATTTTCCAACACCAGAAGGACCAGCAAAAACATTTATATTTCCTTTTAATTCTTCTTTTATAATATCTATATTTATATTTTTTTTAACACTTGTAGGTATTACTTTATAGCCAGCTAAGCTATATTCATCTACTATCTTTTTATATGTTTCTTCTTCATCTAATTCTATTTTATTTATACATATTACTATATCTAAATTAGATTCTTCAGCCAAAACTATAAATCTATCTAATAATGAATAATTAGGATTGGGATTTTTTATTGCAAAAACAATAATAGCTTTATTTATATTTGCAATAGATGGTCTAAATAGCTCTGTATCTCTCTTCTCAATTTTTTCTATCACAGCTTTATATTCTGCTTTGTCAACAATTTGAATTTCAACATTATCACCAACTAAAGGCGTTTTTTTCTTTTTTCTAAAAATGCCTCTCGCTTTACATTCAAAAATTCCATCATCTGTATCTACATAATAAAATCCACCAATACCTTTGATTATTTTACCTTTAATCTTTATCACTCCCTCTAAAAAGTTACTACTGTATCAAAATATAAGCTCTCATCCAAATAAATTTCATATTTTTTAGTTTCTCCAGGTTTACCTTTTACATTTATATATAATATATTATCAACTTGTTTTGGATTTACCTTTTTATTATAAATAATTTTTTCTTTATTATTTTTTATCTCTTTTATAAATACATGTATTTCATCTTTATTTGTAGAAAGAGGTATTGTAAAACTTTTTTTAACTAAATCAGTTAAATCATTTTCATCCTCATCGTCTTCACTTAGCAATGAATCTTCTTGTAATTCTTCAAATTTATTTACCACAATATCTATTTTACTACCTTCTTCTGCACTTGTATTTGCAGGTAATGATTGTTTTAATATTTTACCTTCTTCTTTTTCTCTATCTTCGCTGTATTCTATTTTGCCTAAATATATACCTTTTAACTCCGATTTAGCTTGCTCTATTGTTTTTCCAATTAAATTTGGTACATTCATTATTTTAATCTCTCTACCTTGACTAACAATAAAGTTAACTCTAGAACCCTCTTGCACTTTCGTAAATGCTTGAGGATTTTGAGATATTATAACTCCTTCAGATACAATATTACTATATTCATAATCAACTAAGCCTTCTTCTAAATTACTTTCTTTTAAAACCTTTGATGCATCTACTAGTTTTTTCCCCTTGAAAGAAGGAACCTTTGTAAGAGGCATACCTAAACTTGTTACAACGGCTATTTCATCTCCTTCTTTTATAATAGTTCCAACCTGAGGTTCTTGACTTATTATATTACCCTTTATTATATCTTTATTATAATCTTCTCTTCTTTTTACTAAAAATATATTTTTTTGAGTTAATATATCTTTTGCTTCTACAAAGCTTAAATTAGTCATATCTGGTGTTTTGTATTCTTTTTTAGTCATCATATTCTTTACAAATATAAAACCAAATGCAAATAATATAGAAACAAAAAAAGCTAAAATCCCACCAACTATTGCTTGTTTTTTATTTCTGTTATTTTTTACGTTCTTTCCTGTACTCTCTTTTGTAAGTGCAGATTTTAAATCAATCTGTGTATTATTATTTTTTTTAGCATCTTCTTTATCTAATATTTTCTTAAAATCTATATCATCAATTTTTTTTGTATTGAAATCAGAAGGCTTATTATTAGAAATTCTTCTACCTTTTTTTATATTTTCTAAATCATTAACAACGTCTTTAGCCTTATTATATCTTTTCATCCTATTTTTATTAGTCATTTTTGCAACAAACTCCTTAATCTCAAAAGAATAATTACCTAGCTTATCTAAATCAACTTCTTCATTAACATGTTTTAAAGCTATATCTACAGGTGTATCACCTGAAAAAGGTAATATTCCTGTTAACATTTCATAAAGAACTATTCCAAGCGCATATATATCAGCACCTTCATCAACAATTTGACCTTTTACCTGTTCTGGTGATAGATAATATATTGACCCTATTATCTCTTTTTTATTTATAACAGTTGATTTAGTAACAGCTTTAGCAATACCAAAATCCAATATTTTAACTAGATTTTCATTAGATATCAATATATTTTCAGGCTTTATATCTCTATGTATTATTGAACTTTTATGAGCCTTATCTAAAGCTAAAGCTATTTGTTTAATTATATTTAAAGCCTTTTCTAATTCTATCTTTCCTTCTTTTTTTATATATTCTTTTAAAGTTACACCCTCAACATATTCCATTACAATAAAATGTAAATTTTCTTCTTCACCTACATCATATATATTTACTATATTAGGATGCGATATACTCGCTGCTGATTTGGATTCATTTTTAAAATTCTTTAAAAACTCTTCATCTTCTAAAAATTCATCTTTTAGTATTTTTATAGCAACATATCTATTTAATAATTTGCATTTAGCTTTATATATCTTTGAAGTTCCACCTTCTCCGATTTTTTCTAAAATTTCATATCTGTTTTTTAAAGTTTTATTAATCAATTTTTAATCACCAACTTTCTACACTTAAAGCTTTACAGATACTATAGATATATTATCAGATCCACTTTTAAAATTAGATTCTTCAACTATTTTGCTACAAAAATTTTTCATATTCATATTTTGATTCAATATATTTTCAATTTCAAAATCTTCAAGTGAATTTGTTACTCCATCCGTAGTTAAAATTATAATATCATTATTTTCTAAATCATATTCATACATATCTATAAGTAAATTTTCATCAATACCCACAGCTCTAGTTATTATATTTTTTTGAGGATGATCTTTTGCTTCTTCTTTTGTTATAAAACCTCTTTCAAGTAATTCTTCAACTAATGAATTATCCACCGTAAGCTTTTTTAATTTATTATCCCTAAAAATATAACATCTACTATCTCCAACATTTGCAATTATTAAAATATCATCATTTATTATAATTGTTGTTAAAGTTGTTCCCATACCCTTATATTCAACTTCTTCTTTTGCCTTATTTAATATTATATCATTTATTTTTAAATATGAATTTTTTAGCTTTTCTTTTATTGCTTGTTTATTATTTAATACTATTAATTCTTCCTTTAAATTATTTACTACACCTAAAACTGCATTTTTACTTGCAAACTCACCTTTTTTATGTCCACCCATTCCATCAGCAATTGAAAAAATTGCTTTTTTATCAGAAATTATTTCTCCAAAACAATAATCTTCATTTTTTTCCCTTACTTTACCGATATCAGAAAGTAAACAATATTCCATACACATCAGCTCCTATGAGTTACTCCTTCTTAATTGACCGCATGCACCATTTATATCTTTTCCCATTTCTCTTCTTATAGTAACTTCTATATTATTATTCATAAGAATATTCTTAAATTCTTCAATTCTTTTTTTATTTGGTCTTTTATAATCATTTTCATCAACATTGTTAACAGGAATTAAGTTTACATGAGATAACATATTTTTAAGAAGACTTGCAAGTTTTAATGCATCCTCTTTATTATCATTTATATTTTCTATAAGAGCATATTCAAATGTAACTCTTCTATTTGTTATCTTTATATAGTCTTTACAAGCATCTATAAGTTCTTTTATAGAATATTTTCTTGCTATAGGCATTATCTCTTTTCTATTTTCATCATAGCATGAATGTAAAGATATAGCTAAATTTATAGGTAATTTTTCATTTGCAAGAATCTTAATTTCTTTTACAAGTCCGCAAGTAGATAATGTTATATGTCTATATCCAATATTTAAACCATTCTTATCATTTATTAATTTTAAAAATTTTAAAACTTCATCATAATTATCAAGTGGTTCTCCAGTTCCCATAAGAACTATATTCGAAACTCTTTTACCAATATCTTCTTGTATTTTTAAAACTTGATCTAATATTTCAGAAGCCTTTAAATTTCTTTTTAGACCATCTAAACCCGAAGCACAAAATTTACATCCCATCCTGCAACCAACTTGTGTTGACAAACAAACAGATACACCATGTTTATACTCCATCATAACACTTTCTATAACATTCAAATCTTCCAATTCAAATAAATATTTTCTAGTTCCATCTATTTTCGAAATCAATTTCTTTTTTATTTTTAAGTTTGTAAAACTAAAATTTTCTTCTAATTTTATCTTTAAATCTTTAGAAATATTTTTTATTTCATCTATAGATTTTGCATATTTATATATCCAATCATATATCTGCTTTGCTCTAAATTTCTTTTCACCAAAATTTACTATATGTTCTTCTAATTCTTCTTTACTAAGTCCTTTTAAATCAATTTTCATTTTGTACCTTCCTTAATTTAGCTATAAAAAATCCATCCATCATATGAATATTTGGATATATTTCTATATATCCTTTTTCTTGTTGTTCTAAATCTAAATTTATATTTGTTATTTTTTCCAATTTAAAATCAGTATTCTTTTCTAAAAATCTATTTACAACCTCTATATTCTCCTTTTTGTTTATAGTACAAGTACTATATATTATTTTTCCATCATCTTTTATATATTTACTTGCATTTAAAAGGATTTTATATTGAATATGTGGTAATTTTTCAATCTCATCTATATTTTTATATTTTATTTCAGGCTTTCTTCTTACTATACCAAAACCAGAACATGGGACATCACACAGTACTAAATCATATTTGTTAACTTCATCTTCATTAAATACCAGTGCATCCTCATTTTTTAACTCTATATTTTTTAAATCAAGTCTATCTATAGAATTTTTAATAAGCTTTAGTTTATGATCAAATATATCTTTTGATATTATCTTACCATTTCCATTTAAACGTTCTGCAATATGAGTAGTCTTTCCTCCTGGTGCTGCACAAATATCTAATATCTTCATCCCATCTTTAATAGTAGGAACCTTACAAACCATCATAGAACTTATATCTTGTATAGTAAAATATCCTTTTTTAAAAAGTTCATTATTTTCTATATCTTTTATATTCTCTATAAGTATGGCTTCTTCTATTAAATTTACTTTAGTTGCTTTGATATTTGTATCTTCTAATTTTTTTAATAGTTCTTCTCTTTTTATCTTATTTAAATTAACTCTACCATAAAGTTTTGGTTTTTCATCAAAACTCTCAAGCATATCTTGCAAAAAATCTTGTTCAAACATCTCTAAAAATAATCTAATTAGATTTTCTTCATAAGAGTATTTTATACTTAAATATTTTACAATATCATCTTTGTTCACTTCTAAATTATTTTTATTTCTAATTGTATTTCTAAGTATCGCATTTATAAAACCAGCAGATGATTTTACATATATTTTAGAAAGTTTTACAGTTTCATTTACAGCTGCAAAATCCTTAACTCCATCCATAAATAATATTTGATAAATACCTATCTTTAATATAATTCTCACTTTTTTGCTTATCTTTTTTACTTTTGAAAATCTCTCTATAACAAAATCTAAATATCTATCTTTTTCTACAACACCATAAACTAGTTGTGTAAAAAACCCTCTATCTATAGATTCTTTTATAGAATTTTCTTTTATATATTTATTTATAGCCAAATTAGAATATAATTTATTTTCATAAATATCTAATAAAGCTTCAAACGCAATCTTCCTTATAATAGAAAACACTCCCTTACAAAAATTAAGTCCTAGATTATACTAGGACTTTATCTATCATTAATCAAAAATTTTATAGAATTTTCTAGTTCATTTATATCTATCTTTGTGTTAAAGCAAGGACCATTTGGTCTTTTATTCAAAACTCCAAATACAGGAATCTTTGAAATATCCTTAATTCCCTCTGAGAGATCTCTTTCACAGGCAACTGCAATTATAGCTTTTGGCCTTATTTCTTTTATTTTTTTTCTAGCCAAAGTTCCACCTGTTGCTACATGAACTAAAACATTGTATTTTGATTTCATTCTTAATATTTCTTTTAAATCACATCTTCCACATTCTTTACAATTATCAATATTAGAAGTGATTTTTAAGCTACAATCATCTAATTGCAGACAATGAGGTAACATTATCAAAATATCTTCACCTTTTAATTTCCAATCCATGTTATAAATAATTTTATTATTTAAATTTATTAAAATTCTTCTAATCACATGTTTATCTTTCTTTAATATTATTATTAAACTTTCTATTACTGGATAAAATATTTTGAAAAATAAAAAATTCATCTTCATAATATTTATATTCATTATCTTATTTTTTAAAATAAGATTTGTAACAATTGCTAACAATAATATTTTCACAATAATCATAAATATTATCAAGTTAAAAATATTTACAATAAAGTATCTAAGGCTTGAATTTAAAATCAATAAAAAGGATATTAAAAAAAACATTACCAAAAAAATAAAGATTTTATTTAAATACTTTAAATCTTTATCCATTTTTTACTCTCCTAATTTTACAATATCAATGGTATTACCTTTTATATACTCTTTTACAGGCATCATTTTTTTGTTAGGAAATTGAATTTCTTCTATCAAAAGAAGTTTATCTTGAGTATTTACATATATCCCATCTTGAGTTATTTTTTCTATTAACCCTTCTTCTTTTGTTGAATTTAATTCTGTCATTTTTATTTTTTTAATCTTAACTTTCTCACCTTTGTAAAGAGTATATGCACAAGGCCAAGGATTAATCCCATTTATAAGATTTTTTATCTCTAAACAAGACTTTGACCAATTTATATTTCCTAAAGTCTTATCCATAATAGGTGCATAAGTGGCATCAGCATCATTTTGTTTTATTCTTTTTACTTCACCTGATTTTACAAGCTTTAATGTATCTTTTAAAACATTTCTAGATACATCTAACATCTTATCATGTAATGAACCAGCTGTTTCATATTCATCTATTATAATTTCTTCTTTTAAAATCATATCTCCAGTATCTAAACCAACATCCATATACATAGTCGTTATTCCTGTCTTTTTAAGACCATTTATTATTGCAAAATTAATAGGTGCCGCGCCTCTTAATTCTGGTAATAAGGAAGCATGAACATTTATACATCCGAATTTTGGAATATCCAATATTTCTTTTGATAATATTTGTCCATAAGCTGTAACTATTATTATATCTGGATTTAATTCCTTTAATATTTTAACATATTCATCTTCTTTAATTTTTTGTGGTTGATACACTTGTATATCATGTTCTAAAGCTTTTTCTTTTATTATAGGCATTGAAACTTTCTTTCCTCTTCCTTTTTTTCTATCTGGTTGAGTAAAAACACCAATAACTTCAATATCTTTATCCTCTATAAGCACCTCCAATGAAGGTACTGCAATACCTGGCGTTCCCATAAATACTGCTTTCAAAAAATCACCTCTATTAGTCTATAATTTCTTCTTCTAATTTATCTGTAAATAACACACCATCCAAATGGTCAATTTCATGGCATAATGCTCTTGCAAAAAATTCTTCACCTTCTATTATCACTTCTTCTCCATTTCTATTTAAAGCTTTTACTTTAACATAATTTGGTCTTTTAACAGGTCCATACTCATTAGGTACACTTAGGCATCCTTCATCACCCACTTGCTCCCCTTTTCTCTCTATAATTTGAGGATTTATAATTTCAACAAGCCCTTCCCCAACATCTATAACAGCAATTCTTTTTAATATTCCTATTTGAGGTGCGGCAAGACCTACACCATCAGCCTCTTTCATAGTTTCATACATATCATCTAATAAAGTTAATATCTTTTGATCTATTTTTTCAACAATTTTAGACTTCTTTCTTAAAACATCGTCCCCAACTTTTCTAATTTGTCTTGTAGCCACAATATCCACTCTCCTTTATTTTTAAATCAAACTAGATGGATTTATATCGATTGAAATATTTACACTTTTATCAAATAACTCTTGCTCTTTATCTATACATATATATTTCACTAATTTCTTTAAATTCTCTAGTTTAATTTCTTCATCTTTAATTATTATTTGCCACCTATATTTATTTTTTACCTTTGAAATCAAACAAGGATTTGGCAAAAATATTCCTTCTACCTTATTATAACCTTTTTTATTCAAAATATAAAATATTGCATCATAAATTTTATTTGATGTTTTTATAATTAATTTCTCATCATCTCCTGAAATCAAAATTCTTATTATATTATTAAAAGGAGAATATGAAAATAATTTTCTTATTTTTATCTCATCATTATAAAAACCTAAAAAATCGTGATTTATAGCATGCTTTATTGAATAATGGTCCTTATTAAATGTTTGTAATATCACATTTCCTTCCAGCGTTCCTCTTCCAGCTCTACCTGCAACTTGCGATATTAATTGGAATGTTCTTTCACTGCTTTTATAGTCTGGAAAATTAAGTGACATATCTGCACAAATTATTCCCACTAAAGTTACATTACTAAAGTCTAGACCTTTTGTAACCATTTGAGTTCCTATTAATACATCAGCTTTGTTGTTTTTAAAATCCTCTATTATATTTTCTAAAGAATTCTTCTTAGATACAGAACTCTTATCTAATCTTAATATTTTTATATCTTTTATTAGCTCTTTTAATTTACTTTCTATTTGTTCTGTTCCAACACCTATTTTGTCTATATTTTTAGTATTACATTCTGGACAAATTTTAGGAATTTCTTTTTTATATCCACAATAATTACATTTTAATAAATTTTGCTTCTTATAATAAGTTAAACTAACATCACAATGCTCACATTTAAATACATATCCACAATTTGAACAATTTATAAAATTACTATATCCTTTTCTATTTAAAAATAAAATAATTTGTTCTTTTTTCTTTATTTTTTCTTTAATCTGATCTATTAAATTATAACTAAAAAAAGATTTATTGCCTTTTTTTAATTCATCTTTCATATCAACAATATTTACTTTTGGAAGCATATTGTTATTAACTCTTTTTTCCAATTTCAATATATCTTTATTATCTTTTAAAAATTCATAGTACAAATCCACTGACGGTGTTGCTGAACCAAATAACAAAAGAGAATTATTTATTTTTGATATTTTTCTAGATACATCTATAGAATCATATCTAGGATCTTTATCAGATTTATAAGATGCTTCATGAAATTCATCCATAACAATAAGACCTAAATCACAAAAATCACAAAATAAAGCTGATCTAACACCAATTATTATTTTAGCATCATTTTCTTTTACTCTTCTATATGCATCATATCTTTCACCAATTGATAATTTACTGTGTATAAGTACTAAATTTCTTAGAAATTCATTTTTAAATTTAATCATAGTCTGTGGTGTAAGAGATATTTCTGGTACAAGTATCAATACTTGTCTTCCTTGTTTTATATATTCTTTAGCTATTTCTATATATACTTTAGTTTTTCCACTACCTGTAACACCAAAAAGCATGACCTCTTTAAAAATATTTTCATTTTTTATTTCTTTTAATCTATTGATTACATTTTTTTGTTCTTCATTTAATATTATTTCTTCTTTATAAGTTTTATAATGTTTTTGTCTATATATTTCTTTTAATCTACTCTTTATTAAATTTTTTCTTTTAAGTGCATCTATTGAACTATTATCTACACCCAATATATCTTTTAAATCTCTTTTATATACTTCCTTATTATTTTTTAAAAATTTAATTATTTCAATTTGTCTAAAAGATCTTTTTTCCAATATTTTATTTTCAAAAAAATATTCTAAAGAATATTTCATATCTTCATTTAAAGATATTATTTCATCGGTTAATATATTCTTCTTGCTTTTGTAATCCCAAAAAATTTCAATCAATTGTTTTTTTTCTAATTTTTTTAATAAGTTTTCCTTGATTTCATACTCTTTTATTAATTTATTGTATTCAATAAGCTTTATTTCATTAAAAAAATCTATAAACAATTTTTCATCATTATTTATAGCAATATCATTTTTAACATTTTCATTTAATTTTACCATTTTAAAATTTTTAAAATCTACTCCTTTTGGTATAAACAAATTTATCAAATTGAAATAAGTCGAAAAATATTTTTCTTTCATCCACTTTATAGTATCCAAAGTTTTTAGACTAAGTATTGGTTCTTTATCTAAAATGTCTTTGACTTTTTTCACTTTATAGTCTGTTATTTCATCATAAAAAAGTTCAAAAACAAAAGCTTGAATAGGTTTATTTCTAAATCCAAATGGCACTAAAATTCTATGTCCTATTTTTAATTTATCTTTTAATTTATCTGGTATTTCATAAGTGAAAAATCTATCTAAACTTCTTGTTTTTTCACTTATAATTACTTTTGCGTAGTATTTCAAATAAAACACCTACATTTTTAAAATGGGGCTGTTTTATTAAAAATTTAAAATTACAATCCATTGTAATTTTGATTCTTAATACTACAGCTCCATAATATTATTTTTTAATTTCTAATATTCTATCTAAAATCACATTTGCAATTTCAGATTTTTGTAATCTTGGGTAATCTTTTATGTCTCCATTTTTGGCTATTATTTTAACTATATTAGTATCAGTTTTAAATCCTGCACCTTTTAGTGTTAAATCATTAGCAACTATAAAATCTAAATTTTTCTTTTCTATTTTAGCTTTAGCATTTTCAATCAAATCATTGGTTTCAGCTGCAAAACCAACAAGTATTTTATCTTCTTTTCTCATTCCAATTTCTTTTAGAATATCTGGATTTCTATCCATCTGTATAATCATTGGTTCATTATTTTTTTTAATTTTTTTATCTGCTATATTTTTAGGTTTATAGTCTGCAACTGCTGCTGATTTTATTATAATATCATTATATTTCAAATTTTCCATAACAGCATTATACATATCTATAGCCGATTCTATTTTTATGAATTTTGATAAATTCCTAGGCTCATCTAAGTTAACATCACCTGAAATTAAAGTTACATTTGCACCTCTTTTTACAGCCTGAGTTGCAATAGCATAACCCATTTTACCAGATGAGTGATTAGTAATATATCTTACTGGATCAATTTTTTCTTTTGTTGGCCCAGCAGTTATAAGTATATTTTTACCTTCAAGATCTCTTTTTTGCATCAATATTTCGACTATATTTTCAACTATGTCAATAGGATCTGGAAATTTACCTTTTCCTACATCTTTGCATGCCAAAAATCCTGTTACTGGTTCCATAAAATCATAACCATATTCTTTTAATTTTGATATATTTGCCTGATTTATCTTATTTTCATACATCTTAGTATTCATAGCAGGAACTATAAGAGTCTTAGCTTCACTAGCCATTACTGTTGTTGTTAGTAAATCATCACAAATGCCATTTGCGATTTTTCCAATTATGTTTGCTGTTGCCGGAGCTATTAATAATAAATCCGCCTTTTGAGCAAGTGAAATATGTTCAATATCCCATTTTACTGGTTTTTCAAACATATCTAAATTAACAAGATTTTGACTTAAAGTTTGAAATGTTAGAGGATTTACAAACTCTGTAGCAGCTTTAGTCATTATCACATCTACATTTGCATTTAATTTTTTAAGTCTACTAACCAAATCACAAGCTTTATAAACTGCAATTCCTCCTGTAACACCTAAAACTATATTTTTTCCACTAAGCATATTATCGCCTCTTTATTCTTCGTCTTTTTTTACCATTAGTCTGCCATCATAAATCTCATCTGTAGCTAAAGAAACAGGCTTTTCTTTGTAAGCTTGTGATTCTTGTTCCTCTATAATTTCTCTTGATCTTTTTGCAACAGATATAACAAGTTCATATCTATTATCTACCTTCGTTAATAATTCGTTAATTGATGGATATAACATTAAAATTCCTCCTTGCTAAATTTATCTATAATATTTTTTTTATATTTTTTAACACTATTTTGTTCTGCCAATATAATAGCATTTAACTTCTTTGTAGCTTCTACTAAATCATCATTTACTATAAAGTAATCATATTTTTCAACTTGTAAAATTTCATCTTGTGCACAACCAAGTCTTTTTTCCATATCCTCTTTGCTTTCAGTTCCTCTATTTCTTATTCTATTTTCTAATTCTTTCAATGTTGGTGGTAATATAAAAACAAAAACACCTTTTGGATATTTTTCTTTAACTTGCATAGCACCTTGTATATCTATTTCAAGTAAAACATCATAACCTTGCTTTAAATTTTCTAGCACAGGTCCTTTTGGAGTACCATAACAATTATCATACACAGTTGCGTATTCTAAAAACTCATCGTTTTCTATTTTATTTAAAAAATCTTCTTTATCTAAAAAATAATAATTTACCCCGTTAATCTCACCCTCTCTAGGTTTTCTAGTTGTTGCAGATACGGATAATTTTATATCTTTGTTTGTTTTTAAAAATTCTTTACAAATAGTTCCTTTGCCAACTGCTGATGGTCCACAAATAACTATCAAATTACCTTGTTTTTTTAACTCCATTTTTGACTCCTTTCAATTGATTTTAAATATCTATATTGATATCTTTATCTTCTAATCTATGTGCTACTGTTTCAGGTTGAACTGCTGAAAGTATAATATATTCACTATCAGTAATTATAACGGCTCTAGTTCTTCTTCCATAAGTCGCATCTACTAAATATCCTTTTTTTCTTGCCTCTTGAATCATTCGTTTTATTGGTGCTGATTCTGGAGAAACAATTGCAATTATTCTATTTATTGAAACTATATTACCAAACCCTATATTTACAAGCTTCAATTTAGTTCCTCCTTATTCGATATTTTGTATTTGTTCTCTTATTTTTTCTAATTCACTCTTTAGATTAACAACTAAATTTGTTATATCTAAATTAGAAGATTTCGAACCTACAGTATTTACTTCTCTATTCATCTCCTGTATTAAAAAATCTAATTTTCTACCAACAGCATCATCTTCGTCTATGGTCTTTTGTAATTGTTGTATATGACTTTTAAACCTTACTATTTCTTCGGTAATATTGCTTCTATCTGCAAAAAATGCAACTTCATGCGCCATTTTATTTTCATCAATTTCTATATTACTATCTAAAATATCTTTTATCCTATTTTCTAATTTTTCCTTATAATCTAAAACTACAGTATCACTCAATTTTTCAATTTTTTCCATATATTCTTTTAGAGTTTCGCATCTTAATTTGATATCTTCCTCTAACTTCTTACCTTCTAATGCTCTCATTTCAAATAATTTTTTTATAGATTGCTTAGTAGCTTCTAATATTGTATTCATTATCAAATCTTCATTTTCTTCTTTTTCCTTTAATTTAACAACTTCAGGAAACTTAGCTACATCCATAATTTTTACATCATCAGTCTTTAAATTTATTTCTTTTCCTAATTTCAAAAGAGATTTATGATATTTATCTGCTAAATCTAAATCCAATAAAATATCAAAATTTTCTTCTTTTAATTTTTCATAACTAACAAATAAATCAACTCTACCTCTTTTTATATATTTCTTTACAATTTTTTTCATTTCCTCTTCTGCAAAAGAAAATTTCTTTGGCATTCTTATATTTATATCTAAATATCTATGATTGACACTTTTACTTTCTATTAAAAAATTTATATCTTCGCTTAACCCTTCTGCTCTTCCATAACCTGTCATACTAATAGCCAAATAAATCCCTCCCAATAAAATCTACTTATTAAGTATACATAATTAAAACCAAAAAAGATATAAAAACAGATATAAATGTTACAAAAATTTAATATTTAATAAATACTACTTACATTATGTTAAAATACCCTTATATCAAAAATATAATATCTATAGGAGGAATTTTCATGGCATTAGACGGAATAGTTATTAATAGTTTAGAATATGAGCTTAATAATAAATTGATAGATGGTAAAATAGATAAGGTCTACCAACCAGAAAAAGATGAAATACTTTTAAATATTAGAAAAGATAAAATAAATTATAAATTACTTTTAAGTGCAAACTCATCTAATCCTAGAATCTATCTAACAAATGATTATGATAAAAAAAATCCCACATCTCCACCTATGTTTTGTATGCTTCTTAGAAAACATATACAAAGTGGAATTATAAAAAAAATAGAACAATCTAATTTTGATAGAATATTAAATATCCATATTGAATCTTTAGATGAACTAAAACAAAGAAGTACAAAAATTATCACCATAGAAATAATGGGAAAGCACAGTAATATCATCCTTTATCATAAAGATAATAATAAAATAATTGATTCCATAAAAAGAATACCTTTTAGCATAAGTGGTATTCGCCAAATAATACCTGGACATGTGTATCAAAATCCACCAAATCAAAAATTGAGTCCACTAGAAATTTCTGATTTTAAAGATTTTTTTAATATAATAAAATCAAATAATTTCAAATTAGAAAAAGCATTATTATCATTTAGTGGTATTAGTCCTATTATAGCAAGAGAAATATGTTTTAGATCTAATATAAATCCAAATGAACTTGTTTTTGAACTTAAAGAATTTGAAATAGAACGAGTTTACAATAGTTTCTTTAGACTTTTTTCTCAAATAAAAAATAAAATATATTACCCTTGTATAGTGATTGATAAAAAAATTGATAAATTAATCGATTTTAGTTCTATAAAACTTACCTTATTTAACGATTTATCTTATATCGAAAATCAAAGCATAAGCTTTATACTTGATGAATATTATTATAAAAAAGATTTAAGACAAAGAATTGAACAAAAAAGTTCTCATTTAAAAAAATTGATAACTAAAAAATTAGAAAGAGCTTATAATAAATTAAAAAAACAAAATGAAGAGTTAAAAAGAGCAAATAAAGCAGATATTTATAAAGTAAAAGGTGAACTTATAACAGCTAATATATATCTGATAAATAAAGGTATGGAATTTATAGAAGTAAATAATTATTATGATGATAATAATTTGATAAAAATAAATTTAGATGTTAATTTAACCCCTTCTTCAAATGCACAAAAATATTTTAAAAGATATAATAAATTAAAAAATGCAATAAAAGAATTGAATAAACAAATAAAACTTACTAAAACAGATGTAAATTATTTAGAAAATACACTATATAGTATAAACAATAGTGAATCTTTAATAGAACTTGAAGAAATTTTTTATGAATTACAAAACGAAAAATATATTAAGCTAAATGAAAATAAGAAAAAAACTAAAGTAAAACAAGAAGAATCAAAACCAAAGAAATTTATATCTTCTGATAAAATAGAAATTTATGTTGGTAAAAATAATAAACAAAATGATTATTTATCTTTAAAATTTGCAGATAAAATGGATTATTGGCTTCATACAAAAGATATACCAGGTAGTCATGTTATCATAAAATATGACAAAGATGATTTGCCAGAAGATACATTATATGAAGCTTCACTCTTAGCTGCTTATTATAGTAAAGCAAGACAATCATCAAATGTCCCTGTTGATTATACAAGAGTTAAAAACTTAAAAAAACCTAATAAATCCAAACCAGGAATGGTTGTCTATGAAACAAATAAAACTATTTATGTTACTCCAAATGAAGAAGATATTGTAAAAATAAAGAATAATATATTAGAAATAGATCTTGATGAATAAAGGAAAATTTAAATTTTCCTTTATTTTTAAATTCATATTTTGTATAATTAAATATGTGTTTTAATATGAATTTTATTTGGAGTGAAAAAAATGGCAAAAAGAATAGCGGTTTTAGGTGGACCAAGATGCGGAAAAACTACATTAATCCAACATTTATATGTTGAAATGAAAATCATAGGTATCAATGTTGATTATGCACTTGAATATTCCACTGAATATTTAAAAGAAAAAGGTATGATAGAATCTATTTCTGAACAATATGGAATTTATCTAGGACAAAGAAAATTAGAAGATAATCTTGAGGATAATGAATATGCTTTAACAGATTATGCCACATTCTTACCTTATATTTATGGTAGATTTATGCTTGGTAAGAAAAAACGAACTAAAAAAGAAATTCAAATACTAAAAGATTTATATTCTCTAGCAATTGAAGATATCAACAGATATGATTATATTCTTTATCTACCAAGAGAATTTGGTTATGAAAAAGATGGCGTTAGATGGCAAGATGAGGAAACAGCAAAATTAATAGATGAATCTATTTTAAATTTCTTAGAATCTGAAAATGTCGATTTTAAAATTGTAAGTGGTTCAACTAAAGAAAGAGCAAAAGAAATATTTAAATTATTAAATTTGGAATACAAAGAAACAAAAGAACTTGAAGCTTAATAAAAAAGTGTGTAATAAAAATTAAAATTAATTTTTATTACACACTTTTTTATTGTTATTATATTATTTATAATAAGTAATTCATTTTATAATTCTATTATTTATTTAAGACTTTATTTAATACTACTCCTAGCAAAGAAGCTAAGCTAAGCCCGCTAAGACTAATTTCATTAGTTATTTTTATTCCTATATCCATATTTAAATATTCTTTCGTATTTGGTGCTATAAGACCTACAAATATAATAACAAACATTATTATATATTTTTTATAATCGTATTTATCCTTTGTATTTTTTAAAGTTTTAAATCCTACTAAAGAAATCATACTAAAAAGCATAAGACTAATACCACCCATAACACATACAGGTATTGTTTGAATTAAAGAACCTAGCTTTCCTACAAATCCTAGAATTATTGCAAATAAAGCTGCTATTCTAAGTATTTTAGGATCATAATTTTTGGTAACTGCTAATACTCCAGTATTTTCTCCATAAGTAGTATTTGCAGGCCCACCTAAAAATCCAGCAATCATAGTTGCTACACCATCACCTAAAAGTGTCCTATTTAAACCTGGGTCTTTTAAAAAATTCTTAGAAACAACCATACCATTTGTCGTTATATCTCCAATATGCTCCATAAAAACAGCCAACACTACTGGTGCAATCATAAGAATTGCTCCTAAATCAAATTTTGGAGTTCTCAAACTTGGCATTATAAGAATATTTGATTCTTTTACCGCTGTTAAGTCCACCAATCCCATGCTAAAAGCTACAAAGTACCCTAAGAATATAGCTATAATAATTGATAATTGCTTTAAAAATCCATTTGCAAATTTACTTATACAAACAGCTGTTAATAAAGTTATAGATGCTATTAAAATATTGCTCGATGCCATATTAAACGCTACTGGAACTAGATTAAGTCCTATTACTATAATCATAGATCCTACTATATAATCTGGAAATAAACTCTTTATTTTTTCAACTCCAAATTTTTTTACAAGTAAAGACATTGCTATATATGCTAATCCCGAAACAATTATTCCGCCTTGCGCATATGCTAAATCTCCAAACTGTTCTCTTACTGCTATTATAACTGGAATAAACGCAAATGAAGAACCTAAAAATACTGGCACTTTATTTTTAGTTATAAAGTGAAAACTCAAAGTTCCTATCCCTGCACAAACTAAAGCAACTGAAACATCAAATCCTGTTAATATAGGTACCAAAACCGTTGCTCCAAACATAGCCAGTAAATGTTGTATAGCCAATATAAAATACTTACATTTGCTTAAAATATTAAAAAAGTCAAACTCCTGCTTATTACTAATTATTCTTTCAGACATAAAAAAATCCTCCCTTAATTTCCTTTAAGGAAGAAGTTTAACTTCTCCCTTTTTCAGCTTCTCTGAACTGATTAAAAAGGTGCTTCTTATTAAATTTTATTCACTAATAGAAACAACATCAATTTCATCAATTTCTTTTAATTTAACATTTATAATTTCTGATTTTGAAGTTGGTACATTTTTACCAACAAAATCAGCTCTTATCGGTAATTCTCTATGACCTCTATCAACTAATATTGCAAGTTGTATACATTTTGGTCTTCCTTTATCCATAACAGCATCCATAGCAGCTCTTACAGTTCTTCCCGTATATAAAACATCGTCTACTAAAACTACGATTTTATTATCTAATTCAAAATCTATATTTGTTTTATTTAAAACAGGATCTTGTTCTTTTTTCGTTAAGTCATCTCTATAAAGAGTAATATCTAATTCTCCAACAAAAATTTTCTTACCTTCTATTTTTTCTATTTTCTCTTGAATTCTCTTTGCTAAAGGTACTCCCCTAGTTTTGATTCCAACCAAAACAACATCTTTAACACCTTTATTCTTTTCTATTATTTCATGACTTATTCTTGTTATCGACCTTTGCATAGACTTATCATCTAATATAATTGCTTTTTTCAATATTTTTCCCTCCTAATATCAGTATTTAGATTTTTATAATAAAAAATCTGGCAAAAAGCCAGATAGGATTGTTCACTAAAAAATATTATATATATATAATATTAAAAAGATTTTCTTCCTTTCCAGTCTCTCTGTACTGAATTAAAAGTGGATTAAATTTTATCCTTTTTAGGATATCATAATAAACTTAGTTAGTCAATTATAATATATCTAAAAGTTTTTTAAAATAGTCTGGTAATTCACTATCAAATTCCACAAATTCTAATTTTGTAGGATGTATAAAACCCAAAGTTTTGGCATGTAAAACTTGACCATTTAATTTATATTTAGAATTATTTCTTGAATAAATCGGATCACCTAAAAGAGGGTGGTTTATACTCTTCATATGAACCCTAATTTGATGAGTTCTTCCAGTTTCTAATGTTGCTTTTAAATATGTATAATTTGAAAAGCGTTTTAAAACTTTAAAATGAGTAATTGCATTCTTTCCATCTTTTTCAATAGCCATTTGTAATCTATTTTTTTTATTTCTTCCAATTGGTTTGTTTATACTAAATTCATCTTCTTTTACAATGCCATGAACAATAAGATGATATTCTCTTTTTATATCATGTGTTTTTAATTGTTCTGATAAAAAATTGTGAGATTTATTATTTTTAGCTATCATCAAAAGACCCGATGTATCCTTATCTATTCTATGAACTATACCAGGTCTTATAACTCCATTTATAGAAGATAAATTATCTTTACAATGATATAATAAAGCATTTACTAAAGTACCTTCATAATTTCCTGGTGCAGGATGAACTACCATTCCTTGTTTTTTATTTACAATTATTAAATCATCATCTTCATAAACTATATTTATACTTATATCCTCAGCTATTACTTCCAATTCCTTAGGTGTTGGTATGTCTATAGTTATTTTATCACCTAATAAAATTTTATAACTTGGTTTTTGTTTTTTGTCATTAACAAATACATTTCCATCTTTAATCAACGATTTTATATAAGATCTGCTTTCATTATCTAAATTTTGCGATAAGAAATAATCAAGTCTTTCATTTTTATGATTTTCGTCAACTAAAAAATCATACTTTTCCATTTAATTCCTCCAAATTCTTTTTTAAAAAAGTTCTTCTTTAAAAAATAAAACCATAATACAAAGAAGAACTCCACCTATAACTACATTTATGTCAGCTACATTAAATACAGGCCAAATTCTAAAATCAAAAAAATCTATTACATAATGTAATCTCACTCTATCAATTAAATTTCCAATAGCACCTGCCACTATAAGAGCTAATGATACTTTAGTTAAAAATTTTAGATTGCTATTTTTATACATTACATAAACAATACCTGCCAAAACAACAGTTGTTATTATAATAAAGAAAAATCTCTTATTTTGTAATATTCCAAATGCCGCTCCTCTATTTTCAACATAAGTAAAATGAAAAATGTCCTTAATTATAGGATATGTATTTATAGTTGAAAGATGTTTAAATGCTAAGTATTTAGTAAATTGATCAATTATAATAAGTGTTATTATCAAAAATATCATAATATTTATTGCAATATAAATTGCAACTACCCTCCCTTGTAATAAAACAAAAATAAAGTTCTCCAATTTGATTAAAAAATCAAATCGAAAAGAACTCTTATTTTCACCTTATATATTTAAATTTCTAATATTAATTCATATTAGAAATCATATTTATAAGAAAATCTTTTGAATTTATAGCTGCCTTATGTACAAATTCATCATAAGTCATATCAGCACTACCGTCAGCTTTATCTGATATAGCTCTTATAATAAGTACTTTTACATTATTTAAATTACAAACATGCATAATTGCAGCACTTTCCATTTCTACACAATCACCTTTAAATAAATCTACTAATTTATCTTTTCTTTCTTTATTAGCTAAAAATAAATCTCCTGTTAAAACTCTACCCTTTATTATTTTTATATCCGAAAGAATTTCTTTTGAAGATTCTAAGGCTAAATTAATAAGACTTTCATCTGATTTAAAAACAGAAGTCTCCATTCTAGGAATAACACTAAGTTCATATCCAAAATCAGTTGTATCAAAATCATGATATAATGAATCTTCACATACAACTATATCTAACACATCTAAATCGTCATTTAAAGTCCCTGCAACTCCAGAATTAATTATAGCATCTACCTTAAATTCACTGATTAAAATTTGAGCACACATACCTGCATTTACTTTTCCTATACCACATCTTACTAAAACAATTTCTTTTTCATTTATTTTACCACATGAAAATTCTAAGCCAGCTATGTTTTTTACTTCTTCAATATTCATATGTTCTTTAAATATATCTACTTCCTCATCCATTGCACCTATAATACCTATTTTTCTCATTATTCTTCCTCCAAATCAAACATTTTGTCTATATCTTGTAATTGTGTATTTAAAAGAAATTTATACTTATCTTTAAAAGATAAAAACTTCTTTTGAATCTCATCATACTCCCTATTTATAACTCCAACTTCTTTATTTGCATTTCTAATAATTTCTTTAGCTTCCAAATTAGCTTCTTCTATTATTACTTTTGCCTTTTTTGCTGCATTGGAACTAACTTCTTCAGCAGTATTTTGAGCTAATAATAAAGTATTTTTTAATGTTTCTTCTATATTCTTATATTTTTTCATATCTTCTTGTAATGCTATTATCTTGTCATTTAATTCTTTATGTTCCTTGTAAATTTTTTCATAGCTTAATTTTATATTATCTAAAAAATCATCAACTTCATATTTTTTATAACCTAAAAATGAGCTTTTAAAATCTTTATCTTCAATATCTAAGGGTGTTATCATAGCTTCACCTCTATATAAATTTTTGTACAATCACTCTAGTCTTTCCTTTTTTTGTACTTCCTTCTATGCTTTTTAATATAAATCTACCGTAATGTCTTACAGATATTAAATTGCCTTCTTCTAAGGTATTGCTATTATTACTTTCTACCCTAAAATCTATTTTAACATGTTCATTTTTTATGATATTTAAAGATTTAGTTCTTGATATATTATACACTTTAGAAATTATTAAATCCAGTCTTAAAGATGTTATTACTAGTATTTCCTCTTTAAGATCATATCCATTAAAAACGATATCTTTATAATCTACTTCTTTTAAATTTACTTTATTTTGATTTACATTATTCAAATTATTAATTATATATGATGATATTTCTTTTTTCACAATAATATATGAAGAATCATCATTTACTAAAATATCTCCAATTTTTTCTCTTTTTATCCCTAACGATAATAGTGATCCTAAATAATCTCTATGACTTAATTTTTTAAATTTAAAATTACCATCAATTTTAATAATTTTGATTGGCTCTTCTAAGTCATTTTCTTCAATATAATAAGGATAAATATATATTACTCCATAATAAGAGTCTTTATAACCTTTGTAAATTTTGTAATTTATATCATCAAAACTATTAAGTACTGCTGTTGCTTTTTTTAACTCATATATATTAAAAAAATCAGTTTCTTTTTCGATATGATTTTTCAAAACTAGATTGGCCTTATCATAAACAGATTTCAATTTTATTTTTAAATTAGAATCTTTAATATTTTCTATATAATCTAATACATTCATATTATAATCCTATTAGAAATACATTCTAAAAAGTATTCTAATTAAAAAATTCCTCATAATCGCTAATAATATAAATAAAATTATTGGAGATACATCAAACATTCCTAAATTTAAATACTTATTAACAGTATTTCTTATAGGTGCTAATGCTGGTTCTGTTATTTGATATGTCCATGAATATACCTTTTTAAATTCTTGAAATTGAAAAAAGCCTAATAAAATTCTTGCTATAACTAGTAATTCGAATATCTTTATAAAAAAATCTATAAATCTTATCATATAAAGCATAAAAAAACTCCTTTATTCTTTATTTTTGCCATGGAAAAAGTACTTTATTTTCAAGTTCTGTTTTCATTGTACCATCTATTTCAACATTGTTAGGAGCTATAACAAATATACCTTCTGAAATCTTATATATACTTCCATCCAGTGCATATATTGCTCCATTTAAAAAATCAAAAATTGTTTTAGCTAATTCCGTATTTTCTATATTTTCTAAATTAACTATAACAGCCTTTCTATTCTTTAAATTATTTACAATTTCTGGAGCTTCTTCATATTTAGTAGGTTCATAAACTACCACTTTCATTTGAGTATTAGAATGAATATTTACCACTTTATTTGCACCGCCTTTTCCTGTTATATTGTGTGTTTTTTCTAATGTATTATTTACAACTTCATCTACTACTTCATCTTCCTCTTCGTATTCATCTTCTTCATACTCATCTTCATATTCATATTCTTCATCAAAACCCATAAATTTTTTCATTTTATTTACAAAATTATCACTCATTAACTAACCTCCTTATATTACACAACTAATCATAAAAGTCAATTATATATTCTTCTACCAAAGATATTAGAACCAACTCTTACTAATGATGCACCTTCTTGTAATGCTATCTTATAATCATTACTCATACCCATAGAAAGGTGTTTCATATCTACATTATCTAAATTTTTAGATTTTAAATCTTCAAATATACTTTTCAATTTCTTAAAATATATTCTAGATTCTTCTGGTTCTAAAACATAAGGAGCCATTCCCATTAGTCCATTTATTTTTATATTTTTATATTCTTCACTCACATTTTTTATAAACTCAAATACTTCTTCTTCTTTTAATCCATGTTTGCTTTCTTCCATAGATATATTGATTTGAACTAAACAGTTTATGGTCTTACCTAAAGCTTTGGCTCTTTTATCAATTTCTTTAGCCAATGAAATTCTATCTAGAGAATGTATATAATCCACTTTATCTATTATATATTTGACTTTATTAGTTTGCAATGAGCCTATAAGATGAATTTTTATATCATCATATTGCTTAAAAAATTCATATTTATCAAGAAGCTCTTGAACTTTATTTTCTCCAACATCTTTAACTCCATAATCTAAAGCCTCTTTTATTCTTTCTTTTTCTACTGTTTTTGTGACACATATCAATCTTGCATCATTTATTTTATTAGCTAAAATATTATTTTCAACCTCTTTAACATTATCTAATATACCCATTTTTATGCACCTACCTAACTTTTTGTCCATTTTTTATATTCAAAGGATTAACAACTAATTCATCATATAACTTTATACTATTACCATCCATCTTAGATTTCTTATAATCTATTATCAAAAACTTTTCATTTTCAAACAAAACATGTTTAAGTTTTATAAACTTTGCAAGACCATCTTCATCTAATGTAAAAACTCCTCGATCTCCCTCATATCTTGTTACTGTATTAACAGGTACTTTTATCCCTCTATGAAAATTTGATATCAAATCAAAATCAGTATTTCTTTCTCTTTTAAAATTCCATTTTTCATCATATACTTTAAAAAAACCAATATTATAATCATCATTAACTATGGTCTTATCTTTCTTATAGCTTGCATGGAATTTCTTATTATCTTTTTTTAATTTGATATTTGGATTTTTTCCAAATGATAATTTTTCTTCATCTGATAATAAAAAAGCTACATAAAAATTATGATTATTTACTATTTTACAAACAGTTTCACCTTCATTTATATAATTTTTTTCTTTTAATAAATTTTTTGTATTATCTTTTAATATATCTTCCTTTGTTATAGTATTTAAATTTTCAAAATTATATTTTGATTCAAATCCATCACTAAAAAAACTTATAACACCTGCCATATTAGATTTTAAGTAGCTATTGTTATTAAAATTATTATTATTAACTTTATTAAAACTATTTTTTAACAAATCATCTATAAAATCTCTTTGATCATCTATATTATAATTATCTTGCATAGTCTTGTTCTTTATATTAAAAGCCATATTAACAAATATATCATCTATATTATTTCTATCAATATTATATTTTTCTAATATATTCTTATCTAAAAGTCTAAATTCATCTATCTTTTTTAGAGTTGATTTATCAAGATTTTTCTCTATTATGGCTATCTTTTCATCTTTAGCAACTCTTTGACCTTCATTAAAAAAGAAAAATATTTCACCAGATTTATGACTTTTACAAATTTTCTCATCTCTTATGACAAGACCTTTTTTATTTACTTTTTCTTCAACTACTCCATAATTTACTTTTACAAATTCAATATTTATTCCTTGTATATAAACTATAAGGTTATAAGAAATATAAACTAAAAAACCAAATAAAAATAATATATTAATAGGTATTTTTATTTTTCTTTTCATAAAATCAAACCCATCTTTTATAAATTTAATCCATCTTCTGTTTCATGCTTTTTAGGTCTCATCATCAAATCAATTACAGATTCTTTGACATCTTTACTTTCATATAAAACATTATAGATTTCCTTTGTAATAGGCATTGATATATCATATATCTTTGAAAGATTATAAGCTACATTCGTTGCAACTATTCCTTCAACAACCATTTTTACTTCTTCTAATGTTTCTTCTAAAGTATATCCTTTACCAATTAAATATCCAGCTTTTCTATTTCTACTATGTTTACTTGTGCATGTAACTATCAAATCTCCAATTCCACTTAATCCAGCAAAAGTCTCTACATTAGCACCCATCTTAACACCTAATCTTGTTATTTCCTTTATACCTCTTGTCATCAGTGCTGCCTTTGTATTATCTCCATATCCAAGACCATCTATAATACCTACACCAAATGCTATTATATTTTTAAATGCTCCACCAAGTTCTACACCTACTAAATCTTCATTTGTATATACCCTTAATTTTGGACTTGTAAAAATCTCTTGTATATATTCTCTTGTTATTTGATCTTCTCCAGCACAAACCAAGGTAGTTGGCAAATCTTTTGCAACTTCTTCTGCATGAGATGGTCCTGAAAGCGCAATATATTTATTATTTGGTAAAATTTCTTTAAATACAGTTGATAATCTTTTATTACTCTCTTTTTCAAGCCCTTTTGCTAAATCAACAAAAACTTGGTTTTTAGTAGCTTTATCTTTTAATTTCATCAAAATGTTTCTAACTTGTTGAGATGGAACAGCTAAAACAATCACATCTGCATCTTTTATAGAGTCTTGTATATCATTAAATAGATTTATTGAACTTGAAAATATTATTCCTGGTAAGTATTTTATATTTTCTTTTGTCCTTTGTATTTTTTCCTTTTGTTCTTTACTTCTCATCCAAAGATTTATATTATAGTTCTTTTTCGATAAATGTATTGCAATAGCACTTCCCCAGCTTCCTGCACCTAATATAGTTATATTCTTCATCTTTTGCCTCCTATATATTATATATTTAAATATAAATTAATTTCAAATAAAAATAAACTAGACATCTTACAATGTCTAGTTTAGCATACTTTTTTATATTTGTCCTTTGATTAGTCTTTTTTACTTCTAAATTCTAATTTTATTGGCGTTCCTGTAAAATCAAAATTATCTCTAATCTTATTTTCTAAATATCTAACATAAGAGAAATGTCTTAAATCTGGATTGTTAACAAATAACGCAAATCTAGGTGGCTTAGATGCAACTTGTGTTGCATAGTAAATCTTAAGTCTTTTACCTTTATCTGATGGCGGTTGATTCATTGCTACAGCCTCACCAATTACATCATTTAATGCTCCTGTTCCAACTTTTAAAGAAGCATTCTTATTAACTATTTTTACAGTATCTAATACATTTTTAAGTCTTTGTTTTGTAAGTGCAGAAACAAAAATCATTGGCGCATAAGGTAAAAATGGTAATTTTTCTCTTGTTGTTCTTTGATATTCTGCCATTGTTTTATTATCTTTTTCAATTAAATCCCATTTATTTATAACTATTATTGCACATTTTCCAGCTTCCATAGCAAGTCCAGCTATTTTTGTATCTTGCTCAGTAACACCAACAGTTGCATCAATAACTATTAAAACAACATCTGATCTATCTATAGCAGTCATAGCTCTTAATATACTGTATCTTTCAACATTTTCATAAATTTTACTCTTTTTTCTAATTCCAGCTGTATCTATAAGAACAAATTTATCATCGCCTTCTTCAAAATAAGTATCAATGGCATCTCTTGTTGTTCCTGCAATAGGACTTACAATTACTCTTTCTTCACCCAATATTCTATTTATTATTGATGATTTTCCAGCATTAGGCTTTCCAACTATTGATACTTTTATTATATCTTCATCATATGAAGTGTCTAAGTATTTAGGGAAATTCTTTACTATCTCATCAAGTAAATCTCCTAATCCTAATGCTCCTGATGCAGATATTTCAAGTGGATCATCAAAACCAAATTCGTAAAAATCATAGAAATGTTCACTTTTCGCTCCACATCCATCAACCTTATTTAACACTAAAATTATAGGCTTTTTAGTTTTTCTTAAAATACTTGCTATTTCTCTATCATGAGGATTTAATCCTAATTTTCCATCAGCAACAAATACAATTACATGTGCCATATCTATAGCAATTTCTGCTTGTTTTCTTATTTGAGATGGTATTAATTCATCTTTTTTAAACTCTATTCCACCTGTATCAATTAATGTAAAATGATTATCCAACCATTCAACTTGTCCAAATATTCTATCTCTAGTAACACCTGGTGTATCTTCTACTATTGCTATTCTTTTTCCTGTTAATTTATTAAATAATGTAGATTTTCCTACATTTGGTCTTCCAACTATCGCTACTATTGGTTTTTCCATAATTAGCACCCTCTTTTTAATAATATTTTTGATAGTAAATCCTTACCTTCATTCAAAACTGGTATTATATTAACATCTAAAGCCTTGCTGACTTCCTCTAATGTATAATCATCTAAAAATATATCTTCATCGCTTTTAAGCATTGATTTAGTTATTAGCAAACTATCACCTAATTCTTTACCCTTTAACTGTTCAATCAAATCTATACCTGTTATAAGACCAGAAACAGTTATTGTTTTTCCAAAGAAATTATTGTCTATTTGATATACATTTATTTTTAAATTCTTTATATATTTATTTGTTACTTCCTTTAAATACATCATAAATTTATATGCTGATTTTCCAGTTGCAATAGATACAACTCTTTGCTTTTTATATTCTATTGGATAATATTTTAGATATTTTAAATATTCATCTAATTGTCTTCTTATAAGTCCAATTCCATTTTCTAATTGTTTATATCCCTCATAATAAGATTCATTTGGCACTTCTTTATTTGCCATAACATAAAATTCATCTGATAAAAATACAAATCTTGTATTTATTTCTTCTAAAAATTTTTCTTGCATTGCCTCAACTAATTCAATAACTTCTAATGAACTTTTTTCATCATATATATCAACAGGGAATAAGCCCTCTCTATATTTTGTTATTCCAATTGGAACAACTGCCACTGTATTTACACTTTCTAACTGCTTTAAATCATATAATGATTTTTTTAATTCATCTTTATCATTTATATTTTTACAAAGAACTATTTGACAATTCATTTGTATATTAGCTTCAGACAGTCTTTTCATTATCGAATATGCTTTATTTGCATTTTTATTATTTAACATCTTAATTCTAAGTTCTTCATTTGTTGTGTGTATAGAAACATTAATAGGGCTTATTCTATATTTTATAATCTTATCTATATCATTATCGCTCATATTAGTAAGTGTTATAAAATTTCCTTGCAAAAATGATAGTCTTGAATCATCATCTTTAAAATAAAGAGTTTTTCTCATATTTTTAGGAAGTTGATCAATAAAACAAAATATACATTTATTTCTACACGATTTAGCCTTATCTATTATAGGATTTTGGAATTCTATCCCAAGTTCTTCATCGATTTCTTTTTCTATTTCATATATATATATTTCACCATTTTGTTTTTGGATCTTTACTTCTAAATACTCCTCAGATATCAAAAATTTATATTCAATTATATCTTCAACTGGGTTTTCATTTATATCTAACAGTATATCTCCAACTTCAATACCAAGTTCATTAGCTATTGAATCATCATATACTTTGCTTATTATATTTTTAATTTTTTTAGTTTCATTTAATTCCAACTTCTATCACCACTTTACTATTTTTCACATCATATTATATTATCATATTAAGACTTTATAATCAATTTTATTTTTTTATAATTCTATTGATATTTTATTCATCACCTTACAATTTTATAAATACATTTTAATAATAAAAAAAGACTATTACATAAAAAAAATTAACCAATAATATATTATACTAATAATGAATTAATAAATATATTAAAACTGTTATTTTTAATGTAATAATCTTTAGACTACAATTAATCTTTATTATTTGTAATTTTTGACCGTTTAAATCTTTAACTTTACTCCAGGTAATATAACTTTAAATAAATTTCTACTATCTATATTTAAGAATTTAATCTTCGTTTTTTTATTTTTAAAACTTTCCTTTATTCTAAGAATTCCAAGTCCACTTTCTAAATATCTTTTTTTATCATCCATAATAAGTATCTTTTGATAAATCCAATTATTTCTTCTACTATTATTCTTCTCTTTAATTATTGTATTTTTCGTATCTCCATTTATTAATATCCCTGGATTTGAAATTTCAACTTTGGTTTTACTTATATAAATAATTATTTCCCTATGTTTATCAAGGTAATCTCTATGAACTATAGCATTCCTTAACGCTTCTAATATAGCTCTTAATGGATATTTATTATATTTAAATAAATCCTGTAAAAATGCTTCACTTTTATCCAACATAAATATTAGATTTCCTTTAAATACCTTTATATATTTTTTATCATCATAATGTATGATAATACGAATATTTGCATGGTTTAAATATTTTTGAGGATAATCACTAAATAATAATAAACCTCCTAAAGTCAAACAATAATTAGATTTATTTTGTTTTTTTAATATCCCCATAGATACAAGTAATTCGTTAGTAATTTTATAATGTATATTTATCTTTTTTAAATAATCACTTAATATATCTAAATTCAAATCCTTAATACTAGAATCATAAATAGGAATCAATTCCGAATTGATAAAACCAGCCTCTTCAAACATACTTGCCACTTCAAATCTTCTTGCAACATCTGTGGTTGAACCTCTCCTTATATAAAAAGTTCCATTTTGTCTTAATTGATGGGGTTTTTGAATACTTCTAAATATAGTTAAAACACCAACATATTTGTTTTTATAATGTATATATTCTATTTTTATTGGTATTGGAGGATCTAATCTATTTGCTATTATCTGTTGTATTTTTTCTTCTAATAAATCGTCTTTTTTTATTCCTACAATATCCTTAGTTTTATCTTCTACACCAAAAATTATATAACCTCTTCCACCACGACTATTTCCTATTGCAGAAATATCTTTTGCCAACTCTTTTTTATCTCCTGCTGTTTTTAAATTCAAATCTCTTTTAAAATCTAATTTTGCATATTCTCTTTTTTTAAGTAAAGTTTCTAATTTACTTATATTCATATAAATTCCCCCATATTTATTTGAATTTTAGATTTATCATTTAGAAACTTAAATCTATAATTTATTCCATATAATTTATTAACGTTCCTATATCCTGTATATAAGATGTTATCTTATCTTTACTATTTAAGAATTTAAATGGTTTAAATCCAAGACCAACACCACTTGGAGTCCCAGTTATTATTATATCACCTTTTCTTAATTTCATACCCTTAGATAAATCTGATATCACATAATCTAAATCAAATATGAAATTCTTAGTATTTGAATCTTGTCTAAGTTCATCATTTACAAAACATTTTATATCAAGTTTTGGAGGATATGAAATAATATCATTGTAAGCTATATATGGACCCATAGGACAAAAACCTTCAAGAGACTTCCCTCTAAACCACTGCATATGCTTTCTTTGGATATTTCTTGCTGATATATCATTTATTATTGTATATCCAAAAATATACTCTTTTACATCTTCCTTATTTATATTTATACCATCTTTTCCAATTATAACAGCTAATTCTACTTCATAATCTATTTTATCAGTTATCTCTTTATGCATTGGTATAGTATCTAAATGTCCAATCGCTGGATCTGCTATTTTCATAAAATAAATAGGAAATTTAGGGATTTGATCATCTCCACCAGAAAGTCCCTTAACTTCTTCTATATGATCTTTGTAATTTTTCCCAAGACATATTATATTTCTTTTTGGATATTTAATAGGTGGATTTATTTTTATTTCTTCTTCTTTGAATTTTTTTGAATCATTTAATTCATAATTTTTTATGTAATCTATATCAACCTTTGTAAAATCATCAATTATATCATTTATATTTTCATATTTTTCATACTTCTTACCAAAATTTTTCAATGGATATATATCTCCATCAAGCTTAAATTTTATTCCTAAAAAATTTTTATCTTCATAATTAAAATCTAAAAAATACATAAAATCAACTCCCCTATATTTATTGATATATTAAAAAAATATAGATAAATCTTATAAAGACTTATCTATATTTTTGCTAAATCAACATAAACACAATCAAAATAAACGATTTCTAATTTATTTTGTTTTGATTTATCTAAAACTTCTTCGTCAAATGCACCTGGTTGAAACCAAACATAATTTATATTATTTTTAACTATCTCATCTATAACTTTAATTGAAACTTTAGGCGAAACAACCATACTAACACAATCAATATCATCATCTATTTCTAAAATAGATTTATAAATTTTTTCTCCATCAATTTCGTCATATTTAGGATTAACACCATAAACAGTAAAACCTTTATTCTTTAATCTTTTAAATATTTTATAACCAAATTTATCTTGATCTTTAGTAACCCCTACTACAACCCATTTCTTCTTTTTTAGCATTTCAACTTTTACTTCATCTACTGATTTCATAAAATCACTCCTTGATAGAATTTACTTTTTGACATTAATTATATTAAACTCTATATATAAATATAATACACTTTAAGAAAATATAAGTTCATCATTCTTGCAAGATATATAAAACTCTTCATTTTCAATTATATCCACCTTTGCATTAGTTAAATCAATTAATTTACTTATAAGCGATTTAACTTGCTCTAGTTCACAATAAACAATTATGCACACTTTATCCTCAAATATAGTATCTTTTATATAATAATCTTTATTCATTAAAAAATTTTGTATTTTCCCCATATTGGTATAATCTGTATTTATTTTGATTTCCCTAAACATTTTCTTTTGAACAATATTAGCTGCTTCCAATCCTATTTTTGCACCTTTTGTATACGCTCTTACAAGTCCTCCTGCACCTAATTTAGTTCCACCAAAATACCTAGTGACAACAACAACAACATCTCTTAAATCCTCTTTTTTTATAACTTCTAAACTTGGTATTCCAGCCGTACCACTTGGTTCTCCATCATCAGAGTATCTTTGTATATTCATATCTAATCCAATTGTATATGCCCAAACATTATGCGTTGCATCTTTATGCTTTTTTTTTATTTCATCTATAAATGATCTAGCTTCGTCTTCTGTCTTTACAGGTTTTGCATAACCAATAAACCTTGATTTTTCTATTATTATTTCATCTTGACCAAATTCATGTACTGTATTATATTTTAAAAGCTTCATTTTAATCCTCCAAAATGATATTATTAAATTTATTTTATAATAAAATATAATTTGATAATATCATTATAACATTTATAAATCTATAAAAAAAACCATTCTATTTGCTTATTTTTATAAAAAATAAGATTATGCTAAAATGAAAAACGAATTTCAATCAACATAATCTTATATACAAATACTCTACTTAAGAATTATTTTTCATTTTTAACTTCTTCTTTTAATTCTTTTTCATTATTTTTTTGATCATCATTTTCTTCATCATCTTTTTCTTTATCCTTATCTTTTTTCCTCATCTTTTCTATTTCTTCAACCACAAGTCTATCAACCTCTTTATAGTCCATGCCTGTTAATATTTCTATACCTTCATTAACATGAGAAATTGCATATATATTAAAATTACCTTTTCTAACTTCTTCTATAACTTCATCTTTTAACATCAAATTCTTAACATTTTGTTTTGGTATTATAACACCTTGATTATTTGTAAATCCTTTTATCTTACATATATCAAAAAATCCTTCTATTTTTTCATTTACCCCACCAATAGGTTGGATTTCTCCTTTTTGAGATATTGAACCTGTAACAGCTATATCTTGTCTTATTGGTATGCCTGCAATACTTGAAAGTATTAAATAAAGTTCTGTGCTAGAAGCACTATCTCCATCGATACCTGAATAATTTTGTTCAAATGTAATAGATGTAGATAGTGACATAGGTTCTTCTTTTGCATATTTTTCTCCCAAATATCCACTCAAAATTAAAACACCTTTATCATGAATACTTCCACTATGTCTTACTTCTCTTTCTATATTTATAATTCCATTTTTCCCTTTATAAGTCGATGCTGTTATTCTTGAAGGTTTACCAAACATATAATCCCCAGAACCCATAACAGCTAAGCCATTTATTTGACCTACTTTTTTACCATCAACATCTATAATAAGTGTATTATCTTCATAAAGTTCATTTAATTTATCTTCATATTTGCTATTTCTATATCTTTTACTATCTATTGCTTTTTCTACATCTTCTCTTGTTATATAAGTATTATGCTCATTACTATAAGCATCTGCCTCATACAATATTTCAACTATCTTATTAAATCTTGCACTTAATTTTTCTTTATTATCTGAAAGTCTTGCACTAAATTCTACAACTCTTTCTACTGCACTTTTATCAAAGTGTTTAAGTCCAACTTCTTCACAATGTGATGCTATAAATCTAGCTATTTTTAATACATTATCTTCATTTCTTCTCAATTCAACATCAAAATCAGCCATTATTTTAAATAATTTTTTAAACTCTTCATCATAAGAATATAAAACACTATAAGTCCTATAATCTCCCACTAATATAACTTTTAATTTTATATCTATAGGCTCTGGTTTTAAAGTTGAAGTCACTATATATCCATATTGTTTATTTAAACTTTCCATTGTAACCTTTGATGTTTTTAATGCTCTTTTTAAAGCTTCCCAAGCAAACGGATGTGAAAATAAATCTCTTACATTTAATATTAAAAATCCTCCATTTGCTTTGTGAAGAGCTCCAGGTTTTAATTCTAAGAAATTAGTAGTTAAAACTCCCATTTCATTTTTATATTCAATAAGACCTGTTAAATTATAATATGTTGGATTAGTTTCATTTACAATACTAGCTCCTCTATTTTGACTATTATCTATAAATAAGTTTACTTTATATCTATTAAAAAATTTCATAGGGTCCTTAACAGCTAAACCAAGAGGATTTTTCTTTGGAGTTTTGTCTCCTCTAAACTTATTTATATGTTCAATCATATCCTCTTTCATATCATTTAAATAACCTAAAATCTTTTCTGTTTGTGCATACTTTTCCACAATATCCTCTAAATGAAAATTAACTATTCTTTCACCAGTTTTTTTATCTAAATCTTTAACTCTATTTCTAAATTTTTCTTCTAAAGTCTTTAATCTATTTAGATATTCCGTTACATCCTTATTTAATTCCAATGATTTTTCTCTAATACTTTCATATTCTTCTTCACTAAGTTCTTTATATTCTTCATCACTAATTTGACTACCGTCCTCTTTTAAAGGTATACTAAATAATCCTTGAGATGTCTGTTGAAACATAAAGCCCTTGTCTTTTGCAAATTCATTTAATTCATCTAGTAAATTTTTACTTACACTTTCATAACCTCTCATTATCTCTTCATTTCTGGATTCATACTCCCTTGAAGAAAATATTTTTGGAACTTCTTCTATTAATTTTTCAAGCATTTCTTCTAAATCTCTTTTAAATTCTTTTCCTTTTCCAGCTTCAAAACTCAAAGATATAGGCTCATCATATCTTTTAAAATTATATACATATACATAATCTTTATTAAATGATTTTTCTTTTGCAACTTTTTCAACTAAAGATTTAGTATAACTATTTCTTCCTGTTCCACTAATACCAGCAACATAAACATTATATCCTTTTTGTTTCATTTTTAATCCAAAATTAAGAGCATCTACAGCACGCTTTTGTCCTATTATTCCTTTTAGTGGCTTTAAATCTTTTGTTGTATTAAAATCAAATTCACTTAAATTACAATTACATTTCAATTCTTTATAATTAAGCTGATAATTTTTAGTATTCATAAGCTCCCCCCTATTAATCATACTTTTTATATTTATTTCCGTATATCATTTTTTAAAACAAAATTATAATAAAAAGAGGTTATCTAAATACATATTTACATGTATTTAGATAACCTCTTTTTATTATTTTATAAATATTTTTATTATTTTTTATTAATCAATAACACTATCTCTTAATACTAATTTATATGGAAGCTCAACTCTTTTATCACTTATTTCTTCTCCCGCTAAAACTTTTACAAGCATTCTTATACAAACTGCTCCTATATCATATATTGGTTGTCTTACAGTTGTAAGTTTAGGTCTAGTTAAAGATGCTATTCTAGTATCATCATACCCTACTACAGATATATCTTTTGGAACATCAAGTCCTTTATCTAATATAGCATTCATAACTCCTATTGCTAATTCATCATTAGTTGCAAAAACTGCTTCTGGTGTATAATTTTCTAAAACTTTCTTCATTATTTCATAACCACAAGAGCTTGTCATGTCACCTTGTTTAACATAATCCTTATCAACTTCAATATCATATTCTTTTAATGCTTTTTTATAACCTTTGAATCTTTCAGAGTCTGCTATTGTATTTTCTATAGATGATCTTATAAATAATATCTTTCTAAGACCTTTTTCAAGTAAATGTTTTGTAGTTTCATAAGAAGCATCAAAATGATTTATCCCAACAGAATATACATCAAAATCTTTAGCATTTTTACTTATATATACTGCTTTTATATTTGATTCTTCAATAGCTTTTACTTGTTTTTCTGTCATATTCCAAGAAACAAAAACAAGTCCTGCTACTTGTTTTGATTTTAAAAGATTTATATATCTAAATTCTTCTTCTTCAGTTCCATAGCTATTACAAAGTAATATATCATAATTATAAATTCTACCTACTTCTTCAATTCCATTTATAAGCTCTCCTATAAATAAATTGGACATATCTGGAACAATAACACCTATAGTTTGACTTTTTTTCGTAACTAAACTTCTAGCCACTGGATTTGGTACATATCCTGTTCTTTTTATAACTTCTAAGACTTTTTGTCTAATTTCATTACTAACTGGTTTTGAATTATTAATAACTCTCGAAACAGTAGAAATAGAAACCCCAGCTTCTCTTGCTACATCTTTTATAGTAACTGTCAATTTTATTCCCCCTTATACTTTTTTACTTACTAACTTATATATTTCATTACCCATATTTTTAAATTTATCTTCATATTCTGTTGTAATTATATCTTTTGATAACTCTTGATCTTTATGCAAATCTAAATTTACAGATTCTAAATTATATTTTTCATTTATTATAAATTCATTAATAGAAAATTCAAATAAATTTCTATTATCTGTTTTAAATTCTATATAAGATGCATCCTTTAAAAAATTATAATAAACATTTAATAATTTACTATGTGTAAGTCTTCTTTTTTGATGCTTATTTTTTGGCCAAGGATCTGAAAAATTAAGATAAATTTTTGAAATTTCATCTTCATCAAAAATTTCTTCTAATTTATTAGCATCATAATTTAATATTCTTATATTTTTTAAGCCAAGTTCATTTATTTTTTCTCCACAAAGAGCAAGTATTACATCTACTTTTTCTATTGCTATATAATTCTTATTTGGATTTCTTAAAGCATGCTCTATTATAAACTTACCCTTTCCACAACCTATTTCAATCTCTAAATCATTATTATTTGAAAATACTTCATTCCATTTTCCTTTATAATCTTGTGGTTCATCTATATAAGCATCATAATCCAATAAGTTTAAATGGCTATAGTGTGATCTTCTAAATCTCATATTTCATACCTCTTTTCAATTTAATATAAAAAACTGTTACATAAACATGTAGTATACAATATTTAATGACTTTTTACAATAGAAAATTCAACCTATTTTTATTTATTATAAATAATAAAAAATAGATATTGCAATGATTTAATAATTATATTAAACTACAAATAGGTTAATTTAAATTTTTATTTTTAGGAGGAATTTATCATGATGGAAACTATAAAAACAATAATTTCTGATCAAATGACAATTGATATGGATAGTATTGATTTAAATAGTGATTTAAAACAGGATTTAGAAATTGATTCTTTGGATGCTGTTGAAATTATGATGAGCATTGAAGATGAATTTGATATCAAAATTGAAGATGAACAAATAATGCAATTTAAAAAAATAAAAGATATTATTGATTATATAGAAAATTATAATTAATTAATAAAAAAAAACAGCTTTAAGCTGTTTTTTAATTATCATTTTTTATTTTATTTATAGCATTTTTTATATCTTTAGGTAATTCTACTTTAAGTTCCAAAATTTCTTTGGTTCTAGGTCTTAAAAATTTTAAATAATAAGCATGTAAAGCTTGTCTTTTCATCAAATCATCATTTTCTTTACCATAAAGTTCATCCCCCACTATAGGATTTCCTATATGTGACAAATGTACTCTTATTTGATGTGTCCTTCCTGTTTCTAATCCAAGTTCTAAAAGAGAATAATTATTATATTCTTCTACTACTTTTACATTAGTTATGCATCTTTGTCCTCTTTTATCTACAACCCTCTTTATACTGTCTTCATCTTTATATATAGGTTTATCTATTTTAAATTCTTTTTCTTTTAAATTTCCATGTACTAAAGCATAGTATTTTTTTTCAACCTTATCTTCTTTCATATCTAAAGATAAAATATGTTGTGCATAACTATTTTTACCTATAATTAAAAGTCCAGATGTATTCATATCTAATCTATTTATAAATCGTATTTTACAATTTTCCTTTTTATCTTCATACAAATAATGACATAGTCCATTTGCAATTGTTTCATTTTTATGTGATTTCGTTGGATGCACAACTATATATGGCTCTTTGTTTAATATTAATAAGTCATAATCTTCATATATTATATTTAAATTCATCTTATTTTTATCATATTCATTTTTTTCTTCTTCTAATATAATTTCAACAATATCATTTTTTTTGATAATATCATCTAATTTTCTTTTTTTATTATTTACAAAAATTTTATTGTTCTTTTTTAATTTATTTATAAGCCTTGAAGATAAATTGATTTCATCTTTTAATATTGTTTTTAATTCTTTCTTATCCTTATTTTCATAAACTATCTTATTATATTTTTGAAGTTCTTCTCTAATCATCATTTAATCCCTTCTTTAAAAATTGATATTTTTTACTCAAATCCATTATATATTTCATCAAATCTTTACAATAACTTTTATATTCACTCTTTGAGTTTTTTACTGCATTTTCTAAAACAATAATTTCTCTATCTTCATCCTTTACATCCAAATTTTTTTCTACCTTATACTCTAAAATTTTTTCTACAATATCAAGTCTTTGTTCAAATAATTTTACTATTTCTTTGTCTATTATATCTATTTCTTTTCTATATGAATTTATATTCAATTAAATCGTCCTTTCAAAATCATAACCCATCTAAAAAAATTAGTATTTTACTAAATAATTTTACACTTATATTCATCATTATTCAACTTTTTATTATAAAAAACTTGTTAGTTAGAATAAGCTTGTGTATTATAGTATATATAAGTTTATTACGGAGGAATAAAATGCAAAAGCTTATAAATATTTTAAGTAATAATAGTGAAAAATCTAAAATAGTAGAAAAAAATTTAATAAGTAAATTAAATTCTTTAGATTTTAAAATTCCAAAAGAATTTGATGATAATGCTCAGCTTTCAATCTGTATTGGTGGAGATGGCTCTTTTTTGAATGCTGTAAGAAATTATGATTTTCCTCAAATGCCTTTTGTTGGTATAAACACTGGACATTTAGGTTTCTTTCAAGAAGTTTATCCATATAATATTGATACTTTCTTAGATTTATATTTAAAAAAAGAATATTATATACAAAAAATAAATCCAGTGGAAGCTTCTATTTGCACAAGAACTCATTGTGTAAATGCAATTGGTATAAATGAAATTGTAATAAAAGGTGACAAATCAAGAACAATACACATGAATATATCTGTAAATGATAAAATGATTCAGAATTTTAGTGGAGATGGTATAATCATATCAACACCTTCTGGTTCAACCGCTTATAATTATTCATCAGGCGGAAGCATAGTCGACCCATCTATAAAGGTATTGCAAATTACACCTTTATCTCCCATAAATACAAATGCATATAGATCTTTTACATCGAGTGTAATCTTACCGCATGATGCTACAATAAAAATTTTTCCAGAATATAGATTTGAAAATTCAATTTTAGTTAGTGCAGATGGAATAGAGCATAAACATGAAGAAATAGTAAAAATAGAGATAACAACATCTCAAATGGATATAAATCTGCTTAGATTTAAAGATTACGATTTTTGGACTAAAGTGTCTGAAAAATTCTTATAGGAGGGTTAATTATGAAAATTGGTGTTTTAAGCGATACACATGGGAGTTTTTTTTATGTTGAAAAAGCTTTTGAAGTATTAAATGATTGTGATTATATAATTCATGGTGGTGATATATTATATCATGGACCTAGAAATCCTTTACCTAAAGGCTATGACCCAAAAAGTGTTGCAAATAAAATAAATGATTTAGATAATTTATTCTTTACAAGAGGAAATTGTGATAGTGATGTTGACCAGATGGTTTTAAATCATCCAATACAAAGCCCTTATGTATTTTTAAGTATAGAAGGAAAAAAAATATTTCTATGTCATGGATATAAAAAACCATTAAATGAACTTATTGCTCAAGCTAAAAACTTAAATTGCGATATATTCATCTATGGTCATACTCATATAAAAGAATTAAGAAAAGATAATAATTTAATTGTTTTAAATCCTGGTAGTACATCTTTACCTAAAGATGACAGTCATTCAGTAGCAATAATAGATGATTCACATATATCTCTTATAGACATAAATACAAAATCAATTATCCAAGTCTTAGAATATTAAAAAAAAAGATTAAAAACCTTATAAGGTTTTTAATCTTTTTTTATCTTTATCCTAAACACCAAATCCATAACATTCTATAACAGGCATTATAAACATAAATCCAACACCTGGATTTTTTATGCCATCAAGCTCTTTCATTATTATATCTTTTGCTGTATTTAATTTATTTTCATCTCTTATTACACTCATTATAATTTTGTTAAATGGTCTATCTCCATCAATTAATTTTCTTATACTTGAAAATAGAGGTATTTCAACATCGTGATCTATAAGCATCTTACTCATACCTACACCATCTACAACCGTTGCACCCACTTTAATTTCAAATAATTTTTCCAAAATAACATCTAATTTATCAACATCATTTAATATAAGAAATAATGCATATTTATTGTTCAAGAAAGTCACCCTCTTATAAAATTAATTTTTTGCTTCTCCAGATTTTAATATAACTGTTTTTGTAGCTATTGGTCCTATTATTTCTGTTATTATCGTCGTTGCAAGTAATATTGTAATTACCATACTACCAAGATCAGTTCCCGCAAATTCTTTGCTGACTATAATAGCTAAACCAACTGCAACCCCAACTTGAGACAATAATCCATAACCTATATATTTCTTAACATTTTCTGGAGATTTTGATAATCTTGCTCCAAATGAAGCTCCAAATACCTTACCTATTATTCTAAAGACTAAATAAAATACTCCTATAGTTCCTATCTTAGGAAGTAATGATATATCTAATCTTGAACCAGCCATTACGAAAAATACTCCAATTACAGGTGGTGAAAATTTTTCAAGTCCATCAAATACAATTCTTGATTTATTAGATACATTAGCAACCAAAATACCTAATGACATTGCACATAAAAGTGGTGATAATTTAAACTTTAGTGCTATTCCTACACAAAGAATTATAAATCCTATACAAAAACTTAATATTTCACTATTTTTCTTAGCTTTACTCATAAAGAATGATAGCATTATACCAAGTAATCCTCCTGAAACTATCGAAAAAACAATCTCTATTACAGGATGAAATACAACCTTGTATGCTGTTATATGTTCATTTAATATAAATACTTTCGCAATAGATGATGCTAATGCGTATATAATAAGACAAATCCCATCATCAACTGCAACTACTCCAAGTAAAGTACTTGTTAAATCTCCTTTTGATTTATATTCTTTTAATACCATAACAGTAGCTGCTGGTGCTGTTGCTGATGATACTGCACCCAAAATTATTGCTATACCTATATCTCTTATTAAAAAATATGTAGATAGACTCACTAATAAAAATGCTCCAAAAGCCTCAAATAAAGCTATTGTAAATATAGATTTCCCAAGCTTTTTTACCTTTGAGAATTTAAGTTCACTACCTATATTAAAAGCTACTATTCCAAGTGCAAAATCACTTATGAATGATACTGTTTCTATCATATTATCATCAATAATTTTTAAACCAGAAATTCCTATTATAAGTCCTGCGATTATATACCCAGCAACAGCTGGTATTTTAAATTTATTAACCAATTGCCCAAATAATATTCCTACAATTAATGCTATCGATATGCTCATAAACGGATTCATATACGTAGCTAAATTAAAACTAAACATAAAAAACACCTCTTTGCCTTATTAAAATTTCAACATATTCTATAATATTGCTATTAATAAAATAAGTAAAACTCTATATAAGTCTAAACAAGGTGTTTTTAAGCTAAATTTTACGATTAAATTAATTTAGCATATAAATTTATAATATATTTAAATTTATATGCTAAATGCTATTATTTATTTTTAAAAATCGTTTTCTTTTAAAAGTTTATATTATATTTTCAAGATTTTGTTCTAAATCAATCTCATTTATATTCATCATTAAATCTATATTTCTCTTGTTTTTTAGCTCTTTTGCCATATCATCATACTTAATTTGTAAATCCTTAATATCTATGTCTTTGCTAATTATTATAAATTCTTTAGACCCAATTCTAAAAGAATAGTCTAAATCTTTTCTACTTCTCTTTTTGATACTTTTTGATATTGTCTTTAATATATCATCTGCATAATACACGCCTTTTTCTTTATTTAACTCTTTTAAATTCCTCACTTTTAAATAAGTTTTCATTATTTTATACTCAAAGGCTTTTGCTTTTAAGAGCTCACTTTCAAGCTTTTCATAAAAATATTTTCTATTATATAACATCGTTACAGGATCTACTATGCTTATATTTTGGAATATTTCCTTTTGTGCTTTTATGAATTTCTTTTGCTTTTTTAATATAAATTGTAATTTTTCTATTTCATCATTCAAAGAAATTTCTTTTTTAAAGCTATTTGATAAAAAATCATCTTTTTTACAAACATTTGTTTCGCTTTGTTTGATATCAAAATTTAAAATATCATCATATGTAATTTTATGACCCAATAATTTTAAATTTCCCTCTTTTTTTAATAAAAATTTAAACATCTCTCCACTTTCTTTTAAAAAAACACTCTTATTTTTTTGTATACAATTTGAATTTAAAAAATCTTTTAAATTAAAAAATTTTTTAAATTCATTTAAATCCTCTTTTGATATATTCCTTTTATATACAAGATCTAAGTTCTTATTCCATTCAAAATGCAAAAAATCACCGTCAAAATAATCTTTAAAAAACATTTACCCCACCTTCTTAAAAAAACATTAAACAAAGAATGATAAAAGAATAATCTGAACAAGCATTAAAAAAGGTATGCCTATTTTAAATTTAGTCTTATTTGTCTTATGTCTAAAATAATTCATTCCAATATAAAATCCTATACTCCCTCCTAAAATTGAAATTAAAAATAAATTTTTTTCACTTATTCTAAACTTATTTTTAATTGCTTTTCTTTTATCACTTTTGACAACAAAAAATGCTACCACGTTAATAATAATTAAATAAATTTTAAAAAACATTCTTACACTCCCACTTTACACAAACATTTTATTTATACCTAAAATTCATCAATTTAAACCAAAAAAGATATTATTAATATTTTAACATAGAAAAACAAAAAAACCTTTAAAAATAAATCTTAAAATTTATCTTCAAAGGCTTTTATGTCCATATTTTATATGTTTAATTATTTGCTTAATTTTGAAACATTTTTAACTATATTTGATATAACTTCTACTGTTTTTTCCATTGATTCAACTGGTATATATTCATATTTACCATGGAAATTATGACCACCTGTAAATATATTCGGAGTTGGCAGACCCATAAATGAAAGTCTCGCTCCATCAGTTCCTCCTCTTATAGGTTTTATATTAGGCTCTACTTGTGCATCAATCATAGCTTCCTTAGCTATATCCACAATGTATTTTACAGGTTCAATTTTTTCTTTCATATTATAATATTGATCTTTTAAATTTACATCAATCTTAGCATTTTCATATTTTATACCTAGGTATTTAGTAACATCTTCTATTAATTCTTTTTTCTTATTGAATTTATCCATACAATGATCTCTTATTATATATGTCAAATCTGTTTTTTCAACACTACCTTTAAAATCTATCAAATGATAAAATCCTTCATAATGCTCAGTATGTTCTGGTTTTTGAACATTTGGCAACATAGAATTAAATTCCATAGCAAGTTCTATTGAATTTACCATTTTATCTTTAGCTGAACCAGGATGAACATTTCTACCATTTATAGCAATTTTACAAACAGCAGCATTAAAGTTTTCATATTCAAGTTCTCCAATTTCTCCACCATCTATAGTATACGCAAAATCTGCATCTAGTTTTTCTACATTAAACTTATCTGCCCCACGTCCAATTTCTTCATCAGGTGTAAATGCAATTTTAATATCACCATGTTTTAAATCACTATTTATTATATTTTCAACAGCAGTAATTATCTCACTTATACCAGCTTTATCATCTGCACCAAGTAATGTATTTCCTCTTGTTGTTATTAAAGTTTTTCCTTTGTAATTCTTAAGTTCAGGAAAATCTCTATTTGATAATATAATATTATTTTCCTTATTTAATATTATATCTTCACCATTGTAATTTTCTATTATTTGAGGATCAATGCATTTACCATCCATATCAGGAGCAGTGTCCATATGAGCTATAAAAGCTACTTTAGGAACATTTTTTAATTCCCCTTCTATATTTGCTATTATATAACCATTTTCATCCAATGATACATCTTTAATACCAATATTTTTTATCTCTTCAACTAAAAACTTTGCAAATTCCATTTGTCCATTTGAACTTGGACAGTTTAAATTTTCCTCATCTGATTTAGTATCCCATTTTATGTACTCCAAAAATCTTTCCTTAACATTCTTCTTCATATAATTACCCCCTAATTATAAAAGTTTTATATATCAAAAATATTTTACACAATCATTATAACATTTTTTTCTGATATTTCTATATTTTTTAATAATTCTTTACAAAATAACGGTTTTTTATTTTTATTTTTGCGAAATATGTTTAATTAATTTTTAGTATGTGGTATTATTATCTCATAATAATTTTTAAGGAGTTGAGAATTAAAAATGAAATTAAATTCTTTAAATTTAGGGAATATATCTATAAAAATACCTATAATTCAAGGTGGTATGGGTATTGGTGTATCAAAAAGTTCTTTAGCAAGTGCAGTATCTAATAAAGGTGGGCTTGGTATCATATCAGCCGTACAAATTGGATACGAGGAAGATAATTTTGAAAAGGATAATGATAATGCTAATTTAACAGGTCTTATAAAAGAAATTAAAAAAGCAAAAGCTCTTACAAAAAATCCAATTGGAATTAATATGCTTAGTGCTGCTAATAATTATAAAGAAATGGTCTTAGCTGCTGTTAAAGAAAAGGTTGATGTTATAATATCAGGAGCTGGTCTACCACTAAGCTTACCTGGTTTAGTAAAAGGAAGTAATACTAAAATCATACCAATTGTATCATCTGGAAAAGCTGCTTCAACAATAACAAAATCATGGAAAAGAAAATACGATTACTTACCTGATGCTCTTATAGTTGAGGGACCTTTAGCAGGTGGCCATTTAGGTTTTAGTGAAGAAACTTTATCAAAATCACCTCTGCCATCTTTAGAAGAACTAGTTACTGAAGTTTTAGATGCAATAAAACCATTCCAAGAAAAATACAATGTTAAAATACCTGTAATAGCTGCTGGTGGTATTTTTGATGGAAAAGATATTGCTAAATTTTTAAAATTAGGTGCAAGTGGAGTACAAATGGGATCTAGATTTGTTGCAACAGATGAATGTGATGCTCATATTAATTTTAAAAAAGCTTATATTGATAGTTTAAAAGAAAAAATAAAAGTAATAAAAAGCCCACTTGGAATGCCAGGTCGTGCTATAAAAAATAATTTTATAGAAAAAATAGAACAAGAAAAAGAGAAAATAACAAAATGTTATAGATGTTTAAAAGGATGTAATCCTAAAACAGCACCTTATTGTATATCAAAAGCTCTTATAAATTCAGTTAAAGGTGATGTTGATAATGGGCTATTATTTGCGGGTTCTAATACCTATAGAATAGATACAATTGTATCAGTTAGTGATTTAATGGATAATCTTTTAGAAGAAACCTTAGAATATTTGTAATAAATTTATTAAAACTGTATACAAAATTCTTTTTTTATGATAAAATTAATATCTCAATAACCCCATATATTTATATATAAACCCCCAAAAAGGCATTTTAAAGACCCCCATCTTTAAAATGCCTTTTTACTTTATAAAATAAATTTAATTCTAATTTATAATGAAATATATATAATCAATGATATAATATAATTAGATTTTATAAAGGAGATGATTGTATGAAATTTAGAAAAATAATAAAAAATACAGTAATATTTTTAGCAATATCATCTATGTTATTAGGATGTAATAATGTTTCTTCAACTGATGAAATATCTACTACTAATGATATATCTACTGAAACTGTAGAAAATCAAGAAGATAATCAAGAAAATTTAGTTAAGGAAGACCAAACAAAAGAAAATATAGAGACAAAAACATATACAAATGAAGAATTAAAAAATGATAAGATAAATGAACTTGGAAAAATCATGGTTCTTATGTATCATTCAATTGGCGAAGAAGAATCTACTTGGACAAGAACTTATGCTAATTTCAAAAAAGATTTAAATACTTTATATGAAAAAAAATATAGAGCTATATCTTTAAATGATTATGCTAGTGGTAATATAAATACGGAATATGGATTTACACCTGTTGTATTTACATTCGATGATGGAAATGAAAATAATTTTAGCGTGATTGAAGAAAATGGTGAAATTAAAATAGATCCAAATTGTGCAGTAGGAATAATGGATGAATTTAAAAAGAATCATCCGGATTTTAATATGACAGCTACATTTTTCTTAAATGCAAATCCATTTAATCAAGATAAATATTATGAATATAAATTAAATTACCTAATTAAAAATGGCTATGATATAGGAAACCATACAATAGGTCATAATAATTTATCAAAAATAAAAGATTCAAATAAAATACAAGAAGTTATAGGAAAAGAAATATCGCTTATAAATAAATATGTTTCAAATTATTCTGTAAATACTTTAGCATTACCTTTTGGTGGATATCCAAAAGAAGATAATCTATATAAGTTCATTGAAGAAGGTAAATATAAAGATATCGATTATAAAAATAATGCTATATTGTTAGTTGGATGGGATCCATATAAATCACCATTTCATAAAGATTTTAACTCATCAAAAATACGCCGTGTAAGAGCAAGTGAGATGAATGTTGATGATGTTGGATTATATGATTGGTTAAAAAGATTTGATGAAAATAAACAAATCAGATATATCAGTGATGGTAATCCAAATACCATAGTTATTCCAAACAATTTTGAAGAGGTTTTATCTTCTACTGTTACTACTAAAAATAAAGAAATAATAAAATACTAAAAAAAAGAGCTATTGCACTAATTGTAATAGCTCTTTTTTTATTAAATCAAAACTCAAGTCCTTATGCTAATTTGTTATCTTTTTATTAATTATGGGTATCATTTAATGGTATGATTATTCAAATTAAAAAGGAGGATTTTTATGAAATTAGGTCTTATTGGTCTTGGAAAAATGGGAAGAAATCTAGCCTTAAATATTAAAGATAATGATTATGATATAGTCGTTTATAATAGAAGTTCCTCTAAAACTCAAGAATTGGTAGAACTTGGTTTTGAAGGTGCTTTTACTTTAGATGAACTTTTGAAAAAATTGGATGATATAAAAGTTATATGGCTTATGCTTCCTGCTGGAAAAGTTATCGACGAAGTTCTAGAAAAAATATTACCAAAATTAAATGAAGGAGATGTAATAATTGATGGCGGTAATTCGAATTATAAAGATAGCATTAGAAGATCTAAAATGCTAAAAGAAAAAAATATATATTTTTTAGATGTTGGAACAAGCGGTGGAACTTTAGGTGCTCGAAATGGTGCTTGCATGATGATTGGTGGAGAAAAGGCTATATTTGAAGATCTAAAAAATTTATTTTCTGATATTTGCAAAGATGATGGATTTGTATATACAGGCGAATCAGGTTCGGGGCATTTTGTTAAAATGATTCATAATGGAATTGAATATGCAATAATGCAATCAATTGGCGAGGGTTTTTCATTACTAGAAACATCTAATTTTGATTTAAATTTAAAAGAGATAGCAGATGTTTGGAATAATGGTTCTATAATTGAAAGTTATTTATTAAAACAAGTAGTTGATATACTTGATGCAAATCCAAAATTAGAAAATATAGAAGGAAAAATAGACTCTTCAGGAGAAGGGCTTTGGACTGTATTAGAAGCTCTTAATTTAAAATCTCCGGCCTTTTTGATAACTCAAGCATTACTTATTAGATATAATTCTAAAATAGATGAAAATTACTCTAATAAATTAATTTCTGCTATGAGAAATAAATTTGGTGGTCATAAAATTCATAAGAAACAGGAGAATTAAAATGTATAATGGAGTATTCTTACTATTTGGTGCTACGGGTGATTTGGCCTTCAAAAAATTATTGCCTGCTTTTTATTTTTTAGATTTTCAAGAAAAATTAGAACAATGTTTCTATATAGTTTGTATAGGACGAAAAAATTATACAAATTTAGAATATCAAAATTTACTAAAAACTAAATTCGAAGATGAAAATATAGAATTTTTGGATTCCAATTTTAATAAATTTAAAAATAGAATTCATTATTTTAATTTAAATTTTGAAAATATATATGATTATTTTAAACTTAAAAATTTCATAGAATCTTCTTCTTTGGATTTATGTACAGAAAATAATCTTATTTACTATCTTGCTACACCTCCAAAATATTTTAAAACAATACCAAAACTACTAAAGGAAAGTCAGCTTAATTCAATCTCAAAAACTAAAAAAATTATAATCGAAAAACCCTTTGGTAAGGATTTAGACTCAGCAAAAAAATATAATACTATAATAAATGAGGAATTTAACGAAAAAGAAATCTTTAGAATAGACCATTACCTCGGTAAACAAATGATTCAAAATATAATGATATTAAGATTTACTAATCCTATATTCGAAAATATCCTAAATTCTGAATTTGTAGATAATATACAAATTCATGTAAGTGAATCTGTTGGTGTTTTAAATAGAGGTAATTATTATGAACATTCTGGAGCTCTAAAAGATATGGTTCAAAATCATATACTTCAGATTATTTCATTGATTTGCATGGATGAACCCTTAAGTTTGTCTACAAAGGATATTCGAGATCAAAAACTAAAAATTCTAAAAAATATAACAGTTTATGATGAAAATAATTCTAAAAAAAATATAGTAATAGGTCAATATGATAAGTCTAAAGATCATATAGCTTACGTAAATGAAACAAATATAAATAAAAATTCATTAACAGAAACTTTTGTAGCCTTAAAATTAAAAATACAAAATCAAAGATGGCAAAATACACCTATATACATCCGAACAGGTAAAGGTTTAGACAAAAAATATGCTAATGTAATTATAGAATTAAAAAATAATAATAAACTTTATGATATTTCCAAATCTAATATATTTATTATACAAATTCAACCAAAAGAAGGAATGTCTTTAGAATTCAACACAAAAACACCTTCTACTCAAATTAATATAGATAAACAACATATGGAATTCTGTCAAAATTGTAATATAAACGCTAGATCTCCACAAGCCTATGAAAAATTACTCTTAGATGCCTTAAATAATGATCAATCTTTATATACAAGATGGGATGAAATTGAAAGTGAATGGAGTTTTATTGATAGCATATCAAAAATATTAGATATTGATTATAGAAAAAAATATTTACAAAAATATGAATTTGCTAGTTTGGGACCAAAAAAATCATTTGCACTTATCGAAAATGATAATAAAAAATGGTTATTTAAATAAAGGTGGTGAATTAAAATAAAAATTTATGATATATCCATGGAGATAAAAAAAGATATGATGGTTTATAAAAATAAAGAGGAAAAAAAACCACAAATTATAAATTTAAAAAATTACTCAAATGCAGAGATGTTCGAAAGTAAATTTATTTTAGAAGCACATACAGGAACTCATATGGATGCTCCTTTACATGCTATTAAAGATGGTAAAACTATATTGGATATCCCTTTAGAAAAATTTATAAGTAATCAATGTAAGGTTTTGGATTTTTCAAAATTGAATATAGAATGTATTGATGAAAAAATATTAAGAACAAAAGATATCAAAAAAAATGATTTTTTATTATTTAAAACAAAAAATTCTTTTGATAAAGAATTTAATTTTAATTTCGTTTATTTAAATGAAGAAGCAAGTAATTATTTAAAATCAAAAGAAATTTCAGGTGTTGGAATTGATGCTCTTGGGATAGAACGAAATCAAAAAAATCATGAAACTCATAAAATACTTTTAAGTCTTGATATCCCCATAATAGAAGGTCTTTGCCTTAAAAATATTGAAGAAAAATATTATACATTAATAGCTCTACCTCTAAAAATAAATGCAGAAGCATCCCTAACAAGAGCTGTATTAGTTGAAAATTTATAAAAATTATTTTGACAAATATAATAAATTTTAAAATTTTACAAAAGAGTTATATAAAAATAAGAGACTAAATGATAAATTTCATTTAGTCTCTTTCATTATTTATATATTATTATAATTTTTCAACTTTCATTCCAGTATCATGTCCATTTAGGTTATGCTTTTCTAATGTCTCATCAGATACTTTTACTATTTCATCAGCTAATGTTTCTGATTTTATATATTCATTATGGATATTTACAGCATTTGCTATATCATCATTAGAATCATAGCTTATTTTTATTCTATCCATCATTTCAAAATCATTTGCTTTTCTAAGTTGTTGAACTTTCGAAATAAACTCTCTTGCATATCCTTCATTTACAAGTTCCTCATTTAAAGAAGTATCTAATATAACAAATAGATTATTTTCCATTCCAACATCAAAACCTTCTTTAGCTTGGATGTTTATAAGAACTTTTTCTTTATCAAATTCAAATTCTTCGCCTTCTAAATCTACTTTTATAGTATTTCCTGACTCTAAAGAAGGAACAGCTTTTGAAGCATCTAAAGAAGATAATTCTTTTGCAAAAGTTTTTATCTTAGAACCAAGTACAGCTCCTAATACCTTGAAGTTTGGCTTTAAGCTAAAGTTCATAAATTCACCTAAATCTTTAGCAAATACAACTTCCTTAACATTTAATTCTTCTTTAATAAGTGGTACAACATCAGATATTAAATCTTCATATTTTCCATCTATCATAACCTTAGAAAGTGGTTGTCTAACTTTTATTCTAACCTTTTCTCTTGATGCTCTTCCTAAAGTAACAAGATTTTTAACTAAGTCCATTTTTTCTTCTAATTTATTATCTATATAATCTTCATTGCACTCTGGATAATAAGCAGTATGAACTGTTTGATTACCAGTTAAATTAGTATATATTTCTTCTGCTATAAATGGTGCAAATGGAGCTATAAGTCTTGCAATACCTTCTAATATTTCAAATGTAGTATTATAAACAGCTTTTTTATCTTCTGTTAAAGTTGGTTCCCAGAATCTTCTTCTTGAACGTCTTATATACCAGTTTGATAATTCAGAATCAACAAAGTTTTGTATCTTTCTAACAGCCTTTGTTAAATCAAATATTTCTATCTCTTCATTTACAGTCTTCGCTAAATTATTGAATTTAGATATAACCCATCTATCAAGCTCTGGTCTATCTTTAACTTCAACATAGAACTCTTTTGGATCTATATTATCTGTATTTGCATAAAGAGTAAAGAAACTATATACGTTCTTATAAGTTCCAAAGAATTTGCTTAGCACTTCTTTAAGTCCATCTTCATCAAATCTAGTTGGTGTCCAAGCTGGAGATACATAAAGTAAATACCATCTAAGAGCATCTGCTCCATATTGATCAAATAATTTAAATGGACTAACTGTATTTCCTTTTGACTTAGACATTTTCTTTCCATTTTTATCTAATATAAGATCATTAACTAAAACTCTCTTATATGGTGATTTTCCTGTTACAAATGTTGATATTGCAAGTAAAGAATAGAACCATCCTCTAGTTTGATCTATACCTTCACAGATAAAGTCAGCTGGGAAGAAATCATCAAAGAAATTATCTTTATTTTCAAATGGATAATGTCTTTGAGCAAATGGCATAGCACCTGAATCAAACCAAACATCTATAACATCGTCAATTCTTGTCATTGTTCCGCCACACTTATCACATTTTAAATGAATATTATCAACATGAGGTCTATGAAGTTCTACAGTATTTGGATCAACATCTTCAATCGCTCTATTTGCAAGTTCTTGTTTCGATCCAACACTATCTTTATGTCCACATTCACATTTCCAAATATTAAATGGTGTTCCCCAATATCTACTTCTTGATATTGCCCAATCATTTAGATTTTCTAACCAGTTACCAAATCTCTTTTCTCCAACATAGTCAGGATACCATTCTACTGAGTTATTATTTTCTATTAATTTATCTTTTAATTTTGTTATTTCTATATACCAACTTGGTCTAGCATAGTATAAAAGTGGTGTGTCACATCTCCAACAATGTGGATAATTGTGAGGCATTTTTTGCTTTTTAAATAATTTATTTTGTTCTTTTAACCATATAACTATATCTGTATCTGCATCCATAACAAATCTACCTTCCCAAGGTGTCATTGTAAATTTACCATCGTCTCCAACAGGTTTTAATACTGGAAGTTCGTATTTTCTTCCTGTTTGATAATCATCTTCTCCAAATGCAGGAGCTGAATGAACTATACCTGTACCATCATCTGTAGTTACATAATCTGCACAAGTTACAAAAAATGCTTTTTTATCAGCTTTAACAAAAGGCATAAGTTGTTCATATTCCATATATTCTAAATCTTTACCTTTCATTTCTTCTAATATCTCATACTTATCTTCACCCATAACAGAGTTAGCTAAGTTCTTTTCCATATAATAAGTATTACCATCTTCATGCTTAGCTTTTATATATGTTTCATTAGGATTCACTGTTAAACATACATTTGAAGGTAGTGTCCAAGGTGTAGTTGTCCAAGCTAAGAAATATGCATCTTCATCAACTTTTTTAAATTTTGCAATTACAGTTTCTGATTTTATTTCTTTATATCCTTGTGCAACTTCATGTGAAGCTAATCCAGTTCCACATCTTGAACAATAAGGAAGTATCTTATGACCTTCATATATATATCCTTCTTTTTGGAATTTATCTAATATCCACCACACACTTTCAATATAATTATTATCTAAAGTTATATATGGATCATCTAAATCTACTAAATATGCCATTCTTTCAGTCATATCTCTCCATTGTTTTTCATATTGGAAAACAGACTCTCTACATTTTTCATTAAATTCTGCAATTCCATACTTTTCTATTTCAGGCTTTGAAGATAAACCAAGTTGCTTTTCAACTTGTATTTCAACAGGTAAACCATGAGTATCCCATCCTGCTTTTCTTTTTACTTGATAACCCTTCATAGTTTTAAATCTACATATAGAATCCTTTAATGTTCTTGCTATAACATGGTGTATTCCTGGGTTTCCATTTGCAGTAGGTGGTCCTTCATAAAATATATAAGGTTCTTTACCTTCTCTTTCTTCAACTGATTTTTTTAATAAATCTATCTCTTCCCAATATTTCATAACTTTTTCTTCGCTAGTCTTGACTGAATTGTCTAAAGTTTTAAACTTTTCCATCTTCTTTTTTCCTCCTCTTTATATAAAAATTCACTTTTAATTAATCCATAAATAAAAACTTTTAAATATAATAAAAAATCCCAGAGCAATGCTCTGGGACGTATTTTTACGCGGTACCACCCAAATTATAGATTATAAATCTATCACTTGAAAAATTTTAACCCAATAAAGGGAACTATCTTACTTTATTTCAGATAACCAGCTCATAGGTGATTTTCACTATATAAAATGACGACGATTTTTCAGCTAACAATCATCTCTCTAAAGAAATTTTAATATAACTACTGTCCTACTCAAAGCTATTATTTATTAAATTATTTATTGTAAATGATAAACAATTTATTTAAAATTGTCAAGAGTTTTATTTTTATTAATAAAACTTCTATAACCAATAATAATATATAAAAGATTTATTTTCAAGTATAAAATTATAAAAATATTTATATATTTATTTAAACAGCTTTCTTATACTCATTTTGAATATTATTTAATTCCTCTTTTGATACATCATCTATTCTCGAACCAACTATTCTTAAAAGTCCATATATTGCAATAATTGATATAGGCAGTACCATAAATATATTCATGCCTAATCCAATTGGAATATAACCAAATACTACAGACACTAAAGCAATACTAACAGCATAAACCATCTGTGTTTTAGTGTGTTCAATATGATCACAAGATGTTCCCATAGAAGAAAGTATTGTCGTATCGGATATAGGCGAACAATGATCTCCAAATATAGCTCCTGCAAGAACAGCTCCTGCTCCTGCTAATATAAAATTAGTATTAGCACTACCAATTGAATTAGCAAGTGGTATTGCAAGTGGCATAAGTATACCCATAGTTCCATATGCTGTTCCTGTTGCAAATGAAATTATTGAAGCTAGTATAAATATTATACTAGGAAGTAAAAATGCAGGTATCTTACTAGAAAGAATCGACACTAAAAACTTAGCTGTTCCAAGTTCTTTTATAACTGAACTTAAAGACCATGCAAGCAAAAGAATTACACCAGTTATAACTAGTTCTTTCATACCTTCTACAAATATTTCAATACCTTCAGATAAAGTAAATATCTTTTGACTAATTCCCATAATAAGAGCAACTAAAGCTGCTATTATAGCTGATTGAAATAATACAATACTCGCATCTGAAGCCCCAAAAGTTTCCCTTATAGCATAAAAAGATAATGGTGATTCTTGAATTTTTGTAATTACATCTACATTTTCTAAAAGTGCTGAATATCCATTTAAATAAAATCCTATAAAAGAGGTAATTATAAGAACAGCTATAGGTACTAAAGCATTGCAAACTCTAAGTTTAATTCCCTCTTTTGGCTTTAAATTGTTTTCTTCATTCATCTGAATATTCTTATTATTTGGCTTAACTTCACCTGTAAAATATGCTCTTCTTTGACTTTTTAACATAGGTCCAAATTCTCTTAATGTTATTGCACTAATTACAATGAATGCTAAAACTAAAATATTATAAAATCTAAATGGAATTGATTCTAAGAATATCGAATAAGAATTTACTTCCATCCCAATTGATGAATATGCATCTTTTATAAGTCCAACTTCATATCCAACCCATGTAGAAACCATAGCAATACCAGCAATAGGTGCTGCTGTTCCATCTACAATAAAAGCTAGTTTTTCTCTTGATAATTTCATTTTATCACTAATAGGTCTCATTATAGGTCCTACAATTAGTGAATTTGCATAATCGTCAAAAAATACAAATAGTCCCAAAACCCAAGTTATAAGTTGTGTACTTCTTAATGTTTTTGCTTTTTTAGAAAGTGCATTTGCAACTGCTAAAGCTCCACCCATCTTTGAAATAAGAGCTATCAAACCTCCAATAGCTAAACACTGAAGTATTATTCCAGCATTCCACTTATCAGCAAGTGAGTTTAATGTATTTAATATAACATCTAAAAATCCATTTACAAATGCCATAAAGAAATTCTCACTATAAAATCTTACTAAAAAAGTTCCTGATAATACACCTACAAATAATGAAAATACAACATTTTTTGTTATAAAAGCTAATATAATTGCAACTATTGGTGGTAATAATGTCAGAAATTTATATTTTTCTACCATCTCTAAGTCATTTGCAAAAGAAATGTCAAATGAAAATAATAACACCAAAATTAAACTAAATAAAATACTTCTTTTTCTCATAAAAAAATCCTCCTTTGTTTTATCAAAGGAGGACTATCAAATCAAAAAACCTTGAGTAATTACTCAAGGTTCAAATTTACAGAATATTACCTAGGATTCCTGCAAATAAAAACATTTGAATAATAGCCCTCCACATATTAAATGTGACAGTATAATAGATATTATCTATCATCCCAGTGATTAACCTCAAAGCTATCAGTCAAAAACTTCGGCAAAACTCCCTTTTTCTATTGATCTTAATCGCTTAGACTCCCAATAGATACTCTTTAGTTTCGCACCTCTACTACCAAAACGGTATTCACTTTTCAATTACAAGTTTAATAATATAAAAATATTTTTAATTTGTCAATAAATATTTTTATTATTTTGTATTTCTTTTATTTAAAACAGCTTGTCTATCATTAGATTCTTTTAACCAGTTCTTCATCATATCATCTAATTTCTGAACTTTATCCTTAGCAGGCTTAGCTGGTCTTTCCTTTTCCTTAGCCTCTTTGATTGATAATGATACTTTTTTTGTCTTGTCATCTATAGATAGTATCTTAACTTTTACTAAATCTCCTACTGAAAGAACCTCATTTATATCCTTTAAAAATCCATGAGTAACTTGTGAAATATGTACAAGTCCTTGAGTTTTTTCATCTAATTTCACAAACGCACCAAAAGGTTTTATACCTGTTACTGTTCCTTCAATAATTTGACCTACTCTTAAATTATTTTCCATCATAACACTCCTATTAAATTCTTATAAAAATAAAGCTTAAAACAAATGCTCTAAACTTTATTTTCAATCTATAATATTATTACTTATTAATAATATCATATTTTATCAAATTAATATATAGATTAATAGGCAAAATTTTAATAAAATCTATTTTAAATGTATCTTCTATATTAAATCCTATCAATTTTATCTGTTAAATTAAATATTTCAATCAAACTTAGAGCACATTCAAAGCCTTTATTACCTTTTTTAGTACCAGCTCTTTCTATTGCTTGTTCTATACTATCTACTGTTAAAACACTAAACATAACAGGTTTTTGTGATTCTAATGATACTGATGCTACTCCCTTTGTAACTTCAGCACAAACATAATCATAATGATCTGTATCTCCTTTTATCACTGCGCCAATAGCTATTATTCCATCATATTTTTTAGTTAACTTTTTTGCTATAAGTGGAATTTCAAAAGCACCTGGAACATAAAATATATCTATATTTTCTTCTTTTATTTCATGTCTTTTTAAACAATCAATTGCACCTTCCAATAATTTTCTTGTTATAAATTCATTAAATCTTGAAACGATTATCCCTACTTTTTTATCTGTTTTTACTAAATTACCTTCATAAATTTTCATAATAAAACCTCCATCTATTTTTTAATATATACTTTTTATAAATTTCTTCTTTTTATCTAATAACCATCAAATGATAATCTACATTTTTTATGAGAAATTTAAATTTCAATACAATGTTTCATCTTCTTAACTTTTGTATCTATATAAAATTTATTAATATCATTTATTTCACCCAAAATAGGTATTCTTTTTATAACATCAACATTCCATTTTTTTAATTCATTTATTTTTAAAGGATTGTTAGTAAGCAAATTGACTTTATTTATATTTAATTTTTTTAAAATATTTGCAGCCACAAAAAATTCTCTTTGTTCTTCTTTAAATCCTAATTCTATATTGGCTTGTACTGTATCAAACCCTTTTTCTTGTAAATCATATGCTTTTATTTTGTTAAAAAGACCAATCCCTCTACCTTCTTGTCTTAGATAAATCAAAGCTCCATTTTTTTGCTTTGATATATGTATAAGAGATTTTTCTAATTGACTTTTACAATCACATCTTTTTGAAAAAAAGACATCTCCAGTCAAGCACTCTGAATGTATTCTAAGATCAAATTCTAAATTTTCATTTTTTGAAATATCGTTATCAAATTCATTTTTAAAAATCACAAAATGTTCATCTTTTGAAATTTCATCTTTTACACTAAATGCTTTGAAATCACCATATTTAGTTTTAAAATCTATTATATTAGTATAGTCTAAATATTCGTAATTCAATTTTTTATACTCTATTAAATCTTTTATACTTATTATTTTTAATTCATATTCTTTTGCAATATCAAAAATTTCTTCTCTTGTTGCAGAATATCCACTATCACTTAAAATTTCACAAATTACTGCTGATGGTTTAAATCCTGCAAGTTTTGCTATATCTAAAGAAGCCTCTGTATGACCATTTCTTTTTAATACTCCATACTTCTTAGCTATTAAAGGAAATACATGTCCAGGTCTTGTAAAGTCATTTGGTTTTGAATTTTCTTTTACCATTTCATTTATTGTTAATGCTCTTGAAATTGCACTTATTCCAGTACCACTATCTTTATGATCAATTGAAATAGTAAATGCAGTTTTGTTTGGATCTGTATTATTATCATTCATATAATTTAAATCCAATTTTTTTGCCAAATCTTCATCTACACTTACACATAATAGCCCTTTACCTTTGGATATCATAAAATCTACATGCTTATAATCACAAATTTCTGATGGTATTACAAAATCTCCTTCATTTTCTCTATCATCATCATCTGTTATTATTATTATTTTTCCTTCTTTTAAATCTTTTATTGCATCTTCAATTTTACAAAACATATTAAATCCTCCTATTATAATTTATTTTTATTAAAAAAAGCCATTTGTAAGCAAAAAATTTTTATCTATTCCTTTTTTATCTTCTTTTAAATTTCCATTATTACTAAAATCAATTAAATTTTCTATATATTTAGCTAAAACATCAAATTCTAAGTTCAAAAAATCTCCTTTAGATAAATTAGATAAATTCGTATTATTAAATGTATGAGGAATTATATTAACTGTAAAATTCCCTTCGTTTACATTATTCACAGTTAAACTTACTCCATTTAAAGTAATTGACCCTTTTTTTATCAAATACTTTTTATAGTTTTTATTTTCATATGATATTTTTAATTCAATAGATAATCCATCATCATTTATAGATTCTAATTTGGCCATTTTATCTACATGACCAGTTACAATATGTCCTCCAAGTCTTTTATTTAAACTCATCGCTCTTTCCAAATTAACTTTGTAACCTGTATTTAAAAATTTCAAATTACTTGCTTTTAAACTTTCATTCATAATATCTGCAACAAAAATATTTTTTTCTTTTTTGTCAACTGTAAGACACACTCCATTTACAGCTATACTATCTCCTAAATTACAATCATTTAATAAGTCTTTACACTCTATATGAATTCTTAACCCATTATTTGATTTTTTTATTTTTTTTACTATTCCAATCTCTTCAATAATTCCAGTAAACAATAAATCACATCCTAATAGTATTTCTTCTAATCCATATTTTTATTTATTTTAGCTTCAAAATCTTTCTTATAATTTTTTATTATATGCTTCTACAAATAAATCTCCTTCCAAATTTAAAACTTTTTCAAATTCTAAATTTAAAGCATTGTCAACTTTTAAAAATCCACTTCCTTCTACAAAAGTCTTAGAATCCTTTCCGCCTATTATTTTTGGCGCTATAAAAAATAAATATTTATTTATTAAATTTTTATTTATTAAATTCCAAACTAAATTACCTCCAGCTTCAACCATAATTGAATCTATTTTCAGCTCTCCTAATTTCTTTAAAACTTCATCTAAATCAAATTTTTTATTTACTAATTTCATATTTATCACTTTGGTATTTTTAAGATTATTATATTTATTATTAAATGGTTTTATTATAATATTTTGACCTTCTTTAAAAATATTATAATTTTGATTAATTTCATCTTTTGGATCTAATATTATTTTTATAGGATTTCTTATTTTTTTAACATGTCTTACATTTAAATAAGGATCATCTATTTTTATGGTATTTGCAGTTGTCAATATTCCCATATACAAATTTCTATATTCATGAACTTTCTTTCTACTTAATTCATTACTAATCCACTTTGAATCATTTGTATAAGTTTGTATCTTTCCATCTATGGAGAATGCTGATTTTAATACTATAAAAGGTCTTTTGTTTTTTATAAAATAATTATGTATTTCATTTATTTTTTTACCTTCTTCTTCTAATATTCCTGTGTATACTTCTATATTATTTTCTTTTAAAAATTCTATTCCTTTTTTGTTTACAAGTTCATTTTCATCAATATTACTTATATATACTTTTTTAATCTCATATTTTTTAATCAAATGTACACAAGGTGGTCTATTTCCAAAATGACTACAAGGTTCTAAATTTACATATATACTCGAATTTTTTATTTTATCTTTATTTCCTCTTTTTATTGCATCTTTTATTGCATTTTCTTCTGCATGTTCTTTTTTATATTCTTTATGATATCCTTTTCCAATAATTTCATCATCTTTAATCAAAATAGCTCCAACCAAAGGATTTGGATTTACCTTTCCTATACCTTTATTAGCAAGATGAAAAACTTCTTTCATTACATCTTCATGATTCAAACAATTCACCTTCTTTCTAAAAATTTAAAATTTTTAGTTTATTTTCTTTCTAGCAAATATATTTTTTTATTTAATATTTGTTTTTTTGTTAAATAAAAAACAAAGACCCTGCATAAAAACAGGGCCTAAAATTCTTAAAAGTAATTTATTAACATCTCAAAAATCCCCTAAAGCAAAAAACTTCAGGGGATAAAAAACATCACAAATTACGATATTACCTTCTTACATCCAGACTATACTGTCGGTACTGGAATCACACAAGTTCAGCTTTCGCTCGTGGACTTAAACCACCGGTAGGGAATCACACCCTGCCCTGAAGGATATTGAGTTATTTATTTGACAACTTAATAATACATAAAATATTTTATATTGTCAAGCTTATTTATAATTTTTTATTTTTTCTTCCATAGTTATTCCTCCAACTTTATAATCTATCTTAATTGAAGAAATAATTCTCTTTGCATTATTATCAACACATATTTCTTGTGCTTTTTTAACAATATCTAAAACTTCATCCATTTCACCTTCAATAGTGGTTTCCATTGGAGAAACAACAAAATCAAGACCTGTTTTTTTTATATAGTCAATAACTTCATCCACTACATAATATAATTTTTTTTCATCCTCTATCAACGGTAATATTTGTAAACTCAAGTTAACCTTTGACATTTGCTCTCACCTCTTTAGACATTTTAGTTTTATAATTATTATAATAATAGATCATAAATGCAGCCAATATGATTAAGAAATATCCTATAACACTTAGAAAATCTGGAACTTGAGCATAAATAAAATAGCCTAAAACCCCAGAAAATAAAACATTAGTATAATTTAGTATAGATATTTCACCAGCTGGAGCATATTTATATGCAATAGTTAATGCAAATTGTCCAATTGCTGCAAAAACTCCTGTTGCAACCAAATACATCATCTGTTGTATGTTCATCTCTTTATAATAATAAATCATAAATGGTAATGTTGCTAAACAAGAAAAAGCTGAAAAGAAAAACACTATTGTATAAAATTTTTCCTTTCCACCTAAAAATCTAACAGCAGTATATGCTCCAGCTGCAAAAACTGCACCAATTAAACCAATTAAAGCAGGTATAACACTCATATTAAATTCTGGTTTTATTATAAGTACCGCTCCAGAAAATGCCATTATAAGTGCAGGTATTTGAATTCTAGACAGAGTTTCTTTCAAAACAAAAAATGCAAATATACTTACAAAAAACGGATTTAATTTATTTAGCATAGATGAATCTGATAATAATAATTTATCAATACTATAAAAATAACAAAGCATTCCTAAAGTTCCAAACGTGGATCTTATTATTAAGATTTTTCTATTTTCTTTTTTTCCAATAAAACTTTCTTTATTTTTTATTATTACCATTGCAGAAATTATTGATGCAACAAGGTTTCTAAAAAATGTTTTTTGAAATGTTGGCAAATCTCCTGATAATTTTACAAATGCACCCATAAATGAAAATGCCAATGCAGATATTAACATATATATTATGGCTTTATTTTTTTTATTCAAATTACACACTTCCTTTAACTATTCTATATTATATTTTTCTATTTTTTTATATAAACTTGTTCTACTTATACCTAAAGTCTTCGCAACTTTATTTTTATTACCTTTAAATTCATTTAAATATTTACTTATAAGCTTATATTCTATATCTTCTACAATTTCTTTTAAACTTGTATTTGCTTTACCATAAGCATTAGATATATCTAAGGTTACAATTCTAGAAGGTAAATGCTTAGGCTTAATTATAAGGTCTGAATCAAGTAGATTAATAGCTCTTTCAATTATATTCTCAAGCTCTCTAACATTTCCAGGCCAATTATAATTCATCAAGTATTTTACAGCATCCTTACTAATGCCTTCTACATATTTATTTAATTCTCTTGATAATTTTGATTTTAAAAAATCAGCCAAAATCGAAATATCTTCTTTTCTGCTTCTCAAAGGTGGCACATTTAATGTCATTACATTTAATCTATAATATAAATCTTCTCTAAATAGATTTTTTTTAACAAGTTCTTCTAAGTTTTTATTTGTAGCTGCAATTATTCTTACATCTATTTTTTTTAATTTATTACCTCCAACTCTTTCAACTTCTCTTTCTTGTATTACTCTTAATAATTTAACCTGCATATTTAAGGGCATATCACCAATTTCATCCAAAAATATAGTCCCTTTATTTGCAAGCTCAAATTTTCCTTTCTTCCCACCTTTTTTTGCACCAGTAAAAGCACCTTCTTCATAACCAAATAATTCACTTTCCAAAAGCTCAGAAGGAATTGCACCACAATTAATTTTTACAAAAGGTTCTAACACTCTTTTACTCCTGTTATGTATTGCATGCGCAAATAACTCTTTTCCTGTTCCACTCTCTCCCATTATCAATACATTTGAATTTGTTTTACTGGCTTTTTCCCCCATATATTTAACATCTTTAATAATAGAACTACTTCCTATTATATTTTCAAAAGAATATTTAGCACTTTTTTCACTTTTTAAACTACCTTCATATTCTTTTAATTCCTCTTTTAATTTTCTTACTTTTTCACTTATAACATAAAAATCATTTAAATCTTTAAACATTACTTTTCCAATAGCACCAACAACTTTACCTTCTTTAATTATAGGTACTCTCATTGAAACAACTTCTTGTCCTCTTATCTCTTGGATTTCTCCAATTTCCGTTATTCCACTATCTATAATTAAATGTAGCCTTGTATTATCTATGACTTCTCTAACATCTTTACCTACAGGGTTTTGAACATCTAAAAACTCCTTATAGCCTTTGCTCATCATTGTTATTTTATAATTCTTATCAACAACTACAGCCCAATCATAAGAAGTATCTAATAAAGTATTTAATGTATTTATATAACTTGTATCTTCATCTATTTTTTTATTTAATTTATTGTAAATAGTTATATCTTTAAAAATAGCAATAGCCCCTATTATTCTATCATCATTTTTTAATAATTTTCTTGTAACAACAAAATTTTTTTTATTCTTGTTCCAATTTTGATTTTCATGCTCATTTTTAGATTGAAGAATTTCAGGCATCAAACTTTCTTTTATAACATCCTTTATGTATTTATTGATAGGATTTATACTTATATCTAATAAATTTATAGCACTATTATTTATATGTACTATCACACTTTCATTGTTAACTATTATAACACCATCATCTATATTCTCACTCAAAAAAGACAAACCTTCAATGAATTTATCCATAAAACACCTCTATAATTAAAATAAAAAGTAGTACCCAAAAGATACTACCTTTTTAATCTATTATATAATATATTTTTAATTATGTTAATAGCCTAGCAAAACCTTACCTTCATATGCTTTTAAATTCAAATGTATTTTATTGTTTTTTATATGATATATTTCATCGCAATAATTATTTAATATATTTTTATAATTATTAGTTTTTATATCACAAATATTAAGTTCTACATGTTCTTCATTATCGCTTCTATTTATTGCTATAATAAGATTTTGCTTTTGTGATTTATTATTATATACATCTAAGTGATCTATATATCTTTGATATATATATATATTATCTTTTGCATATAATAGTTTAAAAAAACCATTAGATAATGCCTTATATTTATTTCTTAAAAAAGTAATTTTTTTATACCAATTTAAAAGAATTTGATTTTCTTTTCCCCATGGATAAGTTCTTCTATTATAAGGATCACTATACCCTTCAAGACCTGCTTCATCTCCATAATATAGACAAGGTATCCCATAAAAGGTCATTTGCATTAAACTTATTAATTTCACTCTTTTCATACCTAATTCCAATTTATCAAAATCTAATCTATAACTTTCTTTATCCATATTGCATAAATTATTTTCATGAGGACTTTCTCCTAATATAGTTAGGATTCTTGGAATATCATGACTACTAACCATATTCATATTTGAATATAAATTTTTTATAGGATAATTTTCCATGTATTTAAAGAATAATTTTGACATTTTATTTGCATCAATTCTATTCATCAAAAAATCTATTATTATATCTTTAAATGGATAATTCATAACACCATCTAACTCTTTACCATAAAAATATTTTCGTAATTCCCCATAAGCCTCTTTATTAGATGCATCTTCCCAAACTTCTCCTATTAATATACTATCTTTTTTATATTCCTTCATATGTTTTTTTAATATTTCAATAAACTTATCTGGAAGCTCATCTGCAACATCAAGACGATAACCACTTACTCCTTTTTTAAGCCAATGTTTTATAACACTATCATCATCTCTTATTATATAGTCTAAATAAGAATCAGTAAGCTCATTAATTTCAGGTAAAGTCTTAACCCCCCACCAAGATTCATATTCGTCTGGATAGTCTTTAAACTTATACCAATCAAAATATTTGGACTCTTTTGACTCATAAGCACCTATTTCACTGTACTTACCTTCCCTATTAAAGTAAATACTATCACTACCAGTATGACTAAATACTCCATCTAAAATAATCTTTATATCTCTTTTTTCACATTCTTCTATCAATTTTTTAAATACTTCCTCATTTCCAAACATTGAGTCCAATTTTTTATAATCAGCTGTATCATATTTGTGATTACTATGAGCTTCAAAAATAGGGTTAAAGTAAATTATATTTATATTTAGAGATTTTAAATAATCTAATTTTTGTATAACACCTTCTAAATTACCGCCAAAATAATCCCATTTTTTTATATCACCTTTTTCATTTTTTAAATATGAAGGATTATCATACCAATTCGCATAAATTAATATATCATCTTTTAAAGTAGTATTTTCACTTTTTACTTTATTAAATCTATCTACAAAAATTTGATACATTATACCATTTTGATACCAAGAAGGTATATCATAAATATCTTCATATACACTTATTTGATATTTTTTTGGATTAACTTCATATATTTTTCCCATACCACCTAACTCTTCTTCATTATTCCCATAAAAAACTCTAAAATCCTCAAATTCAATTTCAAAATAATAAAATAAAAGTTGAGCTTCATTTGGAGTTTTTAAATCTATTGAATATACATTATAAAAATCCACAACCTTCTTAAATTCCATAGGCATTTTTTTATCTATATTGTTTTTGTCAATCAAATGTAAAAATACATTCCTAATATTTTTAGTATTACAAATTTCTATATTTATAAGAAAAGAAGTATCTATCTTTATAGCTCCAAAAATAGATTTATATTTCAACGCTTGAGAATCATAAATAATATGATTATTATCCATAAAAAAACCTCCCTTAAACAGTCTTTTTATATCTAATACCCTTTTTTAAGATTCACAACATTTAATAAATCATTTTTTTCCTTAAATCTTTTTAAATTTTTATAAATCAAATTAAATCTTCTTTCATTCCTAAGTTGAGAAATCCAAGAATTATGAAATGATATATATACATTTTCAAAATTCCAAAGTTCACATTCTTTATCAAGAGGTTCTTTTTCAAATACATCCAAAGCCACTGCTTTAAATTTATTTTCCTTTAGTAACTTAATTAAATCACACTCTTTTACAATATCGCCCCTAGATATATTTATAAAAATCGAATTTTCTTTCATCAAAGACAAATTAGAATAATTTAATATATATTTTGTTTCTTTAGTTGATGGAAGGCAAGATATAACAACATCTGATTTCTTTAAAAATTCATCTAAACACTCAATATTATAAACTTCATCGAAATACTCTTTTTGCTTTCCTGATTTACTTATTCCTAAAATTTCACAATCAAAGCTTTTAAGTCGTTTTGCCGCTTCATTTGCAATTGTTCCTGTACCTAAAAAACCGATAGTTTTATCCGTTATTTCCTCTAATGAAGTATTTATTTTCCATTTCTTTTCTTTCTTTTTTTCATAAAAATATTTTGAATCCTTATATATCTCTAGAATTTTACAAACAATCCATTCTCCCATGGCAACACTATATCCACCTTTATTATTGCAAACCAAAACATCTTTACCAACTTTATCAATTGGTACTTGATCAATACCAATAGAAGAAAGTAATATTAATTTGAGATTGTTCATCTTGGATATATCTAAATTTTTAAAAGGATTATAACAAATCAAAATATCACTATCATCTATATCCTCTTGATTAAATACTATATTTTCATGTCTATAAACTATATCATAGCCTAATTCTTTTATTTTATTTAATTTATTATCATCATATTTATAAGTAAGCAAAATTTTCATTTTTTCCTCCTTCATAATATATCGAACTTTAATTTTATTTTAACATTAAATATTCAAATTATTAAATATGAATTATTTTAATTTTAATAAAAAAAAAGTTTAAAAATGATTTAATCATTTTTAAACTTTTTAAAAAATAATATATTAATATTAGTTTACTTCTATTATATCTTCTTTATTTGATACATCTCCATTTTTGATTGATTTTATAGAATCAAACTCAAATGTGTTTGTAATAACTATTGGAGTTATTATAGATTTAGCTTTTTCTTTTACAAGTTCTAAGTCTACATTAAGTAATTTATCCCCAACTTTAACTCTATCTCCTTGCTTTACAAAAGCTTCAAAACCTTCACCATTCATATTAACTGTATCTATACCAACATGAACTAAAACTTCTAATCCATCATCTGTTTTAAGTCCAACAGCATGATTTGTTCTAAATAATTGTACTATTTCACCTGAAACTGGAGATGTTACAAGTCCATCAACTGGTTCTATAGCTATACCTTCTCCTAAAAGTTTATCTGCAAAAGTTTGATCTGGAACATCTTTTAAATCAACTAATTTACCTTTCATTGGAGATGATATTAATCTTTTAGCTTTTTTTATCTTTTCTTTAGTTTCCTCTTTTTTAACTTCTTCCTTAATTTCAACAGATGAAGCTCCACCTGCTGCCATTACAGTTTTTATCTCATCTTTTAAACCTTCAGCTGCTGGTCCAAATACAACTTGAACACTTCCACCGCCTGCTTTCATAACACCTGAAGCTCCTAAAGCTTTTAATCTTTTTTCATTGATTATACTATCATCATTAAGTTCTAATCTAAGTCTTGTTATACAAGCATCAATATGCTTTATATTTTTTGCATCTCCTAATGCTAATAATACTTCTACAGCTTTTTGAGATGCTGATATATCAGCTATTTCTTCTGTTTCTTCTTCTCTACCTGGAGTTTTTAAATCAAATTTCTTTATAAAATAATAGAAAGTCGCAAAATATGCTACAAATATTACAACCCCAACAGGGAATAACATCATTGGATTTCCTGCGTTTCCTGTTGCTATACTAACAAAATAATCTATTAAAGATGATGTAAATGTTTCTGATAATCTAACACCAGCCATATTCATTAAAAGTCCACCAACAAAAGCAAGACCAACATGAGTTAAATATAAAATTGGTGCTACAAACATAAATGCAAACTCTATAGGTTCTGTTATACCAGTTATTATAGATGTTAATGAAGCTGTAAGCATAGCTCCTCCAACAGCCTTTTTATTTTCTGGCTTAGCTGTTAAATATATAGCTAAAGCTGCTGCTGGTAGTCCAAATATCTTCAATGGATATTCTGCTGCTGTTATATTTCCAGCAGTAGGATCTCCTGCGAAGAATCTTGCAACTTCCCCTATAAATACTTCACCAGTTTGTGGGTGTATGTATTCACCAAATTGAACTGTAAAAGGAGTCTTAAATACATGATGTAAACCAGTTGGTATAAGAGCTCTATTACCAAGTGCATATATAGCTCCACCTAGTCTAAATCCAAATATTTCTGCATCTATAGCTTGTTGTCCTAACCAATTTATACCATCTTGAATTGGAGGCCAAATAAAACCAAATACAATACCTAATGTACATGCTATTGCAACCATTAAAATTGGTACTAATCTTTTACCTTGGAAAAATCCTAAAACTGGGTGTAATTTCGTTTTATAATATTTATTATACACATTTGCTGCTACTAAACCTATTATGATTCCACTAAAAATACCCATATTTATAGGAACTTCTAATCCTTGAACTTCACTCATAACTGACAATACTTTTGTTAATACAACATAACCAACAACAGACGCTAATCCAGCAACTGCTTCTCCTGCTGTAAAACCAATTGCAACACCTATTGCAAATATAATTGGTAAGTTTTCAAATACAACAAGTCCACCCTTAAACATTATTTGAACTAAAGCATTTAACATTGGATTTGCTGCTACATTTTCAACTCCAATTGAATTTTCTATTAATCTTGAGAACGCTACCATAAGACCAGCTGCTGGAAGAACTGAAACTGGTAACATAAGTGACTTTCCTACTTTTTGCAACTTAGCAAAAATACCATTCTTACTCATAATACTCCTCCTAAAAGTTAATTTATCATCGGCCAATGATTTTAAATTTATAAGTTAATGTTTTCCTAAAGCCGAAATCTTTTGACTATTTGAGACGCAAAAAAAGCATGAGCCAAATAGATATCAAAAAACTTCGCACTTATAGCTTTAAACAAAGCAAACAAAATGCACCTAGTCCATAGACTAGTAATTTTCTCAAATCTAAGCTCATGCCTGATCGTATCAGTAACACGCAAAAATCTGATATTCACATATCAACTATTTAATTTCATAAGATGAATTGCAATATAACCAACTTCATCATCTGGTACTTTAAATCCTATTTGATTTTCGATTATCTTCGACATATCATAGGCTATCTTGTATTCTATTATATTTTTTTCTTTTATATCTGTCAAGAGATTATTTTTTATAGACTTATTTCTCTTAACTCTATTTATAACACCCTTTAAATGTACCAAAAACCTGTTATAGTCAAAAGATGATGGATTTATATCTAAATTAAGCTTTTCTTTTGCATACATTATTATTTTATTTAAAATCTTAGTATTTTCAAGCGCTTCCATTTTAGATGCCTCATTTAATCCTCCACATATATGAAATGTTAAAAAACCTATTTCACTTTCTGGTATTTCAAGATTCAAAGCATTTGAAAGTATAGCTACAGCCTCTTTTGCTACTTCATATTCCAAAGGATATAGCAATTTTGTTTCTTCTAAAAATGGATTTATTATTTTTACATTATCTTTTATTCTTTTTATGCTAAATTGTATATGATCTATTAATCCTGCATTTATTCTTGGATGCAATTCTTTTTTTAATTTTTCCTTTGCCATTTCTAAAATATCATTTACAAGTTCTATAATTTTAGGATTTAATTCATCCATAAATTTGTTACTATCCTTTTCACTAAGACCTTCTAATGATATAAATTTAGATTCTATATTATCAAGACTTTCAAATATATCGTCTTTTTTTCTATTAAACCCAATACCTTTTCCTAATAAAATATGATTTATATCTCTATGATTTACAAGTACAACATTATTACTTAAAATCTTAATAATTTTATAATCTTCCATAAATTCACCCCATTTAATATATATTACCCATTAATAAATTCCAATTCTTTAAGTACTAAAAAATAAATGATTTCTATATCTTTAAATAATATCAGAATAAGAAAAAAAAATAAATAATTCTTATAAGATTTTTGTTTTCATTTAAATTTTCTATAAATACAATAAGAATTATTATGCTATACTTAGTATTATATCTAATGTAAAAAATCTTAAAAAGTAAATTTATTCTTCAAAAATTTAAATTCAAGTGAAATTATAATGGATTAATAAGAATTTATCAATTATAATTTGATTTTTTAATGCTAAAAAATACTTAAAAATTTTTTAATTTTTTTAATCAATATAATTATTATTTATAATTACTTTATTATTATTAATTATTTCTAATGAAACGGGTGAGTTAATGAATAAAAATACTAAATTAATTTCGGAAGCTAAAAATTTAGCACAAAATTATTACTCTAGCAAACAATACATGTGTTCTGAAGCTGTATTAGCTGCTATAAATGAAGTTTTAGAATATGATCTTCCTAAGGAATATATATCTTTGATGTCTGGATTTCCTGTAGGAATGGGGGGTAGTGGTTGTACTTGTGGAGCTTTAAGTGGCGGAATAGCTGCATTAGGATTAGCTTACGGGAGAAAAGCTCCTGGTAAAAATAATTTCAAAGTAATGAAATTATCAAAACAACTCCACAATGAATTTAGAAATAAATATAAAAGTACATGTTGTAGAGTTTTAACAAAGGATTTTAAATCCGGCTCAAAAGAACATTTTAACAATTGTTTAATGATTACAGGTGATATTTGTGAAATCACTATGAAATTAATACTAGAAAAACATAGCCTTTTAAAATCTTTAATCGGATAATTAAAAAAAAGTTGTTTTGGTTTATTATTCAAAACAACTTTTTTGCATTTTTGATATCTCTTAATTTTAGATTTGTAATGCAACATTTATTTCAAGTGGTATACCATCAGCCATCATTTCGATACATAAAACTTTTTCTGTATTCATTTTAGCTTCAAAATTTTCACCATACATTAAAGTCGGTGTTGAAATATTTATATTTATTCCCATTTTCTCAAAATTAGTACTCGCATTAGCTGTAAGCATATTTGAAAGTTCAGATATTGCACTTTGAGCCATATCATTTAGCTCTTCTACAGGCATTCCCATCATCATTTTTGATGCAATTTTTTTAGCACTTTCTAACTCAAGACCATAAATAACATTACCTTTAATGTCACCTACAATACCTAACATAAGTGCTACACCTGAATATTGTATAGTATTATCTTCTCTAACTCGTACACTATTTCTTTTTACATCTTGAAACCCTAAAACAGGCATAACATTTAAAAAACCTTCTACAAAAGGATTTATATATTTTATATCCACTCGTCCTCACCTCTTTTAAATCCTATATTTATATATATTTCTCCAAAATCTCCACTTACTATTATATTATTTGTTTCTAATTTACTTTGTGAAATATTTAGGGATTCACCATGGAACATTGCAGGTGGTGCGACTCTAAGACCATACATTTTATTTTTTTGATTTAGCATTGAACAAGCATTTCCGGATATAATATTTGCAAATTCAGCTATAACAACCATACTTTCCTTCTTATCTTTTGGATCTCTTCTTAACATTGCACTTGCTATTTTATCTCCAGTTTCTTTTGAAACATCCATTATCATTCTACCAGAATATTTTCCTATTATTCCTATGACTGTAGATATACCTCTTGAAGCATGGTTAAATGCTGTTTTTTCCGTTTCTGTACTTTCTGGTGTTGCTTTAAAAATCCTTTGTATATTCGATATCAAAGCTTCTTTAAATGCATCTACATAAACATCTTCTAATTCTTCTAATAATTCTTCTCCCACTATCAATTGCTTAACTTTAGCTACCAATTGCTCTGGATCTACAGGCTTTTGTATAAAAGAAGATATATTACTCATCTTTGCTTTTTTCACCATTTCATCATCCATCATAGAACTTATCATTATAATTCTTATATGTGAATTGATTCTATGAATCTCTTGACTACATTGAAAACCATCTCCACCCAAAATAGCCATATCCATAGTAACTAAATTAGGCTCTAAATCAATAGACTTTTGAACTGCCTCTTTAACACTACCAGCTTCTCCAACAACTTCAAAACCAGCTTTTTCCAAAATATCTCTTATATAAGTTCTATAAAACGAAGAATCATCAACAATCAATATTTTCGCTTCTTTCAAAATAGTCACCTTCTTTATTAATTTATTTTAAAATAAAATATAGTCTATAGTATATAAATTCTTATACCCTTAGTAAGTATGACTAAATCAATTTAAAATAGAAAATATAGCAAAACTTATTTAATTTTTTTATAAATATTTAAATAAAAGAATAAAAAAATGCCTATATAAATTATCTATAATTTATATAGGCATTTTTATTTAATTTTTTTATTCAATATCTAAATATACAAAACTATTTAAATATTCCAAAAGGTTTTCCAATTGGTAAGAATTCTTTATTAAAATGTTTATTTAATACAACAGCTGCTGAATTATAAAAAGCTAACATAGAAATTATAATTTCTGAATATGCAGCTAAATTATGCATCGAATGTTCCATGATTCCAAAAGTTGAACAAGCAAGTCCTATAAATAAAAAATCTATAAATAAAAATATTAAAAATAATACTTTATTAGTCTCCATCGCTCCAATAGTCATAAACACTGAAAATATTAAATATCCTACAAAAGCAAAACCTAATTGTTTTATGTCTGCATTTGCTTTCATACCTTCTCCAAATACACCTAAATTGATCATCCAAGTCATAGCAACACCCATCCAGAAGAATGCATACCCTCCAAATGCTGTAGCTCCAAATATATTGTCTTTTTTAGCATCATTAATACATGCAAATAGTTGTGCAAAACTTCCTAAAAATATTGCCCATGGAATAATAAGTGAAACACCTGATGTTAAACCTAGTTTTGATGAAGATGCTACCAAAGTAACCATCGCAAGACCAAATAATCCCAAAGCTGAAGGGTCTGCAACTACAATCTTTCTTTCTTCCATAAAATCCTCCTTAAAAAATTACAAAAATTTCATAATAAAAATTAATAAATACTTACATAGTATATCAAAAAAATAATTTTAATTCAATATTTTATTTTTTTAATTTGATATTTAACTCCATATAGTCTAATATATTATTATAGTTATATTTGGTCATTAATTTCAATTACTATTAATATAGAATACTAATATGGAGATGATGTAATACTATGAAAAAATGCTCTATTTGCAAAAAAAATATAGCAGTTATGTACAATATGAAGATTGAAGATGGTAATACCAAAATGGAAGGTATTTGCCTTGAATGTGCTGCTAAAATGGGAATTCCCGTTAAAGACCAGCTTATGAAACAATTATCTTTAGATTCTGAAGATATGGAAAACATAAGTGAACAAATGAAAGATATGTTTGATGGGATGAATATGGATGACCTTTTAAATATGTCTAACTCTTTTGAAGAAAATAATTCTATAGAAGATAAAAATGATGATATCGAAATAGATGAAAATAAGGAAGAAATATCAGAAAATGATTTTCAGGAATTTGATTTTAAAAATGATTCTCCGTTTAAAAAAATCTTTTCTAAAACTTCATCAAAGAAGAAGAGTAAAAAATTAAAAACACTATACAAATACGCAACTAATCTTACAAAAAAAGCTTTAGATAATGAAATTGACAATATAATAGGAAGAGAAGAAGAAATACAAAGAGTTATTCAAATCCTAAATAGAAGAAATAAAAATAATCCTGTACTTCTTGGAGAACCAGGTGTTGGTAAAACAGCTATAGCAGAAGGTCTAGCTCTTAAAATTGCCACTAAAGAAGTTCCAAGTAAATTATATGATAAAGAAGTTTTTTTACTTGATTTAACTGCCATTGTTGCAGGAACACAATTTAGAGGCCAATTTGAAGGCAGAATGAAAGGAATAATAGAAGAGGTTAAACAAGCAAAAAATATTATTCTTATAATAGATGAAATTCATAATATCATGGGAGCAGGAGAAGTTCATGGTGGAGTTATGAATGCCGCTAATATTCTAAAACCAGCACTTTCAAAAGGTGAAGTTCAAATAATAGGTGCCACAACAAAAGATGAGTATAGAAAACATATAGAAAAAGATAAAGCATTAGAAAGAAGATTTCAACCTATAATAGTTGATGAACCAAATATTTCAGATTCTATAAAAATACTTTCTGGTATAAAAAATTATTACGAAACTCATCACAAGGTAAATATTGAAGAAGATATAATAAGTGCATCTGTAGTTCTTTCAAATAGATATATTACAGAAAGATACCTACCAGATAAAGCGATTGACCTTATAGATGAGGCTTCTTCTAAATTAAATCTAAAGTTTTATAAAAAAGAAAATAATGATAAATATCTAGTTGAAAAAATAGACCAAATAAATGATCAAATAGAAAATTTATCTCTATCAAATGACTATGAAGAAATAGCTAAATTAAAAATGAAAAAATTAAAATTTGAAGAACAATTAGAAGAATTAAATGATAAGAAAAACTGGCCTAAACTAACTAAAGACGATATAGCTCAAGTTATAGAAGATTGGACTAAAATACCAGTAAAAACAATAACAAAAGAAGAAGCTTCTAAACTTATAAATTTAGAAACCAATCTTCATAAATCAATAATTGGACAAAATGAAGCTATAAAGAGTCTATCTAGAACAGTTAGAAGAAACCGCGCCGGATTTAAAAACATAAAAAGACCTTCTTCATTTATTTTTTCTGGTCCAACAGGAGTTGGAAAAACTGCAACTGTAAAAGCTTTAGCTAAAGAAGTTTTTGGAAGTGAAGAAAATCTGATAAGAGTAGATATGTCTGAATATATGGAAAAACATTCTGTTTCTAAACTTATAGGTTCGCCTCCAGGATATGTTGGTTTTGATGATGCGGGACAATTAACTGAAAAAATAAGAAGAAATCCTTATAGTGTTGTTTTATTTGATGAAATTGAAAAAGCACATCCAGATGTTTTTAATATGTTGCTTCAAATTTTAGACGATGGAATTTTAACTGATAGCCAAGGTAAAAATATCTCATTTAAAAACACTATTATTGTTTTAACTTCAAATGCAGGAAGTAGTTCAAATTCTTCAATAGGTTTTAATTCTAATGAATATGAAGCATTAGAAGAAAAAACATCAAATGCATTAAAAGAACTATTTAGACCTGAATTTCTAAATAGAATAGATGAAATAATAACATTTAGACCACTTGAAAAAGATGAATTATTTAGTATTATAGACTTAATGCTAAAAGATGTACAAGAAGAAGCTCTAGATAAAAATATCAAAATAAGCTATACTTCTAATTTAAAAGAATTTATATTCAAAAAAGGTTTTGATCAAAAATATGGTGCTCGACCTTTAAGACGTGCTATTCAAAAATATATAGAAGACGAATTGGCAGAAGAATATTTACTTGGAAAAATTGACGAAAATCAAAATATAAATATCGATTATATTGAAGATTCTGTTAAAGTAACTGTAAATAATTAAATTTAAATCAAAAACTGGTAATAAAATAATTAATGAATTATTTTATTACCAGTTTTTTTAATTATTAATAAATTATTAATTTTATCTAAAATATCATTAATAATTATTGTTTGTGAACCTATATTCATATAAAATATAAATATAAAATGAATTCACATTCATAAAGGAGGATTTATGCCAAAAATAATAAAAGATTTAGAAGAAAAGATATATATAAATGCATTTTCATTATTTTGTGAAAAAGGCTATAAGAAAACTAGTATGAAAGATATCAGCAAAAATACTAATATCGCAGTAGGAACTTTGTATAATTATTACAATAGCAAAGAAAATCTATTTTTTGAAATACTAAAAGAAAGTTGGACTAATACATTCAAAAAATTAGATTATATCCTAGAACAGGAAAATAATATTGATAAAAAAATAAAAGAATTTTTTAAAACATTATTCTTAGAATTAAAAAACAGAAAAGGTCTTGGTAAAGAATTATTTGAACATAATGTAATTGATAAAGAAGATATGGATAATTTAAATAAAAAAATAATAGATTTAACTTTATTATTGATAGATAAAAAAGAAGAATATAATTATAAATTCTTATTATTAGAGAAACAAAAATTATATTTTGTTAAAAGCTTATTAATATCTTCACTTCATCTTACTTTTGAAGAAGAAAATTTAGACGATATATTAAATTATTTAGTTGATGTATTTAACATTTCATTTAAGGAGGTTATTTAATGATTAAAAAAGAAAAATTAGATTTAGGTAAAAATAATATAAATTCTTTACTTTTAAAACTTTCCATTCCAGCAATAACTGCAATGCTTGTAAATGCAATTTATAATCTTGTTGATACATTGTTTGTTGGAATGTTAAATGATACTAATGCAATGGGAGCCATCTCAGTTGCATTTCCACTTTTCATCTTAATTGCAGCTATAGGTCAAATGATAGGAATTGGTTCTTCATCATTAATATCAAGATTTTTAGGTGAAAATAATAATAAAAAAGCAAACAATGTTGCTTCTCATTCATTTATTAGTGGGGCTCTAATATCAATAATATTTACTCTGATTTTAATACTTAATTTAAATCCTATATTAAAATTGTTTGGAGCTACAAATAATATAATCCTATATGCTTATGACTATTCAAAAATACTTGTATTTTTATCATTCTTTAATATTATGAATATGGTACTAAATAATATGATTCGAGCAGAAGGCAATTCAAAATATAGTATGATAGGTATAATTCTTGGAGCAATACTTAATATCATATTAGATCCAATATTTATTTTCACTTTTGGTTATGGAATAAAAGGTGCTGCATTAGCCACTGGAGTATCTCAAATAATATCCTTTTTATTTTTAATTTCTTATTATATTAAGGACAAGTCTATAATAAAAATAAATCTAAAAGATTTTAATTTTGATAAAAATTTATTATCTAATATTTTCAAAATAGGTTTTGCAAGTTTCTGTAGACAAGGATTATCAAGTTTATCATTAGGTCTTATTAATTATCAAGCCTCATTATATTCTGAAGCTGCGGTTGCTTCAATAGGTATTTGTCTAAGAGTTATCTCCATAGCACTTTATGTAATACTTGGTTTTAATCAAGGTTTTTCACCTATTGTTGGTTTTAATTATGGTGCAAAAAAATTTAAAAGAGTTAAAGAAACAATAAATCTTTCTATAAAATATACATCCATATTTAGTATTTTTACAACAATAGTATTTTTTATTTTCTCCAAACAGATAATATCACTATTTTCAAATGATTTAGAAGTTTTGAAAATTGGTACAATTACTTTAAAAGCCTTTGGTTTATTATTTGCTTTTACTGGTTATCAACAGGTTTATTCGGTTTTATTTCAAGCTCTTAGTGAAAATAAAAAAGCCATGCTCTTATCTTTATCAAGGCAAGGAATATTCTTGTTACCAGCAGTCTTTATACTACCAAAATGCTTTGGGCTATTAGGTGTTATATTTGCACAACCACTAGCTGATTTTTTGACTATAATATTAACCTATATACTTTCTAAAGATTTTCATAAAGATTTTGATAAAAAAATAAAAGCCGCATAATGCGACTTTTATTTTTTTTATATTAAACTTCGTAAATCCAACCTTCTGGAGCTTTAACATCTCCAAATTGAATTCCATATAAAGTATCATATAATTTTTTAGTAACTGGTCCAACTTCAGTTTCACTATGGAAAACATGTAAGTTTCCTTGATGCTCTATACCTCCAATTGGAGTTATAACAGCAGCAGTACCACAAGCACCAGCTTCTTTAAATTCATCTAAATTATCTACTAAGACATCTCTTTCTAAAACTTCTAGCTTTAAATATTCTTTAGCAATATGCATTAATGAATATTTTGTTATACTAGGTAGTATAGATTCAGATAATGGAGTTATAAATTTATCATCCTTAGTTATACCAAAGAAATTAGCAGCTCCAACTTCTTCAATCTTAGTATGTGTTGCAGGATCTAAATATATACAATCTGCAAAACCTTTTTTAACAGCAGCTTCATGTGGTCTTAAACTACCAGCGTAATTTCCACCAACTTTAGCTTTTCCAGTACCCATAGGTGCTGCTCTATCAAAATCAGTAGTTGTAAAGTTAACTGGTGCCATTCCACCTTTGAAATAAGGTCCTACTGGTACACAGAATATCGCAAATATAAATTCTGGTGCAGGCTTAACTCCTAAGTTATCTCCAACACCTATTACAAAAGGTCTTAAGTATAAAGTAGCTCCAGAACCATATGGTGGTACAAAGTGTTCATTTGCTTTTACAACTTGCTTACAAGCATCTATAAACTTTTCAACAGGAACTTCTGGCATCATAACTCTTTCACAACTTCTGTTTAATCTCTTACCATTTTCATCAGGTCTAAAAAGTTGTATTTTATTATCTTTAGTTCTATAAGCTTTTAATCCTTCAAAACATTGTTGTCCATAATGTAATGCAGTTGAAGCTTCACTTATATGAAGAACATTATCTTCTGTTAATTGTCCATCATCCCATTTTCCATCTTTCCATCTAGATATATATCTAAAATCTGTTTTCATGTATCCAAAACTTAAATTACTCCAATCAATATCTACTTTCTTTTCCATCCTATATACACCTCACTAATATGTATTTTATTTGAAACAAAGTTTGATTAGCCTTTACAATAATCAGTATATCATATTATAAAAATAATTTCTCATGTATATACTTACAAACATTCTTAATTTTCAGACTAATCCCCCTCTAAATCAATTATACTCACATTTTTATTTTTGGCAAGTCAGGTAAACATTTTCCTAAAAAAGAAATATATTTTTTAATTAAATATTTTAATAATTTAAACTTCTTCTTAATCTTTAATAAAATGATATATTAATATATAATTATTGTATACTAAATAATAGGAGTGATGATATGGATTATAGAGCATGTAATAATAAAATTATACTAAGAATTGATAAAGGTGAAGAAATTGTAAGCACTTTAAATGATTTATGTAGCAAATTAAATATAAAAACTGCATTTATCTCAGGAATAGGTGCATGTGATAGAGGTACAATTGGTTTTTTAGATTTGCAAACAAAGGAATATTTAAAATATGAATTTGAAGAAGAATTTGAAATAACTAGTTTGATTGGAAATATCACAAGAAAGGATGAAAAACCTTATATTCATCTTCATATCAATTTATCTAATAAGGATATGCAAACATTTGGTGGTCATTTAAATGAAGCTTATATAAGTGCTACTTGTGAAATACTAATAGATATTATTGATATTGATGTAGATAGACAAATAGATGAAGATTTAAATCTTAATATATTTAAATTCTAAAAAAAAGATGAGCTAAAGCTCATCTTTTTTAATTTATTTAAATATCAAATTTAATCAAAATCTTTTTAAGTTGATCTGAAACTAATTTTAATTTTTTGGATTCTTCTGCTAAGTTCTCAATTGTTGCAATTTGTTCTTCTGAATTGGCACTCATTTCTTCCATACTTGCAGATGTTTGTTCTACACCATCGGAAATACTTTCTATAAGTGAAGTTAAATTTTCTTTATAGTTATTTAATGATTCACCTAATTGCTTTGTATCTTCTGTTATACTAAATAAATCTTGCAAATTAGAATTAATATCTTTAAATATACTTTCAGTTTCTACAACCATAACTTCATTTTTCTTTGCAATTTCTTCTGAATTCTCAGTATATTCAACTGCAAATTTTGATTTTTCTTGTATATTTAATATCTTTTGTCTTATATCATCTGTTGCAGAACTTGTTTGTTCCGCTAATTTTCTTATTTCTTCTGCAACTACTGCAAAACCTTTCCCTGCTTCTCCAGCTCTAGCAGCTTCTATTGACGCATTTAGTGCAAGTAAATTCGTTTGTTCTGATATAGCATTTATCATATCGATTATACTCGTAATTTCAGATGTGCTATCATCCATTTCTCTTACGATATTTTTTATATTTTTTACAGACTCTTGATTTTCAAGAGACTTTTCACTAAGTCCTTTAAGTGTTTTTGAACCTTTATTTGATAAAGTAGATGACTCTTCAGTTATTTCATAAATTTTTACAGTTGAATCAAACACCTTCTCTAAATCAACTGAGAAATTATGCATTTCTTTTACACTTTTTTGAGTATCTGATGCTTGATCTGTTGCAGCATCTGCAATTTCACCTATAGCTTTAGTCATTTCTTCTAACGCTTGTCTTGATTGTTCAGTAGCACTTACAAGCATTTGAGATGCTTCATTCATTTCATCTGAAGATAGTTTAATATTTTCAACCATTGAATGGACAAACATTTTAACTTTATTGAAACTCTTTGAAATAAGACCCATTTCATCATTGGTTTTTACTGATATTTCTGCTTTTAAATCTCCATTTGAAAAATATTCCATAGCATTTAAAATTTTTGGTATTGGTTTTAAACTAATTTGTACTAATAAATATAATATTATTAATATTATTAAAGAAAAAATTATAAATAATACTGTATTAATCAATATAAAACTATTTAACTCTTCTTGAGTTTCACTAACATCTATTATAGTTCCTACAGACCACATATTTGATTTTATAGGACTATATGCAATATATTTATCATTTCCTTCAAATTTATATTTATCTATATTACTATTACCCTTTATCATTTCTTTTCCCACAAGGCCTAATTTATCAGGAAATTCTGTAATATTACTATTCATTATTAAATCTTTATTTGGATGATATACAGTTGTTCCTGTTTTTGTAACTAAAGTTGCATAACCTTCTTTACCAATTTTATAAGACTCTAAAACTTTTGACACATCATCTATAAGAAGATCTATAGCAACAACACCAATTTCTTTCCCTCCATCATAGATAGGTTTTACAATTGATATTACTAATTTTCCAGTAACCGCATCTATATAAGGTTCTGTAAAAGTAGTTTTTGCATTTGCCATTGTTTCTTTATACCAACCCTTTCCCTTAATATCATAGTCGAGTGAAGCATCGTATTCAGAAATATCTGTTATAAGATCACTCGCATCAGAAAGACCAAGCCAAACTAAGGATAAATTCGAATCAGTATCTTTAATTTTCTTTAATTGATTTGTTACCCTATAATAAATTTCATTTTCTCTTTTTAAATTCCTATCCTTTACTTCTTTTAAAATCTTTATAAAATCTTCATTTGTAGCCATTTGATTTACCAATGTTTCATTTTTGGCAAAAAAAGTATCTAATTCATTGGATATAACCTTGGCGTCCTTTAATAATTCCCCCTCTATTTGATTTTCTATAAATCCTTTTACTTTAGTATTTAAAGTTAAACCTAATGTTGTAAACACTAATATTACAGTAAGCAATATAAATGATAATATTTTTCTTGATATTTTTTTTCTAATCCATAAAATCATAATCTTCCCTCCTTAAACAAACTGTCAAGTATTATATATCTACCCCAAAAAAATTATAATAATAGTTTTATTTATTTTTTACTTATTCTTTTAATATTGTTTTTATTTATTTTTTATCTATTTTTTGTTTATTTTTTTGCTTTCTATGTTTATAATAATACATATATGTATATCAATATAAAAAGGGTTGATTTTACCGATTATTTTAAGGAGTGTTCTTTATGCTTTTTCCTTATCGTTTAAATTCACTTACTCCAGCACAAAGATACTGTATTTTAGTAAAGCTAAAAGAAGGTATTGGGGGGTTTGAAGTAAAAAAGCAGCTTATCGATATATCCATGCAAGATAAACGTTATTTTGAGATTATAGAATTTGATTCTATTATAAATAAACATAATATTACTCTTGGTGATTGGCTATATGGAAATGAAAAATATATAGGTCATTATATGTCTAGATGTACAAATAATAAGGATGAGTGGCTAATTTACATACCTCTAAAAACGCCAAAAGTAGCCAAAGATTTCTTAATTGCATCACTTAATATGTTAGTATATCAAAACGTGATTCATGATTATTATATTTATGATAATCCCAAAATAAAAAACAGCTAAAAGCTGTTTTTTATTTTTTTATTTAATTTTATTATCCTTTTAAAACTTCCATATTAAGTCTTATATAATCAAAACCTGAATATGCTGTTAAAAATATTGATATATAAAACACATAAAATCCAAAAGGTATATTAAATAAAATCATAGTTATACCTATAAGTTGACTTACTGTCTTTAGTTTTCCATAATAACTTGCAGCAATAACTTTTCCACTAGAAGCCGCTATTGCTCTTATTATACTTATTCCTAATTCTCTTGTTATAACTATTAAAACCATCCAAGATGCGATTTTATTCATTTCTAAAAATACAAGCATTGCAGCCAACACTAAAATTTTATCTGCAAGTGGATCCATAAGTTTTCCAAAATTAGTAACCATATTATATTTTCTAGCTAGATATCCATCTAAAAAGTCTGTTATTGATGCTATTATAAAAATTATTCCAGCATATAAAAAACCTTTATCTGAATTTAATAATGCAAAATACATAAAAATAGGAACTAAAAAAATTCTAAGCATTGTAAGCTGGTTTGCTATATTCATCTAAATCTCTCCCATCAGATCATATTCTAAAGCGTCTACTATATTTACTTTATAAAACTCTCCTATATTTAATTTATCATTAGTTTTTACAAAAATAGCATTATCAATATCGCAAGAATCCTTCTTACTTCTTCCACAATATTCATTTTCTGCTACTTGTTCTTCTATTAAAATTTCTAGATTTTGACCTATTAGCTTTCTATTATTTTCTAAAGATATATATTTTTGATCTAACATAATTTGATTTTTTCTATCTTCTTTTATTTCTTCTTCTATATGACCATCTAATTTATATGCAGGCGTATCTTCCTCTTTTGAATATGCAAAAACACCTAATCTATCAAATTTAATATCATTTACAAATTGTTTTAATTCCTCAAATTCATCATTTGTTTCAGATGGAAATCCTACAATTAAAGAAGTTCTTATTGTTGCATCCTCTAAATTTTCTCTTATTAAATTTATTTTATTTACTATATCTTCTTTTGTAGTTCTTCTATTCATAAGCTTTAAAATTCTATCATTACAATGCTGAATAGGGATATCAAAATAATTTAACACTTTTTCTTCTTCTTTAAACACTTTTATAAGTTCTTCATCTATCATTTCTGGATATAAATAATGAACTCTAATCCAATTTAACTCTTCAATTTTAGCTAATTCTTTTAATAATTCCTTAAGCTTTTTTTCTCCATACAAATCAATCCCATATCTACTTGTATCTTGTGCTATTACTATTAACTCTTTTACTCCAGATTTAACAAGTTCTTTAGCTTCATCTATTATTTCATCCATTTGTCTACTTCTATACTTTCCTCTTAACTTTGGAATTATACAGTAGGTACACTTATTATCACAACCTTCAGCTATTTTTAAGTAAGCCATATATGAAGGTGTAGATGTTATTCTTGGTGAATTTTCATTAAAATCTTTATCTAGATCTTCTTTAAATATAAGTTTCTTATCTGATTTTTTAGCATATAATTCTTTGATTATATTTGCAATTTCATCATAACTAGTAGTTCCAACATATGCATCAACCTCAGGTAATTCATTATTCATAAGTTCAGCATATCTTTGTGCTAAACAACCTGTCATTATAAGAAACTCTAACTCTCCATATTCTTTGTATTTTGCTAATTCCAAAGATGTATTTATAGATTCTTCTTTTGCCGATTCTATAAAACCACATGTATTTACTATAATAACATTTGCTTCTTTAAAATCCTCTGTAAGTTCAAAACCATTAGTTTCTAAAAGACCTGCCATTATTTCCGCATCTACTAAATTTTTTGAACATCCTAAAGATTCTATCGCTACCTTTGCTCTCATTTAATTTCTCCTTTTCAATTCATCATATATATTTAATATTAAATTTACAACATTATCAATATCATCAGAATTTAAAACCTCTAAATATCTATATTTATCTATAGAGTATTTATAAATAGGGTCATAATATTCATATATTAATATTCTTATTACTTCTTTATAATCTTTATTTTTTATTAGATCTATTAAATATTCTAATTTTTTATTACCTATTCTCTTCTTTAAATTCTTTAGTGATTTTATTATATGCTCTTCATCTTTATAATTTGATTTTATATATACTTCATAAAGCGTTTCAACACGAGAATCCAAACTGGATTCAATTAAATAATGTTTACCATTTGATATTTTATCAAATATAATATCAGGTATTATATTTCTACCAATTCTTTTACTCTCGCTTTCAACAACTATAAAATCCTTAGACTCATAAAGACTTTTAAATAATTTGCTTTCAAAATAACTTTGTGTTGGAGGCTTTAAATCAAATGATATGTAACCAAAAACTGAACCGCTATTTTTTGCAATTTCTTCCAAATTTAAAATATCAACATTTTTAGATTCCAATTTTTCTAAAATTTTAGTCTTTCCAACACCAGTATTTCCATGAAGCACTATAAATTCTTTGTTGAAACTTTCAAAGTAATCTCTTAAAAATTTTCTATATCCTTTATAACCCAAATCTAATTTAAGACAATTTATACCCATAGAATTTAAAAAGTCTTTTAAGGAATTACTTCTCATACCACCTCTATGGCAATAAAGAATTATATTTTCATATTCTTCTTTTAGATTTGATATTTCTTCATATATATTGTCTAATTTCTTAGAAACATAATTAATTCCTAATTTTATAGCTTCTTTTTTTGATAACCTCTTATATAAAGTTCCGACTTCTTTTCTTTCTTCATCATTTAAAACTGGTATATTTATAGCCTTTACAATATGATCTTTTTCATACTCACTTTCACTTCTAACATCTATAAAAATTTTATTTTTTAATTTAAATGCATCTTTTATACTTATTATATTTTCCATTTTATCATCTCTATTTTTTTATAATTTAAATTCATTGTGCAATGCTTTAACTGCCTTTAATACATTTATTTTATCAACCAAACAAGAAATAGTCATATGTGAATCTGATGTTTGATAAATTGTTATATTTTCATTATTTAATGCTCTTACAACTTTAGCCATAACACCAGGTATTCCAGTTATTTTTTCCCCTATTATAGTTACTTTTTCTAAATCTTTTTTGAATTTGATTGCTATCTCTTTTTTTTCTATAATTTTTTGCAAATCATATAAATTTTCTTCATTTATTACAAATGCTTTTTTAAAGGTAAAAAAGTTTATCATATCTATACTTATACTATTTTCCTCTATTTCATTTAAAATATCCATAAATATATCTTCTTCGCCTTCTAATATAACTTGTACTAGATTACTTTTATTAGCAACCGCTCTTACTAACTTTTCATTAAAATAAGAATCTAGTTCTTTTTCTTCCTTTAAAATAATCGTCCCTGCTTTTTCATTTGTTATATTTTTTATAATAATTTTGATATCATTATTTTTTGCAATTTCTACAGCTCTTGGATGTATCACTTTCGCACCTTGTTCTGCCATTTGAAAAACTTCATCATAATCTATATTTTCAATAATCTTAGCATTAGGTTCTATCTTAGGATCAGCTGTCATTATTCCATTTACATCTGTATAAATACACGCTTCTTTTACATCTAGTGATTTTGCTATAAGTATTGCAGATGTATCACTACCACCTCTTCCTAAAGTGGTAATATCATCATTTTCTTCATTATAACCTTGAAAACCAGTGACTATAATAACATCATTCTTTTCTAATTCTTTTTTTAGTCTTTTATTTTCAAGTTTTTTAATCTGTGCATTATTATAATTATTATTTGTATATATCCCAGCTTGTCTACCAGTTAAAACTGTAGAACTAACATCATATAGTCTTAGGTAATGATTTAAAACACAAGCACTAATTATTTCTCCACAAGACATTATAAGGTCTAATTCTCTTTTTGACAAATCCTTCGTTATATTTTTACAAAGATTTATAAGAGTATCAGTAGAATAGTAATCTTTATCCCTACCCATAGCTGAAACAATTATAATTTGTTTTTTATCTATATCTTTTTTTATTATTGACGAAACTCTTTTTAATTTGTCATCAGAATTTAATGAAGTTCCTCCAAATTTCTTTATAATAATCTCCAAATTATTGCCTCCTAGAAAAAAATTTTTTCCTATTTAATGATAGCATAAATTTAAATAAATTTTATAGAATTTATTTAATATTAAATAAAAAATAAGCACTATTTAGCGCTTATTTAAAATTTCTATTTTTCTTTTTTCTCTATAAGAGCTTTCATTGAAAGATTAATTCTACCTTGCTTATCAATTTCAGTAACCTTAACCTTAACTATATCTCCAACCTTAAGAGCATCTTCAACTTTATTAACTCTTTCATGTGATATATTAGATATATGAACTAAACCTTCTTTACCCGGAAGTATTTCTACAAAAGCACCAAATTGCATAAGTCTTGTAACTTTACCTTCATATACTTCTCCAACTTCAGCTTCTTTTACAATAGCTTCTATCATAAGTCTAGCTTTTTCTCCGCCTTCTTTATCTGTTGATGCTACAAAAACTGTTCCGTCATTTTCTATATCTACTTTAACACCAGTTTCATCGATTATTTTGTTTATAACCTTTCCACCAGGTCCAATAATATCTCTTATTTTATCTGGATTTACAGTCATTTTAAATATTCTAGGAGCATAAGTTGATAATTCATTAGGAGTTTGTATACTCTCTCTCATCTTATTTAATATATGAATTCTTCCAACTCTAGCTTGCTCTAAAGCTTGTTTTAAAATAGTTTTGTTTATACCATCTATTTTGATATCCATTTGTATTGCAGTTATTCCTTTTTCTGTTCCTGCAACCTTAAAGTCCATATCACCAAGGAAATCTTCTAATCCTTGTATATCAGAAAGTATAGCTAATTTTTCATCTTCTTTTATAAGACCCATAGCTATTCCAGATACCATATCTTTTATTGGTACACCTGCATCTAAAAGTGCTAATGTACTACCACAAACACTAGCCTGTGATGAAGATCCATTTGAACTTAATACTTCTGAAACAAGTCTTATAGCATATGGAAAATCTTCTTTTGATGGAATCATTGGCTCTAATGCTCTTTCAGCTAATGCTCCATGTCCAATTTCTCTTCTACCAGGTCCTCTAAGTGGTCTAGTTTCACCAGTACTATATGGAGGGAAATTGTAATGATGCATATATCTTTTTTCTTCAGCTTCATCAAGTCCATCTAAGATTTGAACATCTCCTAACGCACCTAATGTTGCTATTGTAAGAGCTTGAGTTTGTCCTCTTGTAAATAATCCCGAACCATGAGTTCTTGGTAAAAGTCCAACCTTTGTATATATAGGTCTAATTTCTTCTAATTTTCTATTATCAGGTCTTACACCTTCATTTAAAATTCTTCCTCTAACAAACTCTTTTTTCATTTTATAAATGATTTCTTTTATATCATTTTTATATTCTTCTTTATATTCTTCAAACTCATCCATAATAGCAGTCTCCACTGCACTCATAGCTTCTTGTCTTTCTGCTTTATCTTCTTTATATATAGCATCTTTCATTTTATCATATGCAAAATCTGTTATTTTTGCTTTTAATTCTTCATTTGGCTCAAATAAAGAAACTTCTTTCTTTTCTTTTCCAGCCTCTTTTACTACATCTTCTATAAATGCTACAATTTTTTTAATCTCTTCATGAGCAAATAAAATGGCATCTAACATTACATCTTCTTTTATTTCTTTAGAGCCTGCTTCAACCATCATTATTGCATCTTTAGTTCCCGAAACTACAAGATGTAAATCACTTTGATTTCTTTGCTCTAATGTTGGATTTGCTACAAACTGACCATCTACAAGTCCTACTAAAACAGATCCTGTTGGTCCATTAAAAGGAATATCTGATACAGAAAGTACTACTGATGATGCTATCATAGCAGCTATTTCTGAACTTGCATCTTGATCCACAGAAAGTACAGTTGTTACAACTTGTACATCATTTCTATATCCCTTTGGAAATAAAGGTCTAATTGGTCTATCTATTAATCTTGATGTTAATATAGCCTTTTCACTAGGTCTTCCTTCTCTTTTTACAAACCCACCTGGTATTTTACCTACTGAATATTGTTTTTCTTCATAATCTACACTAAGTGGAAAAAAGTCTATTCCGGCTCTAGGTTCTTTTGAAGAACAAGCTGAAGCCAATATAACTGTCTCTCCATATGAAAGTAAACAACTTCCACTAGCAAGACCCGCAACCTCACCTATTTCTACTTTCAAATTCTTACCTGCAAATACTGTTTCAAATTTCTTAATTTCCAATTTGTTACCTCCTTTCAATCCTCATATTAATTATAAATCTAAATTCATAATTATGCTAATATTATTGCTAAATAATATTGAATTTAAAAGCTAAAGGATTGTTTTTTAATTTATATCAAATTACAGAAAAAGAGCGGAAAAACCCGCTCTTTTTTAGAACTATTTTCTAAGTCCTAATCTCTTAATTAATTCTTGGTATTTCTTTAAATCTCTTTGCTTAACGTATTTTAAAAGATTTCTTCTTTTACCAACCATTTTGAAAAGACCTCTTCTTGAGTGATGATCTTTTTTATGAACTTTAAGATGCTCATTTAACTCGTTTATTCTCTTAGTTAATATCGCAACTTGTACTTCTGCAGAACCAGTATCCTTTTCATTAGTTCTGAACTCTTCAATTATTGAAGTTTTTGCTTCTTTAGTTATCATTTAATACACCTCCAAAAAATTTATTCCATACTCCAAGTAAAGGTCGGTGTACTCCCAAACTTAGAATAGGAAAATCATACTTGTCTAGTATAACATAGTTATTTAAATTATAAAAGATTTTTTTGAACTTTTCTTATATCTTCATCCATTTGTTTTTTCAATTCTTCTAAAGAGTCAAATTTTTTCTCATCTCTTAATCTTTCTTTAAAGTACAAATATATTTCTTCTCCATATATTTCTTCATTAAAATCTAATACAAATGTTTCTATACTAAATTTATCGCCCTCAATAGTAGGATTAAAACCTATATTAGTTGCTGATTTGTACATTTTTCCATTTATCTTTGCATTTGTATAATATACTCCACTTTTAGGAATTAAAATTTCTTTATCCACTTCTAAATTAAGTGTCGGGTATCCTAATTTTCTACCCAATTTTTTTCCGTGGACTACTTTTCCGATTATTTCATAATCTCTACCTAAAAATTTAGAAGCCTTTTTTACATGACCAAAATCTAAAAGTTCTCTTATTAAAGTTGAACTTATTCTTTTTTCATCCATTATAACAGGATCTATTACATGCAAATTAAAATTGAATTTTTTAGAATATTCTCTTAAAAGTTTGATATCACCTTTTCTGGCTTTTCCAAACCTAAAGTCATGTCCAACAACAACCTCTTTACCGTTAAATGCTTCTATTATTATTTTTTTTACAAAATTAATAGGATCTAAATTACATATTTCCTGTGTAAAATCTATGGATACAAATTTATCTATTCCAAAATATTTAGAAACTTCATATTTTCTTTGTACTGTCATCAATTTTTTTAAATCTTTATTCATTATGAAATTAAGAGGATGATTTCTAAATGTTAAAAGCACACTTGTTAAATTTTTTTTTCTTGCAACTTCATTTGATTTATCAATTAAACTTTGATGTCCTATATGAAGTCCATCAAAATTACCAATAGTAACAACACTACCTTTTAAATTTTTTAATTCTGATAAATTATCGTATATTTTCAAATTCACCAACTCCAAGTTTTGCAAATTAAATATAATAAGAAGTAAAATTTTTTACAAAATAATTTTTTATATAAGTTTATAATAGTAGTTTTTCACATCTTATATTTACTTCATCTACTATTTTTCCAAGACCCAAAAATTCATCTTCATTTGTATAAACTCTAAAAATTTTAGTATCTAAATCTTTTAAATTTCCTATTATACCTTTATTATATACTACGCCACCATTAATAAAAGCTTTTTTTGCTAATGAATTTATCTTTATAAAATCATATATATAAAGGGGATAGTCAATATCTTTTATATATAATTTTTTATCTTCATCATTTAATAATTCTAATTCTTCTAATGTAATTGCATCTTCTAAAGAAAATCTACCACTTTTTGTTCTAAGTAAAAATGACATATATGATACTGTATTTAACTTTTCACCTAAATCATTTGCAATACTTCTTATATATGTTCCTTTTGAACATTCTACATCTATAATAGCCCTATTTTCTTTAAAAGAAATCAGTTTTATATCCTTTATAAACACTTCTCTTTTCTTTATATCTAAATTTACCTCTTTATTTTCTCTTGCATATTCATATAATTTCTTACCATTTAATTTAAGCGCAGAATATATAGGTGGTGTTTGTTTTATATTTCCCTTAAAATCTTTTAATGCATTTTCTATATCTTCTTTTTTTATATCATTATTGACTTTAGATTCTAATATTTCACCATAAGAATCATAAGTGCTTGTTTTTATTCCAAAATAAACTTCACATCTATACTTCTTATCTTTATTTAATATATATTCTGAAATCTTTGTCGCTTTTCCTAAGCATATCGGTAGTACACCACTAGCATTAGGGTCTAATGTTCCTGTGTGACCAATTTTTTTCATATTAAAGATTTTTCTTAATCTTGATACCACATCATGAGAAGTCATACCACTAGGTTTTAAAATATTTATTATACCTTTCAAAAAATCCACCCTTTATTAAATTATTTTATTTTCTTTTAATTTATCAAAGAATATCTTCTTAGCATCATTTATATTTTCATTTATAGTACATCCTGCTGCTCTTACATGACCTCCACCAGAAAATAATTTAGCAATTTCATTTAGATTATATTTATCTGATTTTGATCTTAAACTTATTTTAGTTATATTTTTTTCTTTTTCTTTAAATAAAACACCCACGTTTATATTTTCAATATCTCTTGCATAATTTACTATTCCATCAGTATCCTTATAATCAACATTATTTTTTTCAAGCATATTTTTAGTCATTAATATACTAGCAAAATCTTTATTAATATCCAAAGTTCCTATAATATCTTTTATCAATGTTATTCTTCCTATTGGATTGCTTAAAAATACTGTATTAATGATAATCGATGTATCTACACCTCTTTTTAAAAGATCTCCTGCCATATAAAATGATTCTTGCTTTGTATTTGAATACATGAAATTTCCTGTATCAGTAAGAAGCCCTGTATACAAACTTCTTGCAATTTTTTTATCAATTAGTTTTTCATTTTTAAAGTTTTCATATTCTTTTAATATATCATACACAACCTCACATGTTGAAGATTTATCTACATGAACAATATTTAAATCTCCAAAATGATTATTACTAGCATGATGATCTATATTTAAAAGCTTATTTTTATTTTCTATTAATTTAAAATCACAATTAATTCTTTTTATATCTCCACAGTCTAAAGATATTATATTATATTCTTTTAAATCAACATCTTTACTTTTTAAAATTTTATAATCTATTAAAAAATTTAAATTTTGTGGTATTTCATCATCTATTACATGAATAACTTCTTTATCTAGTTTTTTTAGCACATAGTAAAGACCGGAAGAGGATCCTATATTATCCCCGTCCGGACTTTCATGTGAAACAATTAAAAAGTTATCATTATCTATAAGAAATTTCACAAAATCCAAATGAGTATTATTACTCATTAGAATCCTCCTCTTTCTTATTAACTTCATTTATTAGTTTTGACATTTTAATACCTTTTTCTATTGAATCATCAATTTTAAATATTAATTCTGGTGTATGTCTTAATTTTACCCTTCTTCCAAGCTCTTTTCTTATATATCCTTTTGCTTTATTTAGCCCTTTTAAAGACTCTTGTGCATTAGAACCAAAAACACTTATATAAATATATGCATAGCTTAAATCAGAAGTAACATCCACATTTGTTATACTCATAAGAGAATTTATTCTAGGATCTTTTATTTCACCTTTTGAAATCATTTGACCTAAAACTTTTTTCATCTCTTCAGATATTCTACTAGTTCTTGCATATCCCATATTAAACACCTCTACTTACGTCTTTTTACTTCTTCCATAACGTATGCTTCAATAAAGTCGCCCTCTTTTAAATCATTGTAGTTTTCAAATCCCATACCACATTCATATCCAGAAGCAACTTCTTTAACATCATCCTTAAATCTCTTTAGTGATGATAATTTACCTTCATGAATTACAATACCATCTCTAACTAGTCTAGCTCCAGCATTTCTAGTTATCTTACCTTCAGTAACATAACAACCTGCAATAGTTCCAACTCCTGAAACTTTAAATGTCGCACGAATTTGAGCTTTTCCTATTTCAACTTCTTCAAATTCAGGGTCTAACATACCATTCATTGCATCTTTGATATCTTCAATAGCCTTATAGATTATTGTATACGTTCTAACATCAACAGATTCTCTTTCAGCTACATCCTTAACTCCTGAAACTGGACGAACATTAAATCCTATAATTATAGCATTTGATGCAGAAGCAAGCATTACATCTGACTCAGTTATAGCTCCAACTCCACCATGTATTACCTTTATAACAACTTCATCATTTGATAATTTTTCTAATGATTGTCTAACAGCTTGAACAGAACCTTGAACATCTGCTTTTATTATAATATTTAATTCTTTTAAATCGCCTTGTTTCATTTGTTCAAATAAAATATCAAGTGAAACTTTTTGAGTTGCTTTCATTTGAGCTTCTCTTATTTTTAATTTTCTTCTTTCACTTATACTTCTAGCTATTTTTTCGCTTCCAACAACAACAAATTGATCTCCACCTTCAGGTACATCTGATAAACCTAATATTTCAACTGGCGAAGAAGGTCCTGCTTTTTTAACTCTCTTACCTTTATCATTTATCATTGCTCTTATCTTTCCGCAGCTACTTCCAACAACTATAGGATCTCCTACATTTAAAGTTCCGTTTTGAACAACAACAGTTGCAACTGGACCTCTACCTTTGTCTAACTCTGCTTCAACGACAGTTCCAACAGCTTTTCTATTTGGATTTGCTTTTAATTCTTCCATTTCTGCAACTAATAATATCATTTCTAAAAGAGTATCTATATTTTCACCTTTTAACGCTGAAACTGGTACAGATATTATTTCTCCACCCCAGTCTTCAACTAAAAGACCTTGTTCTGATAACTCTTGTTTTACTTTATCAGGATTTGCAGAAGGCTTATCCATTTTATTTATTGCTACTATTATTGGTACTTGTGCTGCTTTTGCATGGTTTATAGCTTCTATAGTTTGTGGCATAAGTCCATCATCAGCTGCAACAACTAAAATTGCTATATCCGTTACCTGTGCACCTCTAGCTCTCATCGATGTGAAT
>JAOARY010000049.1 GCA_025210335.1 Peptostreptococcaceae bacterium | reverse complement strand
GTGTATGAGGTTGATATGAAGTTAAAAGGTCTTTATTACAATGGTGGAATAGTTATAAAGCGAGATTTAACAACAAATGAAAAGACTTCTATATTAGCTGAAGAACTAGGGCATTATTATACTCTTGTGGAAGGTAGTGATATTTTAGATCAGAAAATGTTACATAATAGAAAACAAGAAAACAAGGGTAGAAAATGGGCTTATAACAAATTAGTATCTTTAGAAAAAATAATAGAATGCTACGAAAAAGGAATTTATACCATTTATGAATTATCTAATGAATTAGGTGTTGATCAAGAGTTCTTTTTGGATGCAATAGATTATTTTAGTAGAAGATATGGAACACATATAGAGATTGATAACTATATAATAAATTTAAATCCTCTATATATTGTTAAGAATTTATATTAGCTTCTCAATATATAAAGAATATTAAAGAAAGGAGAAAAATTCATGGTAGAGGGTGATGAATGCAATATTAGCTTAGAATATATAGGTTTTTCAAAAAGAACTTATAATTGTTTAAATAATTCAGAAATTTTAACGGTTCAAAAATTATTAGATACAAATCTTGAAGAGTTTAAATCAATAAAAAATTTTGGAAGTGCATCTTTGGGAGAAATAAAAGAAATGTTTTCAGATTTAAATGAAGAAAGTTTCATAGGTAAGTTTGACTTTTTGAATTCTAGTTTAAGTAAAAAGAAAGATATATTATTAAATAAATTTTTAAGCCAGGAAAAAAAAATAGAGTTTATTTTATTTAAAGATGAATCTTTTTTAAAAAATAATTTAAGTATCAAAAAAGTAGATTTATCAGTAAAAGCACAAAAATTATTATATGATTTAAACATTAAAACTTTTTTAGATTTACTCAAGTTAAATAAATTTATATATGAAAAAATCCAAGGTATGAATGGAGAAGTATATAATGAAATTTTCTATAAATTAAAAAATATATTGTATGTTAAGTATACCAATGAAGAACACAACAATTTAATAAATCCAAATAAAATTTTTAAAATTATAAAAACAAAATTTTTAGATAGTAATATACAAATAGACGATACAATATTAAAAAGAAGTATAAAAAAAGTATTTATTAATAATTTTAAAAATAGCATATTTATTATAAATAATAAAAATAATATTTTTGAAAATGATTATATTTTAAGCGAGATATATTTAGAACGAGATGTATATGAAGTTATAAAACACCATATTTTAGAATATTTAAGATTTCATAATATAAGTTTTGATTTTGCTAATTTAAAATTTAAATTTTGCAAGCATTTAAAATGCACTGAAGTTCTAATAAAAATCTTAGATGAGCTATTAAAAGAAAACTTATTAGAAAAATATAATAATAAGTATAGAATAGTTTTACCTTATATTGAAGATTATTTAGATTCTTCAGAAGAGAGAAATTTTAAAATTTTAAAATCTAGATTTTCAGGGAAAACACTGGAAGAAGTTGGACAAGATTTTTTAATAACAAGAGAAAGAGTCAGACAAATTGAAAAAAAATTTTTAAAAAATAAAAAGAAATTTAGAGATGATGATTTTGCTCAAATATTTAAGAAATATAATTGGGATGGCAAACTATTTGAAAGTGCCTATAATGTAAATTCAATAACTTATGGTTACCTTAACTCTAAATATAAAAAAGGGACTACAGATTTAGAAAAAATATTATCTGATGATTCAGTAAATGTTGATGTTAAGCAAAAAGTAGAAAAAATTTTATTTAAAGATTATTTAATAATAGGAAATTTAAAAATAAAAAAAGATAAGAATAAAATATTAGAATATTTATTAATTAATTATTGTGATGATGAAGTTTGTGTTGATGATATCAAATATTTATTTGATAGTTTTTTAGAAGATAATGAACTTGAAAAAAATTTATTTAAATTTCCAGATCGGTATTTTGAGACTACATTACCAAATAGTAAAATAATTCTTTGGAAGTACAAAAAAAGGCTTAGATATTATAAGTTAGACGATATAAAATCAACAGAAATAGTTAAAGCTTTGAATCTTGATAAGATTGAAGATATAGAATATTCAACTTTTAAATTCTTTAGAGATTATCCTGAAGTTATGAATGATTGGGATATAAGGGATGAGTATGAATTGCACAATCTTATAAAAAAAGTTGTTGATTTAGAACAATACAATATAAAAATGTCAAGAATGCCCAATTTGAAATTTGGGAAATCCGATAGAAATATGCAAGTTTTTGAAATGCTTATAGAAAATGCACCTATAAAAAACATTGAATTAGCAAAAAAATACGAGGAAGAATATGGCGTAAAGACAGAAATAGTTTTGGCTAATTACTTTGACGTTATAAGAGAGTATCTTCATGAAGGGTATTTTAAAATTGATTATATAGATTTACCAGATGATCATTTTAAAATATTAAAAGAAAAATTGACTGATAGTATTTATAATATTAAGGAAATAAAAAGAATTTATAAGAGGGAGTTTCCTAATGGAAATTTAAATTTTATAACACCATATAACCTGAAAAAAATGAATTTCAAAATGAGTAATAATTTAATTTATTCTAATAAGTTTAATAGTTTAGATCAACAATTTAGGTTTATAATATGCAAAGATGATATATTTGAAGCTGATAAATTAAATAAATGGATTTTAAATAATCAATCGTATTATATAGCATTAAATTCTTTAAAAAAAGAATATCAAATAATAGAATTTTCGCATAATAAATATTTAAACATTAGAAGATTGGAAGAAAATGGGATATTTCGTGAAGATTTAGATGATTATGTTGAATGTGTGTATGATTTTATAGGCGAAAATTTTTTTACATTAAAACATATTAGAAAAAATGGCTTCAATCACGAATTAGAAGAATTAGGTTTTGATGATTGTTTTTATAATGATTTATTAATGCGTGATAACAGATTTAAATTTAGAAAATTAGGAAATAAAGTGTTGTTTAAAGTAGCATCAGAAACAATAAAACTTGCAGATTTGGTAGAGCATCTTATATTAGATTATAAAAAAATAGATATATATGATTTGATAGATAATTTAATAGAGGAGTACAGTATTAATATAGAAAAATATAAATTGATTAATATTGTTAATGAAAAAGAATTTTATTATAGTGAAATTATGGAAAAAATCTATATAGATTATGATTTATATTTTGAGGAGGTATAAATATATGAATACAATACAAGAAAAAATAAAAAAGGGAATTATACACGAAACTGATTTAACAAGAAAACTAACTATTGATGGTATTACAAAAATACACAAAGTGTATAAAGTTAAATTAGATTATTTGTATTTTAATGATAAAAATGATCGTATTGCTACATGGATAAATAAATATAAAAATGATAATTCAATTAAAGAACTTGATAAGGATGATAAAAAAAAATACAACGAAATTATTCATGGATTTATATTTGCTAGTAATCCAATGAGTATGAAAAAAACACAAAAAAATATTGAAATGGTAGAACAAAGAGAACCAGGTGTTATTTTATCAGATGGTCGAATTATTGATGGAAATAGAAGAGTTTTTTGTTTACGAAATTTAGCTGAAAAAAATTCTAAATTTAATTATTTTGAAACGGTTATACTAGATAAAAAATTAGAAGATAATGAAAAAGAAATAAAAAAATTAGAATTAAATATACAACACGGAGAAGAAAGTAAGATTGACTATAATCCTATAGATAGACTTGTAGGAATTCATAATGACATTGTGGATAATAGTTTGTTAACAATTACGGAATATGCAAATTCTTCAAATATTGGAGAGAATGAAATTGAAAAATTGGTTCAATTATCAAATTTACTAGTTGAATTCTTAGAGCATATAAATGCCCCAAAACAATTTTATATTGCTAGAGACATGGATTTATATGGACCTATGGTGGAATTGTATGGCGTATTAAAAAAAATCAAAGATGAGGATAAAATAGAGAACATGAAAATTGCTGCATTTACAAATTTTTTAATGCAACCACAAGGAGATATGACAAGATTTATACGTAAGATAAAACCTGTTGCAACTTCAACTTATGTTGATGAATTTCTTGAGGAACAACTAATTTTAGCTGAAGAAGTAATGGATAACTTAGAAAATGTGAGAAAAATTGATATTGATGTTATAAATAAAGAAATAAGAAAGAATGAAGAAATTAGGTCTAAATTGACAAGATCACTTGATAAGGCAGATATTAAAGTTAAAAGTAGTGAAACTAGAGAGAGACCTCTGAAAATATTAGATAAGATAGAAGATTCTTTAACGTCCATTGATTTAAATATAATTAAAAAGTTAAATAAAGAACAGATTTTATCTATGAAAAACTCTATGGAAAATATAGATGAAGCAATAATTAATATAAAAGAAGCAATAAAAAATATATACAACGAGAATATGTAAAATGTTTAAAAATTTGCAATTAAAACCTATATACAATTCTTATGATGATAATATAGGTGAAGAATTTTATAATCCTATTTTAGAAAAAGCTATTAGGTTTGATAGAGTGAGTGCATATTTTTCTGCCAAAGTTTTATCAAAATACTCAAGTGGTCTTGAGTATTTTGTTAAAAACGGTAGTAAGTATAGATTAATTTTATCTGAAAAAATATCAGAAGAAGATTATAATCTTATTAAAAAAGGATATGAACTAAAAAAATCTATGACAGAAAATATTCTAAAAAAGTTGAAAGAAGAAATTTCATTAGAAGAAAAGAAAAATATATCAAATTTAGCATATCTTATTTCTGTTGGAATAGTAGAAATAAAAATAGCATTTGTAAAACAGGGAATATTTCATGATAAATGTGGTATTTTTTATGATAAATATGGTGGAGTAATTTGTTTTAGAGGTTCTAATAATGAAACTTTTGCAGCTATGCAAAATAATTATGAAGCATTTACAGTGACGTGTAACTGGCTCTTGGATAACAATGGCTTTTATGAAAAAATTATTACTGAAAGTCAGGCATATTTTGATAAATTATGGAATAATAGCTATAAAAACATTATTACTTTAGGAGCTGGTGAAGTCATTATGAATGAAATATTAAAATATAATAGAAATGAATTAATAGCAGACAAAGTTTTATTGAAAGAAAATTCTCTTATATTAGATTACAATAATCAATTGATTTTAAAAATAAACTTACAAGATAAAAAATGGATAACATCAGGTTCTTTTTATAAAATAAGAATTAAACGTTATGTGGAATATATGAAAGATGACTATATCTTTTTTAAAAAGGAATTTTCATATTTAGATTATCAAAAAATTGAAGAAAAAATTGAATCAAAAAGCAAATCATTAAAAATAAATTTTCATACAACTTTAAGATATAAAAATTATATAGAATCTAGAAATATTTATATAAAAAAGCGATCAAAATTAGGAATAGATATTAAAAATCAGAATCAAAATATAGAAGATAAATTTAAAGTATATAGTAATATAGTTAATAATAATATGTCTAGAAGATTGAGAAAAAAACAGTTATGGGACTCTTTCTTTATGTCGATGATGTTTAAGAGTGGAAATTTTTCTGTTCCTGGGTCTGGTAAAACTTCATCTGTCTTGGGTATGTATTCTTTTTTTAAATCCAAAGATTTAATTAAAAGAATTGTGATGATTGGTCCTAAAAGTTCTTTTTCTTCATGGATTGATGAATTTAAACTTTGTTTTAAAAATAAAGAATCTCTTAATGTATTTAATTTACACAATCCTATGTATATAAGAAGTAAGGATAAACAAAGGGCTATATCATTAGAGTCTGGTAATTGTAATTTGTTATTATTTAATTATGAGTCGATTGGTAAATATAAAAATGAAATAATAAATCTTATTGATAGTAATACATTATTGGTTTTTGATGAAGTTCATAAAATAAAAAGAGTAGACGGAAATAAACCTGGTGTTTATGCAAGTAATGCTTTAGATATTGCGAAAAATGCAAATTATATAGTAGCAATAACAGGTACACCAATACCAAATTCTTATACAGATTTATATAATATATTAAATTTATTATATAAAGATGAATATAAAGAATTTTTCGGTTTAGATTTAGAAGTATTAAAAAATCCTAATGAAGCAGAACTTAATATTATTAATAATAAGATTCAACCTTTTTTTTGCAGAACAACTAAAGATGAATTATCAGTACCTTCTGCAAATAAAGATGAAATTATAGATATTTATCCGACTGAGAAAGAAAACAGATTGTTTGATATCATTATGAAAAAATATAAAAATAGCAAATTAACTCTTTTTATAAGATTATTACAATTAGAATCAAATCCACAAATGTTATTAAATGCAATAGATTTAAGTGATTTTGAATATGTATTAGACATTGATGCAAATGTAGATGAAATAGACTATGTTGATTATTCTGATGATGTAAAAAACTTAATAAAATCAATGAGTATAAGTCCAAAAATAAAAAAATGTATTTCAACAGTAAAAGAATTAGTAAGCCAAAATAAAAAAGTTATTATATGGTGTATATTTAAAAATTCTATTGAAAATATTAGTTTTGCATTAAAAGAAAACAATATTTCTAATAATTATATATATGGAGATGTTAAGCCTGAAAATAGATTAGATATAATAAAAGATTTTAAAAATGGGAAAATAGATGTATTAATAACAAATCCACATACACTTGGAGAATCAGTGTCATTGCACGATGTGTGCCATGATGCTATATATTTTGAATATAGTTATAATTTAGTTCACTTATTGCAGTCTAAAGATAGAATTCATAGATTAGGACTTGATCAAAATCAATATACACAATATTACTATTTAAAATATATATTTGAATATCAAGGTATGTATTTTTCTATAGATGAAGAAATTTATAATCGATTGCATGAAAAAGAAAAGATAATGTTAGATGCTATAGATAATAATAAACTCGAAAATGTAACTTCATCACAAGAAGATTTAGATTTTATTTTTGAAAAATTATTTAAAGATTAAAAGTATAAAACTACGCATAATATTCATTATCCGTAGTTTTTATACTTTGATTCGTAAAGAATATAAATCTATTTAATTTTTGTATTTCTTACACAAACACCTCAATTTTAAAATCGGGGTGTTTTTTTCATGCCAATTTGTATAGTAAAGTTATATCAATAAAAACAAGAGAAAAAGATAAATATTACAAAAAATTAATAATCACACCGATTATTTTTGTGATATTATGTATGTGTAAGTAATAAGCTAGAAAATTAAAAAACTCGATTTTAATAAAATCTTGTCTTTTCAGGGATTGAACTTTTACATTTTATGTTTTGAAATTATTGTTTTTTTGAATTTAAATAGGTAACTTTGTTGATTGAACTTTTACATTTTATGTTTTGAAATTTAAATCGTTATATAAATATAAAAGCCATAATCCAATTGAACTTTTACATTTTATGTTTTGAAATTTAACTAGTACTGGTTTGCATCCTGTAACAGTTTCGATTGAACTTTTACATTTTATGTTTTGAAATTCTTTTTTGTTTAATAAATTCATTGGGTTTAGTTTTCATTGAACTTTTACATTTTATGTTTTGAAATTCATCATTGGAAGTAATACATTACCGATGCTTATGGATTGAACTTTTACATTTTATGTTTTGAAATTAATATTGTTATTCTTAAAACTGTTATTCTTAGTTTATTGAACTTTTACATTTTATGTTTTGAAATTACTATCTAACACAGATATATTTGATTTTAGTTCTGATTGAACTTTTACATTTTATGTTTTGAAATCAATCATTTATACATGAGTTAATAAATTCAATAATAATTGAACTTTTACATTTTATGTTTTGAAATAAACGTCCGATAATAAAGACTCTTTCTCTACTTTGCATTGAACTTTTACATCTTATGTTACGAAACCTCTTATTAAGAGGTTTTTTTAATACAAAAAATTATACAACTAAAATTATTAAACATTTATTCTTCAAAACTTTTGTAAATATTAATTTGATGTTATAATTTATATATAAAGAGAATTATCAAAAGGAGCTTAACAT
>JAOARY010000048.1 GCA_025210335.1 Peptostreptococcaceae bacterium | reverse complement strand
TTTTATCTTGTCATAAGCAGCTTGACCCTCTTTATCACCTAATACTTTCTTTAAATACGTTAATAAATCCATTTTATTTCCCTCCTAATTTATTTTATTCATTTCATTTTGTAATTGCTTTCTAAACTTTCTTACATTGTTGTATCTAACATTAGCATTAACAATATCTTTGTTATTACAAGCTAAATGATATTTACTTAATTCTTTGTTGATCTTCTTCTTAATCTTTTTAACTTTTTTATTTTCTTTAAAAGAGATGTATTCATGCAAACAATGAGGACATATAAAATAAAACTCCTCTAAATCTTTATCTAAAAACCTTGATTGCAGCTCAATCTTAAATCTCTTCTCACACTTATCACAATAAGTATTATTCATTTTGATTACTCCTTTCTTTTTATTTGTATTAATAGTTTGTAATAAAAAAACACCCTTAGAGGATGTTTTTAATTTTATTCAAATTTATATAATTTTGATACTTCAAACTCAATATTTCTTTTATCTCTGTTTTCTTCTCTATTATTAAAATTATCTATATATGCTCTTATAGTTTGAGCTATATGTGGTGGAGCTAGAGGATGTATTGTAACAGATTCTATAAATTCAATTGGATTTATACTCAATTTAAAAATTGGAGATTTTTTCTTTTTATATTTTTCGTTTAAATTTATAAAAAAGTCCAAATATTCCTCTGAATCAATATTCATATCTTTAGTTTCTTTTCGTGTACTTTCTATTGTGTTATTATAATGAGTTAAATCAATGCAATAGATTCTCCATTCTTTTTCATGATTAAATTCATATCTTTTATTGAAAAATATTTCTTGAATATCAAAATTTATTTTTGTAAACTCTCCTTTTTGTATTATATTTTTTAACTGATGATTTAAATTGAAATTTTTATAATATTGAACTTTATTATAACTTAAAACACTATCATTCGAACTATTTTTTGCAAGTAAATTTTGTAAATATAATCTATCAATTTTTACTTTAATAGAAGAGTAGTTTTTATTGGTATTGTAAATTCTCCACATTGCATCACTTTCTTCTAGTTCTGTCCAACTCTGTTGGTATGAAATATATTTAGAATATATAGCTGCATTTATAAAATTTGAAATATATAACTCTTTATCGACTATTGTTTTTAAATAATTTATAATTTCTCTTAATGTTTCTTTATATTCTAAATATTTTAATATTCTGTTTTCATAAGGATCATCCCACAATCTTGGATTAACCAAAACAAGTTGTTTTTGCTCAAACATATCAATTAAATTTGTAAAATCCATGAATCGATATAGATATTGTGGCATGTTTTTATTTTCTATTTGCATTTTAATAGCCTCCTCTAAAATCTTTTTTAAATTATATCATTTTATCTAATATTATTAATAACGGATTTACCAAGATAATTTATATTATTTTCTTTGCAAAAATTTTCTATTTCATTTATAGTTTGAACGTCTGCATACGGTGTAACTGTTACAAACTTTATAAAATCCTCTACTTTTGAATTTAAATCTACTTTTAAAAATTTAGGAGCATCTCTATCCATTCTATTAGAATAAAAAATAAAATGCTCGTATAGATTTTTTAATAGGTTTTCATCTTTAACTACATCTAAAATATCATAATTAAAGTTGTTTAGAAATGAATTAAACTGATTTATAAATTCTTGTTTGTGCATATTATAAATTTTATCATTTGTACTCAAATTATAAAAAACTCTATATTCATATTCATTTTCAAAAAGGATATCTTTAAACCCTATAATTTGTTTAAAGTTGTTTGTAAAATTTGCATTTTCATCAAATTCAAATATATTATTAACTCTTTCTTTAATATCAAAAACATCTATATATTTTATTTTTGTGTAACTTAAAGAATCATGATTGTTTATAAAGTCCTTTTTTATGCATATTTTAACCATACTATTTTTATCTTGTATATATTCACCTGAATAAGAATTCCATTTACCATTGTCTTCAAAAGTACTTGTCCAGCTTTGTGATTTTGAATAATTCATAAAAAATAAAATATCAAAAAGTTTACTTAAAACAAAATTTTGAAGGTAATCAATATCACATAAAGATAAATTTTTATATTTTAATAGATAAGAAACTTTAAAATTTTTGTAAATATAATTAAATAATAATTTGAAATTTTTATATTCCTTGATTTTTAAATTAAAGTACATTTCATTTTTATCTTCCCACTGATTATGTTTCACAAGATACAATTTTTTTGTCTTAACTAAATCTTTTAAATGTTCAAATTTCATAAATTTAAACAAGTGAACAATATCTTTATTTTCTTCTTCATTTGAAAATTCTCTAAAAAAACTTTTTGCTGCTATTTTTGAGAATTTTTCAAAATTATTGTTCTCTATATATTTATAAAAATCATTTTTTAGTGCTTCAAAACGATATTTATTTAAGGTTTTATACTCTAATTTTAATTTTTTTGTATGATTAATAATTTTTAAATAATTATTAATCACTATATCTTTTTTATTTTTTATATTTAAATTAGAATATTTTATTTGGTTTTCCATATTGAATATAAATTTTTCTAGTATAAAATTATAATCAATTTTTTCTTTATGATATAATTCATCATTTAAAAAATCGATAATGATTATTAATTTCTTTTCAGTTGGATACTTCAGCAATAATTGTTTAAAAAATCTTAAATCGATATTTTTATATTTTTTTAAATAATCAGCTTCAAAATCATTTACTATTTTCAATAAATTTGAATAACCTCTCAAAAATATTTTTAAGTTGTCTAGTAATAATTTAGAGTCTAAGTTGTTATAAGTAATATTCATCAATAGTTGCCTCCTATTAGAATTGATTTATTATTTATTATAACAAGTTTTTTATGAAAGTACTGAAACCCTAAATTACATAATAAAAATTATTGTATAAAATCTAAATAATATTTTTTATACCAATTATCTAAAGAAGGATTATTCTCACCTCTAACCCATTTAGCTAAATCAGAACCAATGTCCTCTAAGCTTTTAGATAGTACTGCGTATTGAGAACATAAGCATTGAGGATGTGGAAGAGGTAGCTCTGATAGAGGAAATACACCTCTACCCATGTTATACTCATTTTGTTCTGCGTAATCATCACATTCATCTGGACCAAATTTTATTACTTGTCTTTCATGATGAGACATTGATAGTTCCCATTTCATACCCTCTACAAAAGGATTTCTTTTGCAACTTCTTATATTAGATAGAAAGAATGCATGATTTATAGAGGTTCTAGCTAATCTTTGAGCATTAAAATCAATTTGTTTTCTTGTACCTGGATAAACTTTATTATATTCAAAGGTTTTTTTAGATTCTGGATTAACATACATTTCTAAGTCTTTAGATAGAGAATAAACATCTTTCTTTTCTGCGATACCTTTTGATATTATATAATCTATATCTTTACTCATATTGTTTGTATCTGTCCATATTCTTAAAGAAAGACCTTTTCTATCTTTGTACATTTCACCTCTAATAATTTCTTTTATTGCATCCTCTGGAACTTTAGAAAATACAACATTAAAGGTTTTATCAAGTCCTAAATCAAATTGATTATTTATGGTGTTAAAAAAGCTTAATTGAACTTCATTAGCATACTTAGCAGATTCAAGTATTATTTTTTTATTATTTTTATAAAGTTCTTCTCTAACTATTTTTAATGATCTATCGATACTTTTTTTATAATCTAATAAAAATCTTTCATTCAAACTTTTTCTTTTAGCCTTAACTGCTTTTATTTCTAATTCCTTACTTAATTCTTTAAACATATCTCTAATTGTTTTAAAATTCTTTTTAGTTAGATTTAGTTTATTATTTTGAGCTTCTTTGCATAATTTTTTATATAGATCACTAGCCATTTATATCATCTTCGTTATTTTTTTTATTATTTTTGGTGTCATCATCATCCATATCGTTAGTATTTTCATCATTTAGCTCATATTCCAATGATTTTTGATATTGGTCTTGTTCTGCTGCTGCTATTGTTTTTATATCCTCTACAATTTCATTTATAGCACCATCAACATCCTCTTCATTTGAATAATCTTTAATAT
>JAOARY010000047.1 GCA_025210335.1 Peptostreptococcaceae bacterium | reverse complement strand
TGTTTGTTAAGTACCTTAGCCATAATTACAGCTACTTCTTGTCTTGTAATCTTATTGTTAGGTCTTATAGTATTATCTTCATATCCTGATATATACCCTTTTGCTTTTGCCTTTCTTAAATCATCATAATACCAGTCCTTTAATGATACATCTTTGTAGTCAACATCATAAACTAGCTTATAATTAAAAGCTTTGTTTATTAATGATATAAATTCTGCTCTTGTAATATAGTTATTTGGCTTAAATGTACCATCATTATAACCACTTACAATTCCTCTATTTACTAATGAATTAATTTGTTTTGCCGCCCAGTGATTGTTAACATCTGAAAAATTAGCAGCAAAAGAAATTCCCATAGATCCAACTACCATAGATGCCGTTACTATAATAGCCATAGCTCGTTTACTATTTCTCTTTAATAGTCCCATACTTCTCCTCCTAGTTTTGTATTTAGGTATTATTAACCTCTTGTACATAATTATACAATATAATCCATAAAATACATATATGTTTTTGTACCTAATTCACAAAAAATACCTTATAGTAAAAACTATTAAGGTATTAATGTATTCGTTACTCGTTATCTAAAACCATAATCTTTTGGAACATTGGACTAAGTGCACAAAGAAGAATTCCTGAGCCTATAGTTATTGCGGTTACAAGTCCAAATACTTGAAGTCCTCCCCAAGATTCAACAAAAGCTGCAGACATACCTGCTATATAATTACCAACACCAGTTGCAAATAACCATACTCCCATCATAACAGCAGCAATTTGCTTTGGAGCAAGCTTACTAACCATAGATAATCCAACAGGAGATAAGAACATTTCTCCAACTGTATGCATAGTATATGCACCAAATAACCATAATATATTTGCTTTTATTGCTATATCCGTTGAGTTTCCTCTTTGAAGAGCTGCTCCAGCCATAAGTCCAAATCCAATACCAAGAATAATTAATCCATAACCCATTTTAGTTGCTGTAGGAATATCTCCTTTTTCACGCTTAGATAACTTAACAAACCACATAGCAAATATAGGACCTAAAACCATACATAAGAATGGATTTATAGATTGGAACCAGCTTGTTGGAACCTCAAATCCACCTACATTTCTATTGATATAATCATTTGTATATATAGTTAAACTCGAACCTGCTTGTTCAAATGCAGCCCAGAAAACCACAACAAAGAAAGAAAGTGCACAAATTGCGAAAACTCTTTTCTTTTCATCCTTTGTTAAAGGTTGTTTTTGTGAATTATTTAAATCTTTAGCTTGTTTTTTAGATGCATCATATTTTCCAACATCACCAAGATATTTCTTACCCAATAAGATATATATTACAGTTCCAATTAACATACCTATAGATGCAGTCAGGAATCCATATCTATATCCATAACTTATAATTTCTGTTCCATTTGTTTCTGCAAACATTTTCTCTGCAACTGCGCCACATATAAGAGGAGCTAAAAAAGCACCCATATTTATAAATGTATAAAAAATAGAATATGCTCCATCTTTTCTAGGATCATTATTATCATAAAAATCCCCTACAATAGAAGTTATATTAGGCTTCCAAAGACCATTCCCCATTGCAAGAAAAAATAAAGCTCCGTATAACATAGTTTTTGTATTAGTAATAAACAACATGAAAGTTCCAATTGCTATAAGTATAGAACCTATAAAGAAAGTATTTCTCTTTCCCAAAAATGAATCTGCTATATATCCACCTAATAGCGGAATAAAATATGCACTCATAGTAAATGTTGAATAAATAGTAGCTGCTGTAACGGTATCAAGTCCAAGTCCACCCTTGATTGCAGTTGTTGTTAAAAACAACATTAATAGGCCTCTCATACCATAGTAATTAAATCTCTCAAATATTTGAAGCGTTGATACCAGCCAAAAACCTGCTGGATGACCTTTTTTCTTAATAACTGCTTCACTCATTGTTAAATCCCTCCTCATTATATAATTAGGATCAAACTAAACCTTAAAATTTCGTATTTCTATTAAATAATTGCATTATGATATGTGAAATATCAAGGAAAATTTTACCCTATATTTGAGATTATTTTATCATAAAAATAATCTTATAAGCAATGTAATTTTTCAATTATTGTAAATTTTAAAAAGAATTTGTAAATATATACATAAAATATGATATAGGTACAAATTCACCTCTATTTTAATAATATAAATTATATGACATAAATTTTTTCTCCTAAGGGGAGGGGAGTAATATGAAACCTATTGTTCAAATAAAAGACCTTTCTATGAATTACTATACATTAGAAGGTGAACTAAATGTTTTAAAGAATATTAATTTAACTTTAGAAGAAGGTAAAATTCTAGCACTTGTTGGTCCATCTGGTTGTGGTAAATCCACAATAATGAATATATTATCACGTCTCATAACTCCTACAAGAGGAGAAGTCGTTATTAATGGCAAGATAGGATATATGTTTCAACGAGATCATCTACTTGAATGGCGAACTATATTAGATAATATAAAAATAGGACTAGAGATACAAAAAAAATTAAATAATGAAGCCCTACAAAAGATAGAAAGACTGCTTAAGCTTTATGGAATTTGGGAATTTAGAAACAACTACCCAAAAGAGCTTTCAGGTGGTATGAGACAAAGAGTTGCCCTAATTAGAACTCTAGCTGTTAATCCAGACATACTGCTTTTAGATGAACCTTTTTCAGCACTTGATTATCAGACCAGACTTTTGGTTTGTAATGATATAGCTCAAATTATAAAGAATGAGAATAAAACTACTATAATGGTGACACATGATATTGCAGAAGCTGCCTTCCTTAAATGGCAAAGTTAATGGCAGACATACAATCTGCCATTAATTTTATTATTCTAAGGTTAAAGATATTTGTTCCTGTATAAACTCCAAGTTACTTATTTCAAGAGAATCTTTTCCTGTATCTTTAACAAATTCAACCTTATCCTTATTTCTAAATCTATCTGCTATAACCTTTGCTACATATATTCTATCAAATCTATTATATACAGAGCTTCCTCCTATACCCGAAAAACATATTAATTGAATTCCATATTTACTCGCAATATCAAACATAGGCTCGAGTAGATGCTCTGCATTAGTTTTAGCAAAAGGATTGTCCATAATTATAATTTTGCTATCTTCTATTATTCCTATTTCAGATTCTTTTCTTCTCATATAAGACATCAAGCTTGCTAATAATATGAACATTGATACAAATTTTTCTCCTCCTGAGTTTTGATTTAAAGCTTCCCCCCATCTTTTCTTTACCAATCTTCTTTTTTCTATTTTATTTATAAACACCTTTATTCTATTTATGTTGCCTATAAGTTTTCCTAATAATACTGATGTTTTAATCCTAGTATCTATAATTTCTCTATAGCTTCCATCTAATTGTACTACTTCTTCCACAATATTCTTTATAAAATCCTTTAACCCCTCTTCTTCAATTTCTTGTGGTATAACTATTTCTAACATTTTTTTTATTTTTCCATGAATTTTTATTGATGATTTTTTATCTATTTTTTTTATCTCGTCGTATATATTTTTTGAATACCTTAAAATCAGTTTGATAACCATGTCTTCTTCATTTTTTATATTTTCAAGATTTAATCTTTCTGTATCTCTCATTTTTTCTATTACTTCTACTAAGGATTCAAACTTTCCTCTTGCTTGTATCTTACTCTCTTCTTTTGTAAAATCAAGGAGCCTATCTTTTAACAAATCATATTTATCCCTATATTTCTCATAGGAACTTATAAAAAGATTTGAAATTTCTTTTTCAATTTTTTCATATACTTTATTAACAGCTTCATGCTCATTTAATAAATCATTTATTTGTTTTTTTAATGTTTCTATGTCTTCAAAATCAAACTTCTCATCTGTATTTTTCCATGTTATTCTTTTGAATTTCTCAATTTTATAGAATATGCTTTGTAATTTTTGAATTTTACTATCATATTCTTTTAAAATTTCTTTATATTCTTTTAAATCCTTTTTATATCTGTTTTCTCTTTCTTTAAAATTTATATCTTTAATTTCCTCAAGTGATAAAACTTCTTTGTATCCTGCCTTATTTAATTCTCTTTTTTTACCGTTTAATTCACCTTCTAGCCTTAATTTGCTATCTCTATTTTTTTGATGATTTTCTTTTAAATTATTTATTTCTTCAGTAGTATTTTTAATTTTTTCTTCTAAATCATTTTCAATACCTTCATCATATCTAACATTATAAAATTCGTCATTTAATTTGGCATTTTGTACTATTTTTTTTAATTTTCCTTCTTTGTCCTTTATATCATTTTGATAATTTTTTTCATCTTCTAAATCTCTTTTTTTATCGGCATCATATTTATCTAAACAAGCTTTAAGCTTTCCCTCTAGTGAATTCATATCTTCTTCTATAAATTCACCCTCTTTTATTTGACCTAGTTCCTCTTTTTTATTTATTATTAATTTTTTTTCATCTTCTGTTTTTCTAAGCTCTATATTATCATTTATTTTATTATCGCTTAAATTTTGTATATCATTTTCTATTTTTGAAAGCTCATCATTTTTTATTTTTAGTTGCTCATTAAAATCAATAATCTCTTCTTTATTTTCAATATACAGTTGATACTCATTTGAAAAATTTACAAATTCTCTTTTTTGAATTTTTAGATTCTCTAGTTTTTCTAAATTTGATTTTAAATTATTCTTTAAATTTTTAAGTTCTTTATTATACTCTTCTTTTAATATTTTTAACTCTTTTAATTTAATTTCTGTCTCCTCTATATTATTTTTTAGTACTTTTATTCCATAATTTAGATTTTCTTCCTCGTCTCCATTAAAAGAATAGTTAAGTATTAAAGATTTATATCCTTGGTTTATTTCTATAGCTTCTTTTATTTTATTTATTTCCTTATCTAAAATATTAATTTTATTTTCCCTATCTAAAATAAGCTTTTGTCTTTTATTATCATCTACTAAAAGCTTATTAAACGAAAGTATAAAATCTTGATTATTTATACTTAATAAACTATTTAAAATTTTTATTTCTTTTTTTTCATGAAGATTGTTTTTATCTATTATTGGTATTGGTAAAGAAGTAAATACCTCTATATCTTGACTCTTTAATACTTCATAATCCTTTTTACTCAGCACCAAGGAATAAGGTAGAAATGGATTTATATCTATAATTCTACATTTTTCTTGAAAATTTCCTTTATATTTCTTTAACCAACTCAGTCCATACTCAAATTCTATATCCCTATCCTCAAACTCTTTTTCTAAATCTTTAGGAAGATTTACCAAGCCTGTTTTATATTTTAGGATAATATCATATATTTCATTTCTTTCTTTAATTATTTTTTCTTTATTTTTTTCAAAATTGTTTATATCTTCTACTATTTTATTTATACAAGAATCTTTATGTTTTTTAACATTTCTTTCAAAATGCTTTATTTCTAATATATTTTCTATTTTCAAAGTTTCTTCTTTAAAATAATCTAAATCATTTTGAATTTGATTTAATTCAATCTTATATTCACTTAATTTTTCTATATTTTTTTCTTGTTTAACAATAGATTCATTTATATTATTATCCACGTTCTCTATATTCTTATTTAGTTCAGTTACTTCTTTTTCTGATTTTTTTTCTATTTTATCTAGATTTTTTTTATATTTATCTAATTCACTTTTATTGTATTTACCTGATATAGGGTTTCTTTGAATATTAAAATCCTCATAGTTATTTTTAAACATTTGTTCTTTATTTTCAAAGTCTTTAATATATTTTTCTCTAGAAGCTATATTACTTGAGATATTAATTAATTCTTTATTTATATTTCTTTTTTGACTTGACATATCTTCTATTTGCTTTTCTATTTTTTGAATATTTGTTTTTAATTGTTCTAATACATCAATTTTCTCTTTTATTTCATCATCATATATTTTATTAAGAGTAAATTTATAATTTTTTATATTTCTATTTATCTCATTATCATCTTTTTCATAATTTGCTAATCGTTCTTTTATACTGGATAGTTTTCTATTTAAAGCTTGTATTTTTTCATATATTTCAGCTGCTTTTTGTATATTCAACTCTTTATCATAGATTTCTCTTTGATTATTTTTTGAATCTATATCATTTTGAATACTTTCTAAAATAGTATTCAAATCACATATTTCTTTATCCAGAGTATGATACTCATAAGATAATTTTTCATAATTTAAAATTCTTAATTCTTCCTTTAATTCTAAAATGTAATTCTCAAAATCTTTTTTTTCTTTATTTTTATTTTTTATAAAATCATCTAATAAATTTGCTTGTGTTGCAAGATTATTTAATAATTTATTCTTTTTATTATCAACACTTGTTCCTTCTTCCATTTTTTCTTTTATCTTTGATGAGTCCTCTATAAATTCATCAAAGCATTTTACTTTTTCTATAGCCTCTTTACTTCCCTTATAGTTTTGTATGTATTTTACAAGATTTTCTCTTATAGCTTCTATTTGATTTGTTTCGCTATTTAATTTACTTTCAATCAAAGGAATAATCTCAGTTCTTATAAGTGCTTCATCCGTTTTGCATTTGTCAAAAAGGTTAGAAAGACCAGATTCATCATTATTAATTTTTTTGATAATATTTTCCCATTCCTTATGATTAACTTTATGTATTTCTAATTCATTAAAATACTCATTTTTCTTTGTGCTGTCATTAAAATTATAGACTTTAAAATTATTCTTTCTTCTGCTATAGTCTTTAGCTATTTTTTCTGCTTGAGAGAATTTTAATATTGTTCTATCTTCTATAAAAGGAATATCTATTATATCAAAAGAATCTGTTTTTTTATATTTATTCGTGAATGCTAGTATTCTTATTCTATTTTTATCATCTTCATTTTTTATATCTCTTTTTATTATCATTCCAACTAAAAATTTTTCTTTATTTTCTAATAATATCTCATGCATTATGTAAGTCGGAGTATTATTCGTAAAATAATCTTCAAATTTCCTGCCTGATAAATCTCTTTTTCTTTTTAAAAAAGGCTGCATAAAAAATTGTATTAATACCGTTTTTCCCACTCCATTTTCCATTGAAAACAAAGTATCCTTACCATTTCCATAGTCAAAAACCTCGTTATATATAGTTCTTTTCCCATCATTATAGTTAAGATTTATTATTCTTGTTTTACTTAATTTAGGCATTTAAACTTCACCTTCTTCTTGAATTTTCAAATTTATAATATTATTTATGTCCTGTATCCTATCATAATTTAAAAAGTAATTTGCAACTAATGTGTTAAACTTTTTAGTTGGCAGTATAGCTGTTTCATCTTGAATATTTATTAGTTTTTCTTTTTTTAAGAACGAGCAAACTTGATATATATACCATCTTCTAGTTCTAATCTTTGTCATATTATCTTCATTTAAAAGTGTAAACCAATGCTTTGAAATATCAGTTATGGCAAGTTTAGTTTCATAATCTAATGACTTATCTTCCACACTTGATAATAGTTCAAACCTTTCTGTAAGTTTTTCGTCTATCTCTCCAATTTCAATCATATCTCTTATCTGAGCATTCTTACCTTTTCCACTATAAAACTCTGTTATTAAATAAATAATAATATAACTAGCTAAAAAGAAATCTATATTCTTCATATCTGCTCTCCCAAATATCTCTCTTTTTAGCTCTGCTCTTTTATATCCCAAAAACTCATTTTCTACATTAGGTATTAAATATATGGTATTATCAAACTTTCTTATTTTAACTCCTACTTCATCTTCATAAGCTCTTAATATATCTTTTATCTTCTCAGTAGCATAAGATTCATATAATTCTTTATCATCATTTACTGTTAATTCTCCGTGTTCTTGAAGATAATTGTATATTTTTATTGAGTTTCTTATTTCATCTATCGTATACATGGTTCCTCCTTTATTCCATATGCATTATAAAATTTGGACATCTCACAGTTTCTATTGTAGTGAATTCAAAACTTTCTATATTTTTATCAATATGTACTCTCTCTTTTACTTCAACTATATCTATTTCATCACTTCTATAAAATTTCAATTTTTTTGGCATTCTGAATCTATACTTTTCATTTATTTCATTAACTAATAATTGCCTAAGATCAAGCTCTATTTCTTCATTAATATAACTTTCCTCGTATTCATTCATCATTTCCTCTATATCTATTTCTCCAAGTCTCAAAAACTCAATCACTATCTCTGATAGCTGTCTAACTGTTGGAACTAATTTTTTAAATTCTTCATCATTTTTATTAGAATAATAATCTGCCAATGCTCTAAAATCAGTATTTTTTTTATCAATAATAAATCCTAACATGCACGAAATTATTCCTTGATACTCTTCTTTTCTTCTTATCAAGTTATTTATTAATTCCTGTTCTTCCTTTATCTCATCTATTTCAACTTCGTCTTCCTCATCTTCTGATGAATATATTTTTTGTTCTTCAAATATTTTATTTATATTGAATTTCTTTTTTATCTTTGGTATAAAAAGTGGATTAAATATTTTATAAATATTATCAAGAGCCATAGCATCTTCTTCTATAGGCTTTAAAATATCCTCTTTTATATTTATCCTTTTATTGCTATAATAATAGCTAGCTTCTTCTAAAGCGTTTTTGTACTCATCTTTAAATTGAAAATGCTTACTTATAAGAGAACCTGATTTTTGACTTATTGAAATTAAAAGCTCCTTTATTCTTCCAAGCTGTCTTAAAGATTCTAAATTTTCATCTATAACTTTATCGTTGTTTGACATCAATCTTTCTTCTTCTAATATTACAACCTGCTTTAATTCTTCAAATCTATCATTTTGTTCCTTTAATACTTCAATATTTTTCAAAAAGTTATTTTGAAACTCTTCCTGATTTATAGAAAATATATTTTCTCTTGTTCTATATATAAAATTATTTATTACGCTTATTTGAGATCTAATAAGATTATTTAAATTTTCTATTGCAGTTAATCCTTGAGAGAAATTTTTTCTTTTTAAGCTCAGCTCTAATATCATTTGATTTATATCAATTTGCATTTTTTCATCAATCTCTAATGAACCCAGTAATAATCTATAGCCTTCCTGTGTAAGATAAAATGTACTCTTATTTTTATTATCCCTTGATGGCTTTTGCTGAAGAAGATGGTATTCATACACTACCCTTTCATCATTTGAATAATTTAAAGTGTTAAAAATAAATGGCTTTCCTTCATTTCTTAATACTCTATAAATTATAAATCTAGTAATTTCTCTAACCTCTTCCTCCTTTATATCCTTATCAAAATAATTTAAAATTATCTTATCTAAATAATTAGACATATTATCTAATGTACACTCTTCATCCTTTAATGATTTATCTAATACAAAACACATTAAAACATAAACAAGATTTATCTGCTCGTTAGTGCTAAATCCGTAATTTTTTAGCTGTCCTGTTACAGATATTTTGTTATCAATTAAAAATGAATAAGATAATTTCTCCATTCTCTTATGAAAATTATTCAAAAAATCATACACTTTCATTAGCTCCTATTCTTAAAATTTGATAATTTAATATTTCTTGAGGTATATATTCTCCTCTTTCTAAAATATTTTTTATATCAGCTTCAATATCTTTTAATTCATCATAGAAAATTCCTTTTATATTTTTATTTTGTTTATCCTTTGAAAAGTTTAAATCTATTTTTTTTGATTTTTTTACCATTTCCTTATAGGCTTGTCTAAATAACTCTATTTTAAACTTAGTTTCATATTTTTCTTTTAATCTTTCATATATTCCTATTCCTTCATAATCTATATCGCCCCAATAAATTAATTTATTGGGATTAAACAAGTATTTTTCAACAGTAAATTCGTACTCCTCTAAAGATTTTTCAATACATTTTCCTTGTCCATATATTATGGTAGAAAAAGACGCTCCTAAAAATGTATTTTGATTTTCTATCATAAGTTTTCTCAAAGTATACCAAGTATCTTTATTTTCAATAATCAATACATCTTGATTATTATCTTTATTTTTGGAAAAATAAACGAAGGGTTCTGGAGTTGTATATATATTTATGCTCTCTAGACTTATTCCTAGATTTTTTAGAATTCTTAGTCCTCCTTCATACTTTAAAAACTTTTCTTCAGAGAAGATATCATAGCTTCTTTCATTAATAGCCATTGGAATATCTAGTCTTTCACTATAATTTCTAAAGTAATTAGTCAATTTTTCTATATAACTTCTATCTTTTTTGTATTTATCAATATTAGACAAATAATAATCCTTGTTAAATGTAAAATAGAAACTATAATTAATTTCATCTATATATTTTGTATTATCTACACCTTTTGTTAATATTCTATATTTGTTAAACAAGGCTGGATTCATCCCATTTAATTTACTTGTCTTTACTTCTTTTAATTTACCACCTTGCGTCAAATCTTTAATAAAGTTTACTAATTCAATATAATCTTGAATTTTAAAATATTCTTGTATTTCATTTACTGATACTATTTTCTTCTTAAAATCATAAATATTTTTTATTTTAATCACCTACCATACTCGTTATAAAATTATTTTATCATAATATATTTTAATAAAGATATTATTTTCAACAAAAAAAATAACTGCTAATAGTAGTTATTAGCAGTCTCAAGTATATATTATTATTTATACATTCTATTCACTATAATTCACAAATAATACAAAAATTTCAACCTTACGACCTTTTGATCTTTTAAATTAATATTTTTTAATTACTTTTCAATTTTACTAATTTTATTGATTTATCTGTTCCTGAAGTTATTAAGATTTTCTCACCATCTACAGAACTATTAGAAACTTGATCTGTAATTGCTAAATTCAAATCACCAGATTTATTAAACACTTTTATACCATAATCTTCTTCTGCTAAAAGAGTACATATTAATCTATTGTTTTCTATTTTTATATTTCTTAAATTTTCCTTCAATACAAGTTTATCTTCTTTGTCTATAACTACCTTATAAAGTTTCATCCTTCCATCTTGCTCTGATACAGTATAATATACATTTCCATCTACTTCATAATATCCATCTTCATAACCTTCAAGTTTATTATCAGATAATTTTTTTTCATTTGTTCCATCTAGATTTGATACATATAAATATTTATCTTCATCTTTTACATAATAAATTTTATTACTTGCTATTTTAAAATTCTTAACTCCAAAATCTGTAATTTTTATAGTTTCATTTGTATCTAAATCTATTGTATAAATAAAATTTTGCTCACCATCTTTTATTGGATATGTAGATGCAAGTATATAAACATTATCATTTATAACAGTAGTACAACGATCAGGGCTATATCCATCTTGTATGTGCCATCCATATGTAAGGTTTTGATTTCCTATTCTTTTTCTTTTTTCTTTATCTATACCACCTTCTTTTGATTCAAGAAAAAGATTAGGTCCATTTAAAGGAGGTCCTTGATATATCTTAAGCGTACCCTTTGAAGTATTTTTAAAATCAAGATAACCACTCTCTTCTACTGTAGCTTTTCCATCATTATTTACCTTGCAATATACATCTTCCCCCATTACAGCTCCTCCAGAATGATAATAAAACCAGAGAGTTTTATCTATTTTATAAAATGTCAAACTATTATTAAAGCCATAGCTTGTATCTATTTCATAGGAATACACTAATTCTTTATTAGATATATTAGTATCCTTAACTCTATACACTTTATTTGTCTTATTTACAGTATCTACAGTCTCTACAAAATAATAATAACCATTAAATACCGCAACATCATTTTCACCTGCATATTTAGGAAGATTTACTGTTTTTACCTGTGGGTTATTAGATTTTATCATGAGTCCTTTTGATTTATCCCAATCATATTCCCATCCAAATGTATCATGTGCAAATTTCCATGTGAGTGGAAAATATGTTACATTGTTAAAACTTAAAAGAGGATATTCCTCTTTAGAATTATAGATTGCATTCCCATTTGCTGTAATCTTAAATGTAGGTATCGTTGCATTATAACTATTTCTATTTTTATGTTTTGTTTTATATGGTACATAAGATGATGTAACATTACTTTGAATAATTTTAAAACCTTCATCCTGTGTCCATTTTGTTTCTAATCCCAAAAGCCTGCAATCATACCATGTCATTGGAAAATATGTCATATCTTTATATAGCAAAAGTGGATATTCTCGATGTAAATTATCAATCTTATTTTCATTTATAGTAACATTAAATTTTGGTAATCTGACTTTTACACTTTGTTCAACAGCAAAACTATCTTCTCCAAATAGCATAAAGCTTATAGAAACTAACCATATAGTTACAAATGTAAAAAACTTCTTTCCCATACAAATGTCCCCCCCTTAGTTTTTTTAATTATTTATCATTATATCATGTACATTAGTTATATTTTTACATAGTATGAAACGAAATCAAAATAGTTGCAAGTGTAGCTTTTTCAATAAGTTATCCATAAAACCAAAAATGATATAGTTTCATATAGAATAAAAAATTAACTGCTATTAATAGTTATTAGCAGTCTCAAGTATATATTATCGTATATTATTTTTCAAACCAATAACTTAGAATCTCATCATCTACAAATCCATATTTTTTATATAGACTATACCCTATATTATTTGAGCTTATAACGATTAATTTTATATCTTCTACCTCAAATTGTTTCAATATATTAATTGACTTTTTCAAAAGTATTTTCCCAAATTTATTTCCTTGAAATTTAGGTAATATACCAATAGTATCAACCCATCCTATCCCTTCTTGTATATGAAGTTCATATATACCTACAGGCTCTTCATTAGAATATATTATGCCTACTATTAAACTTTTTTCATTTCTTTTCTTTAATAATTCTTTTATTTCTTTATCTGTCATCACTCCACAATTAGGAGAATTTCTAAATGATTCATTGTTAATAACTTTATATACATCTTTATTTTTATCACTTAGATTTTCAAAATTAATAGAATTATGAATTTCTATAGAATTTAATTTTTCACTACATTCTAACCTAAGAATAACAGCTTTATAAACTTCTCTAAAACCTATTTTTTTTACAGTTGACATTATGTGCTTAGAATTAGGTTTCAATCCTAACTTTATCTTATTAGGATTATATTTTTTTGCATATTCAATAGAGTATTTTAATAGTTTCTCGAAGTATTTTTGATTATTTTCATATATGTTAATACTTGCAAAAAATATTTCTCCATTTTCTTTAATATCCTTGCTAATAACCCCTATAGTACCCTTTATCTCTTCTTTATCCCATAATGTAAAATAACTCTTTCCATTATCAAATAATACTCCACTATAATTTGATAGCATTTCTTCATAAGTATTAAAATAAAAATTGAACCCAAACTCTTTTATAAAGCAATACAATTTTTTTCTTTGTTCTTTTGATAACTCTCTAAATGAATAAATCACACTATCGAACCTCCATGCACTTGTATCCTTTTCTATATTTTACCATAAATAAAGATCATGGTAAAACCATGACCTAGATATAGTAATAAAAATCCCACAAACAAATCCTAAATCTATTATTGGATTTGCTCTATTAAAACTTATCCTATATTCATCTAAAACTATCTTTCTAACCAAGTTATAAAGTTCATTATTATTTTCTAAATTTTTTATCAAATCATCAAATAAAGTATTTTTCTCTCTCAATATATACTTTACTGATTTTTGAATAATATATTTATCCCAAGTACTATCAGGTTAACCTAATTGATTTTGCCATTAGCTTTATAATTCTATTACTAAACGTCTTTTCATCTTTAAAGGTTTCACTTCCGATTCCTTCAAAGCTACAAATTAATACCAAATATTTTGATTTTAATTTATTTTTTAGTAAGTATATAAGTAGTTGTTTTGCCGTATTGTCTTGGTCTATTTATTACAAAATAGTTACCTTTATCTATAATATTCTCTATATTATCAAGCTTATCTTTTATATCTACCATATAATGCATTGATGGTATGCATGTTCCTGTTGTATTAAATGCTTTTTTCAAATTATCACCACCAAACGATTAAAAGTCCACTTTTTTGTTCATACATTAATTTTTTAATGATTTTACTTTTTGTATGCTTAATCCTGTTTTCAATGCTATAGTTTCTACATCTAAAATATCTAATAAACTTTTAGCAATTTTTATTTTTTCTTGTTCTCTCCCTTCTTCTCTTCCTTCTTCCTTAGCACTATTTATCATGTTTTCTCTTTCATGCAGTGATTTTTCTCTAGCTTTATATAACTCAATAGTTTTTTTATCACTACTTAGATATTCTAATCTTTCTTCTGCTCTTTTTATATCTTCATCCATATCCATCAACTCCTTTAAAGTTTCTTCTGATATGTCTTTGTTAAAAAAAGTTAACCATCTCTGAAGCTTATCTTCTTTTAAATTTTTCTCATCTAATTCATTGAATTTAGGTACTTCAATAAAATGTATCTCAACTAAATCAGTTAACATATAATCTTTCTCTTCGTCTTCCCATAAATGAAATTTAGAATGAAATTTGTTTAATGATAGATATTCAAAATCCAGTATATTTATAGTAATTACTTTACATAACTTTCTATAGTCTTCACCTTTTCTAATACCTTCATTGAACAATCTTCCCCAGTAAAATAAAGTCCTTTTATCCATATTTCTTTGATCTGTAAGTTGAACTTCTATATTTATTTGTGTTCCATCTTCTGTTCTTGCTCTTACATCTAAAATACCTGTTTTATCTTCCATCATTTCTTTTGTTAATTCTTTATTTTCTATTATTTCTAATGATACTAATCTATCTTTATCTTTTCTATCTAATACTGCATTTAAAAATGCAATTAAATTATGCTTAGCTTCATTTTCTCCAAATAGTTTTTTAAAGATAAAATCATTTAAGGGCTTTAGTCTATCCACTTTATCACTCCTCTCTTTATCTATATTATATCTCACTTTTAAGTATATTTTCATTATCTTTTGGTGTATATTTATATAAAATCATATTAGTTAAATGACACGCTAAATGTTTCTATATTGAATTTTGTAAATACATATGAACTTTACATCCATTTTTTGCCTTGATATATATGTTGAAGAAGCTATATCAATGGCAAACAAAATAGCCGTTCTTTCAAAACGCCCAGCCACAATAAAAAATATACACGATATAAAACTTACAGTAGAAGGAACTAAAACACCGCTTTCATCAAGAGAAGCTCCTGAGTTTAAATATTATTTCAATACAATATGGAAGGAGCTTGATATAGATGAAAAAGACAAACTGCTCTAGTGAATACACAGCTTATTTAAAATCAGTTAAATCAAACAAGAGAAAAATAATACTTTATCAGATATTAGTACTCGTACTATTTGTACTAATTTGGGAAATGGCTGCTCATTTAAATGTTATAGATGTATTTTTAACCAGTAAGCCATCTGATATATTCAAGCTATTCATAAAATATTCTTCAAACGGAGAAATATTTAAGCATGTGGGAATATCAGTATACGAAACTATTTTAGGATTTATCCTTGGAACTTTAGGTG
>JAOARY010000046.1 GCA_025210335.1 Peptostreptococcaceae bacterium | reverse complement strand
GTGGGCTCGGAGATGTGTATAAGAGACAGCATCAACAGTTCTTATATCTCCATAATATTCATATCCCCAAACTCTTTCTAATAACTGTTCTCTTGAAAAAACTTGGTTCATTTTATCTGCTAAGAATTTTAGAAGTTCGAATTCTCTAACAGTAAGCTCAACAGTTTCATCACCTTTTTTAACCTCATATTTCATAAGATCTATAATAAGATTTCCTGCGATTATTTTATTTTCATCCTTTGGTTCCGTTTTAATTTCTTCCTTTAATGCAACTCTTCTTCTTAAGTTAGCCTTAACTCTTGCAATTAATTCTCTCATACCAAATGGCTTTGTTATGTAATCATCTGCTCCAAGTTCTAATCCTAATACTTTATCAACCTCTTCTTCTTTTGCAGTTACCATTATTATTGGCATTGAATATTTTTCTCTTACTTTCTTACATACTTCAAAACCATCATATTTTGGAAGCATTATATCAAGTAATATAAGATCTGGCTCATGTTCATAAGCCTTAAGAATTGCTTCTTCTCCATCGTTTGCTACTTCTATTTCATAACCTTCTTTTTTAAGGTTGTATTTAAGTATATCTGCTATTGGTTTTTCATCATCTACTACAAGTATCTTTTCATTCATCAAAATCTCTCCTCTCAAGACATTTCTTTTAACTAAAAAACATATATATATTTCTACATATATTTTATACCACTAAATTATATTTATATTACCTATAAATTTCATTTTTATTATAAAACCGCGAATTCCACTTAACACGGTTCAACCTTTAGTATATAACAAAAAAAACAAAAAATCATCTTTTTGTTTTTCATATCAAAAGATAATTTTTTGTTTTTTTAATTTCATAATGAATATTATATAATTTACAAAATAAAAAAACAGATTCCAAAGAATCTGTTTTTATTATTTAGTAACTTACATAACCAAGTGGGTTTTGTGGAACTCCATTTTTTCTAACTTCGAAATGAAGATGTGGTCCAGTTGATCTTCCTGTGTTACCCATTTTAGCAACCTCTTGTCCTCTAAATACTCTTGAGCCTTTAGAAACAAGTAATTTGCTACAATGTGCGTAGTATGTTTGGTAACCATTTTCATGATTGATGATAACTAGCTTTCCATATCCACTTTTCCAGCCTGCAAAAGTAACTCTTCCACCATCTGCGGCTTTTATAGAAGTACCTGTACTATTTGCTAAATCTACACCTGTATGTTTTCTTCCCCATCTATAGCCAAATCTTGATGAAACTCTACCTCTTGTTGGATTTACGAATTTACCAAAAGCCATAGTTTTAGGTCTTGCTTTTGTTCCTTTAAGAACAACTTTCTTTACAGGTTGCTTTACTATTGTTTCTCCTAATATATTCTTATTTGAAACAATACCATTTATCTTTACTATTTCAGCTTTAACTTCTTTAATACCTTCACTACCACTAACTTTAACTTTCTTGCTACCTGTATATAAATTAGAAGTATCTTCATAAGCTACTTCATAAGGAATTTTTTCTTCAAATATTCCTTCTTCAACAACCTTAACACTTATGTATGGTTCTGGAACATTTAAGTTTATTTCATCTCCTATTTGAAGTTTTGCTATATCTCTTTTTGGATTGGCGCTTTCAATATCTTCTACATTCAATTCATATTTATGTGCGATGTCCCAAGCAGTATCACCTTTTTGCACTTTATATGTCTTTGTAGTTTCTTCGCCTTCTTTTATAAAATCATAAGCTTCTTCAACAGTTTTTAGTAAAGCAAAATCATTTTTACCTTCCTTTACCTCAACCTCTTGTAAAAATCCTATTTCTTTTATCTTTGATTTATCTTCTTCAATAGCTTCATATGGTTCTTTTAGTTTTTGGAATAATTCATCTACCTCTTTTTTAGATTTTAAAGTAAACATTTCTTTTCCATTTACTAATACTAAGCTAGAATCAATTGCTATTTCTATTGATTTTTCTAATTTCACCTTAAGAAGCGAATCTGGTGTTATTTTATCTGAAGAAACATAAACTCTTTTATAGCTTATTTCTTCACCAATACTAACATCATCTTTTATTTCTTCTGGTGCTTTTTTCTTTAACTCTTCTATTATACTATTAGCCATTTGCTTATCTTTTATAGTACCTAATTTTTCTTCTCCTAAATACATTTCATAAGCTGCTCTAGATTGCATATACATAGTTCCAGAAATACCTAAAACTAATACAGCAACACAAGCAATAGATGCTAATTTCTTATTTTGATTTATGTATTTTATAAATCTATCTTTAAGATTATTAGAACTTATTTCCTTGGAAGGTTGTTTAGAAGATGATATTTCTTTTGGTTTAATATGATTAACATTTGCTAACTTACTTTCTTTGTTCTCATTATTAATCCTACTCATTCTTCTTTCTTCTACAGGTTTTGTTCTTTTTAATCTAGTTGATTTTATATCATTTTTCTTATCTTCAATTATAGTAACTAAAATCTTAGGATTTAGTCTATCTTTATATTTTTTATCTATGGAATCACTTTTAGAGTGGTGTACAAACTTTCTTCTTTGATTTGAGCTAGGTTCTTCTTTTTTAGAGAAATTGTCTAAAACATTGAAGACCGTCTTCATAATCTTATGTCCAGACTTTTTAGAAGTTGTTTCTATGCGTTTTTTTCTAGGTTTCAAAACGTTTTTTTCTAAATCTTTATTCTGGTTTTTATCCATAAGAATTCTCCTTTCTATACAGCGTCTATTACATTATATCAAATATTACAGTTTCTTTACAATAGCAATTCACTAATATTACAAAATTTTTTTTCCTTAATGTATATACACTTGTTATATAGTCATTTCAAATATTATTTTTTTAACATTTTCTTTGTGCTATAATTCTTTTGAGGTGATTTTTTATGTTTTTTAAAGAAAAAGTTCCTGTTGATCTTGGAGAAACCAAAATCAGCAATATATTTATAGATATTTTCATGCCAATGGCAAACGGCATATATGTAATGGTATATTTACTTGGTTATAGATATGCTTGTGAAAAAATTGAGAATATAAATAATAAAACCATAGCAAGCAATTTAAATGTTCCATTATCCGATGTGCTTAGTTCATGGGATTTTTGGGAGAAAAAAAGTATAATTAAAAAACACAGAGAGTCAAATGAAGAAGGAGATTATTCCATAGAATTTTTGGATTTATCCAAATTATATCTTGAGAATATGACACCAGCATCTTCAAATTCTTCTTATGTGTCTACAACCACTCTTATTGAATCTGTTGAAAACGAGAATATAAGACAGATGTTTAGTAATATAAATTATATTGCAAGAAGAGATGTTACCCCAAATGAGAAGATGAAAGTGTTAAAACTTATGGAAAAATATAATCTTCCTGCAAAAGTAATAGAATTTGCATATGATTATGCATTTGACAATAAAAATACCACTCATATTAACTTTATAGAAAGTTTGCTTATAGATTGGTATGAAAAGAAATTAGATACCTATGAAAAATTAGAAGAGTATTTTGCTTCTAAATCAAAACGATTTGCTTCTTATAAAGAAATTTATAAAAAAATTGGTGTATTTAATACGCTTCCATCAGATAAGGCAAAAGCTCTTATGAATCATTGGCTTGATGATTTAAGTTTTGATTTGGATATGATTCTAAAAGCTTGTGAAATAGCTAGCGAAACTCTATCTCCAAAAACACCTAATTTAAAATATATCAATGGAATACTTGAAGATTGGAATAAAAATAATATAAGAAATTTAGAAGATGTATTAAAAGAACAAGTTCTTTGGGATATTAAAAAAGAAGAAAATCAAAAATTAAAAGAAAATAATATAAATAAAAAAACTACTTATAAAACAAAATCTACAAAGTCTACAAAATTTCATAATTTTAAACAAAGAACAGATGAATACTCTTCTTTGGACTTAAAAAATATCGTCTTAAAAAGAAATAAAAAATAAATTATTTATCTTTACATCCGCACTCCCAAAGCTCAAACGGTGGAGTTTTTGATTAAGATTGAGGAGGGAAATTTTTTGAATCAGAAAACTTTAAAAAAAATATTAAAATCCTATGAAAAAAAACGTGATTTAGCAATAAAAAATGCGGATTTTAAAAAAGAGAAAATATATAAAGAGATACCAAAGTTAAAGCAAATAAATGAAGAAATAGTTTCTTTAGGTCTTAAAATGAGCAAAGAAGCCATATTGAATCCAGATAAATCAAAAGAAATAGCACTTAAAGTTAAAGATGAAATAACTAAATTGAAATTACAAGAAGATGAACTTCTAGCAACCTATCATCTTGATAAAAGCTTTTTAGAACCTGAATTTGAATGCTTTAAATGCAATGATAAAGGATTTTTGCAAGATGGTAAAAAATGCTCTTGTTTGATACAAGAAATGATTAGTGAAGCCTATGCAATGTCTAACTTAGGTGAAGTATTTCTAAAGGAAAATTTCACGAATTTTAATATCAATTTGTTTTCTAAAGATAGATTTATGGATTATGATATTTCGCCAAGAGAAAATATGATGAATATACTTTTGGAATCTGAAAATTTCATAAAGGATTTTAGACAAAAAAATGGAGATAATCTGATATTCTTTGGTGGAACAGGACTAGGTAAGACCTTTATGTGTAATTGTATAGCCAAAGAGCTTTTGGATAAGAATTTTTTGGTTCTTTATCAGACTTCCTTTAGAATAATGGAAGTTATCCAAAAACTTAGATTTAATAAATCAAAGGAAGCATCATTACAAGATAGTTATGATTATTTGTTTGAATGTGACCTACTTATAATAGATGATTTGGGGACAGAACTCACATCCTCATTTACAACATCAGAACTGTTTAATATCATAAATACAAGAATTATAGAAAAGAAAAAAACAATAATATCAACAAATTTAGATCCAAAGGAGATTGCAGATTCTTACACAGAAAGAATATTCTCAAGAATATTTTCTCATTTTAAGGCATTTGAATTCTTTGGTGAAGATTTAAGATGGCAACAATAATATTATGACTTCCAAAACAATTTATTTGTTTTGGGAGTTTTTTTATTTATAAATAAAAATAATCAAAGTTAATTTAATACTTTATTGACATATTATAATATAAGACCTAAAATTTAATGTATAAATTTTATATTTTTAATATATAGATGTTAATACCTTTAATATTAATCCAAAAATAAAAAACTTTTGTTATTTCAAATTTCTTATTCTATGTTTGATACAACAGATTTGATTCTTAATACTATAGGATGTGTTTTAGGATTTTTTATATTTAATCTAAAAAAATATGTCAATTGAAAATTTTATGATTTTTGTAATATTTTTGATATATAATCGCTTTATATCAGACTTTTTTAAGGGGGTGTATTTAAGTTGACTAGATGTTTTTGTAGAGTTCTTTTTATCTTTGTAATGATTTTTTATAATATTATGATTTGTCATGCCCAAACTGATGATTTTAAATTTCTAAATTCAAATGGTAATTATGTAGAAATTAATATTCAAAGCACTCTAAAAAATCAAATTTCAAATGAAGATATTAAAGATATCATAAATTCTAATAAAGATATTAACTCTTTAACCATCGAAAAAATTCAATATATAAATACAAATCTTAAAGATAATTTATGTATTTAAATCAAAAATTGACTTTTTATACAACATAATATATAGTTTAAGCATAAATACTATACAAATTTTGTAATTAAAGGCGGTGTTCTTTTGGTTAATAAAAAAATCTCTTATATACATATCATTCTAATAATAAGTTTAATTTTTAATTTCTATTTATATACTAGTAATCAAAATCTAAAATCTTATAAGCAAGAATTATTCAAAATTTCGGTTTTGGATAATATAAGGACTTTAGATAGCAATATGAACAACATAAATTCTTCTATTACTTATTTTAAAAATGAGGATTTTACGATAAAAGATTTTGAAACTTTTGCTGATATGCTTGATTTTTTGATATTTGAATTTCATGATATTGAAATGATATTTGAAATTGATGAGCTAGAAGATAAGAAAACACTCTTAACAAATGATGGTGATTCTTATAAATTGCTTGTGCTAAAAAAGAATCTTGAAAAAACTATCTATGATGAAATTGCAAACTCTAGTATAAAAACTATTAAATATAAAGATTTGTCTTATGAATTTAAAACATCTATAGATGAATTAGAAGTTATAACTAATAATTATTTTGATTATAGAGATAAAAAATATGGTTGGAAAGCTCAAAATTACGAGTTTATAAATGAATTTAATTTAAATGATGATGATTGGATATATTTCTTTGATGATGTTGTAAAAATCCTTTATCAAAATTAAAAAGCTATCAGATTAAGAAATTTAATAAAGATATATTGTGTTATAATTTAAAACAATATATCTTTAAATTTTATCTTAGTATGACAGCTTGTTTTTACGTTTAAGATTATTTCGTATAATTTTATTATTCTAATTTATATAGTCATTATTACTTTCTTTTGCATTTAACTGTTCATATACATAAACAAACTTACTTACACCTTTTCTTTTTAATATTGATTTAGCATTATGTGCTGATTTGAGTTCTAAGTCATAATACTCACAAGCTTCATCATATGTCTTTAATATACTTTCTGATTTTTTAATAATTTTTAATTAATATAAATTTATCATATTTTTTACATATATTTTGTACTATTTATCTTACAATAGGTTTACAAAACTGATTTTTCTTAGAATAATCGAGGTTTTTATAATATAATTTATTTTTTTTATAATATAATTGTTTCACATGAAAACAAATTATTGATTATTTATTTTTTTCTGACAAATTGTACATTAGCAAAAATAAAATAGGACTGCATCATCTTTTTAATGCAATCCTATTTTTATTCTTCTTTAATTATATTTTAGTAATTTTGTTTTCTTTTCCAAAGCATCTTTAAATTTCTTATCCAAAATATCATAATCCTTATGTGTAGAATCTACTATGCTTAATTTGGATAATATATTTGTTATTTCATTTTCTATAACAAGTAGCTGTTCTTTTTTTAACTTATCTGCTTTCGAAGTTTTATTTTCTTTATTCTTTTGCTTTTTTAATTTATTTTTATTCTTTGAGTTATCAACTTCATCCTTAATCTTATTTATATTTTCTTTCTCATATGCTTTATTTATTTCTTCCTTGGCTACAAACTCTTCAAAACTATATTCAACTCTTTTTATCTTTTTATTTTCAAACAAGAGTACTTTATCACAAACAGCCTTTGCAAAATATCTATCGTGCGAAACAATTATAAGGCTTCCGCTATAATCTTTTAAGGTTTGCTCTAACATATATCTGCTTTTTATATCTAAATGATTTGTAGGCTCATCTAATATTAATAAATTATTCTCTTCAATTATCATAAGAGCAATCTTAAACCTTGTTTTTTCCCCAAAGCTAAGGGATTTTATTTTATGATTAATCATATCATTTTTTATTCCCATATTATTTAATAGAATCTGAAACTTACCTCTTTTTTCATTATTCATATTATCAAAATAAGAAAACAAAGTTCTTTCATCGTCTAAATTGCTAAGAGTTTGGCTTAAATATCCTATTTTAAGATTGGGATTTATATAGATACTACCCTCATCTAATTTTAATTTTTTTAGAATTGATTTTATCAAAGTTGTTTTTCCACAACCATTTAAACCAAACAATAATACTTTTTCTTTGGATTTGATATAGAAAGAACTTTCTTTAAATATAACTCTTTCATCGTAGGATTTCTTTATATCTTTTGCTTCCAATATAGTCTTTCCTGTTTTTATATCGCTTATAAAATCAAATGTAACTTTAGCCTCTTCTATTGGTTTACTAACACCTTGCAAATCAATCTTTTGAAGTTTTTTAATCTTTGATTTTATCTGTTTGTCTTTCTTCTTCGCTCTAACTCTATACTTTTCTTTAAATCCTTCCTTTTTAGTAGAATCTCTATGACCTTTATCAGACCAAGACTTGAGTCTTTTTATTTCTTTATTAATCTCTTGTTTATAATTTTCTTGAATCTTATATGCATTATAATGAGTCTTTATTTTTAAGTCCTTTTGTTCCTTATACCTAGTATAATTCCCATCATATATATCTATATTTTTATTTAGTATCTCAATTATTTTATTAGTAGTTTGATCTAGAAAATATCTATCATGAGATATTATAATTAGCGTATTATAATAATTATTAACTTTCTCAATAAGCCAACTAATCCCCTTTAAATCCATATGATTTGTAGGTTCATCGAGTATTATAATATCTGATTTTTGGGTGAATATATAAGCCAAAGATATCTTTAATTTTTCTCCTTCACTCAAATTATTAATTCTTTTATCCTCTATATCTTTTATATTATCAACATTCAAAAGCTTTAAATCATTTAAAAATATCTTAAATTCTTCTTTGTTCATATTTCTTAGGTATTCATTTAATGAATCATCATCCATCAAATTATCTTGTTTTAAATAATTTATTTTTAGATTTTTTTTATGATATTTTAAATAACCTTTAAAATCTTCTTTGCCACAAATTATATCTACCAAAGTAGTTTTTCCACAACCATTATCTCCAATAAGACCTATTTTTTCATTCGCCTTAATATTTAAATTAAGCTTATCTAATATAAGTTTTTCGTCATATTCTTTTATTATATTTTTTAACTCTATTAGCATAGCAACACTTCCTTCATATTATATTTTTATTCCTATTCGATTTTAATTATTAAAATTCAATAAAAATTTTATTTCTATAATATTTAAGTGCATAGCTAAAATATATTTTTGGGTACAAAAAAACCAGAGCTATAAACTAACTCTGGTTGTAAATTTAATATATCATCATTTCATATAATATAAAGCCATCAAATATATTACTAATAATAAGTATTACAAGTCTAAAATCATTTATTACCTAATTTCGATTAGTATAATTATTTTATTAGTATTTGATAGCAACTTACTTTATGATAAATTTAAATTTAATATAAGAAGTTAATATTTTTAGCATTATGCACAACAAAAAAACCTTTATCAAAACCTCGATAAAAAAGTCTTTTCTGCATATTATAAAGTTCTCACCTTATCTAGCTAAAAATATAGTATTCATCGTTTCTCCTTTTTTATTAAATATTTTTATCTCTATTATTGTATCACAATATATGTATAATTTTCAAAATATGTTTTCAAAAAAATTTAAAAATTATTACAAAAGCTTTTAAACTATTGATTTTTTAACTTTTTAAATATAAAATCTACTTAAATATTTTAATTTTTTACAATTTTACAAATGTTTTTTATAAAACTATAAAGGATGTGTTTGTATGTTTATAATCGAAATTGAAGAGGATAAATTATCTTTTGATAATAAAAATGACTTAAATGAATATCTAAAAAATTTGTATAGCAAAAATTATTTTAAAAAATTAATCAATATAATAGATTCCAAAACTAAAAATAAATTAGAACTTAGTTTTTATAATAAAGATAAATCTTTTTTGTTCTTTAATCCTAATGATGAAATTCTTGATATGATGGTTTCTTTTGATAAAGATAATAAGAAAAAAGATAAAAGTATTAATCTTTATGAATTTGAAGATGTTCTAGTTAGTAGATTTAAGGAATTTAATCTTATTGACTATGAGATAGCTTTAAAAATCATAGATGAATTTTTAGATGAGAGCAAAATAGATAATTATAAATATTGTTTTCATATTTGGTAAAATTAATTTTATGATTTTTATTAAAAAAAATAATTAATAAGGAGTAATTATATGTCTGACATAATGAAAAACAACTATATACATGATAGCCTTGTTGAATCTTATTTTGTTGATTGCAAAAACAGAATAATAACATTAAATCTTTTATTTGATGATAATTACGACAGAGTAAAATCCAAAATAATATTTAATAATGTTTTGGCTCATAATTTTAAAGATTCTATTGATTTTAATATAATTTTTGGTATAGAAACTTATGAATTTCATCAACTAAACAAATTTCATAAAGAAGATTTAATAAGAATTTATAATCATGGGCTTCCTACTAATATTTCTTTTGAAAGACAAACTAATGATGAAGATAAATTATTAACATTAAAATCTTTTTTAGAAGAAAATAACTATGAAATTTATAACATTGATGCCAGTTTAGGACTTTGTGGTTTTGTTATATGCAAAGATGTTGAAATAGAATATTTAGAACATATACAACTAAAAAAAGAAAATTAAATGGAGGTTAATTATGACTAATTTAGATAAATTAGAACAACTTTTATTAAAAAAATATGTTCTAATAGATGCAGACTTAACAGAATTTAATATCAGTAGTTTTTTTAATACTGTTGATTTTAGTTTTTATAGCAGTAGCTATAATGATAATTTAAAAAAACAAGGTATCAAATATGATTCAAAGATTCATGATTTTTTAGTTTCTTGTAAATTTGAAAACTGTTTTACAGTAAACCTAAGTCATGATAAAAATTATGGTGATGATAAATATAATAAACAAAAATTCAATAAATACTTTATTCAAAGTTTTGAAATTACTAAGGATGACGATGATTTTTATACATTTAAAATGTCTGGTTGGCCTTTAGTCGAAGCTTGTATTGTTTGTAGAAATATAATTCTTACTTCAAATGAAAATGGTATAAACGAAATTGTTTATAATGCAAAAAATGAACTAAAAAAAGAAGAGTAATCACTCTTCTTTTTTTTATTTATATCATATATTAAAATATATTTTCTCTTACTATTGTTTGGCTTCTCTTTGGTCCAACAGCTACTATTGGAATATGAACGCCACATATTTCTTCTATCTTATTTACATATTTCTTTGCGTTTTCTGGTAGATCTTCAAACTTAGTTACGTTAGTTATATCTTCCTTCCAACCTGGAACCTCTTCATATACTGGTTCGCATAATTCTAAATCTTCTATATTAGCAGGGAAATCTCTTACTATTTCTCCGTTTATCTTATATCCATTACAGATTTTTATTGTATCTATACCACTTAATACATCTAATTTAGTAAGTGCTAAACTTGTAAGTCCATTTGTTCTTACAGCGTATCTTACTATTACACTATCAAACCATCCACATCTTCTTGAACGACCTGTAGTTGTTCCAAACTCATGACCAACTTGTCTTATTCTTTCTCCCATATCATCAAATAATTCTGTTGGGAAAGGTCCTTTACCTACTCTTGTTGTATAAGCTTTAACAACTCCAACAACTTCATCAATCATAGTAGGTCCAATTCCTGTACCTGTACAAACTCCACCAGATACTGGATTAGAAGAAGTTACAAACGGATAAGTTCCAAAATCAAGGTCTAATAGAGTTCCTTGAGCTCCTTCAAATAATACTTTCTTTTCCTTAATACATGCATCATATAAAGGTATTGAAGTATCTATTACATACTTAGATAATTTCTTAGCATAACCCATGTAAGCTTCATATATTTCTTCAAAGTCAAAACCATCTACATCATAAACAGCTCTAACTAATTTATTTTTTGCATCTACATTTCTTTTTAATTTTTCTTTGAAAGTTGGTGATAACATATCACACATTCTAATACCAATTCTTTCAGTTTTATCCTTATAACATGGACCTATACCTCTTTTAGTCGTTCCTATGTTATTTTTTCCTCTTTTTTCTTCAGCTAATACGTCTAATCTCTTGTGGTAAGGGAATATAACGTGAGCTCTTTGATCTATTCTTAAATTATCAACTTTGATTCCTTTTTTATCTAAATAATCAATTTCATTAAGAAGAACTTCTGGATCAATTACTGTTCCAGCACTTATAAAACATTCTCCATTGTATAATATTCCAGAAGGAATTAAGTGTAATTTATATTCATTTTCTCCAACAACAACTGTGTGTCCTGCATTGTTTCCGCCAGAGTATCTAACAACTACCTCTGCTTGTTCAGCAAGAAAATCTATAATTTTACCTTTACCTTCATCTCCCCATTGAGAGCCAACAACTATTAATCTAGACATATTTTTCACCTCATGAAACGGAAATTTTTGCAAAGCCGAACGCTTTACAACTTATTGTAACAAATATTCGTAAATAATGCAATGAATTTTTAATTATTATTCAACTCAAATTCCCCTGTTACAGTTTTTACAGTGATTTTATAATCATTTTTATTTTGACCCTTATATTCGCCAATTATCCCTATGTTCTTATCTATCTTCTTATAATTGTTTTCTATATCAAAGTCCAATTTACCTGTAACTGTATCAAAATAATAATTAAAAGAAAAATCTTTATCAATGTCAAACACTACATCTCCAGATACACTTTCAAGCACAGCACTATCAAACAACTCGGTTTCTAATTCTATATCACCAGAAACATTAGTTGCATGAATTTTAGAATATTTGCCATCACTAATTTGTATATACCCAGAAACATTGGATGCAATTAATTCATTATAACCATCACTTATGCTAATATCTCCAGATGTATTTGATACATTTAAATCACCTACATTATAAACATTTATAAACCCAGTCGTACTTTGCAAATTTAATTCTTTTAACTCATAAAGTTCAGGTATCACAATACTAATATCATTTAGTTCAAGAAAACTAACTTTATTTTTCCCTTTTACTTCTATATTTAATTTTTTATCTTTCAATGTTTTTATCACATCATAATCATTTTTTTCTGATTCCAATATAACAAGTATATCTTTTCTATCTTCTCTTCTTACTGTTATTGGCATTGTCTGCGTTTTTACTGTTATAGAGTCTACATCTTTTATCTCATAATTATATGATTGTCCAAAATCACTTAAATTCTCTTCTTGCTTTACTTCAAATATTAAATCCTTTGTAGTTTTCACTCCTGCAAATTTAAAAAATACTGTAGCTAGAAGTGCTGATATTAAAAATAATATAAAAAACACTAATATAACTCTCTTTTTCAACTTTCGCACCACCCTTTAATCTTTGCATCTCCATTCTAATTTAAAATTAAAATCATTTAGTTTTATCTTTTCTAATTCAAAGTCTTGTGATAATTTTGGTCCTGATAAAGAAAAACAAACTATCGAAAAAATTGCAAATATTAAAAACAATGCACTTGCTATTATCATTAGTTTTTTCAAACTATCACTCCTTTTATCATTGCCCTTATCTATTATTTCTTCTTGAGTTTTGATTTTAAGTCGAATTATTTATTTACACACTTTTAACCAATTTTATATTAAATAATATATACGCTTTTGTTAGATTGAATATAAGTTTTACAATCTTTATTCCAACTAAAATCAGTACTATACCCAAAAATAAAAATGATATACCGCCAAAAACAAATGCTAAATTCCCTAAGATTTGATTTTGAAATTCCATATTAATATTTATATAACCAGTAAAACCAAGTAATGGTTCTAATGCAATAGCTAAAGGTAATGCAATACCTACAAATATAAAGCTAAGTGCTAATATAAATAATACAAAAGCCATTACAACTACAGTTACATAAGGGCCTAAAACAAAAGTTATGTTAAAAAACATAAGTGCAATAAATGCGATAATCGCTTTTATTCCAAAATTAGAGTTTTCCGTATTCAATCTATCTATATTGAAAATTTTCACATCATACCTTTTTGCAACCTCTTTTGGTGTTCCTATTATCTTTACTATCTCATCGACATGTTTTCCTTGATCCATAAAAGTATTAAAACAATCTTCATATTCATATAAGATTTTTTTCCTTTGTCTATCATCTATATTTCTAAGCAAATCATAAAGTTCATCCATATAATCCTGTTTAGTCACTTAACTCAACCTCCCTCTTATAATTAAACTATACTCTACAAATCCCATTATTTCAATGCATTTAATGATTTTCTAATAGTATTTTAATATTCTAAGTTTAATCTAATCTAAATAATTAATTAATATTTTTTATTAGATAATTACTCAAATTTTACTTTATGTTTTCTAACTGTTTTATTAGGTATATTTATAAGTATAACTTTATTTTTTTAAGAAGGTGATCTTTATGGATAATAATTCTTATAATAGCGACTTATCCCAATTCAAAAAACATTTATTAAATAAATTTTCTCATGAATTTAATACACCTTTAAATATTATATTTAATAGTTTAGTTTTTTTAGAAAATAAATGTATGGATGAAGATAGTTTAAATTATATAGACACTATAAAAACACAAACTACAATTATTAAGCAATTAATTTATAATTTAAATACTATTAACGCTAGCAAAGACAATATAATAAATTTTAAACATTTTAATCTAAAAGATTTAATAGACAATTTAAAAAAAGATATAAAAAATAAATATTCATTAAAAAACTTAAAATCATATATAGAAATATATGAAAATGTACCTCTTAACCTTATTGGTGATTATGAGAAAATATATAAGATTTTATACAATATAATAGATAATAGCTTTAAATTTACAAACGAAGGTTTTGTAAGTCTTTTGGTGAAGCTTATAGATCAAAAAGAAGAGTTTGTTAAGTTAAAATTTGTTGTTGAAGATAGTGGAAAAGGAATATCAAATATCAATCTTGATAAAATCTACGATGCTTTTTATCAAGAAGATATGACTCTTGAAAGAAATTATGAGGGTCTTGGAATTGGACTTAATGTTGTTAATAACCTAGTAAGTATTTTAGAAGGTTCTTTAAATATTGAATCTACCGAAAATCAAGGAACCAAAATGACAGTCATATTAAACTTAAGAATCAAAGATATGGATTTTGGAGACTTAATAAAAGAACCAAAATTAATCGAAAATAGTAATTTTTTTATAATAAATAATAAAATCATGACAAATGAGTTAATCAATGAATTTTCTAAAGAATTAAACCTTAATAATTATAATTATTTAAGCTTTAGTTCCTTTTTAGAAAGTAATATAACTATTAACCATAACTATTCTATGGGTTTTATTGATTATGATGTTCTTGAAAAAACTCCTTTTAAAATTATCAATAAATTTATAGATTATTTATCTAAATATGATATATCTCTATATTTATTATCATCTAAGCATATTGAAAAATCTCATTTGTTACCTATAAAATATAGCAACTATATATTAACACCATTAAATAAATCCATACTTTATAACAGCATATTAGAATCTATTTCAATAAAAAATCCAAAGCTCTTAGAACAAAAATCTAAAGAATTAAAAGAAAAGAAGAGTAAAACTATCTATCATAAAAAAGTCTTATTAATAGATGATAGTAAAATAAACCTTCTTATTAGTAAGGAAATTCTTTTGGATTTAGGTTTTTATGTTGATGATTTTAACGATTCGATAAGAGCTTTTGAATATTTAAAATCAAATAATGATTATGATTTAGTTATAACAGATATCGAAATGCCACAACTTAATGGATATAATTTAGCATTAAAGATAAAAAATGATTTGAATATAGATATTCCAGTAATAGCATTATCTGCTGAAGACAAAATTGATAATTTAGATAAATACAATCTAAAATCACATATAAAAAAACCTATAGATAAATTAGATGCTTTAAATAAATTATCTGTTTTCTTCGATGATATTAAAAATGAAAATTTAATTCTCAGTTCTGAATTTAATATAAATAGAAATGATAAAAAAGATTTTAAAAATATAAAAAGTATAAATATCGATAATGCTCTAAAAAATTTAAATAACAATTCCAAATTGCTAAGAAAAACTCTAATTGATTTTTATGATAATTATAAAAACTTTTACAATGTCTTTTTTTCATTAAATAAAGATGATCAATATAGATATATTCATACATTAAAAGGGCTTAGTGGGACTTTATCTAATATAGTTTTATTCAATCTCTTAAAAGAATTTGAAATCAAATCTAAGAAAGAAGATATAAAAAAAGATGATGAAATTTTAACTAAAATCAATTTTAATTTAAATGTATTTATCGAAGAAATAAAATATTTAAAATCAAAAAAATATGAAGAAAATAAAAATAATTTTAATTTAAAGGTATGTAAAAAATTATTTAGTTACTTGGATTTCGAACTTACCAAATTTAATCCTGTAGAAACAAAATTAACTTTAAAAGAAATCAATAGATATAATTATCCAAATAACATAAGTGTTGAACTCGATTATTTAAAAAAATCTTTAAAACAATATGATTTTAAAAGTTCACAAAAATATTCAAAAAATATATTACAAATACTTAATAAAGTCGGTGAAACAAATGAATAAAAAACCACTTATATTAATAGTTGATGACTTTGCTACTAATTTAGATATATTAGTTGAAATTCTAAAAGATGATTATAAATTAATGGCATGCAATAATGGCTATGATGCTTTGGATGCTGTTAATTTATATACTCCTGATTTAATATTATTAGATATCATGATGCCAAAATTAAATGGATATGAAGTTTGTAAAATCATAAAAAGGGATTATTCTAAATTAGATATACCCATAATATTTGTGTCAGCTATTGAAGATGATGAAAATGAAGCTAAAGGTCTTGAACTTGGTGCTGTTGACTATATCAAAAAACCCTATAATCCTTTAGTTGTCAAAAAAAGAATCAAAACTCATTTAACTCTTAAATTTATAAAAGAAGAATTAAAAAATCAAAATGTGATTTTGGAACAAAAGGTAAAAGAAAGAACTAAAGAACTTGAACTTACTCAAAATGTAACGATTCATACCCTTGCCAATTTAGCAGAAAGTAGAGATCCCGAAACTGGTGGTCATATTATAAGAACAAAATACTATGTAAAATTATTAGCTGAAGAACTTAAAAAATCTAATAAATATATCAATATAACTGATGAATATGTTTATAATCTATTTATCTGCGCACCTTTACATGATGTTGGTAAAATTGCAGTAGAAGATAGAATATTAAAAAAACCAGATAAACTCACAAAAGAAGAGTTTGAAGAAATGAAAAAACACACTATTTATGGCAAGAACGCTTTTATAAACGCTGAAAAAACTTTAGGAAAAAACTCATTTTTAAAACTTGCAGCAGAAATAGCTTATACTCATCATGAAAAATGGGATGGAAGTGGTTATCCTCAAGGATTAAAAGGGGAGGATATTCCTATAAGTGGTAGGTTAATGGCTCTTGCAGATGTTTATGATGCACTTATAAGCAATCGTGTTTATAAGCCTCCTTTTTCTCACGAAAAAGTAGTATCCATTATAAAATCTGATTCCAATACTCATTTTGATCCATTTTTAGTTGAATTATTTTTAAGTATTCAACATGAGTTTTATGAAATAGCAAAAAAATATAAAGACTGATATTATTTTTTATAATAACTTTTTAGCAAATATCATATCTATTAAAAAATTATATAAAAATAAGCCATTAAATATCATTATTTTATTTAAGGGCTTATTTTTTGCTGTTTTTTAATTTCATAAATGAATAATTTTTGACTATATAATCTATAATTGTCCACATAATAGATTCTTCTTTTGTGGATAACTCCATAAGATAAAATTTGCATTTAATATCTCTTTTACCTACTCTAAAATCCTCTTTATATTCTTTATATGCTTTATTTTCATATAAATCTAGTTTAGAAATATCCATAATTTCATAGATATCTTTAACTTTTTTGAATTTCATATTCTCATATAATTTTATAGCTCTTTTATTAAATGATGCTACTCTAAGATAAATTTTATTATAATCAAGCTCTTTAAAATACCAATCCAAAAACATTTCTAAAGCTTTGGTTCCATAGCCTTTTGAAACATATCTTGAATCTATAACAATACCAAGTTCAGATATTTTTCTTATTCTTTTTATATCTCTAAGTGAAATATATCCTATTAAATTTTTATTTAAATAAACACTATAACATCTTCTATATCTATTATTTTTCACGTGAAACCATTTATCTTTTTGCTCATCTGTGAGTATTGGAAAATTGTAATCATCAAATAACTTATCCACAAACCCTGCCCAATTATCCATTTTATCAACATCTTTTCTTGTCATTTTTTGAATTTTTAATTTCGCATCCACAATACTCACCTCCTAGTAATTTAGCTACTTTTTGATATTATATATCTACCCCAATTATATATATATTTATTCACAGATTTTATCCACAGTTCCTGTGGATAAGTTTTTATAAAATGTCGAAAAATCAGAATTTTTTATAGATAATAAAAAATTCTACAATCGATTGTAAACTATCTTAAGTATTTTGGTCTTGATATTCTATATATTTTGAATTATTATTAATTCATAGAATAATTTACCACTTTTTTTGTTTTTCGTTCATTAAGGAGGTTTCTTTGTGAAAAAAATTTATTTAATAGTTGTGTTATTCGTGATAATAATGATTTGTTTCTTTTTTGAATGTAATAATAATAACTTTGCAAAAAATTCGACCTTAAATAATGTACAAAATGAAATTATAATAAGATAATTAACATAAATTGTTCTAATACACTACTTATTAAGACAATAAAAAAAAGTTAAAATCAATTGATTTTAACTTTTTTACATCTACTAAATATTTATATTTATTACATAGGTCTAGCAAGATTATGAAACTTTTGAAACTCTCCTAACCATGCTAATTCTATTGAGCCCGTTTCTCCATGTCTATGTTTTGCAACTATTATTTCACCTATATTTTTCTTTTCTGAATCCATATGATAATATTCATCTCTATAAAGGAACATTACCAAATCGGCATCCTGCTCTATTGCTCCAGATTCTCTAAGATCCGAAAGTATAGGACGATGGTCGGCTCTTAATTCTGGTGCTCTTGATAACTGTGAAAGTGCTATTACCGGACAATTAAGTTCCTTTGCAAGAATCTTTAATGAACGTGAAATCTTTGATATTTCTTGTTGTCTACTCTCTATTTTGCCATCACTTTCCATAAGTTGTAAGTAATCTATAAGTATCATATCAAGACCATGTTCAATCTTTAATCTTCTGCATTTTGATCTTATTTCCATAATAGTAGTACCTGGGGTATCATCTATATATATTTTAGACTTTGATAAAACACCCATAGCTTCTATTATTTTTGCCCATTCATCATCAAGATTTCCATTTTTTATTTTATTAAGTTCAACATGTGATTGTGCTGCTATCATACGTTGAATCAGCTGTTCTTTTGACATCTCCAAAGAAAATATCGCAACAGATGCACCATCTATAAGTGCAGCATTTTGTGCTAAATTAAGCGAAAATGCAGTCTTTCCCATAGCTGGTCTTGCTGCTACAAGTACTAAATCTGTTCTTTGAAGACCGTTTAATTTTCTGTCCAAATCTATAAAACCAGTTGTCATTCCAGTTATCTGACCTTTGTTTTTATATACTTCTTCAAGCATTTCATAAGTATTCATCAAAACATCAGATATAGGACTTAAATTATCACCTGTTTTTTCTTGAGATATATCAAATATCCCTTTTTCTGCATCTTCTAATATGTGCATTACGTCAGTTTCACCAACATAACTGCTTTCCATTATTTCATTGGATGTTCTTATTAGTTTCCTTAGTATTGATTTTTCTTTTACTATTTTTATATAATTTGCTAGATTAGATACAGTCGGAACAACAGTAGATAAATCAGTTATATAGCTTATACCTCCGATTGCATCTAAGCTTCCTCTTTTTTTGAGTTCCTCTGTCAATGTTACTATATCTATTGGGTCACTTCTTTTATATAATGAAATCATTGCTTCAAATATTTCTTTATGTGTTTCACTATAAAAATCTATTGCTTTTAAGCTCTCAGAGCATGTAACTATTGAGTCTTTTTCAAGAAGAATGCTCCCTAGCACAGACTGTTCCGCATCTATACTATGTGGAGGTATTTTTTTTAAATCCACTTTAATATCCTCCAAATTCTACTTATCTTTTTCTTTAGCTATTACACTAACAGTAGCAACTACTTTTGGATGTATTTTTATATCCACTTTAGTAGTTCCAAGAACCTTTATTGGATCTTTAAGACTTACTTTTCTTTTATCTACTTCTATACCATGCTTTTTCTTTAAGTTTTCAGCTATTTCTTTTGAAGTTATAGAACCAAATAATTTTCCACCTTCTCCAGCTTTAGAGAATATTACAACTTCTATATCATTCATTTTTTCTTTTAATATTAAAGCTTCTTCATGGTCTTTTTCTTCTTTTATTTTCTTAGATGTATTTTTTTCATTTAATTCTTTCATATTTGAGTTGTTAGCTTCCTTAGCTAACTTTCTTGGAAGTAAATAGTTTCTTGCGTAACCATCGCTAGCCTCTATTACATCTCCCATTTTACCTGTACCTTTTATATTTTTTAATAAAATTACTTTCATTACGATTCCTCCTTTAGATAGTCTATTATAAGTTCCTCTACTTGTTCTAAAGCTTCATCCATAGAAACATCTTTAAGTTGTGCACCAGCAACATCAATGTGCCCACCACCATTTAATTTTTCCATGAGAACTTGAACATTTATATCTCCTAATGATCTGGCACTTACAAAGATTACATCATCTTCGCCTTGCCCCAAAACAATAGAAGCTCTAACGCCCTTGACATTTAATAGTTCATCTGCACCTTGAGCTATTACAAGCTGTGGATTTACTACATCATCAGGACATACTGATAAAGCCATTTTATTACCTATAATCTTAACATTTTTGATAACTTCTGCTTTGGATAAGAAATTATCAAAATCACCTTGGAATAATTTCTTAACGGAAGTTGGATCTGCTCCTCTTTTTCTTAAAGTTGCAGCAGCTTCAAATGTTCTAACTCCTGTTTTGAAATTAAAATTCTTAGTATCAAGTGTTATACCAGAAAGCAATGCTTCTGCTTCTAATTTTGTTAAGAAATTTCTATCTGATATATATTGAATTAATTCAGTTACCATCTCACATGTTGATGATGCATAAGTTTCATGATATGAAAGTACTGCATCTCCTATAAATTCAACACCTCGTCTATGATGATCAATTAAAACAACTTTTTCTGATATCTCAAGTAATTCTGGACATTCAGTAAAAGAAGGTCTATGTGTATCAACTACAACCACTAAAGTGTCTTTGTCACAGAATTTTATGGCTTCTTCACCTTTTATAAAACTATAATCATATGATTCATCTTTATTTATTCTATCTATTAATAAATCTATTGATGAAATAGAATTTTTTAAAACAATTTGAGATTCTTTACCTAATTGTTTACATATACTATGAACTCCAATAGCAGCTCCAAGTGCATCTAAATCAGGATATTTATGTCCCATTATATAAATCTTTTGAGATTCTTTAATCATATTTTTGAGTGCAAAAGCTATAAGTCTTGCTTTAACTCTTGTCTTTTTCTCAACAGCTTTGGATCTTCCACCAAAGAATATGGTTTTATCTAATTTTTTAATAACAGCTTGGTCTCCACCTCTACCAAGAGCCAAATCTAGAGAATGTATTGCAGATTCCATATTTTCAAATGAATTTTTGCCCATAAGTCCAATACCTATACTTAGGGTTACTGGCAAAGTATTATCTACATCTATTTCTCTTATTTCATCTAATATAAGAAATTTTTCTTCTTCTAATTTATCTATGGTTGCTTTATTTGTGATAAGAACATATTTATCTGTTCCATTTTTTCTAAGTGCTATATTATTATTGTTAGCCCAAGACTTAATAGTTCTATCAACTTCAGCCATCAAAAGAGGTCTTTTGTCCTCTGGAGCACTTTGTAATACTTCATCATAACTGTCAATTTGCAAAAGTCCAAGTACTTCTTTTTCATCTAAGTACTTCTTAGCCAAGTTTGAATAATCCGATTTATCTATCCAATAAACCATAATCATATATTTAGCATTGCTCGTATCCTTTTGACTTTTAACTATGTTATAAACTATATTATAATATTTTCCGTTATATTCTATATTGGTATATAGTTCCTTTTGTTCATTTAAAACTTTTCTAAGATTCAAATTAGGAACTAATTCTTCTATATTCATTCCTATCATATCTTTTACTTGCGTTGTATTTTCAAATTTATTATTGTACCAACTAACAGTACCATCAAATTCTAATATACAAAGTGGCATTGGTAGATGAAGTATCGCTTTTTTTGTTGTATCATCTATATCTAAAGATAGATTTTGAAGATATTTTGACCATTCTTTTTTTCTTAGATCACTAACCTTAAAATTATGATAAGTCAAATAAGCAAATATAATTAAGCTTATACCTCCAAGATACCCGTTATAAAAAAACACAGATACACAAAGCAAACCTATTATTATAAGATATAAATTACCTTCAGGTAAATTAAAATTATGGTTGCCTCTCTTACTCATTGTATTGCCTCCTAATATCTTTTTATTTTCCTAAAATTCATAAAGGAATCTAAAAATCCTAAAACAGATATCATAATAAGAATATTTGACATTAAAACACTTACAATAATTATAATATATTTAATAAGATTACTCACCTTAAATTTATCTAACAAATATGATGTTACTCCTATCCCTTGGAGTAAAAATATCATCATAAAAACTATTATAATATTGCTTACTAAAATATCTTGTTCAACTATTTTTGTTGAAATCAAAACAAAATAAAGTATGTAAGATGTTAAAAATCCAAAGAACGGATCACCAGGAACAACTATATTTTTAAAATCTGGTTCATATACATCTTCTTCTTTATACAATTTCTTTATTATGCTTCCACCAACAAAGTAATTAGCTGTTGAAACTAATATAAATGTAAATATTAATATTGATGGAACGATTTTAATAACTGAATCTACAATCATATTTATATCCATATTATTTAATGCATCAATACCCATAAGTCCTGGTATTTGTTTAAATTGTGTTGAATTTGCTTTCATTAAATCAATAGTTGTTACAATTGACGTTTTTATTTGATCTACAAAATCAAAGTCAAAAATATTATTAAGAAGTGCTATATATAAAGAAGCACCTATGCTCATAAGTATAAAACCTTTTGTTATGTTTGATAATAAATCCTTACTTCCTCTAATCTTTATACCCATAAAACTAAGTGGTATATGTATTACAATAAGTAAAAATAATGATATTATAACTGGTACAAAAAATGATGTTAGTAAAAATGATATAAATCCACATATTAAAGATGCATTTAAAGAGTCTTTATGTGTTAACATCATAAATGGTATTCCACTAAAAAATACTACTATGGATAGTGGAGGTATATATAGTCCAATAAAAACTAGTAACATACTAGCTAATATGAATTTTACTCTTCTTGTATTATCCAAATAGACCAAACCCTTTCTACTTATTTTTTTTATTTATTTAAATTATGGTTTTATGCTGATTTTTTACCCTTTCAACTCTCTATTATACCATATTTGAATAAAATTAAAAAATTAATAAAAAAGGCAGATGCTTTCGCATCTGCCTTGTATTTTATTAATCAATTGTGAAAGGTAGTAAAGCTATGTTTCTAGCTCTTTTAATTTCCACAGTAAGTTCTCTTTGGTGCTTAGCACAGTTTCCAGAGATTCTTCTTGGTAATATTTTACCTCTCTCTGTAATGTACTTCTTTAACTTATCTGATTCTTTGTAATCTATAACAGCATTTTTGTTTACACAAAATTGACAAACTTTTCTTCTACGTCTTCTTCTTTTAACCATTTTACTTTCCCCTCCTTTTCTAGAATGGAATATCATCATCATCTAGGGCTTCAAATCCATCAGGATCATTTCCTGTTGGTTCGAAAGTTTTTTCAAATTCATTATTGTTTGAACTTGAATTACTAGAACCCTTATTACCTTGGTCACTCCACTCAAGAAATTCTACTCTGTCTGAAATAATTTCAGTAGCTACTCTATTTTCACCATTTTGAGTTTGATATTTTCTTGTTTGTAGTCTACCACTAACAGCCACAAGTCTTCCTTTAGCTAAGTAGTTAGCACAGTTTTCTGCTTGCTTTCCCCATGATTGAACATTAAAAAAGTCAGCTTCTCTTACGCCATCTTTGTTTGCAAAAGGTCTTTGAACTGCTACCGAAAAGCTCGCAACAGGTCTTCCGCTTCCAGGGATATATCTAAGTTCAGGATCCCTTGTAAGTCTTCCAATAATTATAACCTGGTTCATATGCTAAGCCTCCTTGTTATTAAGCTTCTTTGCTTACTATCATATATCTTAAAACGCCTTCTGTTATTCTTAAGTTTCTTTCGATTTCCTTAGGAACGTCTACAGCAGCTTCAAAGTTTACTAATACATAGTAACCTTCTTTAACTTTTTTGATTTCGTATGCAAGCTTTTTGTTACCCCATACATCAACCTTTTCAACTTTTCCTTCAGCATCGATGATTGACTTAACCTTGTTAACTACAGCTTCTTTAGCTTCGTCTTCCATGTTAGTCTTAAGAATGTACATTAATTCGTATTTTCTCATCGTCATTTCACCTCCCTTTGGTCTTAGGCCCTTTTTATTTAAAAAGAGCAGAGAAAAAGCATCTTTATAGATGCAATACTTTAATATTATAATACCTAATAATAAAAAAAACAAGTACTTTTTTAAACATTATATAAAAAAAGATAGAATCAAAGAAACTGACTCTATCTTTTTATATCATACTCCATAAATATTGAATTTACCTTTATAAAACTTTCTTTCATTATGCTTATTTATAAATAAAAATGAATATAAATTTTTATAATCATGGATGTTTATAAGCATTTCATAAGAATACTCTAATTCACCATCATTGCATAAAAAACAATAATCAAAATCTAAAAACTTTAAAAAATCTAAAATCATGTTTTTTAGATAATTCTCAGCATCAAAAATATTCAAAAATAAATTTTTTAATTCATTTTCTTCGAAAGAAATTAAAAATCCATAAAAATCATCTTGAATCTCAACATAAATATCCACTTTCAATTCATCTTTAATAAGTTGAATATTATTGTAATTTGAAAAAATTAAATCTTTATTTTTTAAATTATCAAGATTATATTCCTTTTGGTTTGATTCATCATAGATATAGATTTTATTTAAAGTAAAATTATTTTTTATGAAATAATCACATAATTTATCTAAATTCGAGTATTTATTTTTGTCATTAAATATTAATGCTAAATTTACTACTGACGGCAAAACAAGACCCCCTAATTTAAATAGTTTGTTCACACAACTCATATTATAATTATTTAACTTTAAATGTCAATTAAATGTATCATTATAATTAATAAAAAAAAGATAAGACTTAGGACTATATCTTATCTTTTTAAAGCTCAACTACAAACCTTATAAATGTAATTAAAAAAATTATCATTTTTTAAATTATTATTATCAATAATTTTTATAAATAGAATTGATAATAATTTAAATGCTATGTATCCAAAAATAACTCCAAGAAAATTAAAGAATACATCATTTATATCTATAACTCTATACGTCCAACCTAGATACAAAGATATTATAAATTGCATAGACTCTATAATTACTCCAAATAATAATGCTAATTTGATTATAGTCTTATTACTTACATTCATAATAAAAGAAATTCCAAAACCAAAATGTATTGATAGCAATATATTTAAAAGTATCTGAGTTTCAAATAATGATTCAAATGATGTATTTGCAAATAATATGAAATTTACATTATCAAAAAACCTAGTTTCTGAAATAAACAATTCCCCCATATCTAAAGGGATTGGAAATATTGTGTATTTAAGTACGTACAATAAATATATATGAAATACAAAAAAGAAAAATAAATATGTATTTGACTTTTCTTTTTTGTATTTCATATAAAGAATCAACAAGCTTATTACAAATAAACCTATTATCAATGTAACTATATCAAAATCTAACATTTTACTAATTCACTCCCTTTCTACTTCTAATTCGAACTTATTCTATTATATACAAATTCCACTTATTTTTATATTATTCTAATGTTATTGAGCATAATATAATAAAAAGGATAGAATCAATTTATTCAATTCCATCCTTTTTTATACAATATTTTTATATTTTATTCACATAACTCTATATTTTTTATTATATTTGAATCTTTAAATTCATATTTAAATAATTCAACTAGATATTTACTTAAATTATAAGAATCATTATTGTCTAATTTATTTTCCTTATTAATTTTTCTTTGAATGCAGTCATCTATTATAAAATTATAGTATTCATCATTATCTTTATTTAATCCACTATAACCAGCCAATACTATTTCAAAGCCTAAGACTCCATTTTTTGTATATATAGCTGGAACTTCTTCATATATACATTTCTCTAAGCCATCTAATTTAGCTCCACCAAGAATTTTATCTGAAATTATTTTTCCTAGTTCTTCTATTTTTAGTTCTGAGCTAAATACTATACAAGCATTATAATATTCCATTCTAATTCCTTTAATTTTCTATAATTTCAATATCAATCATTTTTGATTCTTTTATTTTTTTTATTTCTTTACATTGACTAAACTCATGTTTAAATAAAATTTTTAAGTAATCTGCCATATCTATAATTTTACTCTTCTTTGTTTCAAATATAGTTCTAAAATCATCTGGTTCAATTATAAGTTCATAGCCATACTCTTTATCAAAACCACTATACCCGCTTAAAATTATTCTCATCCCTAAGAATAAATCTTTTGTAAATATCGCTGGTACTTCATTGTATATTCTCTCTTCTAAGCCAGTAAGAGGAATCCCTCCTAAAAGTCTTCTTGAGATTAGTTTGCCTAAATCAACTATATTTAAACTAGACTCAAAAATAATACTTCCCTTGATATAAGGTATTGCCATATAACTCATCCCTTCTTAAATCATTAATATAATTTATAATTATCTGTACCATAAACAATTTTTAAATATTCATTCTTACTAAATATTCTAAATGTAAATTTTTTATAACGAGAAGTTCTATATCCATCAAATTCATGTTTGAAGAAATCTTCCATTCTATCACTCATATCTAATAATTCTGGTATTCTTCTTCCATCTCTAAACCCTCTATTTGATTCTACTAATTTTGCTAAATCATCACTCACAATAAATGCATCAACATCAAAATCATCTGGATCAAAAGGTTTTTTAGATTTAAATCTCACACCACTAACAGTCGAACCTCTACATCCAATTTCATCAATTTTGATTTTTTTTCTAGAACCATTTACCTTTATTGCATTTCTATTAAAATATCTTTTCAATTCATCTGCACAATCTGACATTTCATCATCTATTATACCAGAAATTTTTTCGAATGCCCTTCTTGTATCTCTTGAAAATAATTTAAGATTCATTTTTATATGGTCTTTGCTTGTAACTCTTCTTCTTACATAATCAGAATCTACCTTACTATCAATCTTTTTTTCCTTTAGCTTACCATGATTTCTTCTTACTTTTTTCTTAACATCTTGGACTTTATCTTTAAAGTCACCCATAAAAGCTGTAAAGTTTTTCATATAACCTGGTAAATCTTTAAGGAATGATTTGGCATCCATTATCATTATAAATGTTTTACATAAATTTTTACCATATTCTCTAACTTCTTTATCTGAAACATCACTATTTGGATCAAAAACTTCTATAGTATTATCAAAAACATATTCAATAGGTTCTAGTTCACCTTCAACAGCCTTTTTAACATCTCTCCATTTTATATCGCCTCTTAAAATAGCACGACAAAACTGCATCATTGCCTTGTATGTATCTATATTAAATATATCTCTTATGCTATCAAAATTACCCTTTAATTCATCGTATACTCCATCCCATAATCCAAGAAGCAAATCATCTGTTTGACGCCAAGACATCTTAGCATTTCTTTCATCTGTAGATGGATTCTTACTCATTGCTAAATTGCTTAATTCTCTTTCAAGTTCTTTGATTTCTTCATCTTGTAACATTTCCATAAAAAGAATTTTTTCTTCTTTTTCAAATTCATTAAAAATCTTCGATTTGCTTAATCTATCTAAATCAATTGTATAATTGTTTTTTTCTGAATTAAAATTATTATAATGATTATTTACTTCTGATGCAAAACTTGAACTAGTAAAACCTATTTGTACTAACATTATAAATAGCAACATAATAGACATTAATTTATTATTTTTTTTAAAATTACTCATAATCTAACCACCTTTTTTTATTAATTAGATTATTTGGCCAAATAATTCAAATCTTTCTCAATTTTATCAAAAAAAAAAAAAAACAATACAGTTTTCCTATATTGCTTCTTTTTGGTATTAAATTGCTTCTTGTTTTTATTTTTTTTACTTCAAACGCATATTTCATCACTTTAATCAAATGAAGTTTTTTGTAATCAAGATGAAAAACATACGTTTTTTTATCCTTTTTATAATTTTATTGATATTAAAATTCTATTTTTAAAACTTATAATGTTTTTTAATACAGCTATATTTAATCACTAAATCCATAACTTGTTTTATCTATATGTACTAAAACATGACTCTTTATGATTTATTTTTCTATGATATAACAAGTATTGAACATTAATTTTTCTTCATCCTCAATCCAATTAAATTTATTTATCATATACATCTCTTATATTCCTGTAATACAAATATAAACAAAGAAATGTTAATGAAGTTTTTATTATAGTTTTAATATACAAATTAATCTCCCATATATACAAAAGATGACATATAAATAAATACACCAATATAATTCCTAATGTAATTAATTTTCTTTGTTTGTTTAACATATTTTTCCTCCAAATTCAAATCATCATACAATCTACTATCATATCTCTTTTTCTTCTTTATCATTCTTTTTAGATAATGTAGTTATAGAATTAGCTATAAAAGCAAAACAAATTATAAACCACAAAATTTTAGAATTATATTCTTTATTACTGCTAAACAAATAAAAAAGTAATACAAAAATAATCAATACAAAAATTAAAGTTTCTAATAAAAAAATAGTTTTTTCAAACTTCATTATGCTATGTTTAATTTTTGTGAAAATATGTACAAATTTGAAGGATACAAGAGGCATAATGATTATAAAAAATAAAACTCTCATTATATGCTTAGAATCTATTGTATTTATACTATTACTAGCATTTAAAAAAAATACTATTATCAAATAAAAAAAGGATATATATATAGCCTTATTTTTACAATATTCATAGTTTAATATATCTTCGTCCTTACTTACTAATTTAATATGTCCAAGTAATAGATTTGATATAGCAAACCCACACAGAATCAAAACTTTAAATCTGTCCAAACTCATTTTGCACCACCCTATAAACATATTTAAAAATTCCTATATTCTTTAACTTACTATCTTTTATAAGTCTTATATACAAAATTGAAAATATTTTAAATATAATATAACCCAAAATCACTCCAACAAAATTAAAAAATACGTCATTTATATCAACAACTCTATAAAGAAATCCTAAAAATAAAGATATTATCAATTGTAAGGACTCTATAAATACTCCAAATAGTATCGCTAGATTAATTAATTTCTTCCTATTTATTCTCATAATAAATGAAATACCAAATCCAAAAGGCATTGATAGCAAAATATTTAAAAGAACTTGACTTTTAAATAAGGATTTAAAGGTCAAATCTCCAAATAGTATGAAATTAGTATTATAAAAAAATCTACTTTCCAAAATAAATATATCTCCCATATCTAAAGGAATTGGAAATATCGTGTATTTAATCACAAATAATAAATACACATAGAAAATAAAAAAGAATACCAAATATATTTTAGACCGTCCTTTTTTGTATTTCATAAAGATAATCAATAAAATTATTATAACTAAGCCTATTGTTAAAACTAATTTATTAAAACGTAACATTATTATGTCTTCACCCTCTTTTAAAGTCTTTAATTATCCAATTATTTTAACATAAATTATGAAATTTCATTTTAATTTCTCTATTTTTATAACTATTTTTAAATATATATAAATTTATAAATTTATTTTACATATCAACGATATAATTTTTTAATAAAAAAACATAGGAATTCCAATAAAAAAGAAATAAAAAAGGTGCTTAACATTAAAAAGTTTCGCACCAGTATCTTTTATCTTTATTTTAATTTTCTTCCTTAGTTTCAACAATCTTTTTTATTCTTTTTTCTAATGTTGGTCTATCAATCCATAATTGTTTATCACATTTTTTGCATAAAATCCTAAAATCCATCCCAACTCTTTTTATCTCAAAAATATTTCCACCACAAGGATGTGTCTTTCTAAGTTCTACTATATCTCCTACGTTTAATTTCATTGGCATAAATATACTCTCCTTTCTAATCTAAGTTTATTGCCTTATCTCCATCGATTTCATAAAGTCCGCTATATAAGACGTTATTTTCTTTTGAAATCTGCTTTATTTTAGCTATATCTTCTTTTTCTATTTTAAGTGCTATTCCGCAACTATTTGATATTGCTCTTGGAACAGGTATAGTCATATTTTTTATTTCATTTTGCTTTAATATTTTCTTTAATTTCATCGCCGTATGTGTTGATTTAAAACTAATTACAATCATAGTAATACCTCTCTTTCTAAAAATAATTATATAACTTAGAATTAATTATTACAAGAACTCAAAATATCAATAATAAAGACCTAAATTTAACTCTTATTTTTTTATAAAATATGTTAAAATTAAAGGATATTAACTTTTTGTAAGGGGGTATGGGTCTTGAATTTCATACATTTTATAATATCTGGCTTAGCATTTTATTTATCAATGATATTTTATATACTTTTCATATTCTTTATATCATTATCAGTACATATAATTGTTCGATTTGATTACTATAGCAAAAACTCCAAAGAACAGTCACTCTATCTTTTTTATAGACTTGAAAAATATTTGAAGAATATATCATTTTTTCTTTTAAATATTTCCTTAGCATTTTCTTTTACAAATATATTTAAAAGCTCTAATTTGATATCCAAATTATTTATAATTTTATTAGCTTATTTAATTTTTAATAATATATCGAATTTAATATATATTTTAATAACTCATAATCTCATATCTAAGATAAGAAATACCAACGAAAAGCTAAATTCTAAAATACGAAAATATCAAAAGGATTATATATTCAAAAATGCTTTTTTTATATCTTGTATCTTAGCTTTATATTTGATTTTAGCTTTTAATTTATCTGTTTTTTCAAATATATATCTAAAAGCTACTTTATTTATTGTTTCAATAGCTATACTTGGTAATGTTTTTGCACCTTTTTATAATACGGTTTATGATTATCATAAATTAGAAGATATTAAATTAGAACTAGAACTTAGACTATTTTTGAAAAAAGCAAATATAGAAGATTTTGAACTTATGTATTTCTTAGGCAAGGAAGATAAAAATGCAAATGCAATGCTTCGTTTTACTGATACTTGTACTATTATATTTAGTGATTATCTATTATCTGAATTTAATATAGACGAAATAAAAATAATATTAGCACATGAAATGGGTCATTTTATGAACAAAGATCCTCTTAAAAAAATGCTTGGATTTTGTTTTTATGTTTATTTATTTCCTTTAGTCTTAAATATCTATGAATTTATAACTAAAGTTGATTTATATGATTTTAATAAATTAAATATTTTTTCATTTGATATCTTTAAAGCTTTAAACCTTGATATTTTTATTATATATATTTTAGCTATTATATATTTTGTTCTTTATTTCTTTGTTAGACCTTTTTATCAAAGAATGTATGAATATAAAGCAGATGAATATATTTTTAAATTAGGACTTAATTTTACTAATTATGAAAGTACCATAAATAAAATAATGCAAATGAATAATGCAGTATTTAAATTAAATAAATTTGATGAACTCTTTTCATCTCACCCATGTTTTTTTAATAGAATAAAAAAAGCTCAAAAATATAAAGATTAAAATACAAAAAAGATGTGAACAAATTAGATTGCTCACATCTTTTTTATTTATATAAGAATTTATTTTATTTTGTGTAATTATTAATTAGGATAATAAATTGCCATTTGCGATTTGTTATTTGCAGCATTAGTAAATACTACTTTTGCATGTAATTGTTGATATAAAGAAAGATTATTTAATTCTTCTAGGATGTTTTCATACATTTTATTATAATCAGAACCAGTTTGTTTTTTAATCATATTCCAATTTGTATTTCTAGGAATTGCTTCTATATCAAAATCTTCATCATGATCAGCATAGAATATTACAGCTCTAGAATCTTTACCTTTCATATCTGAAGCACAAATTTTTAAGAAATTAGGATTAGAATTATTCATGCTATTTACACAACTGTTAACTCTTTTTAATAAAGTATCTGCTTCTCCTGCTGTTATAGTTTTTAAACTAAATGTAACATGTCCCATTGAACTATTCATTTCTTTTCTTATCATTTCTTTTACTGGCATTTTATATTTCCTCCTTATATTATATTATTCTCCATAAATATTCATACCTTATTAGCAAAATATTAAACAATATAAACTTTTAATATTTTGATTTATTTACAATATAAGCTTATTTTTTTCTATTTTAATAATTAAAAATAAAAATATTTTATCCAAAATATTTTATTATTTTTGATGAATTTTAATTCAAAATATATTAATTTATTTGAAAAAAATTCTATACTTGACTAAAAAAAAATTTAGGTTATAATAGAACATACGTTCGATATTTCCAAATCAATTTCTATTATTGGGGTGATTGTGTGAATAGTAGGGAAACTGCTTATTTTCTTGGATATTTAAAAAAATGTATATCATTAAAGTCTATCCAACTAAAAAAACAAAGATCTATAAAATATGAAAGGGAACAGGAGATAAAAAAAATTTATAGTAATTATTTTTATTCAACTAAAATTTATAAACATGATTGTTACTTTGAAAATAATATGGATATAAGAGAGGTATTTGAAAAAAAATATTACTATGAGAAACTTATAAATCTAACAGAAAAACAAAAACAGATATTAGAATATATATTTATGAATAATTTAACAGAAAGAGAAGTTGCTAAAAAATTAAATACTACTTACCAAAATATAAATAAAATAAAAAAACAAGCATTAAAAAAACTTATATAATTTAGGGGGACATTATGGAGATAGTTAAATTAATTAAAGAGGCAAAGAAAAAAGATGAGTTATCCATAAATATTTTATATAAAAAATTTAAACCATTACTTATAAAAAATAGTTATATCAATAATCGTTTTGATGAGGATATTTTTGATGAGTTGTCTATAGAATTTTTAAGATGTATAGATGATTTTGAATTTCAAAATAATGATTTTTAAATAAATATAAATAAGGCAGCCAAATTAAGATATTTACACAAAATATATTTTAAAAAATCTAAAATCAACAAAATATATTTTGTAAATTAACCTTAATTCGACTGCCTCTAAATTATTATATACATATATTTATTCTTCCAATGGTTTTTCAATCCATTCCTCATCAAACCACTCCATCTAATTACTTCAATTTTATTAAATCTCATATAGTTTTATTTATCTATTAAATATTTAGCTACTTACTCTTTCAAACAAATATTATAAATAAAATTATATCAATAAAATGTTTTTATGTATATTAATTCCAAAAATTCCTAATTATTTTTAATCTATATACACAAATAAAAATAAGCCTTCTAAAAAAGAAGGCTTACTAAATATTATTAAAAAATTCTATTATCCAATAGTTATACAATTGCTAGAATCACTTAATATCTCAACAATATCATACATATTAGATATCTCCCCAACATTAAGTTTATCTTTTAGATCCAAAAAGTCCAAACAAGTTCCACAAGATACTACATTTGTCCCGTATTCTTCTAAAACCTTTAGATTCTCAACTGTTTCTTCATTTATTGTACTAAGTTCAACCCCTTGGTTCACCAATACAACAGCTTTTGGATATGGTTTTACCTGTGTTAACGTAAACACAAAACCATTAATAAGTATCTTACCCAAATCCTCATTATTTCCACCCATCATATTACTTTGGATGAATATAACTTTCTTAGATAAATCCTTAGTATCTTCTTTTTTAGTTTGTATAATTACATCTTTACCTTTTACTATTCTTATATGAAAATCTCCATCCTTAGTGCTTTCACTAAATTCCAAATTCATTGATTTTGCTAATTTCTTTACATTTTCCTTTGCTATTTCATTATCTACAATAGTTATCACAACACCCTCATTTAACGCCTCTAATTCTTTTTTAGTGCTTATAACAGGCATTGGGCAATTAAGTTTTCTTGCATCAACGATTTTTTCCATACAAATCTCACCTCTTAGATATTAGTCATAATCATGTTTCCAAAATCTATAAACAACTCTTTAAAATAATCAAATAAGAAATTATACATATAGATGTATTTTACAAGTTGTGATTCATTCAAAAGTTTGATAAAATCTTCATTGCCAAAGAATGCAACAAGAGGATTTATTATAACAAAAAGTATCATTATAAATACAATCCCTTTTACAATTCCAAATAACCCACCAATTGCTCTATTCCACAATGAAAGACCACTTAGCTTTAATATTATATCTAAAAGCTCAATAAGTATAGCTGATATTAAAATAATTAATACAAAAATCGTTATTATAGAAAAAACATTAATCAAAAATTGATTTGGATTATCTATTAAATTAGACAGATAATCTGTCTTTTCAAAACTATTTTTTACTATAGCATCTACAAAACCTCTTACAAATTTAAACCCATTTAAAAACTCTGAAAAAGCTATATAAGTATTTTTACATATAATTATAGCTACTATGTATTTAAATAGATCCAAAAATGATTTTAAAAATCCATTGTAAATACCTATAAAAAAATGAACCAATAAAAATATAAGTACTGCAATATCAATATAATTCATATTAACCTCCCCTAAAATAGAGCGTATATTTGTATTTCACCTCTAAATATTATGGCAAAATAACCATTTGAAAAATTATATATATCTAAAATATCCTTTATATAATCAATCTTTGTTTCATTTTCTAAAAAATAAATGCTAAGTCCACTATTTATAACAGTTTTATCTCCTATATTTAAAATTGATCTTGCACCATTAAAATATAATGTCTTTTTATTTTGCATATACGACTCTTTTTCTTTTATTTCTTGTTCTTCTTTAGTTAAATATCTATTGTTTATTTCATCCTCAATACTTTCTTTTATATTAGAATAAATTCTTACATTATAATATTCGTCTAAAGTAGCAAATCTATCTCCAACTGAAAATAAATCTCTCATATTATAATTGAAATTAACATTTTTTTTGCTATAGTTCTTATAATCTATAAACACTCCATCGTTATCTTCAAAGAATAAAAATCCTTTATCATTTGATATAGCTCGTGAAAAAAGCATATCATATACTTTAGATGATGTTAGCATTTTACCCTTTGAATTATAAACAGCTATATTTGATACTATTCTTTCATTTTCATGATAAAAAGATGCTACCATCATATTATTTTGATATTTATCTTTGGTCATTATATTTATAATATATGAAGACATTGATATATCCTCTATCACATTTGCATTTGAATCTACAAATCTAATTGAATCTAATTTCATATTATTATTAACTTTATAATTTATAGCTACATTATCATCTTTAAAAGCTTCTATATAAAGAGGTTTTTCATTTGCTCTAAATTCATATTCTTTTACTTTTGCATCTTTTCCAACTATATATAATTTATTTTGAATTTTATCTAATATATAAACATTATTATTAGAACAATCCATTTCATAATTAATAACATCTAACTTCAAACTAAATTCCTTTACTCCATTTTTATTTAGATATACTAATTCTTTTTTGTTATATATAGCTATTCCATCACCAAATTGTTTTATATTTGTATCTATTTCATATTCATAATTGATTTGTTCAATAAGCTTAGGGCTTATTTGGCTATTCTTTAATATTCTTGATTTTATCTGATATGATAACTTATCATTAAAAGATATCAGTCCCAAAATCATTAAAAATATCATTATAGAAATCATTATTTTTTTTAACATATAATCAACCTTTTGTTTTTTATTTTTTAATAAATACTTTTATTAAAAATAAATAAAAGTATTACAATACTTAGTTTATATCATAATACTTTTGCATTCAAGATTTATAATTTACAGATTTTTATATATTTTATTTTTATAATTCAAAGTAAATCTTTAATCCCTTATTTGTTTTTACTGCACCAAAGTTTAACTTATGAAGTATTAATATATTTTTTACTATACATAAACCTATTCCACTACCTTTTGATAGTGTATTTTCCTTTGTTCTTGATTTATCTTTCTTGTAGAATCTATCCCAAATTCTACTTACCTCTTCCTTACTTATATCTGTTTCATTTTCTATTTCAAATACCAAATTACTTTCTTTTTTTATAATTATCTTTAAATAACCCTCTTTATTCGTATAATTAATTGCATTTGTTATCAAATTTTTGATTACTTTTTCAATCATTTTATAATCTGCATATACTATATTTTCTTTATTTGATATATCTATATTTAATTTTATATTTTTTTTATCTATATATATCTGCATCTTTTTTATATAGTCCATAACCAACTCTTTAAGATCAAACTCTTCTTTATCTAATTTTATTACACCTGATTCTAATTTTGATAATTCTAGCATTTCAAGCACAAGTTCATTCATCGAATTTGCTTCATCAAGTATTACATCTAAATAATATTCTTTTTTTTCTTTATATATTCCATCCTTTATACCCTCGGCATAGCTTTTTATAATACCTATTGGTGTTTTTAAATCATGTGATGCATTAGCTATAAATTCTTTTCTTAATTTTTCTAATTTCTTTTCCCTTTTTATATCTTCCTTTAATTTTTCATTCGCTGATTTCAATTCATTCATAGTTTTATCTAATTTATCAGACATAAAATTAAGCGAGTTTGAAAGACTTCCTAGTTCATCATTTGTTTTTATATCTGATTTTTGACTAAAGTCTAATTTACTCATCTTTATAGCTACATCATTTAATTTAAGTAGTGGCTTTGTTATTAATTTTGAATATAAAAAAGACATTATAATCGCTATCAAAAGTGCAAATAAAGCCATATAAGGATAATATTTACTCATTATACTAGATGCTTCATCAACTGCTTCTAGTGAAGATATTACATATATAGTGTAATTATTTTCGCTTATTTTTATATCTTTTTTTATAAATAAATAATCCTTAAATAAATTTTTTTGCTGTTTATCATTATCTGTGATATTTTCTTGTTTTATATAATCCATAAGCAAGCTTTTATAGCTATAATCAAGCTCTTTTAGATTTATTTTATCTTCTTTATATATTAATTTTCCTTTCAAATATATATCTTTTGAATTTAATTTTGAATATAAATCCAATTCTTCATTTAAATTTTCTTTATCTATTAAAAGTTTATTAGTCTTAAGTCTTTCTTTAAAAAATTTAATTCCTTCATTATATATGATTTTTTCATTTTCTTTTATTTTATTTGCTTTCAAAAAAAAGTCCATATTTTCATATTGCTTTGCCTTTATCATATATTCTTTATTTATTTTAAGCTGATTAAATTCATCATCATCCAAATTAGTGATGTTTATATTATAAATAATGCCTTCTTTTGTTTTTATTGATATATATTTTTTTAATAAAAAATCTTTTACTAAAATCTTATCTTCATTTAATATCATCATTTCAAAATTATTGGTAATTAGATTTTTATCTATATATTTTAATAACTCAATACCTTTTTTATCTTCGTTTAATAATTCTATTTTATTTGCAAAATTGATTATTTGATCTTCTTTTGTATCCAAATATAAATGATCAAAAAAGTAACTTTGGAATAATAATAAACCTATGAAAAATATAAAAATCATCATTGATGTTAATAAAAATAATTTTTTAAAAAGTCCATATCTAGCCATCACACACCTCAAATTTGTAACCTGTTCCTATTAGTGTTTTTATATAATTTGATTTTGAACCTAGTTTTTTTCTTAAATTTTTAATTTGAGTATCTACAACTCTAGTATTTCCTTCATAATCTATACCCCAAATTCTATCTAATATCATATCCCTTGTTAATACTATATTTTCATTCTCCACTAAATATAATATAAGTCTATATTCCAAATTTGAAAGTATCAAATTCTTATCGTCTATTTTTATGCTATATCCCAATTTATCAATAATTAAACTGCCTTTAATTATCATATGTATATTATCACTATCTATTTTTGGCCCTAATTTATTTTCTATTCTTTTTAGTAAATTGTTCACTCTAGCAAGCAAAACTTTTGGACTAAAAGGTTTTGTTACATATTCATCAATTCCAAGTTCAAATCCTTTTAATTTATTTTCTTCTTCAGATAGTGCCGATAGCATTATTATAGGCACAAAACTTCTCTTTCTTATAAATTCACACACCATAAAACCATCTAATTTAGGAAGCATTATATCTAATATAATTAAATCCAATTTTTGTTCTTTAAATATTTCTATAGCCTCTTTACCATCCATAGCAACAAAAACTTCATATCCCCCATATTCTAAATAATCTTTTATAATTTCAACAAATCTAATTTCATCTTCTACAATAAGAATTTTCTTCATTTTTAACCTCCATATTTTATTTATAGATATTCAATAAGCAAAAAAGAGAAATCCTTTTTTAGATTTCCCTTTTTTTATTATTTATTTTAATAAATCATCAGCTTGATCTTCATATATATCTTCCATTTCCTCTAATTCTTCTGCTACCCAGTCATATCTGTTGGCTTTAATATCCTCTTCCATATGATTATATAAAACTTTCATTTCTTTTTTGCCTTTTTCTTGAAATTTATCAAATTCATTCATATTCCCATTTAAATCTTTAGTTATCACATCTTCAAAAGATTTTATTTTTTTATTTGCATCATAATCATCTTTCTTATCAATACCAACTAAATATCTAAGTTTAATATATTCTTCTCTTTGTTTTTCATCATCTTTTAAATCAACTAATTTTATAAATATATCATTTGCTTCTTTTAATGTTTTTTCACTTAAATCATCTTTATCTATATTATAAGAATGTAAATAACCACTGACATCTTTTCTAAGCATTTCATACATTTTATGTTCTAATTTATCTATTTTTGATTCAATTTCATCTTCTTCTTTTTCAGTCTTTGCCTTATCTTCTTTTATTTGTAATTCTTTTATTCCATTATATAATTTTTTTATAGTTTTTAAATTATAATTTGGTATTTCTACACCAATATTATTTAATTCTTTTAAAAATTCATCAAAATTACTTGTATCATCCATGTCATAAACTATGTCTTCTAATTTATCATCATATTTATCATCATCTTTATATTTATCATCATCTTTGTCTTTGTCATCATCTTTATTATAGTTGCTATCTATAGCAACACCTAAATCGTATACCTTTTGCTCTAATTTATCTATTTGGTCATCTATTTTATCTTCTTCCTCATCTGTTTTTGCTTGATCTTCTTTTATTTCTAATTTAATTATTTCTTTATATAAAGCCTTAACTTTATCCAAGTTTTTACTAGGTATTTTTACATTATCTTCTTTTAATTCTTCAATGAATTCCTCAAATGTATCATTACTATCTGCAAATGAATTTGTTCCTATACTCAAAAATCCCCCTGCAATTATACTTGTTGCTAATAACCCTGATGTAAACTTTTTAAACTTATTCATTTTTACCACTCCTAATATTTATTATATAGTTTTTCTTCGTTCTTACAAATATATAATAAATTATTCATGTGTAATTCATATGTAATGAATCTTAAAAATTAATAAAATTAATTTAAAATAAAATATGTCCCTAAAATACCAAGTGCTAAATACATTAAATTCTTTAATAATGTTTGCTTATTTGTTACTTTATCTAGTACAAAAGCATTCATACTAATCCCTGCTATTGATAATGCAAAGGCTTGTTTAAACTGAGGCACCTCTTTAAAAAATACTGCTAATATTCCTGATACACACATCAATATAGATAATATTCTCTGAATTAATCTAATATTTTTTTCTTGCATAAAATTATCTCCTTATCTTTTTAATTTATAACCTCTATTATTATAACTGATATTTATCTTTTATGATTTTTTACAATTTAATTAATAATATATTTAATATCAAAAAAGCATCTATAGCAGAACTATAAATGCTTCTTTTTATTATTTATTAAGAATTGGTTTTTTTATTTTGCTCTTATTTTAGAAGGTTTTTTTACTATCTTACTGGATAACAGTCAACTACTTCATTAGTTCCTCTTTTAACAATTATCTTCATTGTTGTTTCTCCATTAGAACCAATAACTCTGTTCATATCTATATAATATGTACCTGCGTTATTTAAATCTTCAACCTTATTATCACTATTCCATGCTTCATCTATTATAGCTGTAATTTCTGATTTTGAAACATTATACATATTATAATGAGATATAACTCTTACAACCTTATTTGGGTAAGCTCCTGTATCTTTACCATATATAAGTCCACCATAAGATTCCCAAGTGTTTAATCCAACACGCTTTAATTGTCCAAAACGTTCTTTATCAAAATCTCTATCTACATTATTCATAGTATGTTTAACTGGTGCTTCCATAGCACTAGCATAACCAAGTGTTCCAACTTGACATGCCATTATTGAAAGTACCATAAGTGATGCAAATCTTTTTTTGCTCTTTAAAAATTTCATAATTTTAACCCCTTTTTAATATTATTTTTTTATTTAATAAAGCATAATCAATTTTACCAAATAAAGATATTTTTTCAAGAGTTTTTACCTAAAAAGTATCTATAATATCTTAAATGGATATAAATACTTTCTTTAGTGTAAAAAATATCTTTATTTTTTATTTAATTCTTTAGCATGATTTTATTACTAATATTATTTTAATTTATAATTCTTAAATTAACCTTAAAATCAAAAAAATTTAAGAAAATAAATAAAGGTAGCATAAAAATGAATTTTTTTCATTTTCATACTACCTTCAAAGATTACATTGTTCTCTTGCTAAAAATATTAATCAACACAATTTGGCAAAGAACCATTATTTATAGCATTATTTTTTCTTCTAATGTTCTATTTAATTTATTTATTAATCCTTCTTTCTCTTTAAAATAATCTTTTTCTTGATTTAATATTTCTTTTATCCTGCTAGTGCTATAGTTCTTTTCTTTTACATCCTCAGTTGATTCATATAACTTTATATAATATGCAACTAGAGTTTCAAGTTGTAATAAATTTTTATTTTCTTTTAAATATTTTTCTAAATAATTAATTGCATCTTTATAGTATTTTGCACTATATAAAGAATCCTTCGTTTTTATAAATAGCATATTTAGATATTCTTTTTTACTTTTTTCATCAATTTCTAATTTCAAAACGACATTTTCAACATTTGTTATCAACTGCTTTATATCATCATATTTGTCTGCTTTTATCTTAGCTTCTATATAATTTAATATTTTTAAATAATATTTCAAAAAATCCATCTCATTCTTATTTTCTAATAAAATATCATAATTATTATTAGAAAATCTATCATACTCAGATGCATCTAAATATAAAGCATAATCATAAAAATAATTGGCATTATGATAATCTTTTAATTCTAAATAATTACCTCCTAAAGTATATACTATATCCATTATATTTTTTTTAGTATACTTATCTTCTACATCAAATGTTTCGTTATACAGATCCATTAAGATTTCATTACTTTTTGTGTAATTACTATTTTGTGAATATAATTTTGCAATTTGTATTGATTCATCTATTGTTTTGTTATCTATTTTTTTTGAGAAATAGATTAATTCTTCTATATCCATATAAGTATCCGTATTAAAATAATTATATATATTTTTCCTTGCTTTATATATGTTATATTTCTCTTTTATATTGCACATTGATAATGATACAAATAAAATTAACATTATCCCTAAAATATATTTTATATATTTATTCATATTAAAAAATCCTTCTAACTTTATTATTTTATTTTCAATGAAATTCTTGGAAGTACTGTTTTTGGCATAACAATTAAATCTACATATTGTACAAAATTTTCACTAACACCAAAAGAGCATTCATAACTTGATCCAGATGAATGTCCCCCAGTTCCACCTCCACTAATTTTTTTCCCTCTTACTTTAAAATTTCCATCTCCTCTTAATTCTGCATATGTTTCATTATCAACTGTTTTTTTCATATTCATAGAACCATCACCACAAATTTCAAGCGGTTGTTTCCAACCTCTCAATTCATAATATTTTTTATTATCTCTATTTTTCTCAACTTTCCTAATTTCTTTAGAATCACCGTCTTCTTTAACTGAAAAACCAACTCTATCCATTCTCCATTTAGTTATATTTACAGAATGTACATAGTCATTACCCTTTCCAACCCAACAATAAACAGCACCTTCAACTCTAGGTCTTATGTATGGTCTATATGATCTAGGTAAAAAACTACCTATATCTAAATATTCTTTATATCCTTTTTTTTCAAACTCCCCTTTTTCATAATAACTTCCAGATGTTTTAAATGGAGTTTCTTTCATCGTCTCCTTCATCAGTTCAAAAATATGATTCTCTGAATTTAAATATGTTTTTTCAGTATAATTAATACCATCTGCATCCACTCCATGATTAATTATAAAATCAGAATCCATCGCTAGTGCTGAACCACTTACAAGACTTGCAAACAATAGCGTTGATGTTAAAACATTAAAAAACTTTCCTTTCATAAATATTACCCCCTAATTTATATATAGTTTATTTCATTTATTATGATATATAAATGTTTCAGATTTGTCAATTTTTAAATTTAATGTCTTAAATAGTATTTTCAGTGCTTATATTTACATTTTTATTTTTTAGACTTTATAACTATATTTTTAAAATATAAAATATAGTTATAATTTCACTTTCCTAAATCGACTTTTTCAATTTCATTTACAAATAAATGTTACAAAACTAAGTAAAATAACTACTAAAACTTTAATTTAAAATTAATTTTTTACATAATTTATAATGATATGCCAATCTTAAAAACAAAAAAATTTAAGAAAATAAATAAAGATAGTATCAAAATGAATTAAACTCATCTTAATACTACCTTTTTTAATTTAATAATAGAATTTAGATATTATCTTATTATATCTAATTCCTTATAAAGCTCTATACCTTTAGTATAGTATTCTTTTTCTTTTTCAAAAGATCTGCCAGAATAAATCTTAGCAATTTTAAAGTATATATCAGCTCTTGTTTTCTTGTCTTCAAATTCTTTTGATATTTCTAATGCCTTAAGTAAACATTCTAATGCCATTTCATTATTTCCAGATATCTTAGAAACCTTGGAATACATTTCTAATGATTTGCATTCTAAAACCTTGCTTCTATTTTTTATAGATAAGCTTAGGCCTCTTTTAGCAAGCTCTATAGCATGTTCATATCTCTTTAAGCTTATTAAAACTTCTATATAATTATGAATAACTTTTACAAAACCAGTATCTTCATGATCTTCTTTTAACTTATATGCCTTCTTAGCATAATCAAGTGCATCTTTTAGATTATTCATATTATGATATATATTAGACATCTTAACATAAATTTTAGCTTCTTCATCTTTTTTATTTTCTTTTTCAAATACTTCTAAAGCTCTATTTAAATAATGTTTAGCACTTTCATACTCTTGTTTTTCTATATAACTAGTTCCCATAAGTAAAAGATTTTTTCCTCTTTCCTTATAGTCTTTTATCTTCTCTTCTATTTCTTTAGCTTTTTGAGAATATTTTATTCCTTCATCATGTCTATCCATCTTAACATTGGCATAAGCAATATTAGTAAGGAATATAAATTCTCTATCATAATCTTGATAGTCTTTATTATTTAAATATTTTTGTCCTTGTACAAATTTATCAAGTGCAACATTATATATATTTTGTTCTAAATATAATTTACCTAATTCTTTATAGCAATCTAATACACCAATTGTGTTATCAGTAGATACATAAAGAATCAAACTTTCTTCTATTAAATTTGATGCTTCATGATATTTCTTTTCTTTTAGATTTATTATTCCATATAAGAACTTTGCTTTTGCACAAACTGACTTAACTTCATGTTTTTCACATGTTTCAATTATCACTTTCAAATCTTGTTTTGCTTCTTTATATTCCTTACTTCTTATATGTATCTCACTTTTTAAGATTAAAGATTCACTAAGCTTTTTGATTTGCATTTCTTTACTTTCTAATAAGTAATCAATTGAAACTCTAAGTTGTCTTGCAAAATACTCAAGCAAGTCATGACTTGGATAAGATTTATCCCTTTCTATATGACTTATTTGTGCTGCTGTTATCCTTTCACCTGCTAATTCCTTTAATGTCATTTTCTTTTCTTTTCTTAACTTTTTGATCTTCTGTCCTAAAGTTAAAACTTCCATTTTTTAAACCCCCAATCAAATTTTCCTCTTAATAAGATAATTTCTCTCTTTTATAACTTATATATTGATATTTAAAGTGAATATTTTATTAAACATATTTAAATCAACTATCTAAAAGTTTTTGTATAATATCATTTAGACTGTCTTCATCATAATATTCTATCTCTATCTTACCCTTTTTGCTTCCTCGTTTTATGCTCACTTTTGTATTGAACTTCTCGATTAGTTTTTCTTCTATATCTATTTCAAATATATCTTTTTTATTATCTTTTTTTATTAGTTTATTTATATATTCTTCTGTTTTTCTAACAGACATATTATTTTTAATAACATCTTTAGCTACTTCTAATTGCTTTTCTTTGTCTTTTAATTTCAAGATAGCTTTTCCATGTCCTGATGATAATTCATTTTTTATTATCATATCTATAACTTCTTCACTTAATTTAAGCATTCTTATTGTATTGCTTATATAAGGTCTACTTTTACCTATTGTTTCTGCAAGTTCGGCTTGCGTTATAAGTTTCTTTTCCATAACATTTTTGTAAGCAAGTGCTTCTTCAAAGACATTTAAATCTTCTCTTTGAATGTTTTCAAGGAGTGCTATTTCTATTATCTCTTCATCTGACAATTCCTTTATAATGCATGGTATGGTTTTAATTCCAGCAATATTTGAAGCTCGAAACCTTCTTTCTCCTGCTACAATTATATATTTATCGTCTTTTTTTGTAACAATTATAGGCTGTAATATACCTCTTTTTTTGATTGATGATGCAAGTTCTTTTATAGTTTCATCATTAAATTCTTTTCTTGGTTGTTTTTCATTAGCTTTTATTAAATTGCTATCAATGTATTTTATATTATCCAACATGATTTCACCTAATTTCATCTCTTTTAAATAAGAAGTATAATAATATAATAAATTAAATTTTTGTTTAAATGAAATATTTATTTATTATCCTTTAATATAAAACTATAATTTTTTATTATACCTTAATTCATATTTATAATATTTTAGATTAATTATTTATATCTGTTAAAATTTACAAAGCTGTCTAAAAAATTTTTTCGTAATAATTTATATGCTATTCATTAATATAATTTTATTTATAATCATAATTAATAATATCATATTTTTAAACGTTTGCTTATATAATTTCTTACATTTGAATATTTAAATATTGAAATGTAAGATAATTTTAAATAATCATTCTTTTTTACATTCGCTTTAAATTTATATCTATATATTAAATTTTAAAACAAAATTTGAAATTTATAAACAATTTTTTTAAATTTATTTTTTAAAAATAATTAATTTTTTGTAATACTTTTTGGTTTAGATTAGTGATTTCAAGTTTTTTAACTTGATGAATTTTCAAGAAAATTTTTTAATTTTTTTTAATCATAATTAAAATATAGGTGCAAAAACTTTAATTAAAAATATAGGAATATAAAATAATTTTTTGAAAAGACATAAAAAAATAAAATATATTGATAAATTTAATTAAATATCAACATATTTTATTTGAATTTTTTTACTTTATATTTGAATTTATTGTTATTTACTTTGCAGATTTAGGAATTTTTACAGTTACTTCAACGTAATCTCCCTTATCAACCTCTTTATAATTTGCATTTATTCCTGTATTTTCTATAGCTTTATAAGCATTCTTTAATGTATTTAAATATATTTTTAAATTAACAGATGCTTTTATTTTTCTTTTATTTTTTTTCTTCTTATCTTCTTCTTTTTTTAATCCTTCATTTTCCGATACGATTTTTATCATATCTTCTGTCTTTTTGACTGTTAAATCATTTTTTATTACCTTTTCCAATACTTCATTCATTATATCTTCATCTTCAAGTTTTAATAATGCTCTTGCATGTCTTTGTGTAAGATTATTATCAATTAATTTATCTTGAATATTTTGTGGTAATTTTAGAATTCTTAATTTATTAGCTATTGTTGATTGGCTCTTTCCAAGTTTTTTAGCTAATTCATTTTGAGTAAAATTATACTTTCTTATAAGTTTTTCATAGCCAAGTGATTCTTCTATGAAATTTAGATCTTCTCTTTGTAGATTTTCAACTATTGCAAGCACTGCACTAGATTCTTCAGTTAAATCTTTTATTATTGCTGGTACTTCTTTAAGTCCTGCAAGCTTTGCTGCTTTTAATCTTCTTTCTCCTGCTACAAGCTCATAATTATCTTCTCTAAGCTTTCTAACTGTTATGGGTTGAAGTATCCCATATTCACTTATTGAATTTTTAAGCTCTTCTAATTGATCTTCATTGAATACTTTTCTTGGTTGATTTGGGTTTGCACAAATGTTTGAAGTATTTATATGTAATACTTTATCAAAACTCATATTATCCCTCTTTCTTATAAATAAATTCTCATTTACATTAATTTTTACTCTCTAAAAATTTTTATTAAATTATAATAATATTAAATATAATTAAAAATTCGAATAATTTTACAAAAAGCTAAATAATAAATATAAATATTTACAATTTAGCTTTCAATACTATTTTAATGGTTGTTTAGTTGGTTTTCCAGCTTTTCTTGGATATTTTTTTGGTGTATCTCCAATTTTCTTAAGTATTAGAAGTCTCTTTGTTCTATCATCAAAAGGAATTTGAAACTCTTTATCTTCTACAAATTCCATATTTAATACTTCTAAAGCTTTCTTTGCATCTTTTAATTCTTCATCTAGGGATGGTCCTTTTAAGCATACCATATATCCTCCAACTTTTAAAAATGGAGTAGTGTATTCTAAAAGCACTGTTAAATTTGCTACAGCTCTTGATACAACAACATCAAACTGTTGTCTATAATCTGGATTTTTTCCACCATCTTCTGCTCTACTGTGGATAAATTCAACATCATCAATACCTATATTGTCACATACTTCTTTTAAGAAATTTATTCTTTTATTTAGCGAATCTAATAAAGTTAATTTAATATCTTTTCTAATCATCTTTATTGGAAGTCCAGGAAATCCAGCTCCTGTTCCAACATCTATAACTTTTGCATTTTCTTCTATTTTATCTGATAATAAACAAGATATACTATCTAAAAAATGTTTGATATATACTTCATTTTCCTCTGTTATAGCTGTTAGATTGATTTTTTCATTCCATTCAATTAGTAAATCTTTATATATTTTAAACTTATCTATTATATCATCGTCATATTTTATATTTAATTTATCAAGACCTTCTTTTAATATCATATTATCTGCTTCTCCTTTGCTGTTCTAGATATATCATCAGTACTGAAATATCAGCTGGTGAAACTCCAGATATTCTTGAAGCTTGTCCTAAAGACATTGGTTTTATTTCATCAAGCTTTTGTTTTGCTTCGATTCTAAGACCATCTATTTTTGAATAGTCTAGATCTTCTCTTAATTTTTTATGTTCTAATTTAGAGAATTTTTCAACTTGAGATAATTGCTTTTTGATATAACCTTCATATTTGATTTGAATTTCACATTGAGTTTTTACATCATCTTTAATATCAGGATTTCCTAATCCTATTTCATCTAAAAACTCATATTTTATTTCTGGTCTTTTTAAGAAATCATACAAGGTTACACTACCATTTATCTTAGCAAAGTTTTTCTCTTCTAATTTTTCTTTTATCTGACTTTGCTTAACTCTAGTTTCATTTAATCTTAACATCTCATCTTCAATATCTTTTAATCTCTTTTTAAATATTTCATATCTAAATTCATTTACACTTCCTGCTTCATACCCAATTTGAGTAAGTCTTAAATCAGCATTATCTTGTCTTAATAAAAGTCTATATTCAGATCTTGATGTCATTATTCTATAAGGTTCATTAGTTCCTTTAGTTACTAAATCATCTATTAAAACTCCTATATATGAATTTGATCTTTCTAATATAAGAGGCTCTTTGTCATCTATTTTTCTAACTGCATTTATTCCAGCAACAAGTCCTTGTGCAGCAGCTTCTTCATAACCTGAAGTTCCGTTAAACTGTCCTGCACTAAATAGATTATCCACAACTTTTAACTCTAAAGAAGGTTTTAATTGAAGTGGGTTTACACAATCATATTCTATTGCATAAGCTGGTCTAAGCATTTTACAATTTTCCATTCCATTAACACTTTGATACATCTTAAGTTGTACTTCATAAGCTAATGAACTTGAAAAACCTGATACATACATTTCTTTTGTATTTAATCCTTCTGGTTCAACAAAGAATTGATGTGTTTGCTTATCTGTAAATCTAACAACTTTATCTTCTATTGAAGGACAATATCTTGGACCTGTACTTTCCATATCACCTCTATACATAGAAGAACGTTTTATATTATTTAATATAATTTCTTTAGTTTCTTTTGTTGTTCTAGTTAAATAACATGGAACTTGGTCTATTTTTATATCCTCTGGGTCATTTAAGAATGAAAATGGTATTATTTTCTCATCTCCAGGCTGTAAGACCATTTTTGAGAAGTCTAGCGTATCTTTGTGAACTCTTGCTGGACTACCTGTTTTAAATCTTCTTAAATCAAGTCCTAATTCTTTTAAATTTTGGCTCAAATTATTAGCTGGCAAAAATCCAAGAGGACCTGAACTATAATTAACTTCACCTATATATACTTTTGATTTTAGATACACTCCCGTTGCAAGTATAACTGCATTTGCTTCATAAACTGCATTTAATAAAGTTATTACACCTTTTACTTTATTGCCTTCAACTTTAAGTCCAACAACTTCATCCATAACTAAATCAAGATTTTCTTGATCTTCTATTGTTTTTTTCATTTCTTGATGATATAAATGCTTATCAGCTTGTGCTCTTAATGAGTGTACAGCTGGTCCTTTACCTGTGTTTAACATTCTACTTTGGATATAAGCTTTATCTATATTAACACCCATTTCCCCACCAAGTGCATCTATTTCCTTAACCAAATGACCCTTACCAGTTCCTCCAATCGAAGGATTACATGGCATTAGACCAATTGAATCCAATGAAAGTGTTACAAGTAGAGTTTTTTTATTCATTCTTGCAGATATTAATGCAGCCTCACACCCTGCATGTCCTGCACCAATAACTATTACATCATATTTTCCTGCTAAAAACTCCATTTCTTCCTCCTTACTTACCGATACAAAATTCACTAAATATAGTGTCTAATAAATCTTCTGAAACTGTTTGTCCTGTTACTTCTCCAAGTAAATCCCAGATATTTTTTAAGTCGATTTCAACAAAATCAATAGGCATATCATTTTCTATACCATTTATACAATCATTTGCTGAATTTATAGCTTTATATAAAGCATCTTTATGTCTTGTATTTGTAATCATCAAATCATTATTGCCTTTTACGTTTCCTTTAAACACCATATTAGTTATCTCATCTTCTAAATCTTTAATTCCTTGATTTAATGATGCTGATATTTTTATTATTTTAACATGTTCTTTAACATGCTCTTTTATTATATCTTCATTCCACTTAGGTTCTAAATCTGTTTTATTTATAAGAATAATCGCTTTTTTATCTTTTATATTATCTAATATAAACATATCTTCATCTGTTATTTCTCTTGAAGAATCTAATACCAAAATTATTAAATCAGCTATACTTATTATTTCTTTTGATTTTTCTACACCAATTTGTTCAACTATATCTTTTGTATCTCTTATTCCTGCTGTATCTATTAATTTTATAAGTATACCATTTATATTTAATTGTTCTTCAATTACATCCCTTGTTGTACCTTCTATATCTGTAACTATAGCTCTTGATTCTCTTAATAGAGCATTTAATAGAGATGACTTTCCAACATTAGGTTTTCCAACTATTGCAGTCTTTAGTCCATCTCTTAATATCTTCCCTGTTTCTGCACTATCATAAAGATTTTGCATTTGCTCTTTTATATATTTTATTCCATCTAATAATCTTTTTATTGTTAGTTCTTCTACATCTTCTTCTGGAAAATCTATCGAAACTTCAACATGTGCTAATAATTCAGTAATTTTTTTTCTAAGTTCTTTTATCTTCTTAGATAATCTTCCTTCTAATTGCTCTTGAGCACTTTCAAAGCTAAGTTCAGTCTTGGCATTTATAACATCCATAACAGCTTCAGCTTGTGATAAATCTATTCTGCCATTTAAGAATGCTCTTTTTGTAAATTCTCCATTTTGTGCATGTCTTGCACCTTTTTTAAGAAGTAATTCAAGGATTTTTTTAACTGACATATATCCACCATGAGCATTGATTTCAATAACATCTTCACCTGTATAACTTCTTGGATTATTCATATATGCTAAAAGAACTTCATCTATTAATTTATCCCCATCATAAATATGTCCATAAATTAAAGTTCTAGGACTATATTCATCTATCTTTTTGTTTGCTCTAAAAACTTCCTTTGCTATATTTAGTGAATCAGGGCCACTAATTCTTATTATTCCGATTCCACCCTCTCCAGCTGGAGTAGCTATAGCGCAGATAGTATCATCTATAAAATTCATAATTTCACCTCGTTATTAAACAGAAAAAACCCCTACTTAAGTAGGGGAATATTTATTATTTTTTTAATGCTATTACAACTCTTCTATTTGGTTCATCACCTTCAGAATAAGTTCTAACATATTTATCCTCTTGTAAAACAGAATGAATTATTCTTCTTTCATAAGGATTCATTGGCTCTAACCTTAATGTCTTTCTGTTCTTATATGCTTTTCTAGCCATTTTATTTGCAAATCTCTTTAAAGATTCTTCTCTTCTTTGTCTGTAACCTTCTATATTTATAAATATCTTTTTATGATCTTCTACTTCTTTATTGACAACAAGTCCAGTTAAAAACTGTAATGAATCAAGAGCTTCCCCTCTTCTTCCTATTAAATCGCCAGCTTCTTTTCCTGTTATTTCAATATTTAATAAATTACCTTCTAATTTCACATCTATATTACCCTTTATAGATGAATTGTCTAATACTCCTTGTATGAAGTTTGTAGCTATTTGGGCACTGTTATCTTTTTTATTAGCCTTAATTATAAAATCTTTTTTACCTATAAGACCTAAAAAACCTTTACTACCTTCTTGAACAACTTCATAATTAAGAGTTTTTTCACTTGCATTTAAGTCTCTACAGGCTTTATCTATAGCCTCTTTTAAAGAACTAGCACTTACTTCAATTTCCCTCATATATAACTCCCCCTTAATTTTTTGCAGGTCTACCTATGAAGAACTGTTGAGTCATTTGGAATAAGTTCCCTACAACCCAGTAAAGTGTAAGTCCTGCTGGGAAAGATCTACCCCAAACAAGCATCATTAATGGGAAGAAATAAAGCATCATCATTTGTGTTTGATCTTGCTTTTGACCCTTCTTTAACTTAGGTTGCATCATCTTAGATGATAAATAAGTAGTTATTGCTGCAAGTATTGGAAGTATCCATAAATCAGGATTACTTAAATTTTCTAACCATAAGAAATTACTATTTATACTTGCATATACTTCTGGTGAACCAAAAACATACTTAGCTGGATCTCTTAAAGCTCTAAAAAGTCCTATTAATATAGGGAATTGCACCAATAATGGTAGACAACCTGCCATTGGATTTACATTGTGTTTTTGATAAACTTCCATAACCTTTTGATTTAAAACTTCTTTATTATTCTTATACTTTTCTTGTATTTCTTTTATCTTAGGTTGTATTACCTGCATTTCTTTCATTGATTTCGTTTGTTTAAATGTCAGCGGTAATAACGCTAATCTTACTACCACAGTGAATAAAATTATGGCAATCCCATAGTTATTCACTAAATTATAAATAACATGTAAAAGTGTACCTAGTAAATTCGATATTGCATCCAAATTATAAACCTCCTGATTTTCGATTTTAAAAACTTTGTATTTTATATCTTAAAAAATTCTAAAATTCTAAAAGTTACGATTATAATAATCTAAAGCTAATAAAATAATCTAATAATATTAGCTATTATTTTAATGGATCATAACCGCCTTTATTAAATGGGTGACATTTTAGAATTCTTTTTAGAGATAAGTAAGTTCCTTTTAAAGCTCCGTACTTTCTTAAAGCTTGTATGGAATAAGTAGAACATGTTGGATAGAACCTACAAGTAGGTCCTTTTAATGGCGATATAAACTTCTGATAAAATTTTACTATATAAATTAAAATTTTAGTCATTTAAATCTCCTAACTATATTAAATCAGATTTTTATAAATTTTTCTATCTATTTTCTTACTCCTTCTTTTTTTTGTTCATTTTTTTTATTATTTAATAATCTTTTTTTTCTAAGAAGATGGAGCATAGCAGATTCTATTTCCTGATATGATTTATCCTTAGCAAGTACTCTAGCAAGAAAAACTATATCATAACCTGAGTGTATTTGTTCACAATTTAGCCTGTAACTTTCTCTTATATATCTTCTTAATCTATTTCTAACAACGGCATTCCCTACTTTTTTTGAAACCGAAATACCAATTCTATTATCATTTGTACCATTTTTTAATATATACATAACAAGATATCTATTAGCTATAGAATCTTTATTCTTATAAACATTTCTAATATCCTTGTCTTTTTTTAGAGTTCTTCCGTTTTTAAACTGCATTGTAGCCTCCAAATATAAGCTTTAAAAGACTTTATTTTTTTTTCTATTATTTTTTTTTCTAGTTAAACAAAAAGACCACGAGAATGCGGTCTTTTTTTGGGTCACAAACAATCTATATTGTACTTGTGAATGCGATATATGCATTTTTAAATATAATTTTTTAGTTTTAATACCATCTTATATGAATAGTATATATACTTCTAAGAAATTATTGAACTTCAGTTAGAATTAAGCAGTTAAGCTTTTTCTTCCTCTAGTTCTTCTTCTTTTAAGCACTTTTCTACCATTAGCTGTTTTCATTCTCTTTCTGAATCCATGCTCTTTTTTTCTTTGTCTTTTCTTTGGTTGATAAGTTCTTTTACTCACTGGAAAACACCTGCCTTTCAATCTCTTTTAATATATGAAATTTGAATTATCATACTATTTAAAAACATACTACTAATCTATTTTAAATAATGTAGTCTTTTATGTCAAGTAAAATTATTTTTTGCTAATTCTTTTACTCCTTTTTTAGTACTTATCCACAGCCTGTTGATAATGTGTATAAGTACTAAAAATATATCTATTTTTTAAATTTCTTTAACATTCTGTGTATAACTTTACCCACACTATCCACATATGTTAATATAAATGTGGATAAATCAAAAAAAACTTGTATATATTTTTATTTTACTGAGTTTCAATCAAACAAACTTATCCACTTTTTAAAATTTAAATTTATCAAAAAAATTTTATTCACAATCTATCCACAGACTTATACACAGATTTATGATACTTATACACAGATTTAAAAAAACTTAGTTTTTTGTTGATAAAGTTGTTGATAATTTATTTTTTATTTAATATACTTATATTTATGAATTAATAGTTTTTAGTTATTTAATTTTTGTTTTTTTTATAATATAGGAACCTAAAAATCAAAACTAAAAATCTAAATATAGTAGGAGGAGAAAATGAGTCTTAAAAAAATATGGAATAGTGCTATAACATCTATAAAACGTGAAATTACTCCTGTAAGTTTTAATACTTTTATATCTACTATGGAACCTCTTAAAATCATTGATAATCAAGTTATATTCTTGGTTCAAAATGATTTTATAAAAGGTATAATCGAAGGTAGATATTTAGATATTATAAATTCATCTATTAATAATGTTACTGGACAGCAATATATTGTTAGACTAGTTACAAGCAAAGATGAAGTTAAAGAGGAACAAAAGAAAGTTACTAAAAAAAAGGCAAAGGAAAGTATGATTCCTAATTCCAATCTAAATCCCAAATATACTTTTGATAGCTTCGTAATCGGAAATAGCAACAGATTTTCTCATGCTGCATGTGTAGCTGTTGCAGAAGCTCCAGCCAAATCATATAATCCATTATTCTTATATGGTGGTGTTGGTCTTGGCAAAACTCATCTTATGCAAGCAATTGGACATCATATATTAAAGTATAATGAAGATTCAACAATTGTTTATGTCTCTTCTGAGAAATTTACAAATGAACTTATAAATTCAATTAAAGATGATAAAAATGAGGAATTTAGAAATAAATATAGAAATGTTGATGTTCTTTTAATAGATGATATTCAGTTTATTGCTGGCAAAGAAAGAACTCAAGAAGAATTCTTCCATACTTTTAATGCTTTACATGAAGCTAATAAACAGATTATAATTTCTAGTGATAGAACACCAAAAGAAATACCAACTTTAGAAGATCGTTTAAGAACTCGTTTTGAAATGGGACTTATAACAGATATTCAACCACCTGATTTTGAAACAAGAGTTGCAATTCTTAGAAAAAAAGCTCAGGTAGAAAATATCGATATAAAAAATGAAGTCATGAATTATATCGCTAAAAATATTAAATCGAATATAAGAGAGCTTGAGGGTGCTTTAACTAGAGTAATAGCTTATTCGTCATTAACAAGTAAGCCTGTTAACGTAGATTTAGCAAAAGAAGCTTTAAAAGATATAGTAAGACCTAATAGACCAACAGAAGTTAATGCTGATCTTATAAAAGAATTTGTTGCAAGAGAATTCAATATAAAAATGTCTGATTTTGCATCAAAAAAAAGAACTCGAGCTATTGCATATCCTAGACAAATAGCTATGTATATTTGTAGAGAACTAACGGATTTATCTTTACCTAAAATAGGAGATGCTTTTGGTGGTAGAGATCATTCTACTGTAATACATGCTCATGAAAAAATAGCTTCTGATATCACAAAGGATCAAAATTTCAAAAAAAGAATAATAAATCTTATAAGTGATATTAGAAATTTAAATTAGGGTTAAAATTTAGGATTTTTATTAAAAATTTATTTATCCACATTGTTATCCACAGAGTTTGATATTTTTACACATTTTTTAATTTAGTGTTTTCAATATATTTAAAACTTTATCCACAGATTTTTGTTGATAAAGTTTTTTGCTGATGTGAATAGAGTGGATAAGTTTTATGTATTTTTGTAATACAAAAAGTTATCCCAAATTCCAAAAAGTTATCCCAAAGTTATCAACAGAATTATGCACATAATCAAACTTAGTATTTTAAATGGCTGGATATACTTATACACATTATCCACAGCCCCTATTACTACTACTAAGTATCTAATACCATATATATTATCAAAAGGAGGCAATAAAAATTATGAATATTGTTTGTTCTCAAAAAGAACTTTCTAACAAAATTAATATAGTGCAAAAAGCAATATCTTCAAAAACAACTATGCCTATATTAAAAGGAATCTACTTAGAAGCTTCTAATGGAAAACTAAAGCTTATAGGTAATGATTTAGAAATGGGAATAGAAACTCATATGGATTGTGAAGTAACAAAAGAAGGTAAGGCTGTTATAGATTCAAGATTATTTGGAGAAATAATAAAAAAACTACCTGAATCATTTATAGAAATTGAATTAGATGATGAAAATAATATAACAATAAGCTGTGAACATTCAGAGTTTAAATTAAGAGCAATGGATTCAATGGAGTATCCACAACTTCCATCTGTAGAAGAAAATGAATACTATGAAATAGAAGAATCTGTTTTTAAAGATATGATAAAACAAACTGTTTTTGCTATTTCTCAAGATGAAACAAAACCTCTTTTAATGGGAGAATTACTAGAGATAAATGATTCAAAGATGAGTTTGGTTGCAATTGATGGTTATAGACTTGCTATAAAATCAGGGGATATTAAAAATTCTATCGGAAATAATAAAGTTGTTATACCAGGAAAAACTTTAAATGAGGTAAATAGAATATTATCTTTGGATGATAAAGTATTTAAAATGGCACTTACAAGCAAACATGCATTATTTTTAGTTGATGATACTAAAATAATAACAAGACTTTTAGAAGGTGAGTTTTTAAATTATAAACAGATCATACCAAGTGAATATAATTTAAAAGTTAAGGTAAATACAAAATCGTTACTTAGAAGTATTGAAAGAGCTTCTTTACTTGCTAAAGAAGGTAAAAATAATCTAGTTAAGTTCTTAATAAAAGATAATGTTTTAGTTATTACTTCTAATTCTGAAATCGGGAATGTTCATGAAGAGGTAAATATAGAACTTGAGGGTGAAGATTTAGAAATCGCCTTTAATTCAAGATATTTAATAGAGGTATTAAAAATAGTTGAAAGCGAAGAAATTGTAATGGAGTTTTCTACTAATGTTAGTCCATGTATTATAAAAAATGTGGAGTTTGATGATTATATTTATTTACTTTTACCAGTAAGAATAAATTAATTTAGATTTTTAATTGATTAAAAAAGATATCAACAATTTTTAATTAGATTGTTGATGTCTTTTTTTTTATGTGATAATATATATCGTGCTCTTTTAATTAAATTTTAAAATAAAAATAATATATTTATATCTATTTTTATTTTTTCTTAATAAATAATAAAGTTATAAACAAAAAGCTGTTGATAAGTCCATAGTTATCAACAGCTTTTTGTTTATAATTTTTAATATCGAACATATGTTTGACTATTTTTTTGACTAATGTTATAATTAATTCAACCACTTTAATAAATAATTTTTCACGTTTTAAATTTTAATACTTTTCTAAAATATTTTAACAAAAGATTTCTTTTAGTTTTTCTAAAAGAAATTTTTTGTGTAAAATTTTTTAATAGAATTATATTGTTTTCTTTTTTTCTATAGTAAAAACGCATACAAAACGTTTTAAGCTTGTTTGATTGTTAAATGGATGACTAGATAGTATTTGATAATTAAATATGCTATAATAATGGAATGGAGTTTTTAAAAAGATAGACGGAGGTTGTTATGGAAATTAAAATAAAAACGGAATTTATAAAACTTGATTCGCTTTTAAAATTTGCAGAAGTTGTTTCAAGTGGCGGAGAAGCAAAGGTTATGATATTAGATGAGATGGTTAGATTAAATGGAAAAATAACTACTCAAAGAGGAAAAAAAATTAGACCAGGAGATATTGTAAAAGTAGAAGGTTTGGATGAAGAGATAAAGGTCATCTAAAAGGAGTGCTTAATATTGCATATACAAGCTTTAAGACTTTTAAATTATAGAAATTATAATGATTTGTATGTAGATTTTCATAAAAATTTAAATATTTTGATAGGAAAAAACGGACAAGGAAAAACTAATTTAATTGAAGCAATTTATGCTTTTGCTTTTGGAAAATCGTTTAGAACAAACAAAGATAAAGAACTTATAAAATTTAATACAGATAAGGCTTTTTTGATGGGTCGTATAAAAAGAGAGTATTATGATGATTTATTAGATATAGAACTTCTTATCAGTAAGAATAATTCTAAAGGAATAAAGATTAATAAATTGTCATTAGATAAAATAGCTAATTTGATTGGTAAGATTAATGTTGTTATTTTTTCTCCTGAAGATTTAAGACTTGTTAAAGAAGGGCCTAAGGAAAGAAGAACTTTTATTGATAAAGAACTTAGTCAAATTGATCCTAAATATTATAATTACATAGCTTCTTATAATAAAATTTTAGTTCAAAGAAATAATTTGCTTAAATTTAAGGAGTTTGATTCAAATCTTTTAAATGTTTATGATGAACAGCTTATCAATTTAGGTTCTTATATATTTTTTAGAAGAGATGAATTTATTAAAAGAATTGCAAAAATATCTAAAGAGATTCACAAGGGTCTTACAGATTCAAAAGAAAATTTAGATATTTTATACTCATCAGTTATATCTAAAAAAGCTATTTTAGATATCAATCTTATAAAAGAGGAATATAAAAAACTACTTAAAGAGAGTTTGGATGTTGATATAAGAAGACAAAATACAAAAATTGGACCTCATAAGGATGATTTAAAAGTTCTTATTAATGGTATTGATGCAAGAGTATATGGTTCACAAGGTCAACAAAGAACATCATCTATATCTATAAAATTATCCCAAATAGAACTTATAAATAGCATAAAAAATGAATATCCCATTGTTCTTTTAGATGATATTTTTAGTGAATTAGATGAAAAAAGGCAAAGTTTACTTATAAATCAGCTTAAAGATGTGCAAGTATTTGTCACGAGTGCTGAACGAAATCATGAAAAGATTTTTAATAAAAAATCTTGTAAAGTTTTTTATATTGAAGATGGGAAAATTTTAAATAGCCATAGTATTTAAAGGGTGTGATTATATGTTTTTTCACATTGGTGAAAATGCGTATTTGAATGAAAAAGATATAATTATGATTTTGGATTTAAAATCTTTAAAGGATTCAAAAGAGAATGAGAATTTTTTTAAAAGGGTTAAAGATGAATATGAATTGGTTTATCATGATGGGTCTTATGAGAATCATAAGACTGCAATTATTGTGTTTGAAAATGATAAGAAAAAAATTCATTTTACTTCTATTTCCTCTTCTACTCTATTAAAAAGAGTTAATAAGATAGATGATTTATGTGTTACAAGTAAAAAATAATTTTCATATTTTATTTTAAATTTAAATATGAATTGGAGGTTTTTTTAAATGAGTCAAGAATATAATGCTAGTCAGATTCAAGTGCTTGAAGGTCTAGATCCTGTTAGAAAAAGACCTGGTATGTATATAGGTTCTACTGGACCTAAAGGTCTTCATCATTTGGTGTATGAAGTTGTGGATAACAGTATAGATGAGGCTTTAGCTGGATTTTGTACTGATATTTATGTAACTATTGAAAAGGATAATTCAATATGTGTTGTTGATAATGGTAGAGGTATACCAGTTGATATTCATCCAAAAACTAAAAAATCAACAGTTGAAACAGTTTTAACTGTACTTCATGCTGGTGGTAAGTTTGGAGGCGGAGGATACAAAGTATCTGGTGGTCTTCATGGTGTTGGGGTATCTGTTGTTAATGCTCTTTCTAAATATTTAAAAGTTATAGTTAGAAAAGATGGCAAAGTTCATGAACAAGAGTATGAAAGAGGAGTACCTAAATACGATTTAAAAGTTACTGGTGAAACTACTGAGACTGGTACTATAACTTATTTTACTCCAGATGAAACTATTTTTGAAGAAACTGAATATAAATTTGATGTTTTAGAACATAGATTAAGAGAGTTAGCATTTTTAAATAGAGGGATAAGAATTGTTTTAGAGGATAAAAGAGTTGAAAATAAAAAAAGAGAATTCAAATATGATGGGGGACTTAAGGAGTTTGTTCATCATTTAAATAAAAATAGATCATCTTTACATGAGGATGTTATATATTTTGATAAACAAGTTGGGGAATATAATGTTGAAATAGCTATGCAATATACAGATGGTTATACAGAAAATATTTATTCTTTTGCTAATAATATAAATACTCATGAAGGTGGAACACATTTAAGTGGTATTAAATCAGCAATAACAAGAACAGTTAATGATTATTCAAGAAAGAATAATTTATTAAAAGAAAAAGATACTAATTTTTCAGGTGAAGATACAAGAGAAGGTCTTACTGCTATTGTATCTGTTAAATTACCAGATCCTCAATATGAAGGACAAACAAAGACTAAATTAGGAAATACTGAAGTTAGAGGTATTGTTGAAGGAGTTACTTCTGAACAATTATCAGCATTTTTAGAAGAAAATCCACAGGTTTCTAAAATAGTTGTGGAAAAAGCTTTAAAAGCTCAAAGAGCAAGAGAAGCTGCTAAAAAAGCAAGAGAACTTACAAGAAGAAAATCAGTTCTTGAAAGTACTTCTCTTCCAGGTAAACTTGCGGATTGTGCAGAAAAAGATCCTGCACTAAGTGAGATATATATAGTCGAAGGGGATTCTGCTGGTGGTTCTGCTAAATTAGGTAGAGATAGAAAAACACAAGCAATACTTCCTCTAAGAGGTAAGATATTAAATGTTGAAAAATCAAGACTTGATAGAATTTTGGTTTCTGAACAAATTAAAAATATGATAACTGCATTTGGTTGTGGTGTTGGTGATGAATTTGATGAAAGTAAATTAAGATATCACAAAATAGTAATCATGACCGATGCCGATGTTGATGGTGCACATATTAGAACATTACTTTTAACATTCTTCTTTAGATATATGAGACCTTTAGTTGAAAATGGTTATGTGTATATTGCTCAACCACCTCTATATAAACTTCAAAGAGGTAAGAGGATGAATTATGCTTATTCTGATAAAGAAATGGCTATGATTCAAGAAGAAATGGGCAAAAAGGGTCTTGATATTCAAAGATACAAGGGTCTTGGAGAAATGGATGCAGAGCAACTTTGGGAAACAACAATGAACCCAGAAAATAGAACACTTCTAAAAGTACAAATAGATGATGCGCTAATGGCAGATGAAGTATTTTCAATGCTGATGGGTGATAAGGTTGAACCAAGAAGAGTATTTATTGAGGAAAATGCAAAATACGTTAAAAACCTTGATTTTTAAGTTTTATTTTTAGATTTTGTTATAAAAATAAAATTTAATCCACAATTGTGCATAAAATTGTGTATAAGTTTGTGGATTAAATACTTAGAAATCAAAATACGAAAGGAGTATATTCTCTTATGTTAGAAGAAAATAAAGGTATAAAAAATATTGAAATAGAATCAGAAATGAAAAAATCGTATATAGATTATGCCATGAGTGTTATAGTAGGTAGAGCTTTACCAGATGTTAGAGAAGGTTTAAAGCCTGTACACAGAAGGATTTTATATGCAATGCATGAAATTGGTTTGGTACCAGAAAAAGGTTATAGAAAGTCAGCGACGGTTGTCGGGGACGTTCTTGGTAAGTATCATCCACACGGTAAACTGTAAAGTTTTTTATATCAAGAGGTGTTTTTCTTGAAAAAGATAAAAAAAAATATAATAGATGCTATTAATTATATAAAAAAAAATCCAGATAAAAGTATTACAGATACTGCTAAGTTATTTAATATAGATAGACATACTCTATCAAAATATAAAAATTATAATTTTAAAGAAGAATATTTATTTTACTATAATGATGATTATTATATATTAGATGAAAAAGAGTTAGAAGCTATAAGGCTATATAAAAATGAGCAAATTAACTTTTCTGATATAAAGAATAAATATGGTTATAAACAAGAAACTTTTAAAAAGAAACTTCTTGTGTGTAAAATATCATCAGATAGAAAATACAATGTTAATTTTGATAGAAATTTATTTTCAGAGATAAAAACATCACAAGATTCATATTGGTTAGGATTTATACTTGCAGATGGTTACTTAAATACTCAGAGGAATTTTTTGAGAATTAAGTTAGGTAAAGATGATAAAAATCATTTATTTAAGTTTTGTGATTATGCAAAACTTGATTATAGGTATATAAAGACTGATTTGAATGGTGTAAAAACAAAGAAAACATATTATATAGAATTAAGCAGTAAAAATATTGTGGATAACTTAGTTAAATGTGGATTATTTCAAGGAAAAAGTTTAAATGAAAAACCTTATTTAAATCTAAACCAAAACTTAACCAGAGATTATATTCGAGGAATATGGGATGGCGATGGTTGGATTAGTAAAAAGGGTTTTCGTATAGGTGTTTGTGGATCAATAGATGTTCTTATTTATATAGAAAATTATTTAAAAAAAGAGTGTTCTCTTTATGGAAAAAAATCAAGAATATACAATCATGGAAAAATAAAAAAGATAGATATAAATAATAAGGACTTGGTTATTCAAATTTTAGATAAAATTTATTTTGGACAAACACATCTTGATAGAAAATATAATCTAGTAAAAAACTTGTATTGCCGTGTATAAATTGAGGAAAAAAACGGGGAGGGTTTGATTATCCTAATCCGAGGTGAAGGTTATATTTAAAAGTATAGCCAGCCGCAACGCATAGAGAGTGAAACTGTTTTTCAGAATATAATCTCTCCAAGAGGCCTCAACAATCCATATATGGATGTGAAATAATATATGGAGCAAATTGAAAAGATATGCTATTCTGAATTGGAATTGACCAATTGATGAAAATGAGGGAAACCTCCAGAGATCAAGGTAAAAAACTTGATGTTAATAACAAAAGGATAGTTCAGTTTACGATGCTATGGTTAGATTAGCACAAGATTTTTCGATGAGATATACTCTTGTTAATGGCCATGGTAACTTCGGTTCAATAGATGGAGATAATGCAGCTGCGATGCGTTATACTGAAGCAAAAATGCAAAAACTTTCTATGGAACTATTAAAAGATATAGACAAACAAACTGTGGATTTTGTGGATAACTATGATGGTAGATTAAAAGAACCTACAGTATTACCTGCAAAATATCCAAACTTATTAGTAAATGGATCAAATGGTATAGCTGTTGGTATGGCAACTTCAATACCACCACATAATCTAAATGAGATAATAGATGGAACAATACATCTTTTAGATAATGAAGACTGTGAAATAGAAGATTTAATGGAATTTATAAAAGGACCAGATTTCCCAACAGGTGCAACTGTTATGGGTATTGATAACTTAAAAAGAGCCTATAAAACTGGTCGTGGGAAAGTTAAGGTAAGAGCAAACCATAGAATTGAGGATATTGGAAAAGGAAAGAGTCAAATAATATTTACAGACATCCCATATCAAGTGAATAAGGCAAGACTTATTGAAAAAATTGCTGATTTAGTTAAAGATAAAAAAATTGAAGGTATAACAGATTTAAGAGATGAAAGTGATAGAAAAGGAATAAGAATAGTTGTTGAATTAAAAAGAGATGCAAATCCAGATATAGTTGTTAATAATATCTATAAACATTCACAATTACAAGATACTTATTCTATAATTATGATTGCTCTTGTAAATGGAGAACCTAAAGTATTAAATCTAAAACAAATATTATCACATTATCTAAATCATCAAAAGCAAGTTATAACAAGAAGAACTCAGTTTGAACTAAAAAAAGCTCAAGATAAAGAGCATATATTACTTGGACAAAAAATTGCTCTTGATAGAATAGATGAAGTAATTTCAACAATTAGAAATTCAAAAGGAACAAAGGAAGCTAAAGAAGCATTATTAAATGAATTTAGTTTAACAGAAATACAAGCTCAAGCAATTCTTGATATGAGACTTCAAAAACTGACTGGCTTAGAACAAGAAAAGATTGAAAGTGAATTAGAAGAATTAAAAGTTGAAATACAAAGATTAAAAGCTATATTAGAAGATGAAGAGCTTTTAAAGAATATAATAAGAGATGAATTAACATCTGTTAGAGAAAAGTATAAGGATGATAGAAAAACAGATATTCAGCCAGATACAAGTGAAATAAATATAGAAGATCTTATTGAAGATGAAGATGTTTCTATTACTCTTACTCATTTTGGTTATATAAAAAGAGTTCCTTCAAGCACTTATAAACTTCAAAATAGAGGTGGAAAAGGAATTGCAGCTTTAAGTACAAGAGAAAATGACTTTGTTAAACATCTTATAAATACTACAGCACATGCTAAATTAGTATTCTTTACAAACAGAGGTAGAGTATATAAATTAAAAGCATATGAAATTCCAGAAGGAAAAAGACAAGCTAAAGGTACTGCTATAGTTAACTTAATTCCTCTTGAAAAAGATGAATATATAAGAGCTATAATTCCTGTAAAAGGTAGTGAAGATGATGATAAATTCTTAATCTTAGCTACTAAGGAAGGTATAGTTAAGAAGACTAAGCTTGAAGAATACAGAAAATCAAATAGAAATGGACTTATAGGTATATCTTTAAGAGAAGAAGATGAACTTATAGGTGTTAATTTAACCACTGGTGAAGATGAAATAATCTTAGTAACTAAAAACGGTATGTCTATTAGATTTTGTGAAGAAGATGTAAGACCTATGGGTAGAACTGCTATGGGTGTTAAAGGTATAAAATTAAAAAATAATGATAAAGTTGTTGCAATGAACAAAACTGATGAAGGCGATAAAATGCTTATTGTTAGTGAAAATGGATTTGGAAAAAGAACTTTATTAGAAGAATATACATCGCAAAAAAGAGGTGGAACAGGTCTTATAACATATAGAGTTACAGATAAGACTGGAGCTGTTTCGGGAGCTAAGATTGTAAATGATGATGATGAACTTATGATTATAAATTCTGAAGGTACTTTAATAAGAATTGAAGTTGACCAAATATCAACATTTAAAAGAGCTACAAGTGGTGTAAAACTTATGAGAAATGAAGATGAACAAAAGATAGTATCTATTGCAAAAATTATGGGTGAAGAATAAATACTATATATATGACTTATCCACAAAAAAAGTCTATATATTGTGGATAATGTGGATAAGTCTAAAATTTTTATTTAATTATAATTAAATAATAAAAATAATTTTAATGTTTAAAAAATAACATCTTGGGTATATATCCAAATATAATTTTTTAAACATTTTTTTTATAAAATTTTTACAAAAAATTAATAGAAAAACATGGGATAAAAGCCCTAAAAATCTTTAATTCTAAAATCCTTTAATGTATAATTAGAAATATATTATTTTAAATCTATTAATTTTGATAAAGTAATTTGTGGATGATCTATATTCAAGAATTTTAATTGAAGTATATTAAAAATTTTATAAAAGGAGGAGTTTTAATTGAAAAAAGGAGGATTATTTTTTCTTTTAGGAGGATTAGTAGGAGTAATAGCTGGTTTATTAATAGCACCAAGAAGTGGAAAAGAAACTATTAGAAGATTAAACTCGAATTTTTATGATGCAAAAGATAATAATTTTAATTTTGTAAAGGGGAATTATGATTGCAATATGAAAAATTTCTTAAAAAAATTAAAAAGAGATAAAAGTATAATTGAACCAGAAAAAGAAATAATAATTAGTAAAGAGTTTGAATAATCATATAGATATTGATGAATATTAAATAAGGAGGGAACTGCTACTTTTATTAGTATCACATCAATCAGAATGGCAAAAGCTAAGCTGGATACAAAGTATGTAGCAGAACTTTAATATGGAAGTACAATTTTGGGAAATTGGAGTTTTTATAATAGCTATAGGGATTCTTTTAGTTTGTGTCAACATATCATTTTCTATAAAAAATGCTAATAGTGTAATAAGAAAAATAGATAGAGTTGTGGATAATAATTTAGATTTAGTGGATAAAAGTCTTAAAAATATTTCTAATATTTTGGATTTAGCAAATGATATAGTCGAAATGATTTCATCACTTTTATTTATAGGAAGAAAAATAAATTCTGTAAAAAAATTTGATAGATTAAAAAAATCAAAAAAAAGTAAGGAAACTGATTAATATAGGGGGTTTTTGTATGTCTTTAGGTATTGAAAAAAATTATATAGACCAAGAAAGTTCATGGTCCTTACAATTGAATGGAGAAGTAGATATTTACACTGCAAATGATTTAAAAGAATCATTAGTAGAAATGTATAATGAAAGACCAGAGAATGTAAAAATTAATATGGAAAAGCTAAATTATATAGATTCTACTGGTTTAGGAGTTTTAATAGGTGCCCTAAAAAGATTAAAAACAGAGAGCAAAGATATATATATTTACAACACTAAATCTAATGTTAGAAAGATATTTAATATAACAGGTCTTGATAAAATATTTAAAGTGGAGGGATAACAATTGATAGATTCTAATTTAGGCAAGGTTAGCACTATTAGCAGAGAAGTTGATGTAATATCAATGAAAATTCCAAGTAAACCTGAATTTGTTAGTGTAATTAGACTTACTGTATCATCTATTGCAAATAGAATAGGTTTTAATATAGATGATATAGAAGATATAAAGGTAGCTGTTGCAGAGGCATGCACAAATGCCATAAAACACAGTAAAAACACAGAGTTTGAAGTTGATTTTGAACTTGATATTGATAGGATTTGTATTGTAGTAAAAGATGATGGTAAAGGATTTATACATGAAGATATAAAATCTCCTAATCTACTGGAACCAAAAGAAGAAGGAGGACTTGGCATATTTATAATAAAGAGTCTTATGGATGAAGTTGAGTTTGATTCTAAACCTGGGAAGGGAACAGAAATGAGAATGATTAAATATTTGGGAGATGATATTGATGGAGAAGGCGGTAAACTATAAAAAAGAAAAAAGCCCCTTTTCAGAGTTTAATGATAAGGAACTGTTTAGACTGTACAGTGAGAAAAAAGATATCGATATTAGAAATGAACTCATAAGAAGAAATATGTATATAGTTGAGATATTGTCAAAAAAATTCTTAAATAAAGGGATTGAATACGATGATATATTTCAAGTTGCTTCATTAGGGTTAATTTATGCTATCGAAAGATTTGATATCACGAAGGGGTTTGAATTTTCAAGTTTTGCAACTCCGACAATAATTGGTGAAATAAAAAAATACTTTAGAGATAAGGGTTGGGCTATAAGAGTTCCAAGAAGAATACAGGAATTATCTAAAAAAGTTAATACTACAAAGGTTTTATTGCAACAAAAATTACAAAGGATACCTAAGATAAAAGATATAGCAGATCATCTAGAATGTACTGAAGAGGAAGTTTTAGAAGCTATCGATGCATCTCATGTTTATAAACCAAAATCATTAGACTTATCTTATGATAATGATGGTGATGATAAAGATATACAATTATTAGATTTGGTTGGTCAAGAAGATAAGCATTTTAGTATGATTGATAACAATGATTTCTTAGGTAGAGCAATGTCTAAGTTAAATGAAATAGAAATAAAAATAATAAAAGATAGATTTTTTAATAGTAAAACTCAGATGAATATCGCAAAAGAATTAGGTGTATCTCAGATGACAGTTTCAAGAATCGAAAAGAAGATAATATCTAAATTAAAAAAAGAATATGAAAAAACTATATGAGATAAAAAGCGTGAGAATTGGTCTTACGCTTTTTTTATGCTTAATTTTATGTTTTGTATTTGATTTTTATATTATATTTATTTATATTTCATAGTTAGTTTATGAAATTTAGGCTATTAAGGCTAAAATATTTTATTAAAAAATATAAAAAATATATATTATATTTTTCACCTATATAATGTAGTTAATTTTTAAATTTATCTTTATCTATTATAAATTTAAAAAAGTTTAAAAAAACTGTTGACTTTATATATTATTTTTTATATAATTAATCTTGTCGTCAGCGAGATGTCACAAAAAACAAACAGCTGATGAACATTTGAACTTTGAAAACTAAACAGCATAAGTTACTTTTTATATATTAAACGAATTATTCGTTTTAAACCAAGTAAAAGATAAACGTTAGTATTATCTTGAGTATCAACTTTTATTAAGAGTTTGATCCTGGCTCAGGATGAACGCTGGCGGCGTGCCTAACACATGCAAGTTGAGCGTGAAATTTATATTGATTCTTCGGATGATTTATAAATGGAAAGCAGCGGACGGGTG
>JAOARY010000045.1 GCA_025210335.1 Peptostreptococcaceae bacterium | reverse complement strand
GCTATAAAATGATATATTGGTTCAGCTGCCGCCCAAAATACACCACCTCCTGCTAATAATGTACACATGATTATAGATATCCATCTAAATCTATTCATTTCTGGTTTATCTAAATTTCCTAATTTTATATCACCAAATCGAGAAAATGCTATGAATAAAGCAATAAGAAATGTTCCTAACATAAGAATTTGCCAAAAAGAGCCAAAATATTTCACAGAAAAATTAAAACCAACATCAACCAAATTATTGATAAATTCTGAATTGAAAATAGAAAAGAGAACAAATATGACTAATAATCCTCCACTAATGGATAATACCGACCAATCAATTTTATTTTTATAATTCAAAAAAAACCTCCTAATAAATTAAAAACTTAATATACTATATAATATATTAGTTTCTTTTATTTCATACAGTTTAACACTATAACATATAATAAATATAATTCAAAATTTAAATGTTATTATATTTAACTAATAAAACATTTTCCTTTAGTAATACAGTAAATCAAAAAAATTTTAGCAAATATCACAATTTATTGTTTTTACATCTATTTTAATATTATAATAAAGAGGGTATATTATAAAATAATTATTAGGAGGAAATTTTATGTATTATACAGAATTTGATAGTGAATTTGGTCAAATAATATTGATTGGTGATGAAAATGGCTTATTTAAACTATCAATTAAAACTAAAGAAAATAAAATAAATTTAGATGAATTTGAGAAAAATGATGAATTTTTTAAATCTATAAAAAAACAATTAATAGAATATTTCAACAAAGAAAGAAAAACATTTGATATAAAGCTTAATTTAAAAGGTAGTGAATTTCAAAAGAAAGTTTGGAATGAACTTTTAAATATACCTTATGGCACAGTTTGTACTTATAAAGATATTGCAATAAAAATTGGAAATGAAAAAGCATCTCGTGCAGTTGGTATGGCTAATAATAAAAATAATATACCGATAATAATACCTTGTCATAGAGTTATTGGTTCAAACAAAAAATTAGTAGGATATGCATATGGTTTAGATATGAAAGAAAAACTTATAAATCTTGAAAAAATAATTAAAAATTAATATATTTGTAATATCAATGTTTTCAAATTAAAATATATTTTTTATATAATATAAATTAAGTAATTTTGGTTTTATAATATAAGTTTAAAGGGGAAAAAATGTGGGGGATATAAAAAAAGAAAGAAATTTAGAAAATGAAAAAAACTATAATTTTATAACAGATGGGAAAATAATTCCATCAATGATTAAACTTTCCCTTCCAATAATGATTAGTCAACTTATGCAAACTTTATATAATTTAGCTGATACATTATGGGTTGGTAAATTAGGTTCAAATGCAGTTGCATCAATTTCTATATCTTTTCCGATAGTATTTTTGATGGTTTCTATTGCCGCAGGACTAACAATAGCTGGAACATCTTTAATTGCTCAGTATAAAGGTGCTAAAAATGAAATCATGATTGAACAAACCCTAGGACAAATTGTAACAGTAGTTGGAACCCTAGCTCTTATAATATCTATAAGTGGATATTTGTTTAGTTCAAATATAATAAAATATATGGGTGCTGATGATAGTATTGTAAAAGACTCTTCTGATTATCTAAAAATAATATTTGCAGGAATGCCATTTATGTTTTGTTTTTTTATATTTTCTTCATCACTTAGAGGTATTGGAGATACAAAAACACCCATGAAAATGATGGTTTCTTCTGTTATTTTAAATATTATATTAGATCCAATTTTTATATTTGGTTTTGGATTTATTGATCCCTTGGGTGTTCAAGGTGCTGCACTTGCTACTATAATATCTCGGGCAGTTGTTACTTTTTATGCAATATATATATTACTAAAAGGTTCTAAGGGTCTAAAATTAAATCCACTATATTTAAAACCAAATAAAAAAGTCATAAAAAAAATAGTTTTAATAGGAATTCCTTCATCTGTAGAACAATCTATGATGGCTCTTGGACAAATATTTATGACAAGTTTGGTCGCTTATTTTGGAACTATAACAGTTGCTTCTTATGGTATAGTCAATAGAATTGTTAGTTTACCAATAATTCTGGCATTTGGTATATCCACATCTGCAACTACAATGGTTGGACAAAATATAGGTGCTAAAAAGGAACAAAGAGCAAAATCAATTGCAAACATAAGTCTTTTGACTGTTTTTATAACACTAAGCATTATAGGTATCATATGTATATTAGACTCTAGAAAAATAATAATGTTATTTAATAACGAAAAAGAAGTTTTGGAATTAGGTAGCAGATATTTAAACATATCCAGTCTAACATTTGGATTTATAGGTCTTATGAATGTATCAAATGGAATATTTAAAGGTAGTGGTAGAACTATTCCTCCAATGCTTATTTCCATAACTTCACTTTGGCTTTTTAGAGTTTTTTTAGGTTTTTTATTATCAAGAATATTTGATTTTAAACAAGATGGTATTTGGTATGCTATTGCATTATCGAATATAATAGGTGCTGTAATTGCTATTTTTTGGCTTAGATTTAGTAATTGGACAAAAGGAATAATATAAAAAGTAGGTGATTACATGGTAGATATATGTTTACTTGGTAGTGGAGGAATGTATCCTCTGTTAAATAGACATTTAACCTCAATGATATTAAAATATAACGGTAAAAATATTTTGATAGATTGCGGTGAAGGTACACAAATGTGCCTAAGAGAATCAAAATTTAAATTTAAAAATATAGATATAATATGCTTTACTCATTTTCATGCAGATCATATTGCAGGACTTCCAGGGTTATTACTTACAATAAATAATTCACAAAAGACCACGCCATTAGTAATTATTGGTCCAAAGGGAATAAAAGATATTGTAAAAGGACTTAGTGTAATAGTCCATGGACTTTTATATGATATTCAATTTATTGAAATAGAAAGCTCTAAAGAAAGCTTTTTATTTGATGATATTCAAATAAATACCATCGAAGTCGAACATACAATTAACTGTTATGGATATAGTATAAATATAAAAAGAAATCCAAAATTCGATATCGATAAAGCAATAAAAAATAATATACCTCAAAAATTTTGGTCAAAACTTCAAAAAAGTGAAGAAGTTAAATATCAAGAATTTTTATACACGCCTTCTATGGTTCTTTGCAAAGAAAGAAAAGGATTAAAAATTTCATATTTTACAGATTGTAGACCAAATCAAGATTTAATAGATTTTGTCTCAAATTCTGATCTTTTAATAGCAGAAGGTATGTATGGTGATGATGAAAAATTAGAACAGGCAAAAAAACATATGCATATGATTTTTAGCGAATCCGCTACCATTGCAAAAAAATCAAATTCAAAAGAACTTTGGTTAACTCATTTTAGCCCAGCAATGAAAAACCCTAATGATTACATTGAATTTGCTACTAATATATTTAAAAATTCAAAAATTGGATATGATTTGCTGTTTAAAAATTTAAATTTCGAAGAATAATAGATATTCTATTATTCTTCTTCTAATTTTTTATAAAACATTCTATCTTCTCTATTAGGTAGTGATGACGAACCCTTTCCTCTTAAAGTAATTTCACTTTCATCAATATCTAATTCTCTTGCTAATACTTTCTTTACTCTATTTGTACAAAAACCTCCCTGACATGGACCCATCATAGTTCTAGTTCTTCTTTTTATTGCATCCAATGAATCTATTTGAATTCCTCTATTTATAGCATCTATTATTTCACCTTCTGTTACTTTTTCACATCTGCATATTATATTCTTATCTTTATCCCCATGACCTATCTTCCCATCAAATTTTTCATTCTTTTTTATAATAATAGCTTTTCTATAAGGATTAAAATCATTCTTTAAACTAATATTAGGTTCTAATTCCAATATTAATTCGTATATATATTTTGCAATAGCAGGAGAAGATGTCAATCCTGGAGATTCTATTCCTGCTACATTTATAAAATTTTTGATTTTTGTTTTTCCAATTATAAAATCATGTATACTACTAGTTGCTCTTATTCCAGAAAAACTTCTTAATGTATATTTTAAATCAAAATTATGAACTGTTTTTCTTGCTTTTTTGACTATATATTTTAAATTTTCTAAGTTTGTACCAACTTCTTTTGGGTTTTGAACTTCCTGCGCATTTGGCCCTAACATTAAATTTCCATGGACAGTTTTTGTCACCAAAATTCCTTTACCTTCTTTTGTTGGTGCTTGAAATAACACTCTATTTGCTAAATGACCTTGATTTTTATTTAATAATATATATTCCCCCCTTCTTGGAATTATATGAAAATCATCTAACCCTACCATATTAGCAATTTTATCACTATACGCACCTGCACAATTTATTATATATTTTGACTTAAAAATATTTTCTTTATCTATTTCTTTAGAATATATTAAAAAAATATCATCTTGCTTTTCAATCTTATTGACTTCATTCTTTAATTTTAACTCTACACCATTTAAAACAGCATTTTCTGCAAATGCAATTGTTGCTTCATAAGGACTTGTTATTCCAGCTGACGGGCAATAAAGAGCTTTTATAACATCTTTATTTACATGAGGTTCTAATTTTAATATTTCTTCCTTTTCTATTAATTTCAAATCTAAGACATTATTTTTAATACCATTTTCCATAAGTTTTTTTAGTTCTTCACATTCTTCATTTGTAAATGCAAGAACTAAACTTCCACATCTTTCAAAACCAAAATTTAATTCTTCATTAAGTTTGTCATACATCAAATTTCCTCGTCTTGAAAAATAAGCTTTTTTAGTTCCTGCTTTAGCATCATAGCCACCATGAACTATACCACTATTTGCTTTTGAAGCACCACAAGAGACATCGTTTTCCTTTTCTATAAGTAAAATATTCAAATCCAACTTTGATAATTCTCTAGCTATAGAACAACCTATTATTCCAGCACCTATTATTGTTATATCAAACATATGATTACTCCTTTTTATTATTTTATTTATATTTATTATAACAATATTTTAAAATGATTTCAAAATAAAATTAAATACATTTCATTTTGTTTTCCATAAAAAAAACTTATCTTAATGTATTTTCATACATTTTAAGATAAGTTTTTTTATAATTATGCTTTTTTTACAACTGAAGATTTTAGTTTCATATCACCAAAACCATCTATTTTACACTCTATATCGTGATCACCATCAACTAGACGTATGTTTTTAACTTTAGTTCCTATTTTTATTATAGAAGAACTACCTTTTACCTTAAGATCCTTAATAACAGTAACTGTATCACCATCATTTAATATATTCCCATTTGAATCTTTTATCATATTATCTAATTCTTCTTGTTCCTTAACTTCTGCATTCCATTCATATGAGCACTCAGGACATACTATGATATTTCCATCCTCATAAGTATATTCACAATTGCACTTTGGACAACTTGGTAATTCTAACATTTAAACTCCTCCATCTTATTTAATTTTAATAGTTTCTAACAATAATCCATAATAACACAAGAATTTATTTTATACAAATGAATAATTAATCATTTATTCTAAAAAATTCAATATATAAGTTATTATTAGCTTTATACACTTTTGCCTCATCTACCATAGATCCTATTAAAAGAAGTTCATTATCAAAATCAGTTTCTCCTGCTAATTGCCAATAATAAGCTTCAACCTCATGTTGTCTTTGCACATTTAAAATCTCATCTAATTCTAAAACATCATCATCACTAAATTTTGTATTATAAGAAACAATTTTAACTATATACCTATCATTTTCTTTTTTTATTTTAAAATCAAGTTCATCACTATCATTTATCAATAAAAAAGTCATAATCTCATCTGCTATTTTTGTAATTTTTTTTACTATATGCTTCATAACTAATCACCTTTCTTAAATGCATCTATTATTGGAACTAAAAATCCTGCAACAAGACCACCAGAAAAACCATTATTATATAAATTTATACCACCATGAATTATCCCTATATTTGTAACTATTGCCATATGCAAAAAACCAGCTATAATACCTGGTATTATACCATATGTTCCCGCTATAGGTGCTAATGTAGTTGAAAACATAACAGATACAATAATACCTGTTTCAGATATATTATACCCCATTAAATGAGCACCTATTAATACACCTAATACTACAGGCAAGCAATTTTTTATATGCTTTCCAAAAGCACCAAATCCAACAATCGTAAAAATTCCAGCTATAACAGGTCCATTTACAATTCCACCTACAATAATTACATAAGCTAAAGAAATAATACCCAAAATACCCATATTAAAAAATGTAAGTCCATATCCAACCAAATGTGTAAAATCAGTAATCGTTCTTCCTTTATATTTAAATATCTTTACATATTCTTTTAATGCATTTTTATTTATATATAAACCAACACCTATAAAATAAATAAAAATAATAAAGAAAAACATTATCATATATAAATTTATTTCCATATATAAATTTGAATTTGCTTTTAAATTCAAATTAAAACTCTTTAAAATGCTGGCAAAAACAGTACCTAATATTCCTGCTGTAAAACCAATATTATACAAATTAAAACCATCGTGAAATTTAAGCATATGAGAAGATAATGGTACGATTATAAAACCAATTAATATTCCTACTAATATTCCTATAATTATTGAATATGGAAATAAAAATAGTCCTCCATATGAAATCTCACTTACAATTGGTGCTAATGCTGTAGAAAACATTATAACAAGAATTATATCTCTAGAGTTTATCTTTTGGAATTTTGCATATAGATATCCCCCAATATAAATAGGCAATATATTAAATAAGTTTTTTCCAAAAAAAGAAAATCCTAAAACAGTCATAAACGCAGCTATTAAAAGCCCATTTATACGCATTTGTTTTTTCTTTAAAATATATAAATTCAAAAAACCTATCAAGGATGAATTAATAAATGATGCACCAATTCCACCTATGTCCAAAAAATCAGTAACTAAAATTGTCTCTGAAAGCAATATTTTAAATAAATTTTTCAAAAGAGAATCAAAATCCTTATAAACAACTATTTCTATAAAAATTCCAAATACAAAAAACATCAAAGGAATTATAAACAATATCTTTTGTATCTCATTTTTATGAATTTCTCTTTCTTTTATTTTTGATGATAAAATCAAATAATTTCCCCCTCTTTTTAATCAAATATCAAATTGTAGCCTAATTTTAATAGCTCTTATTAAACTTATAAGAACTTAAACTTTTTAATTACTAACAAAATTTTATACACTTTGGGTTTTTTAAACTCGAAATAAGTTTAAATAGATTGGACTTTTATTATATATTAATTTAAATAAAAATTAAATACTTGTATTAAAATTATTTTTGATTTTTGATTAATTTTATATTTTAGTTTATAATGATTATAAAAATATAAATATTACAAGGAGGATTATTATGAAATTAGTTTCATGGAATGTAAATGGTCTAAGAGCATGTGTAAAAAAAGGTTTCTTAGATTATTTTAAAGATATAGATGCAGATATGTTTTGTTTACAAGAAATAAAACTTCAAGAAGGTCAAATAGAATTAGATTTAGAAGGTTATCATAAATATTGGAATTACGCAGAAAAAAAAGGTTATTCTGGTACAGCTATATTTACAAAAATAAAACCTATATCTGAATTTTATGGCATAGGAATTGAAGAACATGATAAAGAAGGAAGAGTGATAACTTTAGAGTTTGATGATTTTTATTTGGTAAATGTTTATACGCCAAACTCCAAAAGAGCTTTAGAAAGACTAGATTACAGACAAATCTGGGAAGATGATTTTAGAAATTATTTAAATTCATTAAAGGAAAAAAAATCTGTAATTCTTTGTGGAGATTTAAATGTGGCTCATAAAGAAATAGATCTAAAAAACCCAAAAACTAATACTAAAAATGCTGGATTTACTATAGAAGAACGAACTAAATTCCAAGAACTTTTAGATGCTGGATATACAGATACATTTAGATATTTTTATCCTGATAAAGAACAAATATATTCTTGGTGGTCTTATATGAGAAAGGCTCGAGAAAATAATTCTGGATGGAGAATTGACTATTTTGTTGTTTCAAATGAATTTGAAAATAGGTTAAAAGATGCAAAAATAGATACTAAAATAATGGGAAGTGATCATTGCCCAGTTATATTAGAATTAAAATAATTATTAAAAAAGGAACTGTCACAATATAAAAAATACCCTAACAGTTAGATGATTAAAAAAAGTCTACCTATTAGGGTATTTTTAATGTTTACTCCTTGATTTTATATTCAAAATATAAATTTAATAAAATTTTTTTTAAAAAAACTTTACAAAATAAAAAATATGATGTATATTAAATATTGTAATTAGCAATGAGATTCATTTTCATTGAGTAGTCTTTATTAATTACTTTTTGGTTTTTAATTGCCATTTTTTTATACCATTATATTTATTTAATCAAGTATAAATTGTACCTGGTCCGTCTTTTTATATATTGATTAAAACCATTCAAAAAATATATTATCACCTGGTCCGTATAATATACTTTTTGGATTTTTATAAAGACTTAATTTAATTTTTAATTTCATAATAATAATGTATTACCGCGGCAAATATATTATTATAATTGGAGGATTACAATGGCAAAGAATATGCAACCTAGATTTAAATTATCAAGAAGATTAGGAGTTAATATATGTGGACATCCTAATGCAATGAAAAGGGCAACACCAGAAAATTCTAGGTATAAAAGAAACTTATCAAACTATGGTAAACAGCTTTTAGAAAAACAAAAATTAAAAGCTTATTACGGTGTTTTAGAAAAACAATTTTTAAGATATGTTAAAGATGCTATGAAATCAAAAGAACTTACAGGTTCTGCTTTAGTTCAGACATTAGAATGTAGACTGGATAATTTAGTTTACAGAATGGGATTTGCATCTTCAATCAGACAAGCACGTCAAATGGTTGTTCATAGACATATTTTAGTCAATGGAAAAAGGGTTGATAGACCATCATTTAATGTTTCTATTAATGATGTTATATCTTTAAGAGAAAAGTCTCAAAAAAATCAAATGTTCATCGATAATATAGAGGATCCTAATAAATTTGGATTATCTTATATTGAAATGGACAAAAGTACATTTAGCGGAAAACTTGTTTCTCTACCTGATAGAAATGAAGTTCCTATTGAAGTAGAAGATCATCTTATCGTTGAATTTTACTCTAAATAAACATTTTAAAAGGGTTTATAAAATTGATTTTTTCATCAATTTTATAAACCCCTTTTTTTATTATAATTAAGTTTTTTACCAATCTTTAACCTTTGAAAGTATTATATTGCTACTCTTAATAGAATTGACTTCGTAATTATCAAAATCTTGAATCAAAATAAACTCTCCTGATTTTAGTAGATTTCCTTCAATAATAACTTCACCACTTTCAATATATAAACCATGAAATACTTTTTTTCCCTTTTCTAAAACAGTCTTTGTTATATTAATACTTTCATTTTCTTTTAAATCTATGTAGTCCACCCTACCATCTATATCTTCCCTTAACATTAAATTAAAATCAATAGCCTTTCCATAAGATTTTGTTCCCCAATCTCCCATAAAAGTATCTTGATTAAACCTCTTTAAATGTCTTTTATATCTACTTCCATGTACTAATTTAAGCTCACCTTCTAATACCATTATAACTCTTTTTATATTTTCTAATCTTGTAAAATCTGATTCTTCTAATTCCACTTTGGCTGAACTTATCCTGAATTTAAAATCCCTATTTTCATAAGAAGAATCTTTAGGATAAATAAATATCTCTTTACTTATTCCACCACTCCAATTTTTTATGCTCATATCATTTTGCTTAATAATTTCAAAAGTCATAATAACCCCCTAAATTAATACTTATTTTTTTATAAAAAAACCCCTATATTTATATTTACGTATAATTATAGGGGTTTATTCATTAAATTTTTGTAATTATTTATTTTTATTAGAAAGTTTTATACCATTATCAGTAAATTCAATCATTCTCTTCTTATATAAAGAACCAATTGCTCTTTTGAATGCTTTCTTACTTATGTTAAATTTATTTTTTATAACCTCAGGAGAAGATTTGTCATTAACTTTTAATTCTCCCTTACTTACCATCAACTTATCCAATATTACTTGTGCATCTTTATCAATCATATTATGAGCCTTGTCTCTTATCGCTAATATAATTTTACCATCTTCTCTAACATCACTAACTCTTGCTTCTATCTCATCTCCAAGTTTTAAACCATTAATAACTTCATTCTTAGGTATAAGACCATGATATTTATTATCTACAGCTACTAATAGACCTAACTCTTCACTTTTTTGATATATCGTTCCTTTTACCATATCATCCTTCTCATAAGGAGCATCTGGCTTTAAAAAGTTATAAATTTTCATAGTTGCACAAAATCTTTGTGATTTATCTAGATAAATACCAACAAGATATCTCTTTCCAACCTCTGCCCTTCTTCTTTGTTCTTTAAATGGCATAAAAACATCTTTATCAATACCCCAATCTAAAAAAGCTCCAAACTTAGTAACATCTACAACATTTAAGAATCCTATTTCTCCAACATTTACATATGGCTTTTTTAATGTTGCTATTGGTCTTCCTTTAGAATCCTTATATACAAAAACTTCTATTTCATCATCTAATTCTAACTCTTCATCAACAAATTTTCCTGGAAGCAAAATATCATCCGTTCTTTCTTCATCCGTTAGAAAATAACCAGAACTTACTATTCTATCAACAATCAATGTTTGTAATTTCCCTAATTCTATCATCATTTACCTCTTTTTCTCTCATATTTAAATATTAAAACAAAACTAGCTAAAATATTATAACATAAAACCAACAATTATATATTAAATATTTTTTACAACAAATATATTTTTATCATCATTATATACAAATTCTAGGTTCAATATAATACATATAGTTTTTAATGTTTTTACAGTAAAAAATGAAATATGTGTTTGATCCCTTCTATACCACCAGTCTTTAAATTTTTCATCATCATTATCATGAAATAAAGTGGTTATTACAAGATATCCATCCTTTTTAAGATGCTTTTTAAAAAATTCAAAGATTTCTAAAGGCTCTTTTATATGTTCTATCACTTCTGTTGATGTAATAAGATCATATTTTTTGTTTTCAAAAACTCTTTTTTTATAAAAATATTTATCATATTTATCAACTAAATATTTTTTTTCTTCTAAAAGCCTTGCTAAAACAGGTCCTTTTCCACATCCAAATTCCAAAACTTCTGCTTCTTTTAAATTTAACGGATCTATACCCTTTTTTATAAAATCTCTAAACATATTTACGTAACCTTCATTTTCAAAAGAGTTATTATGCAAATTATAAACTTTCAAGTCTATATCTTGATTTGGCAAACCTTTATCTTCTACAAATATAAATTCACAGTTACTACATTTATAATAATTTAAATCAAATTGTTTATCATATATCTTGTAAACTTTTTCTTTGCATATTCTACAAATCAAAAAATCATTCCTATCTTTAATAATTTCTAATTTATTATTATACATCAAATATAAAATTAAATCAATTTTTATATAACCCATGTTTTTGCTTCTAATTGTTCTTTATATACTTTTTTATAATATCCATTTTTACTCACAAGAATATTATGATTTCCTTCTTCTAAAATCTTACCTTTATCTAATACAATTATATTATCTGCATTTGTAATAGTATTTAGTTTGTGTGCTATTACAATAGTTGTTTTACCCTTTATTAAAGTATTTAAAGCTTGTCTTATTTCATTTTCATTGTCTGCATCTAAGGAAGCCGTTGCTTCATCTAATAAAACTATTTTTGCATCTTTTAATAATGCTCTAGCTATTGATATTCTTTGCTTTTCTCCACCAGATAAATTATTACCACCCTCACTAATTAAAGTGTCATATCCTTTTTCCATTTTCATAATGAAATCATGACAATTTGCTTTCTTACAAATATCTATAACTTCTTCCTTTGTAATATTTTTTTTACCCATTACTATATTATTATATACTGTATCATTTAACAAATATACATCTTGAAAAACCATACTTATATTTCTTAATAAAAATTCTGGATTTATATCATTTATATCTTGATTTCCTATCAAAATTTGACCTTCGCTTATATCAAAAAATCTAGTAATCAAATTAAAAATCGTAGTTTTTCCACTTCCTGATGGACCTATTAATGCACTCATTGATCCTTGCTTAGCTAAAAAACTAATATCTTTTATAACAACTAAATCTTCTTCATAAGCAAATTTTACATTTTTAAATTCTATATCAAAATTCTCAAAATCAAATTCTTCATACCTATAATCCAAAGCTTTCTTATTTAAAACTGTTAATATCTTATTAGCTGAAATCTCTAAACATTTATATTCTGAATAATGAAGTGATATTGATTTTAATATATTTGATATAGATAAAGCTATAACTATAAATGTTATAAATATGTTTTTATCTATATTTCCACCCAATAAAAGATACGATCCTAATAAAAGTATTATTGGTATTATAAAATCTATAATTATTGAATAAAGTAAATTAAAAGGTGCTAACATTACTTCAAGCATAATACTTTCTTTTTTGAAATTATTAAATGAATCTAAAAGTCTTTTGAATTTTTTACCTGTTTGATTATGTGATCTAAAAACTTTAATGCCATCTATATACTCCATTATTCTTGAAATAACTTCATTAACAATTATATTTTTTCTAAGACCAAATTTAGTAGCATATTTTTTCATATAATAAAATAATGGTATCGATAAAGCAATCATTATTACTATACTAAAACCCATTTTTAAATCCAAAAATAATGAAATAATTATTATATAAGATGATAAAAATATAGATTTTGTTAAATCTCCTAAACTATGAGTTATTACTCTTTCAAAATTTGCTATATCAGTTGTTATACAACTAATTAAATTTCCTAATGTATTTTTGTTAAAATAACCAAGATTTAAAGTTCTTAAATGTTCTGAAACATTTATCCTTAAATTAGCTATAATATCTGCACCTCTTAAATGATTTAGTGTATAAGAACTTATTACTATGACTACTCTTAAACTAAATGCAATAAAAAGTACAATACTATATAATTTTAATTTATTATTATCAAAAGTTTGATTTATTAAATCTATTATTAAAAGATATAGAACACCAAAAAATGTAGCTGCAAAAAAAGAATCCAAAATCATAAGAGTTATCGGTAAATATAATTTTTTGATATCATCTTTTATTATTTTTCTTATAAGTCCAAACATAAAAACCTCCTATACTATTTTTTTATCGTTTTTTATATATGAATCCCACATAACCTTATAATTTGTACCTGAATTAATAAGATCCTTGTGGTTTCCATATTCTTTTATCATTCCCTCATCAAAAACATAAATCCTATTTGCATTTTTTACTGTTGATAATCTATGAGCTATTACTATTGCTGTTTTATCTTTTAAAAGTTCGTCCAATGCAATTTGAATTTTTCTTTCATTTTCTATATCTGAATAAGATGTAGCCTCATCCATTATTATTATAGGAGAATCCTTAAGTATCGCTCTTGCTATACTTAATCGTTGCTTTTGTCCTCCGCTCACTTTTATCCCCGACTCATTTAACTTTGTTTTATAACCATTTTCTAAGCTCATTATAAAATCATGAATTTGTGCTTTTTTACACGCTTTTATAACTTTTTCTTCCTCTATATCTTTTCCCATAGTAAGGTTATTGTATATTGTATCTGTAGCTAAAAAATTTTCTTGGAATACAAAAGAAATTAAATCCATCAAAAATTCTCTATTTAAATCCTTAATATCATATCCATTTATAAGTATTTGACCTTCATTAACATCAAAAAATCTTGGTATTAATTGACCAGCTGTTGTTTTTCCAGCTCCTGATTTACCTACAAATGCTATCTTTTCACCTTTTTTAACTTCTAAATTTATATTTTTAAGTACATAGTCATTTTCATATTTAAAACTAACATCTTTAAACTCAAGCTTCTTAACATCGCTATCTTTAAAAATCATATCTTTATCTTTTAAAATTTCTTTATTTAAAATAATTCTTAATCTTGAAACTCCCTCTAAAATCATAGAAAAAGTCGAACCAAATTCCAATAATTGTTTTAATGAATTTAAAAAGCTAATACTTAATATTGCAAATAATAATAACTTAGCTCTGTTTATTCCACCATTTAAAAATATATATCCACCAATTGGAATAATAAATAAAAGAGCACTATCACTTATAATAAAAAACAATGCATAAATAGGTGCTTGATCTTTGGTTATAGCTTTCCAATTATCTTTATATTCGTCTATTGAAATTTTTAATTTTTTGAAATTTTTAGCAGTCATGTTAAAAGCTTTAAATACAACCATTCCTTTTATAAATTCAACCATTGAAGAATTCATATTTTCTAATGTTTTATGATAAGTTTCTACTCGTTTTGAAAAATCACTAAACATTTTTCTTTGTAATAAAAAACAAAGTAATAAAGGTATTAACAAAACCATACTTAGTTTGATATTTATATACATTAAGTAGATTATTAACAAGAGTGGTGTTATAATAGCAGAAGTTAAATCTGGTAATTGATGAGCTAAAAAATTTTCTATTTTTTCTATGTCTTCATTTATTGTTTTTTTAATAAGCCCTGATGTAGTCTTATTAAAAAAACCTAGATTTAATCTTGATATATGTTCTACTGTTTTCATTCTGATATTAAATAGAGTATTAAATGCTGCTATATGAGAACATATACCCGCCAAAGCAAATGTCACAAATCTGATTATTATAAAAAAGGCACCTAAAAATGCTATTTTCTTTACATAATTATAATCAACTATAGGTTTAAATAATTCTAATAATATACTGTACGCAATTATATAAGGGCTAAAAGAAAATATACTACTTATAATACTAAGTATCAAAGCCATATATATTTTTATCTTATCTTTTCCACTTTCATCTAAAATAAATCTTAAATTATTACTCATATCTTCCTCCTTTTATCTATGTTTTTCTCTATATTTTAAAGGTGTTAAATCAATATATTTCTTAAACATATTATTAAAACCACTCATCGTTTTATATCCCACTTGTAATCCTATTTCTTCTATACTAAATTCTGTTTCCAAAAGTAATTTTTTGGATTTTTTTATTCTAAGTAATCTCAAATAACCATATATAGTTTCATCAAATAAATCTTTAAAACCAACCTTTAATTTAAATGTATTTAAACAAATTTCTTTAGACAAATCATTTATACTTGGAGGTTGTTTTAAATTATTTTCAATTATCCATTTTGCCTTATATAATCTTTTAATATCGTCTTTAGTATAGTTTTTTAAAAACTCCTTTTTATTACTTTTAATCTTTATTTCAGAAAATAAAATCCTAAAAATTTCATAAATTTTTGACATTAAAAACATAATATACTCTTCATTTGATAATTTAGTATTCATCATTGAAATCAAAACATTTTTTAAATATATATTTTGAGGTACATCATTTTTTAAATAAAAATCTACAATTTTATTTAAATCAATTCCAAATTTGTTAAGTTCATCATTAAACTCTTTTTCAATATTTAAAGATATATATTTTAATTTTGTATTCTTTGGATGCAATATTTTACCTTCAAAATTTGCATCCAAGCAAAATATTAATTCATCCTCATTTAGTCTATTTATCTTATCTTTGGTATAATCAAATAATTTCAAACTACCCTCTTTAACATATACTATTTCTAAATATTTTTTTGAAACTTTAAAATTATAATAAAAATCATTTTTTAAATACATATCCATGATACATAAATCTATTCCACCTTGTAATTTAAAACGCTTTATATATCCATTTCCATATGAATTTAATACTTCAAAGACTGATTCATTGTCTGATTTTTCTTGAATAAAACCAATTTTACTTAATTTTTCATAAAAATCGTCAATACAATTTATAACCATATCCAAAATTTTCACCTCCTTATTTTTTGATATATTTCAAAATATCTATTAAAAAATATCTTTTTTTGTATTAAATATTTTTTATTTTATAATAACATACTAACAGATAATGATTATCATTTTTATCTTTTTTAAGTATTTTTTTTTATTCTTAAGGTAATTTTCTATAGTAATAATTTGTTTCTTTTTATCAAATTAAGGTATATTTATACTAATAATTTATTTTGAGGAGGTTTTTTTATGAACAACAAAAAAGCTTTAAAAATAGTCAATATACTTTTATTTGTTGATTTTTTAATTGTATTTATAACAGCGTTATTTAATGAGGTTTTAAAGCCAATGGGTCTTTATAAACAATTACATGCACTACCTGGTTTTTTGATGGTTATCTTAGCTTTAACTCATGTATATCTAAATAAAGAATGGATAAAAAATAATATGTTTTAAATATTTTTATACATCAAAAAGAACCCTTTTTTTCAAAGGGTTCCTTTTTAATTTTATTTTTATTTAAATAATATTTTATTATATCTATATATTGTAAAAATGATTAAGAGGTCCATTACCTTTTCCAATATTCATATTTACCTCTAAAGCTTTCTTTACATATTCTTTTGATAATGAAATACTTTTTTCAATACTATAATCTCTAGCAATATTACAAGCAATTGAAGAAGACAGTGTACAACCAGTTCCATGATTATTATCATTCTTTACTCTTTTAGATTTATACCATATAAACTCATCATCCTTATACAAAAGATCATCTGCATCAAATTTTGAGTGTCCACCCTTAATAAGTATAGCATTATCATATCTTTTTGATATTTCTATACAAGCTTGTTTCATATCTTCTTTTGTATTAATTTCAAATCCACAAAGCAAACTAGCTTCTTTTATATTTGGTGTTATAATACTTGCATATTTGAATATTTTGTCATAAAAATCATCAATTGTTATATCTTTTGATAAACTATCCTTTGAAGTTGCTACCATAACAGGATCTACTATAACATTATTTACTTTATATTCTTTTAATTTTTCACATATTACTCTCATTATATTTTCAGATGAAATCATTCCTATCTTGATAGCATCTGGATATATATCCTTAAAAACACAGTCTAATTGTTTTCTTATAAAATCTGTATTTGACTCTAAAATTCCATATACTCCAGTTGTATTTTGAGCAGTTAATGCTGTTATAACTGTTTGTGCATAACATTTATGTGCAGTTATTGTTTTTATATCTGCTTCAATTCCTGCTCCACCACTACAATCCGAACCCGCTATTGATAATACCTTCTTAATATTATCTTTATTTAAATTTATAAATTTTTCTTTTAATATTTTTGATGAAGTTTTTATATCTTTTGATTTTAATATTGCTGATACAACTGCAATCCCATTTATATTAGTATCAACTAATTTATCTAAATTATTTTTATTTATACCACCTATTGCAACTATTGGTATATTCACATTTGATGTTATAAGTTTTAAAGTTTCTATTTTCAAATCATTAGTATCCGTTTTTGTACTTGTATTAAATACAGCTCCAACCCCCAAATAATCTGCTCCATTTTCATATGCATATTTAGCTTGTTCTAAATTTGATACTGATATTCCTATTATTTTTTCTTTCCCCAAAATTTTTCTAGCCTCTTTTATATCCATATCTTTTTGACCAAGGTGTACACCATCACAATCTATTTCCTTTGCTATTTTTATATTATCATTCATAACAAGAGGAATATCATATTTATCCGTTATTTTTTTTACTTTTTTTGCTATTTCTAAAAATTCTAAATCATCAACATTTTTTTCTCTTAATTGTACAAATGTAACACCACCCAATATAGCATCCTCTACTTGCTTTTCAATTGGATTTTCATTCATATTTCTATTTGTAACTAAATATAACGATAAATCAAAATTCTTAAAATACATTTATAGCACCTTCTTTTTAGTTTATTATTATCATAAATTATTTATAATCTAATTTAAAATATTTACAATATTTTGGTAAAAGGGCATAAAAAATGCCCTCAAATACTTGAGAGCATTAAAAAGCATAAAGCTAAAATATACTTTCCTACGCTAGAATTACCTAGATCAGGTTAAATGGTCAGAAGGGATTACTTCTTTCTCAGCCGCACCTACAGCTCCCATGTATTTAGCTTAATTATAACTTATATATTATATTATTTCAATTTAATTTTTTTATACTAAAAATTAAATTAAATAATATATTTATTTCATTATCTTACATATATTATTTGTAAATTCAACAGGATCATTTATACTAAGACCTTCTATTAAAAGAGCTTGATTATATAAAATATCAGTATATAATTTAAATTTGTCATTATCTTTTTCATATGCATCTTTTAACGATTTAAATACATCATGGTTTATATTAACTTCTAAAATTTTATCTGCTTTTAAATTTTGATTATTTGGCATTGTATTTAAAATCTTTTCCATTTCAATAGATAGTTCTCCATCATTAGAAAGGCAAACTGGATGATTTTTTAATCTATTTGATGCCTTAACAGATTTAACTTTATCAGTTAAAAAAGTTTTCATTTCTTCAAATAATTTTTTATTGTCTTCTTTGTCCTTCTGGTCTATATTATCTTCTTCTAAATCTAAATCACTACTTGATATTGATTTAAACTCTTTTTCTTCATAGTCATTTAACATTCTAATAGCAAATTCATCAACTTCATCAGTAAAGAATAATATTTCATAACCTTTATCTAAAAGAACTTCTGCTTGAGGCATTTTTTTGATTCTTTCATTTGATTCCCCACTAGCATAATAAATATGTTTTTGATCTTCTTTCATAGCATCTACATATTCTTTTAATGTAACTAATTTATCTTCTTTTGAAGAATAAAACATTATTAAATCCTTTAAAATATCCTTATCTTTTCCAAAATCATTGTAAATTCCATATTTTAATTGTTTTCCAAAACTATTATAGAATTTTTCATATTTTTCTCTATCATTTTTTAACATAGATTTTAATTCATTTTTTATTTTATTTTTTATATTCTTTGCAATAAATTTAAGTTGTCTATCATGTTGAAGTATTTCTCTTGATATATTTAATGATAAATCCTGAGAATCTACTATACCTTTTACAAAACCAAAATAATCAGGAAGTAATTGTTCACATTTTTCCATTATCATAACACCATTTGTATATAGTTCTAATCCTTTTTTGTATTCTTTTGTATAAAAATCAAAAGGAACATTTTCAGGTATAAACATTATTGAATTATAACTTACTTTTCCATCAACTTTTGCATGTATATGTGTTAATGGAGTATCAAAACCATAATGTTTTTCACTATAAAAATTATTATAATCTTCATTTGTTAATTCATTTTTATTTCTTCTCCAAATAGGTACCATGCTATTTATAGTCTGTTCTTCTAACACATCTTCAAAATCATTATCGCTACCTTCTTTTAATTTCTTAGTTGTAATGTCCATATTAATTGGATATCTTATAAAATCAGAATATCTTTTTATTATAGATTTTAATCTATATTCATCTAAATATTCATCAAAATTTTCATCTTCATCATTTTCTTTTAATTCTAAAATTATTGTTGTTCCTACTTTTTCTTTAGTTGTTTCTTCTATAGTATATCCTTCTACACCTTCAGACAACCATCTATATGCTTTATCTTCTCCTAAGGCTTTACTTATAACTTCAACTTTATTAGCAACTAAAAATGCAGAATAAAAACCAATACCAAATTGACCAATTATATCATGCTCATCTTTCATTTGATTTTCTTTTTTGAATTTTAAAGACCCACTTCTAGCAATTACACCTAAATTATTTTCTAAATCCTTATCATTCATTCCTATTCCTGTATCTTCAATTATTAATTTTCTATTATTTTTATCTATATTTATTTTTATATAATAATCTTCTTTATTAAATACTAAATTTTCATCTTGTAATGTCTTATAGTATACCTTATCGATAGCATCACTTGAATTTGATATAAGCTCTCTTAAAAAAATCTCTCTATGAGTATATACTGAGTTAATAACTATATCTAATAATCTTTTTGATTCAGCCTGAAATTGTTTTTTTTCCAATTTTGATTCCCCCTCATATAATTTTGTTAGCACTCTATAACAAAGAGTGCTAACACCTATAATTTATATAACATAAATTCAAATTGATTGTCAAGATTTTTTAGAAAATTTTATAAATAAAAACAAAGTTATTAATTAATATAAAAAAATAATAGAGCTATTTTGAAAAATTAAAAACATCTCAAAATACTCTATTATTCATACTATCTTGTATTTATCTTTTAAATCTTATTATTCTATAATATCTCCATCTGGTGTTATTATTATAATTCTCCAAGGTATCATTTTTTTACTATTTATAAGTGCTTGCTTTACTGCATTTTCAAGACCTGAACAACAAGGCACACTCATTCTTAATATATCAACACTTTTTATATCATTATTTGTTATTATTTCCGTTAATTTTTTTGAATAGTCCACTTCATCTAATTTTGGACAACCAATAAGAGTTATTTTATCCTTCATAAATTTAGAATGAACATTTGCATTTGCATAAGCTGTACAATCCGCTGCTATTAAAAGTTTTGCACCATCAAAATAAGGAGCATTTGGTGGTACTAATTGTATTTGACAAGGCCATTGTCTTAAATTTGATTTTATTCCTATAGAAACAGTTTGCACGTTTTGACTTATAGTTTCATCTCTTTTAATTTCTTTTGCATTTGTTGATGGACATCCACATTTTAATTTATTTTCCATATTTAAATCTCCTTTTTTTTCTTTTCCTTTAAATTCTTCAACCTCTTTTTCTATTACTTTAAGAGCTCCAGTTGGACATTTTGGTAAACACTTCCCAAGCCCATCACAATAAGAATCTGATATCAATTTAGCTTTTCCATCAATTAATTCCAATGCACCTTGATGACATGCATTTACACAAAGCCCACAACCCACACATTTTTCTTCATTTATAGATATAACATTTCTTTTCATAATTACCTCCTGATATATTCAAACGTTTTGTTAACATTTTTATTTTAATTAATTTTAATAACTATCTTTAAATATATATTATCAAAATAAAAAGATGAATTCAGTTGCATATGCAACAAAACTCATCTTTTTATTAATTTTTATACTCATCTACATAACAAATATTTCTTCCATCTTCTTTTGCTTTATATAGAAGTTTATCTGCAAAATCAAGTATATCATTTAAATCCTTAAAACTTTTTTCTTTAAGTACAGCACCACCCATACTTACAGTAAAATTTATTTCATACCCATCTATATAAAATATTTTATTTTCAATAAAAATTCTAATTCTATTACAAACATCATAAAGAGCCTCTATATCTATTTCATTAAAGACCAACAAAAATTCTTCTCCACCAAATCTAGCAACATAATCATTATTACTCCTTATTTGATTCTTTAAAATCTCTGCTAGAGATTTTAATACTTTATCACCAATAATATGTCCATAACTATCATTAATTTTTTTAAAATAATCAATATCCAACATAACAATAGAAGTAAATTTGTTATTACTCAGATTATTTTGAATATCATATGGTAGATGTTCAAGAACATATCTTTTATTATATATATCTGTAAGTTCATCTGTAATTATTGCTTTATTTAATTCTTCTATTATACTCTTGTAATCTACATCTTGCTCTTTTTTATTTTTTATATTTATAAAAATATTTGTATCAGTAATATCTTTCACAAGTTCTATAGCCATTATTTTTCCCTTATATTCATATGGTGACGCTATTATTAAAAAAACCTTATCACCTTCCATTTCAACTTTTGCAATTGATTTTTCTAACCTTATAGATCTCATAGCTATACAATTATCACAAATTTTATCCTTCAACCAAAAATCATAGCAATGATTTATTGTATTTAATTCATATTTATTCTTAGTCAAATTCCTTATTATGGATTTATCTCTTGGATCTACTATTCTAACTATATCGAATATAAATTGTAATAAATCATATTCTAGCATAAAACCACCCACCTATTTCTTAAATTCGACATAATCCAATTTTGTTTCTAAAAATCTTGCTAATGTATAAATAACATCTGATAATCTATTTATATATTTTATTAATAAAGCACTAATTTCTTCTGTTTTTGATAAGGTTAATATTCTTCGTTCAGCCCGTCTACAAATAGTTCTTGCTACATGCAACGAGGCACTAGATTTATTACTTCCTGGAATTATAAACTTAAATGCCTCATTCTTATTCATCTTTAACAAATAATTATCTATAATTTTTTCTAAATTTTTTATCTGATCTTCATCTATTCTTTCTGGAAATTTGTGAGCATCCATAGTTGCTAATTCTCCAGCAACATCAAATAACTTTCTTTGTATATCAAATAATATTGATTTAATATCGTCATCTTCACAAAAACTTCTAGCAAAACCCAAATAGGAGTTTAATTCATCCACAGTACCATAAGCTTCAACCCTAACAGAATCTTTATCAACTCTATTACTATCATATAGACTAGTTTTTCCCTTATCACCTGTTTTCGTATATATCTTCATAAAAAAACCCTCCTTATCTTAATCATTAATTATTTTATACCCTTAATGAATATCTTTATTACTTGAAAAAAAATACTTATATTATATATAAAAAAAGCTATCATATTAAGACAATCACCTACTGTATATTGCATCTTAATCTTAATTTTAAATTAAATACAATATATTATAAGTTTTTACTCAATATAATAGCCTCATATTATCTAATTTTCACTTATAAAATCATAATAATTTTTAATAGCATAATTTTCCCCTTTAGTTGTCGGTCTTATTATCCCTTTCTTTGTTATTATTATGAAATTTTTGATTTTACCAATACTTATTATTTCATTTAAGAATTCTTCATCCCACTGCAAATGTTTAGATATAGTATTAATCGAAGATTCTTCTTTTTCAATATCACTATCTTTATGATTTATAAGGTGCATTAAAAATGATATAACTGCATAATCATATTTTTTATTCTTCCTATCTTTTAATATATACACATAACCTCTTTTTGGATTAAATAAAAATACAATTATAAAATTAAATCCAATAAATGACGCTATACTACCTGCTATTGCAACATCATAATAAATTGCTATATAATAACCAATAATACAATCTATTGCACCAATTATAATACTTAAAACAATCATTTTCTTTAAGTTTTTTGTAAGCAAATAAGCACAAGCTGGAGGTCCTACCATAAATGCTACAACTAAAATTGCACCCACTGAATCAAATGCTCCAACAACAGTAAGTGATACTAAACTCATAAGAGAGTATTGTAAAAACACAGGATAAAAACCAAATGCTTTTGCCAAATTAGAATCAAAAGTTGTCAGTTTTAATTCCTTATAAAAAATAATTATATATAATAAATTTAATATTAATATAGTTCCCATAATATATATAGCTTTTGGTCCAAAATCAATATTATTTATTACAACCCTATTAAATGGTGCAAATGCAATTTCACCAAGTAAAACACTATCCGTATCTAAATGTATATCTCCAGCATAAAAACTTATAAGTATTACAGCAATACTAAAAAATAAAGGAAATATTAATCCTATTGCTGAATCACTTGAAACTAATTTTGTCTTATGAATCATTTCTATAAAATGTACAGTTATAGTCCCCATTATTGCAGCACCTATAATTAAAAATGGTGATGTTATATCATGAGTTATAAAAAAAGCTATAACAATACCCAAAAGTATAGTATGACTTATTGCATCTGACATCATTGACATTTTCCTTAGTATTAAAAATACACCTAAAATCGAACACGCAGTAGAAACTAATATTGCTATTATCAATACTTCTAATTGAGGATTAAACATAATTTTTATCCTCCTTATCTAAATACTCCAAATGCTTAATTTTTTCTATACCTCTATTATTAATACACCATTTATCCAAATACTTATCTACAAGACCTGATAATAAAAGCTTATCTAGTTCTCTTTTTAGATATCTTTTGGGATATTTTTTCCCATTAGTAGTTATCATCATAGATTCAATCGTATGAGGGTGACTTTCATTTGAATGACTTTTTGAAAGAGTATATAAAATATTTAATACTATATTACTACTAACTTCTTTTTTATTTTTATGCTCTCTTAATTTTTGCCATAACAAACCTCTATTTGGTGCGAATATAATAGATATAAAAGCAATAAAAGTTATTACTAAAACAATTATTGGTCCTGTTGGCATTTTCAGTACCGCTGAACTTATTATAGTTCCCAAAAAACCAGCTAAACCGGCAAAAATTCCTGAAAGAATCATCATTTTATATAATTTATCTGTCCATTGTCTAGCTGCAACAGCAGGTGCTATAAGCATAGAACTCATAAGAATTACTCCTACAGTTTGAAGTCCTACTATTATAGAAATTACTATTATGGTAGTTAAAATCAAATCTATTTTCTTTGATGAAAACCCTATTGTATCTAAATATACTGGATCAAAACAAAGAAGTTTTAATTCCTTCCAACAAAGAACTATTAAAAATAAAGTTATAAAACATATGATAACCATTATATTTATATCTCTCTTTAAAATAGTAGAAACCTGACCAAATAGGAATTTTTCTAAACCTGCTTGATTTGAATTAGGTATTTTTTGTGTATAAGTCAATAAAACCAATCCAAATCCAAAAAATGAAGCTAAAATTATTGCTAATGCATTATCATATTTTATTATACTATTTTTACTTATCAATAGAATTAACAATGCACCTAATGCACCTGCTATAAAAGCTCCAAAAAGTAAAATTTCTGTATTTTTTGATCCTATCAAAATAAAAGAAATAGCAATACCAGGGAGTGCCGCATGAGAAATTGCATCTCCTATTAACGCTTCTTTTTTTAGTACTGCATAAGTTCCTATAGTTCCACTTGTTATTCCTAATAGTATCGAACCTAAAAGAACTAATCTAAAAGTATAGTCATTAAATAATTCTAAAATAAAATTCATCTACATCACTTCTTCACTATTTTTATAAAAATTTTCAATGGAACTCTTATAAGTTTTCTTTAAATTTTCTTTATTAAAAACTTCTTTAACAGGTCCATAGTCTACAATAACTGTATTTAATAAAGTAACCCAATCAAAATATTCTTTTACGGTTTGTAAATCATGATGAACTACAATTACAGTTTTATTCTTACTTTTTAAATCTTTTAATAATTTAACGATAGCTTTTTCTGTTTTAGCATCTACACCTTGAAATGGTTCATCCATAAAATATATATCTGCATCTTGTACCAAGGCTCTTGCTAAAAATACCCTTTGTTGTTGTCCTCCTGAAAGTTGACTGATCTGTCTATTTGAAAAAGGCAACATATCAACTTTTTCTAATGCTTTTATAGCTTTTTGAGTTTCCTTCTTTGAGGTTCTTCTAAACCATCCCAATTCTCCATAAGTTCCCATTTTAACAACATCAAGCACATCGGTTGGAAAATCCCAGTCTACTGATCCTCTTTGTGGCACATAAGCTATTTTTTTTCTTACTTTTTTATAGTCGGTTCCAAAAAACTTTGTTTTACCTGTAATAGGCTTTATAAGATCAAGCATAGTTTTTAAAAGCGTTGATTTTCCGGCTCCATTTGGCCCCACTATAGCCATCAATACACCCTTTGGTATATCTAAATCCACATCCCATAAAACAGGCTTCTCATGATAAGCGACTGTCAAATCATTAACTTCCACTATATAGTCCATATCAAATACTCCTTTATATGTCTTTTAGTCTTTATTTAATGCATTTACAATAGTATCTACATTATGTTTAAATGTTTTTATATATGTCTCATGACCAGATTTTTCATCTCCTAATGAATCTGAATATAATTCTCCGCCAATTTCTACATTATAATTTCTTGAACTAACTGCATCTTTTAAAGCTTCTATATTTTTAGGTGATACTGAAGATTCAACAAATATAGCTGGTATTTTATTATCAGATATATAGTCAGCTAAATTCTTAACATCTAATGTTCCTGCTTCAGAAACTGTACTAAGACCTTGAAGTCCTCTCACTTCAAAATTGTATTTTTTACCAAAATATGAAAACGCATCATGTGCTGTAATAAGAACTCTTTTATTCTTATCTAATTCTTTTATTTGATTAACTATATATTCATCTAATTTTTCTAATTCTTCTATATATAATTTGGCATTTTCTTCATAAAAATCCTTATTATCATAATCTGATTCAACTAAAATTTCTTCAACATATTTACTTGCTTTTATCCAAAGAGAAACATCAAACCATATATGTGGATCATATGATTTTGTATCGCTTTCTACTTTTATAAGTTCCTCTTTTGGAATTATATCTCCAACAGCAAGAACTTTTTTATTTAAATTCTCCATACTCTCAAAAATTTCAGCCATCTTTCCTTCCAAATGCAGACCATTATAAATTATAATATCTGCCTTACTCATTTTATCTACATCTCCTGCACTAGCTTTATAAAGATGTGGATCTATTCCATAACCCATAAGACCTTCTACATCCACTTTATCTTTTCCAATTTCCAAAACCAAATCTCTTAACATTGTAGTTGTTGCAACAATTTTTAGTTTCGAATTTTCTGCCTTGGCTTCTTTATTATTATTACATCCAACAAATGAAACTAAAACTAAAGTAAGTAAAAAAACTCCCAATATTTTTTTCAAAATAAACACCCCTTCTTTGATAATTATTCTCTTTTTAATATCGTTACATTTTTGTTGTTACTTTCATTATATATTATAATAAGAAAAATTAAAATAATTATTTTTAAATTTTAAAATTATTTTTTAATAATTTATGATTTTGGAAACCATGGTATAAAAATAGAAGTCTTTTCTTTGTAATCTAAAAACCCTTCCCTTTTTTCAAATGATTTTTCAAGTAATGGTATGCCTGATACAAATAATAATAAGCAAGTTATAATTATAGGACTTATGAAAGAATTTATATTTTTCGTTGCAAAATACGCAATTAAAGAAATACCAAACCACATACAAGATTCTCCAAAATAATTTGGATGTCTACTATATTTCCAAAGACCAGATTTAATAAATTTCCCCTTATTATTTATATCTTCTTTAAATACTTTTAGTTGATAATCTGATATACTTTCAAATAAAAATCCTATTGTCCACACCACAAAACCACTAATAACATAATAATTTTCATGTATTTGCTTTGCATTATTTATTATAATTACAGGAATAAATATTAAAAACATAAACAATCCTTGTAATAAATATACTTGAAAAAATGCTCTTAATACCACCCAATCTCCCCACTCTTCTCTCCATTTTTTGTATCTTTTGTCTTCTTCTTTTTTATTTCTTTTTAATATATGATACGAAAGTCTAAAACCCCATATCAAAACTAATATATTCGTTAATGTTTTTATATCTAATTTAAGAGAATTTAAATATATTAAATACAAACTTAATATAAAAAATCCCATACCCCATCCAATATCAACAATTGAATTGTTTTTTATAATAGTTCCAACTATAAAAAATAGTAGAAAATATATAAAAATTATATAAATTATATTAAAATATAAATCATACATCTAAAATTACCTCCCTTTTAATTTATTTTGACTGCAATTCCAATAGCATCACTTCCTGAATGCATTGCTATCACAGAAGATATTTTAGTTTCATACAATGCCTTTTTTCCTATTTTACCTTCAATTTCTTTTATAAATTTTCTTTTATTTTTCTTTGAACCAGAATAAACTATACAATAATTTAAATCTTTATTCTCTTTTTTTAATTTATTTATTTTTTTTAATATATATTTTTCATTCTTTCTTCTAAAAATACCTATATATTTTAATATTCCCTTTCCATTACGATCTAAAGATATAGTTATTTTTAAATTGAAAAATTCTATCAATTTTTTTAATTTAGTATTTAATCTTCCACCTCTTAATATATTGGATAAATCATTTATACTGACATATATTTTTATATCTTCTTTTATCCTTTCTAATTCATCTACTATATTATTTATATTTTTATGTTCTTTTATAAGTTTTATAGCCTCCAATACAAGTAAACCTTGTGCACCTGAATTTAATTTACTGTTTATAATTTTTATATTTGGATTTGTACTTTCATTCTTTTTTAAATAATCCAACATAGTCATATAAGTACCACTTAATTTATCAGACACAGTTATAATTAATATATTTTTATAATACTTTTTTAAAAAGTTTATTTTATTTTTTATCTGTATAATATTAGGTTGAGATGATTTAATACTCTTTGCTCTTTTATATTTTTCATTAAAATTATCATGATTTATTGTGATTTTATCCAAATAATGACTTTCGTCTATAAATATATTTATAGGTATTATATCTATATTGTTTTTATTTATGATTTTTTCATCTATGTCCGCTATAGAATCAATTAATATAACCGTATTTTCCTTATTTTTATTAAAATTTTTTTGAATTTTCATATCTTCAACTTTTGGTTTTTTTATAATCCCATAACTAGATATCAAATTAAATAATTTATATATCTCATTACAATGAATATGAATATGTTTTAATTTATTACTACCAGCTAATATTAAACTATCACCGATATTTAATAATTCTTTTTTCAAATCTAAAATATGCTTATCTAAAAACTTTGTTTCTAAAAGGCATTCACAACAATATCTATATTTAATACAATTAAAATTTTCTTCTTTAATATCTATTTTTTCTTTTGTTATCAAATTTTCTAATTCCAAAAATTCACCATTAAAAAATTTACAAATTCCTTTTAAAAAAAATAAAAAACCATTTGCACCTGAATCTACTATATTTTTATTCTTTAATTTTTTCATATGTACCTTTGTTTCCAATAATAATTCATTTGCATGTTCAAAAGATTTTAAAAATATATCATTAAAATTATTAAACTTAAAAGAATTCATCTTTAAATACTTTGTCCAATCTCTAATAAAAGAAATTATAGTTCCTTCAAATGGATTTGCGATAGAATTATAAACATACTCGCTAGATTTTTTTAATAGGTCTATAAATTCTTTAAAATCTATATATTCTCTTTCTTTTGTTTCTTTTGCAATACCCGTTAAAAACTGTGCAAATATAACGCCTGAATTTCCTCTAGCATTTTCTAAGGATATTAAGGACATTGAATTTATTGTTTTATAAAAAGAATCTTCAATAGTACTAAATTCTACTATAAACTTTAAAGTATAAGCTAAATTACTACCTGTATCTTTATCTTCAACAGGAAAAATATTTATACTATCTAAATAATCTTTGTTATTTATAACCTCAATAGCACCATTTTTAAAAAACTCAAAAAATTCATTTCCATTTATAGAAGTTTTCATCCTTCGCCTCCAAAATATAATGTTTTTTGAAATTTTACCCCAAAATTGAAATTTTAAAAATTTATAGATAAAAATAAAGAGCTATTTTAAAATAATAAAAGATAATTTTAAAATAGCTCTTTATTTATTGTTTAATTTATTTAATTTTTATATCTATAAATCTAGGCTGTTTTTATATTATTAACAAGATTTTTAATCCATTTTTTTGATTTATATCTGCGCAAAGAAAGTATCATTTTTACAATTTCTTCTAATGTAACTATTAAAAAAACTTCTTCAACCTTTAAATTTAAATAAAATGCACCTAAAAAACATATTGGAACTCCAATTAACCACATTGTAAATAACTCTATTTTAAGTGCATAAGAAGTATCTCCTCCACCTCTTAATATTCCAACAATTAAAAGTACATTCAAAAATCTTATTGGAAATATTAAAGCAGTTGTTATAAGCATATAGAAAGTGGAACTATAAACCTCTTTTGAAACTTCATATATACTTAATATATATTTAGATGAAAATGCAAGAGAAATTGCTATAAGAACTGAAACCCCTACACATAATCTAATAAATTTTTTCGCATATAATTTTGCTTTATTAAAATCATCATTTCCAATCTCATTACCAATAACAACACATGCAGCATTTGATATTCCAAAAAGAATTATCAAAAACATATTCTGTATAGTCATACATATTTGAACCGATGCTATGGCCTTTGTACTCATATTTCCATATATAACTGAATATATAATCATACCAAAACCCCAACATAATTCATTTATAACAACGGGTATAGTTACTTTCATAACATCGTCAAAAAACTTCTTATCAAAATTAAATAACTCCTGTTTTGATGATTTTAATATACTTCCCTTTATATATACTAAAGCTAATATACAAATCGTCTCTATAATTCTTGCTATTAAAGTTGCATATGCTGCACCACTAACTCCAAGTTTTGGCATACCTAAGTTTCCAAATATAAGTCCATAATTAAAAAATACATTTATAAACAGAGCTACAACGCTACAAATCATAGGTAAAAAAGCTTGTCTAACACCTCTACTCCCAATCCCAAATGCAAAAGATATGGCCATAAATAAATAACTCAAAGAAACTATTTTTAAGTATTTAGCTCCTAAGTCTAATACCATCGGATCTTGATTAAATATTTTTATTATTTCAAATGTAGCTATTTTTGCAACCAAAGTAAAAATAACAGCTAATATTACCCCTATTATTAATGATATTCCCAAAACCTTTTTGATATTTTTTATATCTTTCTTTCCAAAAAATTGTGAAATCAAAACATTGCAACCTGAATAAACACCCATTAATATAAGATTGAATAATAAAAAATATTGATTTGCAATCCCAAGACCAGCAACAGCCTCTTCACCTAAACGCCCTATCATAAAGCTATCCATAAAATTAAGTGACGATATTATAAAATATTGAATCATCACAGGAAATGCTATTTTATAAATAGTTTTATAAAATTCTTTTTGTAACATAAAAATCTATCTCCTTCCTTATTTCTAAAAATTTACAACAAAAAAATCCACTAAAAGCCCTATTGAAAGCTTTTTAGTGGATTTCGTCACTATAAAATATTTATTTTTAATAATTCTAGCATATTAAATTTTTAAAATCAAGTATATTATATAAATGATTATTATAATTCTTTTAAAATTTCTTCAAAAACCTTTCCAATACTATCTTTTATAATTAAATTTGCTCTATTATCGTATGAAGTTATACTTTTATTTATTAATACTAATTTATCACCTTTATAATATTCAATTAACCCAGCAGCAGGATATACAACCAAAGAAGTACCTCCTACAATAAGTACATCTGCATTTTTGATATAATCAATTGATTTATTTAATATATCTTGATCTAGAGATTCTTCATATAATATCACCTTAGGCTTTATTAGCCCTTCACATTTGCAACACTTTGGTATGCCTTCATAATCATATATATATTTCAAATCATAGTTAGTATCACAATCTAAACATGTATTTTTAGTTATAGAACCATGTAATTCCAAAACATTTTTACTTCCTGCCATCTGATGTAATCCATCAATATTTTGTGTAATTATTGCTCTTAATTTATTTTTCTTTTCTAATTCAAAAAGAGTTTTGTGCAAATAATTTGGTTTTGCATCCATATAAATCATATGTTTTTTATAAAAATCATAAAAAATCTTAGTTTTATCAAAAAAGAAATTATGGCTTAAAATTTCTTCTGGTTGATATTCATAATTGCTATTATAAAGACCTGTTTTTGCACTTCTAAAATCAGGTATTCCACTTTCAGTTGAAGTTCCAGCTCCACCAAAAAAAACAATATTATCACTATTTTTTATTAATTTCTTTAGCTTTTCTATTTCGTTCATAAAAACACCCCTTTATTCTTCAAATAAAGCTATATATTTTTCATATCCTTCTTCTTTTAAATTTTCTTTTTTTATAAATTTTAATGCAGCACCATTTATACAATATCTTAAACCACCTAAATCCTTAGGCCCATCATTAAAAACATGACCAAGATGAGAAGATGCATCCTTGCTTCTTACTTCCACTCTCGACATATTATATGAATTATCTTTCTTTTCAACTACATTATCTTCTAATGTTTTTGAAAAACTAGGCCATCCACAGCTTGAATGAAATTTATCTTTAGAAGAAAATAAAACTTCACCAGAAACTACATCTACATATATACCATCATCAAAGCTATCCCAATATTCATTGGAAAAAGGTCTTTCAGTTCCATTATTTTGAGTAATATCATACTGTAAATCAGTAAGCTCTTTTAGTCTTTTTTTCTTTAATTTTTCATCCATATTATTCGCTCCTAAAAATATTATTTTTTATATACTGTTAAACTTTCATAAGCTAATTCCACATTATTTTTCTTAAACTCTTCTAAAATAACTTCCCAAATATTATTCTCTGTATTTCTTCTATGTTTTGGTTTACATAAATATCTAAGTGTAAGCAAAATACCACTACTTTCTGCTTTCATATAAACTATAGGAGTTAAATTAGAATAAAATATCATATATTTATGATCTGAATTTCTTATATTTTTTTGAGTATGTTGTTCTATATGTTCGCAATGTACTTTTGATATTTCTTTTAATATCATTTTTGCTCTTTTCCAATCACTATCTAATGTTATTAATACAGGAACCTCATTCCATATATAATCAAAACCTTTACTATAATTAAATAGTGCATGACTAAAAATATAACCATTTGGTACTTCTATAACTCTACCTGTACTTTGTTCAGCTCCAACCCAATTTTCTATTTCCATTAAAGTAAATTGAAATACTCTAATATCTATAACATCACCCTTAAAATTACCTATCTCTATTCTGTCTTCTATTGAAAATGGCTTTCTAAATATAATAAACATAAAAGCTGCCATATTTATAATCAAATCTTTTAATGCGATTGTAATACCTGCTGATAAAAGACCAAAAAAAGTGGCAAAAGATTCTATTTTACTATAAAAAATACTCCAAATTAATAATATTGATAAGAAAGCCATAAAGTAAGTTATTATCTTTCTAAAATAATATCTTTTTTTAACATCATCAGTAAATTTCCAAATCAATTTTATAATACTTTTTCTTATTAAGGAAATTATAAATAAAATAATTATAATCCCCAAAATTTCTTTGATTGGAACATTTGATGAATTTAAATCTAAATAATTTAAGTTTTCTAACATTCTATACCTCTTCTAGCTTCAACCCCTTCATTATAGTAATGCTTTATCTCTTTCATTTCTGTTACTAAGTCAGCAAATTCAATCAATTCATCTTTTGCATATCTTCCTGTACAAACAATTTCCATATTTTGTGGTTTTTTTGATAAAATATCTAAAACCTCGCTAAGTTTAAATAAATTATAATAAAGTGCAATATTTATTTCATCTAAAACTACTACATCATAAGTATTGTTCTCAATTATTTTTTCAATTTTTTCTAAGCCTTTTCTCGCAATTAGTATATCTTCCTCTTTTGGTTCTTTATTTATAAAACATTCAAGTCCAAATTGTTCAATATCTATATTTTTAAGCAAATCACAAACTTTAACTTCACTATATTTCATACCTTTAACAAATTGACCTATAAAAACTTTTTTATCTGCACAAGCTGCTCTTAACGCTAATCCAAATGCTGCTGTTGTTTTTCCTTTTCCATTTCCAGTATAAACATGTATATATCCTTTTTCCACAATATCACCTCTTTATTTTGATACCCTTATTATAATCATAAAATCTATATGTATATAGTATTTTATCTTTACAATTTTTCAATGTAAAAAACTGCCTTAAAAATAATCTTCAATTATTTTCAAGGCAGTAAATTCAATAAATATATATACTTAATTTTTTTAAGATACCACTCCTACAATCAATTTGCAAAGTTTATCTTCTAATTCATTAAATTGAGGATATGTCTTTTTACAAAAGAAATCACCATATTTTATTTCATATTTAAAAAAGTCTGAAACTCCTTTTTTGAATAATTCTTGTGATTTATGACTTGTACACATACCTGTAACATATTTAAATCTTTGTTCTTTTAAATGATTTATTGTATGTAATAATAATTTTTTGCTAAGACCATTATTACAATAATCTTTATGACAAGCTATAGTTTCTAAATGTACAGTTTTATTAGGATCTATATCAACTTGTGCTTTTTGATATAAATGATCTTGTAATTCAAATACAGGTGATAATTCTGGTGCTAATTCTAACGCTTCATCATCACTTACAAAATCCAAATCTTCTTTTCTAGCTAATAAAAGTGCTACTACAATATCATCTTTTACTGCTATAAAAGATAGACCTTGATTAAAAAATCCTTTAATCATTCTTCTACAAAATTCTAAGAAATTTTCTCTTTCAAATACAAGATTTTTAGTAAGAGGTTCTTTCTCAGCAAAAACCTCGCATAGTAAAACTGCCGTTTGTTCAAAATACTCTTCGCTTAACTTAACAATTTTCATCAAAAAACAACTCCTCTATTTTACCATATTTCAGTGTATTGATTTCAAAAAAAGCAAAAAAGACATTTAAATGTCTTTTTTATTTTTATTTACAGTATTATTTTACACATATTTTTTTTGATTTACAATAATTCTTTTGGATTAATCACAGAAAGTAGTTTTTAGCACTTAAAAAAAATCTACAATTTCTTCTTTTGTCATTATTTATCACCTACTATTTATATTTTTCTTAATTATATATATTTTTGTATTTATTTCATAGGCTTATACAAAATTTCTTCATTATCAAGCTTAATATATCCAGATTTACCTTCTATCTTTTTACCATCATAAATATAATTATTATTTGAAAAATTAACTATAACATATAAATTTTCATCATAAACCATCTTTTGAACAAGTTTATCCTTTGTAAGATAACAAAAATCTTTAATTGGTTTTTTTATAGCTTCTTTATGGAATTTAGAAAACACAGCATAATGATTTTTTATTATATTTTTATGTTTATTTAATTCATCCAAATCCAATTGATACAAAGGTGGTACATTATAAAGTATTTCATAAAGCATATTATCTACAATAACCTCTTCGAATTTTAAACTTCCAGATTCCCAATGATGACTAGTTATTACACTATCATTATAAACAAGTTTATATAGAGGAAGTGAATATATTGGACTATAATAAATTCTTTTATACAAATCCTTTAACTCTACTTGTTTAAAATATTTTGTTGGTACTCCTCCAGTATTTGACCAATAATTACCTAGGTAATATTTGCTTTCTTTGTTGACTCTTAAATCATTATCACCCCATTTTAATACAGGACTTTCTATTCCATGGGCAAAGGCTATTACATCACTACAATAGTCATTTCCACTTTCAGTACCAAGCACAAGCTCTTTATCATTTGCTATATATTTCATTCTATTTAATCTTGCTGTTTGATCTTGTAATTTTGTAGTTATATGTTCTTTTGAATAATCATTATGAAACTCTCCTGCACCATCAACATCCAAAAACCAAGAATTAAATTTAACACCAGTATCCAAAATTTTATTGATTCTATATTTTACATAAGGCATTGATAATGTTGGATTTAATTTTCTTCCTCTGCCCAAAAATCCGCCTATTTTTTTATTATTCTTATTGGTAATAGTTGCATCATAGTATAATCTTTCATCATCAAAACTAGCTGTAATCCACTCATTATCTTTTACTTCATGAATTGAATGATATGAGTCATATGGCGCTACTAAATAACCTCTTTTTATAGCTATTTCATTAAATTTAGGATTTATCATTGAAGGTATCCAATCTGCAAAACCAAGCCAAGCATTGTTTATTTTCATTTTATCTAATTCATCTAATAATTTTAACGAATTTCCATTTCCAAAATATTTAATATCATTAAATACATCAAAATTATTATATAAAGCTCTTTTATTTAAATCAAAAATTTCTAATTGATTTAAATTATTTAACCCTTTTTTAATATAGGATTTGATGACATCGTCTTTTTTTGCAAATATACTTTCATCATAAAATTCATCTGATTTTAATATTTTATTTAAATCTCTTATAATTATATCCTTTTGGTATTTTGATAAATAGTCTTGTTGTTTTAATTCTTCAAAAACATTATTTAATTCTTCTAATTCATATGTTTCTAATATTTTATTATTTCTTATATAATTACAAACATCACTATTCATATTTTTTAAAAATTCCTGCCACTTTATATCATCAGACCATAAAAAATTATCTGACCACAAATATATAAATATAGAGCCATATAATTTTTTTATATTTGGATTTGATTTTGCTTTTTCTTCTAAAGTTTTAAATTTACCCCTTGATATAATATGATTCTTATATAATTTTGATATATCCATAATGTTTTTATCTGTAATATAGATTCTAAATCCATATGTTTTTTCTTTTTCAATACTAGGATAATCATGAATGAAATCAAATTCTATTTTATCGTCTGTATTAAATTTAATTTCATTATCTAGCATGTTCTTTGCAATATACATAATTGAATAATTCTCTTTATTTGATACAAAATAATTCATAGAAAAAGATTCAGCAAAACTATACTCACTATCTTTTAAAAATTCTTTCCAATACTTATCATTTGATGGTATATACTTTCCTTCAAACAATGGCAATGTATAAGAATTTGCACTAACTTTTGGCCATGTAAATTTATTTTCATTCTTAGTTGATTTTATATCTATATCTATATAATCTTTTTCTTTTTTTAAATTTACGTGTATACCTTCATTCTCATAATCAAAAGATATATTGTTATTTTCTTCTTTATAATTACTAATTATTCTTTCTTGCAATGGCTTTGAAACTTGTTCCTTTTTAGAATCACATATAACATTTATCTCTAAAGTCTTTGGATTTATCTCGTAATCAAATTCTTTTTTTAAATCTCCACCAATTCTTACATCCTCATTTTTGTTCATTTCAATATTTTTTTTATCTTTTGCTACGACAAATTTTATAGAATATACCATAATAAAAAAAGTAAAAAATATCAAAATAAATTTGTTTATTTTCTTCATACATCTAGCCTCCATAATATAATTTTGAATAAAAAATACTGCCTTTAAAAGCAGTATATTTTATGAATGTTACACCAATCTTACAAAATAAATTCTAAATGAAAAAAAATCATTTGATAAATCTATTTCATATCTTATATTATGTTTTTTTAATATATTATCCACTATAAAAAGTCCTAGTCCTGTGTTTTCTTTTTTACTCTCAAAACAATAAAAAGGCTTTATTATATCATCTTTATTTAAACTATACGAAGATGTATTATTTTTTATTTCAAACACAAAACTTTCATTTATTTTAAATATTTCAAAAAATATTTTTTTGTCTTTACTGTGCTTTATAGCATTTGAAATCAAATTATCTAAAACCATCAATATCGATTCTTTATCTGCTTTAATATCTAAGTTTTTAATATCATTTTTTATCTCTAAGGTATACTCTTTTAATAATTCTTCATTCTTTAAAATCGAATAATCAAAAATTTCTATAAAGTCAAATACAGCTGTATTCAAATCCAAAAAATCATATTTTATTGAATCAAATAATTTGTCTAAAAGATTATCTATTTTATTTACATTTTCATTTATTTTTTTTATATAATTCAAATCAAAAACCCTATCTTCAATACCTAATGCATATGCATTTATAAGAGATAATGGGGTTTTAAATTCATGAGTAATATTTGAAAAAAATAATTTTAAATTTTTATTTTTTTCATCAAGCTCATCATATTTTTCTCTTATAACATCAGCCATATTATTAAAACTATAGATAAGCTTATCCATTTCATCTCCTGTTTTTTTATCAATTTTTTTAAACTCTAATTCTGATATATTTTTTAGTGAATCCTCTAATGTATTAATATTTTTAATCATCTTAGATGAAAATATAAGTACCACTAAAAAATTTAATAAAAAAGATATCAAAAGTATTATACTTATATAAAAATTTAATATCTTTATAATTTCATAACTATATACAACAGGTTTAGCTATTAAATAAATACTATTATCTTTCATAAATATATTTGTAAGCAAACTTATTTTTAATTTATCTTGTTTATAAATTTTTCTAACTATATTTTTATTTTTTATCTCTTTTATTATCTCTTTTGAAATCCATATATTATTTATTTTTAATTGTTCTTTCTCTAATTTCCAATGCAAATCATCATTTAAACTATCTATATTAGATTTTATATCCAATTTAATTAAAGTCAATTCTTCATTATCTAAAATATAATCATCCTTAATATAAATATTTTGTACTTCTTTTTTTATTTCCTGATTTGATTTATAAAAATATATTTTAGGAAGCAATATATTAACTAAAAATAAAATAATTAAAAATATAAAAAAAAGTATCATAAGTGTATTTCTTATTAACTTGTTCATAACGCCTCCTGCTTAGTCTTTAATACTATAACCAATACCTCTATTTGTTATTATAATACCCTCGCCTATTTTTTCTCTTAATCTTCTAATATGTGTATCCAATGTTCTTGGGTCTTTATCGTAATCATAACCCCAAACAGAATCTAAAAGTTTTTGTCTTTTTACTATTTTATTTTTATTTTCAAGTAAATATATAAGTATTTTTAATTCTTTTAATCTTAAATTTAACAATTTTTCATCTTTATAAACAGTTCTTCCAAGCTTATCAATCTTTAGATTTCTAAAATAAATATATTTATCCAAATTTAATAGTTTCTTAACTTTCAAAACCAACACCTTTGGATCAAATGGTTTTTTTACATAATCATTTGCACCTATATCAAGAGCTTTAAATTCACTTTCAAAATCGGTCTTTGCTGTTAACATTATAATTTTTATATCCTTAAATTTTAGCGCTTCTTTTAAAACATCAATACCATTTAATCCTTTCATCATCCAGTCTAATATAGCTAAATCTATATCTTCTTCATATAATATTTCAATAGCTTCTTGTGCACTAAAAGCTGTAAATACATTAAAATCAGCTTTTATTAAATATAATTTTATTATATTTAATAGTTCTAATTCGTCATCTAATACCAATATATTCAAACAAACCACTCCATAGATTTAATTTTTTCCAAAATAAAAAAGCTATAATTAAAAATCATAGCTTTTATAGTAATCTATATTATATGAAAAACTTTTTTATATCAAGAAGTTTTTCTCCCCTATTTTCTTTACTTACTTCAATTACACATACATCATCTCTTTTTATTATCTCTTTTAAAAAAAGATTTTCCTTCTTTTTAATAACTCCAAGAACAAAATTATCACTATCTAAATTTCTTAATACCAATTCTTTAAAATTATTAGCTTGAAGTTCAAAAAAACCTAATTCATCCATTATAACTATATGCTTTTTTTTAAGTGAATCTCTTAAAATTTCACATCCCAAAGTTTCAAAACCTTTTGTGATTCCATAAAATCCTTTTTCTTTTTCTTTCTTTAATCCAACAATTTCATACTTTGATTTGTTTTTTAAAGTAGTTTCATTATAATATTTTATAATAAAAGATTTTTTATCATCATTAAAAAAAGGTATGGTTTTAAATCCACTATAATTAAAATTCTTTCCGATTTCACTATTTATAAATTTTTTTATTAAAGTTGATTTCCCTATATTTATATCTCCTGTTAAAAACAAATTTTTCAAAACTACCTCCAAAATTTTTTTATAAACTTAAAATCTAATCATTATATTCTATAAAAATTTTATACTCTATAAAGATTTTATTTTTTTGATTTCCTATAATAAGTATCTTCTAGTGGTAGTTTTGTTCTAAACTTACCATCATATTTCATATAAGCTCCTTGTATTGCAGGTGCTGTTGGTATTGATGTTATCTCCCCTATTCCTTTTGCACCATAAGCCAAGTCAGATGGATTTTTTTCTACTATTATAGATTTTATCTTTGGAATATTTGTTGCTCTAAAAAGTCCTAATGTTCCAAATTTAACTTTTGGGATTCCTTTTTCAAGAGGAAAATCTTCACTAAGAGCATATCCAAGACTCATTACAACACCACCCTCTATTTGGCCTTCTACATTCTTAGGGTTAAGTGCTTTTCCAACATCATGAGATGCTGCTATTAATTTAACTTTACCTTCTTCATCCAAACAAGCTAGATGAGTTGCATAACCATATGCAATATGGCTTATTGGATTTTTTTTATCACTATTTAAAGGATCTGTTTTTCCAAAATATTCTCCATAAAAATCTAATCCCTCTAAATCCTCTATAGATTTATTCTTAAGTGCCTCTTTTAATTTTAAGCTCGCCTGTTTTACAGCTTCACCTGTAAATACGGTTTGTCTCGAAGCAGTTGACATACCTGAATCAGGAGTATTAAATGTATCTGGATCTGAAACTATTACATCTTTTGGATCTATATTTGTTGTTTGACAAAGAATTTGAATTAAAATAGTCGCCATCCCTTGACCCATACAAACTGCACCTGCTCTTATATTTACTTTTTTATTTCTTATTGACAATATACATCTTCCTGTATCTGGTAACCCTACACCTATACCACTATTTTTAAAAGCACATGCAACTCCAACATATAATTCTTCATCATACAAATCTTTAATAGATAATAAAGTTTCTTTTAAAGCTGTTCCTGAATCTGCTATTTGTCCATTTGGAAGGGTTTGACCAAGTTCAATTGCATTTTTGAATCTTATATCCCAAGCAGATATTCCAACCATTTGGGCTAATTGATTTAAATTGCATTCAGTTGCAAAACAAGACTGTGTAACCCCAAAACCTCTAAATGCTCCTCCTGGAGGATTATTAGTATAAACAGCAGTTCCAACAATTTTTGAATTTTGATAATTATAAGGTCCAGCAGCATGTGTACAAGCTCTTTGTAATACAGGGCCTCCAAGTGATGCATATGCTCCTGTATCTGCTATTATATTTGCTTCCATCCCAGTTAAATAACCAAATTCATCACAAGCTGTTGTAAACTCCATCTTCATCGCATGTCTTTTTGGATGTATATTTATACTTTCTTTCCTTGATAAAGTAACATTTACAGGTTTATTTGTATAATAAGAAAGTAAAGCAGCATGATGTTGAACTGTTATATCTTCTTTACCACCAAATCCACCACCAACATTTTTACAAACCGTTCTTATTTTTTCTTTATCAATACCAAGCATTTCACTACATTCTTTTGATACATCATATACACCTTGGAAAGTGGTATAAATTGTCATTTCATCATTATCTTTTATTGCAATTGCACTTTCAGGTTCTAAAAATGCATGTTCTGTAAATGGAACTTCATAAGTATTTGTAACTACATATTTAGAATTTTTTATAGCTTCTTTAGGATTTCCTTTTACCAATACTTCTTTTGTAAGTATATTACCTTTTTCATGAATTTTAAATGCCTCTTCTTTTAGCGCATCTGTCGGATTCGTTATCGGATTTAATTCTTCGTAATCGACCTTAACCAATTTAATAGCTTCTTTTAATCCTTCCTTTGTTTTACAAGCTATAGCTAAAAGTGCATCACCTACATATCTTGTTTCTTCATTTTCATCTATAAATACTGGCCAATCCTTTATTATATGACCAATATATCTATTTCCTGGTATATCTTTTGCACTAACAACACAGACCACATCTTCGTGTTCTAAAACTTTTGATATATCTATTTTTTTTATCAACGCTCTAGCAATATTTAATCTATAAGCTCCACCATAGAGCATTCCATCAAATTTCATATCATCTGTATACATAGCATTTCCTAAAACTTTATCTTTTGCATCAACTCTATTTAAATTATCACCAACAAGACCTTTACAGACAACTTCTTTTGGCTTGTAATCTTCTCTAAATGCCTTTGCTGCAAGTAAAATTGCATCTTCAATCTTAACATAACCTGTGCATCTACATATATTACCAACCAATGCTTTTTTAACATCTTCTCTGTTTGGATTTAGATTTTTATCTAATAATGATTTTGCACTTATGACCATTCCTGGAATACAAAATCCACATTGAACAGCTCCAGCTTCTACAAATGCCCATGAATAAACATTTTTTTCCCTTTTACTAAGTCCTTCAACTGTTATAATTTCACTATTTTTTACTTTGTCCATTTTTAAAAGACATGCTTTTTTCTTCTTTCCATCAACCAAAACACTACAAGTTCCACAAGCCCCTTCACTACATCCATCTTTTACTGAAGTTAAATTCAAATCATCTCTTAAAAAATCTATAAGTCTTTTATTGCTATTTGTAGATACTTCTTTACCATTAACCACTACGTTATAAAACTCTATTTTTTCTTTAACTTCAAGCTTTAACAAGAGATCACCCCTTTAATTATTTCTCTTTATAAATTGCCCAATTGGTTTTTTTATATTAAATTCGTAATCTTTTAAAACATGATTTCCTCTTATAAACACATCTTTTGCTTTTCCTATTTGATCAAAACCTTCATAAATACTATAATCAACATTTTGATGATGATTATCCTTAGTTATAGTCCACTTTTTATCAGGATTAAATAAAACTATATCAGCATCTGCTCCAACAGCTATATGTCCTTTTTTTGGATACAAATTATATATTTTTGAAGGCATTGTTGATATTAAATCAACCCATTTATTTAAACTTATATAATTTTTTAAAACACCTTTTGTGTATATCAAATTAATTCTATGCTCTACTCCAGCTGCACCATTTGGAATTTTACTAAAATCAGATTTTCCAATATCTTTTTGCCCTTTTAAATTAAAAGGACAATGATCACTTGCAATGACATCTATTTTTTCTTTTTTAATAGAATCCCAAAGATATTTTTGTTGAATTTTTTCTCTAAGAGGTGGCGAAATTACATATTTAGCTCCCAAGAAATTATCTAAATTATATAAACTTTCATCCAAAAATAAATACTGTGGACATGTTTCGCTAAAAATCTTAACCCCATCTTGTTTTGCATCTTCTATTAAATCAATTACTTCCTTACAGCTAATATGAACAATATATACCTTTGTATCCAAGATTTTTGCCATATTTATAATTCTTGATACCGCCTCAATTTCGACTTCTTTAGGTCTTACTTTATGATGATATTTATAAGAAGTATTTCCCTTTTTTAATTCTTCTTTAGTCAAAAAATCTATTATTTCACCATTTTCACAATGAAATGCAATTAACATATCCAATTCTTTAGCTTTTTTTAGAGCTCTAAATATTTCAAAATCATCAGTTTGCATTCCACCCTTATATGCTGTATACATCTTTAAAGATGAAATGCCTTTTTCTTTTATATATTCTAAATCATTTTCAATATCATCATTAAATTCTGATAAAGCCATATGAAATGAATAATCACAAAATGTTTTATTATAAGATTTTTCATTCCAATAATTTAATGCTTGTTTTAAACTATTCCCTCTAAATTGTGTAGCAAAATCTATTATTGTAGTTGTTCCACCATAAATGGCTGCTTTTGAACCAGTTTGAAAATCATCGCTTGATTTAGTATTTGAAGCGTCCAAATCAAAATGGGTATGAGGATCAACGCCTCCTGGAATGACATACATCCCTTTTGCATCTATAATTTTTGTATCTTCATCAATATCAAAATTCATCTCTTTTGATATTTTATTTATTTTTTCATCTTTTATTTCTATATTAGAAAAATAAGATTCATAGGAATTTATTATATATCCATTTTTAATTATAATGTTCATCTAATCACCCTTTTAAAACCTCATTTTTTAAATTTCAATCATTTATATTCTATAGATAGAGCATTCTTAGGACATCTGCTTACACAAAGTCCACAACCAAAACATTTATCTTCATCTATTTTTAAAATATTTTCTAATTTTATAGCTTCATAAACACAACTTCCTATGCATTTTTTACATTTTACACATAAATCATTATCTACTTTTGGTGCAATACTATTAGTTCTAAACTTTCTTTCATTTGATTTTTTTATTGCAAGACCTTTTATTTCATCTATTGATTTATAGTTTTTTCTATCCATAAATTCATCTAATTCCTTATTTACTTTGCCATAAATATTTGGTCCATCTAATATCGCTTGTGTACATATTTGAACTGCACTAGCACCAGCCATAATCATTTCAGCAGCATCTTTTCCATTTGATATACCACCAACTCCAATTATAGGTATATCAACAACTTGAGAAACATCATATATACATCTTATTGCTAAAGGTTTTATACTAGAACCTGATAACCAACCATAACCTGTTTGACTTCCCATAATAGGATATCCACTTTCTATATCAATCGACATACAAGGTCCAAATGAATTTATCATAACAAGACCATCAGCCCCAGCTTCTTCTAATGCTATTGCAATTTTTTTAATATCTGTATGTGGACTCATTTTCATAAATACAGGAACATCCAAAACTTCTTTAGCTGCTTTTAAAGCATCCACAATAGGTGTTACATCTGTTCCTACATAATGAGTAGATAATTCAACTGCATCTGCATATGGTTTTACTTTTGGTGCAATTTCACTTATTTGTTCTTTTGTATAGCCCATACCTACTATAAGTGGAAGCCCTGTACTCTTTGCTTTTTTGTATTCAACTTCAAGCCATCTTTCTAAAGGTAATTCTGACCAAAGTTCTGTATTTAAAAAACCGCTATTTGTCTGTGCCATGCAAGGTCTTGGAACATCTGCACTTTTAGAAGATATTGTTTTTGTTACTATAGCGCCAACGCCACCTTCATATGCCTTTATACATAAATCTCCATCTTTTGCACCTGGTCCTGCCGCTGTCATTATAGGATTTTTAAATTCTATATTACATATATTCGTTCTTAAATCTGCCATTTTTACACCCTCTTTAATGTTGTTTTATTTAATAACATTGCTAAAAAAATTATTAAATTGCTTGATTTTGTTTTTCATTTTTAACAGTATCTTTATAATTAAAAAATAAATTTAAAATTATCGCACATAAACTACCAGTTGTTATTCCACTATGAAATAAAGTGTTCACCCATTTTGGAAAATGATGATAAAATTCTGGAACTGCAAGAGGAATAAGTGAAAGACCTATACTTATTGCTACTATAATTCCATTTTTAGTACCATTAAATTCGACTGATCCAAGTGATTTAATTCCACCAGAAACAACCATTCCAAACATAGCAAATCCTGCTCCCCCTAAAACCGGATATGGTATTGATGTAACTATAGCACCCATTTTAGGAAATAATCCAAGCACGAATAATATACATCCTGAAGTTGCTACAACATATCTACTTTTTATACCTGTTAAATTTACAAGTCCTACATTTTGTGCAAACGCTGTATGTGGAAATGTATTAAAAATAGAAGCAATCATAGTAGAAAGACCATCAGCTCTAAGTCCTTTTGATAAACTATCTGAATTTAATTCTTTACCTGTCATCTCATGAATTGCTATTATATTTCCAGTAGCTTCAGTCATTATTACAACCATAACCAAAACCAAAGATATTATTGCTGATATATCAAATCTAGGAATACCAAAATGAAATGGCATATTTATATTTATCCAAGATGCTTTTACAACCATTGAAAAATCTGCCATACCAAAAATAGCACTAACAATAGTTCCTATAAATAAACCTAGTAAAATAGCTAAACTACCCCATATTCCTTTTAAATATTTATAAAAAAACAAAATTGTACACATTACAAAAAGAGCCATAAATATATTTTTTGTACTAGCAAAATCTGCCGATCCCATATTATTTCCAGCAGACCATCTAACTGCAACAGGAATTAAAGATAATCCGATTATAGTTATAACTGTTCCTGTAACTACCTTTGGAAAGAATTTTATAAGTTTACCCCAATAAGGTGCCATCAAAAAGCAAAATAATCCAGATATAAAAACTGCACCTAAAATAGTTGTAATTGCAGTTATTGAATCCCCCTTATAAGTGCCTCCTATTGCAACCATAGCATTTACTGTGGCAAAACTTGTTCCTTCAACCATTGGAATTTTTGCTCCTATATGTTTAGTAAGACCAAGCGATTGAATTAAAGTCGCAATTCCAGCTACAAATAAATCTGCATTTATTAAAAATATTATTTCCTCTTGACTAAGCGAAACTGCATTTCCTACCATCAAAGGAACTGCAACAGCACCAGCACACATAGCTAAAACATGTTGTAATCCCAATATAAACATCTGAGAAAATGGTAAAACTTCATCAACTGCACTAACATTTTTTTTATTATTCATAATATCGCCCCCCAATGCGAGTATTACTTAAAATTTTTAAAGCATAAACTGTGCAAATAAAGCCATGAAAAATAAAGAAAAACTTATACTTGGTTTGAAACTAAGTTTTTTAAATCTTTTTTCACTATTGTTTATAAGAAATACTAAAAATAATATTACAAAAGATGAAACTAAAGGTTGGTATAGCAAAAAACCTAAAGCCTTAGAACTTCCTCTAAAAATTATAGGTTTCATAGGGCTAAATTGCATTTCAATGATTTGAATAAATACAAATGTAAATCTCCATAAAAAATTAAAAGAAATAATTTCTTTTATATTCAATTTATTATCACTAAAACTTTTTATCGCCAAATATGCAAATGCACCTTCTAATAAAATCGCAATTGCAGGATTTATAACTTTAAATGGACTACTTAGCGGTAATAAAAAATTAACAAATTTTATACTTGATGCAATTGACGAAACCAAAAATGCACAATTTATATCATCTGTATTTTTAAATGCTCTATAAATACAATAAAAACCTATAGATGTCATTGTTATTGATGATAATCCTGGTATAAAATCAATTAAATGAAGTAAATAACCAAGTGTTGCTTCTAAAAGCCCCCACAAAGACCCCCAAAATAATATGGAACTAAAATTTTTCTTCATCTCATTCACCTCTTTACGAAAGTATAAAAAGGATTGGGAAAGCAAATCCCAATCCCCTTATTATGATTAAACTCTAGTGCAAATTTTATTTTCCACCCATAGTAAGTGTCATAACTGCTTTTGCAGTATGTAATCTATTTTCTGCTTCATCATAGATAACTGAATGCTTTCCATCAATTACACTATCTTCAACTTCATTAACTCTATCAGCAGGAAGAGCATGCATATATATAGAATCTTTATTTGTAAGTGCCATCATTTCCTCCGTACATTTCCAACCTTTGTAACTTTCAAGCAGATCATCTACAACTTCAGTACTATCATTAGTAACCCAACTTCCCCAGTTTTTAGGAATAACAACATCTGCATCCTTATATGCTTCTTCCATATTATGTGTAATTCTAAAGCTACCACCATTTTCTTCTGCATTTTTCTTAGCTTGTTCTATTGCCCAATCTGGTAAATCATAACCCTCTGGATAAGCTAATGTAACATCCATTTGATATCTTGGGAATAATAATGCTTGTGTTAGTGGAACTGATATAGGCTTCTTATGAGTAGTTGCATATGCCCATATTATAGAAACTTTCTTTCTTTTAATATCATCAAATTTTTCTTTTATAGTCATTAAATCTGCTATACCTTGCATTGGATGATATAAATCACATTGTAAATTCATAACAGGTACCGTTGCATGTTTAGCCATATCTCTTAAGTATTTATTTCCAACTTCCCAAAAACAGTTTCTACAAGCTATACCATGACCCATTCTTGAAAGTATTACAGCAGTATCTTTTGCTACTTCTCCATGAGCTATTTGCATTGTACTTGTATCTAAGAAATTCCCATGACCACCAAGTTGTGCAATTCCAGCTTCCATGGAATTTCTTGTTCTTGTTGATTGTTCAAAGAACATTAAAAATGCAGATTTATTTTTTAAATAATCAGTAGTTTCTCCCATTGCATATTTTCTTTTTAAATCAAATGACACATCTAAAAGCGTATCTATTTCATCCTTTGACCATTCTTGTAATGTTATAAAATGCTTTCCTCTAAATTCTGTTTTCATTTTAAAATCCCTCCAAATTATTTTTAATATTTCAAAAATTCAATATATTTTTCCAATTTTTTAATTTCGAATTTTTAGATATTTATTTTGTGTATTTATTTACATATGTTTTTGGTATAAGTGCGTACATAGCAGCACATTTTACAAGTTCATCTTTCCAAGTTTTTTCGTTTGGTGCATGTGCTTGATCTTCATGTCCTGGGCCAAATCCAATACAAGGAATATTATATCTTCCCATTATAGATACTGCATTTGTAGAGAATGTCCATTTATCTACAAGTGGTTCTTGATTAAATAACGATTTATAACTATCAACTAAAGTTTCACAAGCTGGATGATTTTCTTCTAAAACCCATGTTGGAAAATATGATTTAGTTGGATATACAAGTCCTGTATATGAAGGTCTTTTATATTCATAAAGTTCAACTTTTGCATTAGCCTGTTTTACTGAAGGTAGATTTTGAACCTCTTTTATTGCACTTTCCCAAGTTTCTCCATTTGTTAATCTTCTATCTATTGATATTGTGCATCCATCTGCAACTGCACATCTTGATGGAGATGAGAAAAATACTTCAGATACTGTTAATGAACCTTTTCCTAAAAATTCATCATAATGTAAATTTTCATGTAATGCTTTTAATTCATTTAATATTGGTGCCATCTTAAATATAGCATTTTCTCCTCTTTCAGGCGCTGAACCATGACAACTAACACCATTTGTTGTTACCTTCATCTCCATTCTTCCTCTATGACCTCTATAAATATTTAAAGAAGTAGGTTCTGTTATCACAACAAAATCTGGTTTTATATTATTTTCTTCTATAATATATTGCCAACAAAGACCATCACAGTCTTCTTCTTGTACAGTTCCTGTCACTATTAATGTATAATCATCTTCTAAATTTAAATCTTTTATTATCTTACCTGCATATACCATTGATGCCATTCCACCTTCTTGGTCACTACCACCTCTACCAAGAATAATCTCATCATCTTCATAACCTTCATATGGGTCATAATCCCAAAGATTTTTATCTCCAATACCTACTGTATCAATATGAGCATCCATTGCAATTATATGTTTTCCATGACCAATATAACCAAGTATATTACCCATCTTATCTATTTCCACTTTATCAAAGCCTACTTTCTCCATTTCTTCCTTTATTCTAAGTACCACTTTTTCTTCATCGCAACTTTCACTAGGTATTCTTATCATATCTCTTAAAAAAGCTGACATTTCATTTTTATATTTCTTTGCATATTCAAATATTTGCTTTGTATCTATATCTTGTTTTATCATTTTAGTTCCTCCCAAATTTATTTTTAGAGATTTTTTTTATTTTTTTATCCCTTTATTTATAATCTTCATTCATTCTTGCATATATTTTTATTTATTATATGCTCCATCCCAAACTATTTTTCTGTAATGCTCTGGATCTGTATCTCCTTCAGTACTAATTACAACAGCTAAAGAATTTTCATCCAGTTTTAATTCTTCTTTTAATTCTTTTAAATCCTCATTCGTTAATATTTCATATAATAATCCCAAAGTTACAGCACCAGATTCTCCTGATATAACTTTTTTATCTTCACCCATAGGATTTCCAAGGACTCTCATTCCTTTAGCACTTATATATTCTGGACAAGAAACATAAGCATCAGAATAATCTTTTAATATATCCCAACCAATAGGATTTGGTTCTCCACAAGCCAAACCAGCCATTATTGTTTGCATATCACCAGTTACATTTGTAATTTTTTTGTTAAGAGCTGATTTATATATACAATCTGCTTTATTTGGTTCAACTATAACTGTTATAGGTCTATCTTCTTTAAATATTGATGCAACAACTGCTTGTATTGCACCTGCCATAGCACCTACACCAGCTTGTAAAAATAAATGTGTCATTTTCTTACCTTTTAAATCTTTTAATTGCTCTATAATCTCTAACATCATAGTGCCATAACCTTGCATAATCCAAAGAGGAACTTTAGTATAACCTTCCCAAGCAGTATCTTGTATTATCTCCCAACCATTTTCATTTGCATGCTTTAATGATAATCTAACAGCATCATCATAATTAAGATCTGTAATACTTGCCTTAGCTCCATCAGCTATTATATTATCTAATCTAATCTTTGAAGACCCTTTTGGCATATATACAACTGAATTTTGACCTAATTGAGTTGCTGCCCAAGCAACACCTCTACCATGATTACCATCTGTTGCTGTTGTAAATACCATATCACCTAATTTTTCTTTTACTTCTTTATTTTTTAAATAATCAAAAGATATATCATCAATATCCTTATCTAGTTTCTGTGCCAAAAAATTACCTATGGCATAAGAACCACCTAAAACTTTAAATGCATTAAGTCCAAATCTATAAGATTCATCCTTTACAAATATACCTTTAATATTTAATGCATTTGATAAAGAATTTAATCTTACCAAAGGAGTTTTTTCATATACTAAAAAACTTTCATGAAATTTCTTTGCTTTTAATATTTTCTCTTCACTAAAATCATCTAAAGATGTTTTTTTAATATCTTTTCTTGCATCTTCATTAAAAATCCATTTCATCTTTTCCATATCTAACTCTCCTTTCTTATGTCTAAGCTAAAAAGCATTAACTGTGCCAATTTTATTTTTCTTATTTTAATTTCTTTTAATTTTAGCATTTTCAATGAACACAAAAAATTATTTATATTTTTTAACTTTGCAATTTTTTTACAAGCCAAAAAATCATAAAAAAAAGATATTATCAAAATGATAAATTTATCATTTTGATAATATCTTTAAAACTACTTAAAAATCTAAATACTATTTAATTTTTATTATTTATTATTTATCATTTTGATAATTTTATAACTTACTCCAAATTTGCTTACTGATTTCTTTGGATTTTTTTGAGTATAATTCTTCATCAATATTTATTAATTTCTTTTCTTTCATCAAAATTTCACCATTACATATAGTTGTATCAACAAGTCCTCCATTTAATCCAAATAATATATGACTACCTAAATTATTATCCAAAATTTCTGTAGTCCCCTTATAATCTAAAATTATCAAATCTGCTAATGCATTTTCTTTTATAATTCCAAAATCTTCATCAAAATATTTACTTGCTATAAATTTATTATTCTTTAGAGCCATATCAAGAGTTTCATTAAAACCTATATTCGAATTTTTATATTCATGTTTGGATATTATATTGCTAACTTTCATGGATTCTAACATATCAGCTGTATAACCATCTGTACCAAGACCTACTTTAATACCTTTATTTATCATATCTATTACTTTTGAATATCCAACTGCATTACCCATATTAGACTGAGGATTATGAATTACATTAGTTTCTTTTGATTTTAAAAGTTCTAAATCCTTTTCATTAGTGTGTATACAATGGACTGCCAAGGTATTTTTCTTAAAAATATCAAAATCATTAAGTCTTTCAACTACAGTTTTATTGTAGTTTTTTATAGAATGTTTTAAATCTTCTATTCCTTCTGCAACATGAACATGATAACCTTCATTTCTTCCTTGCATCGCTTTTGCACATTCATTTAATAGTTCATCATCAAGTGTAAATGATGCATGTAAACCAAACATACCTCTTATTAAATTTTGATTATTATCACATTCATTCATAAAATTTATATTTTCTTTAATTCCTTCTAATGCAATATCTTTTCCATCTCTATTTGAAACTTCATAACAAAGACAAGATCTAACTCCCATAAGCTTTGACATATTAGCTATCTTCGATAAACTACCACTTATATTATATGGACTTGCATGATGATCAAAAATCGTTGTTACTCCATTTTTTATACATTCCAAATAAGTATTAAATGCACTATACTTAACTGCTTCTAGCGTTAATTTCTTATCCAATCTCCACCAAACATTTTCTAAAATATCTATAAAATTATTAGATATTTTATTATTAGAAGGCATTCCTCTTCCAAAAGAACTATAAATATGCATATGAGTATTTATAAACGAAGGCATAAGTAATTTACCCTTGGCATCCAAAACTTCATATTCTAAACCTTCATCATCTAAGCCCTTTGTAGAAATCTTTTTAATTTTATTGCCTTGTATGATAAGATTAGCATTTTTTATAAAAGGTCTATTCTCATCCAATGTTATTATATTAGCATTTTTTATCTTAATCATAATATCACCTCTATATAATTATTAACAATTTAACATTTCTTTTGTGCTAAATTGTTCTAGCTTTCTATATAGAGTAGCAACACCTATACCAAGTTTTTTTGCTGCTATTTTTTTACCATTTGTATCATATCCGTAAATATCTAATGCTTTTAATATATGTTTTTTTTCTAAATATTTTAAAGGTTCAATTTCATCATCTAATATAAAATCATTATTTTTCTTCTTTGTTTCCAAAATATTAATAGGTACCATATCCTTTGTAATCCTGCCATTTTCACTAAGATTCATCATATATTCTATTACATTTTCAAGTTCTCTTATATTACCTGGCCAATCATAATTTTTTAAAGCATCAAGTACATCTTTATCGAGATCTAACACATTCTTATCAAAAGATTTGTTATATCTATTAATAAGATAATCTGTCAAAAGTTTAATATCTCCATCTCTTTGTCTTAGAGGTGGAACTTTTATTGGGATTACATTTAATCTATAATACAAATCTTCTCTAAATTTATTTTCTTTTATCAATTTTTTCAAATCTTTATTAGTTGCTGCAATAACTCTTATATCTAATTTAATTAATTTATTTGAACCAATCTTTATAAGCCTTTTATCTTGTAGCACTCTAAGAATTTTCACTTGCAAATGAAGTGGCATATCACCTATTTCATCTAAGAATATAACGCCTTTATTAGCAAGTTCAAATTTACCAATTCTCCCCTTATCATTAGCTCCACTAAATGCACCTTTTACATATCCAAATAATTCTGATTCTAATAATGCATCTGGTATAGCTGCACAATTTATAGCTATAAATGGTTCATTTTTTCTATCACTTTCGGCATGTATTGCTCTTGCTATTAATTCTTTTCCTGTTCCACTTTCCCCATTTATAAATACTGTTGACGTTGATTTTGCTATCTTTCTTATTCTATCCTTCATTATGGTTATTGATTTTGATTCTCCTATAATTTCTTTTGTAGTTATATAATTGTGACCAGTTGTAATATTATAAGCATCTTCTTTTAATGTATTAATTTTATTAAAAATAACAATCATATCGTAATCGATGTTCAAGGAATTTACCTCTATTAACTTCCCAATTAATTCGATTTTTTTATTCTTTATATTTAAAGTAAATATTTCCTTATCCATAAACTTGTCTTTACTCTCTTTTATATCAATTTTTAAATCAATATTTAAATCTTTTAAGCTAAGTTCCTTTTTTGCCTTTTGATTTATATGAATTAAATTCTTATTTTTATCTACTACAATTACCCCTTTGTCCATATTTTCTATTATTTCATTAAACATAAGAACTCTTTTTTTATGCTCTTCTAATTCCATAAATTCTTTTATCTTACTCGTTAATAGTTCTGATATTTCCTTTATAAAATTTAAATGTTCTTTTATCTTATCTTTTATAAGTAATTTTTGATTTTCATTTGAACAGACAAGACCAATAACCCCTATTATATTCTTGTCCATCTCAATTGGAGTTGCTATTAATATTTCTTCCTTACAATTTTTCTTTTGTTTACATGATTTACAAAGTTCATTTTCTTTTGGATTTTCTATTATGATATTTTTATTTAACTTCATAACATGATTATAAATAAAACCTTCTTTTATTATATTTTTATTTATCTCATCCTTATAAATTCCAGTCCCTGCAACTCTATTAAAATTGTTATCTACTATCTCAACATCAATTCCTATTACATTTGAGATTACATTAGCATATCTTATTGCACTTTCTTGTATTTTTAAAAGTAAATTCTCCATAATGACCCCCCAATTTTAAAAACCGTTTTGTTAACTTATTTATACTTTAATATTAAATAAAATAATATCTAAACTAATTTAACTGTAATAAATTATTTGTTTCATAAGTAAAATAATTAAATACTTTATAAATTTATAGATTTTATATTTTTCATATGATCTAGTCTTCCATTATTTTTTATAATAAGTATTTCAGCCAAAATACCTAATGCTATTTCATTTGGCATTTGAGACCCCATATCTATGCCAATTGGAGAATATACTTTTTTTAATTCATTTTTGTCTATACCTTTATTTATTAAATTATTCATTATTTTTGTAGTTTTCTTTCGACTCCCAATAACCCCTATATATGCTGGATTTTTGTATATTACTTCTTCTAATGCTATTTCATCAAACTGATGACCCCTTGTTACTATAACTACATATGTATCCTCATTTATATTATAATTTTTAAGACTTTTTTTTATATCTCCAATAAGTATTTCATCTGCATCTTTAACTCTATCATTTGATACAAACTCTTTTCTGTCTTCTATTACTGTTAGATGAAAATCTAAATTAGTAGCCATTTTATATATTTCATATCCAACATGTCCAAGACCTACTATAACAAGCTTTTTTTTAGGTTTAAAAATCTTTATATAACCACTTGCATCTCCACCACATGCCATCTTTAATATTTTATCCTCTTCTAACACATATTCAAACTCACTATCTTCCCCTAATTTGATAGCTTCTTTTGCCTGTTTTATAACATTTGCTTCTAAAGATCCTCCTCCAACAGAACCAATCATATTATAATCTTCATCAATAGCCATCAAAGATCCTTTTTTTCTAGGTGTTGATCCACTTGATTTTGTAAGCATTATAAAAGCAATTTTCTTTCCTAAATCCAATTTTTCATCAACAAATTTAAGTATCTTCTTATCCATAATAATTCCCCCAATATTTTTTATAAATTTAACTAAATTCCTTATATATTTAATCAACTACTATTTTTAGAATATAGATATATATTTTTTATTTTTTCTAATTAAAAACCTCTATTATTTAGTATTAATATAGCTTCTAATACTCCCCCTGCAATATTTCTTGCTTTATCAGAAATTTTATAACAATTATCAACTTCCTCCTTTCTTGGATCTATATCTGCAATTTTCATACCTTTAAACACTTTTGTTTTATCCCTTATAATTCCTCTTAACACCCCATCAATGGTTGCTAATACATATTCATTATTTATTTTTGCAATCTTCTCATCTTTTTTTACTATATCACCTATATTTTTCATATTATTTATAATACCAGGCTCATTTGAATGTATAACTCTTTCCTTAGAATATCCTTTTATTTCTCCTGGTATTTTAGTATTTTCTTTTGCAAAACCCTCAAAAATAAGTCTACCTAAATCATGCCCTCTTTTTGTTTCTATAACAATATCTACATCTTTTCCTGCTTCAAAACCAGGGCCTAAAGCAATTGTTATAGGTGCCATAGTTTTATTAGTTCCTAAATTTTTCTTTGCAAGTATTGCATCTATTAAAATATCTGGTTTTATTTCACTTATAATTTCTGCCTTTTCATCTATATATACAGGTATAAGATTCTTATCCCAAGCTGATTTTATTTCATCTAAATTTTTAGTCACAACCGCTTTACAACCTTCTAAGCAAAAATTATTATCATACAAAACTTCACTAAAGCTAACTGTTCTTCTTATAGATGTTGGATTTTGAATTTCAAGAACTAATATTTTAAATCCCACATTATATAATTTTTTTATAGTACCTGAAGCAATATCTCCCCCACCTCTTATTACTGCTATTTTATCTTTCATAAAAATTTCCCCCATTAGCCATTTTTTATAATCATCTTTGGTATCAATATCTTTAACTAAATAATTTGATTTTAAGTCAATAAATTTCATATATTGTTTGTTTTTTAACAATATATATCGACCACCAATATCTTTATCTAATTTTAAAAGTTCTTCTTTATATTTATATGGAAATATCGTAGGTGTATAATTTGAATTTTTAAATCTTGGAACAATAAATAAATTCTTATTTTTTTTAGATTCTAATACTAATTTATTTATAAAATTAACATTAAGATTTGGTTGATCACAAGGAATGAACATAAAATTACATTCATCTTTAAAATGCTTTATCCCTAATTTTATTGAACTACTCTGACCTTTGTTTGCATATTTATTTATTATAAAATTAATTTCATTATTTTTTAAATATTTAGTTTTTTTAAGATTCTCTTCTCTTACAATTACAACAAAATCATCAATTTCACTTTTTTTAATTATATCTATTATATTATCAATCATATAATTATTATTTATATTTAAATATAATTTATCTTCTTTCATCCTCTTGCTAAAACCACTAGCCATTATTATTGCATTTATCTTGGTCAATTAACTCCTCCATATTAATAAAGTATTTATTTCTTATACTTCCACAAAAATAATAATCTATATAGCGTTTTTCTAGTTTTTCATATATCTTTTTTATCTCTTTTTTATTTTCTTCATTTTCAAATTTATTTATAAATAAAATCTTTTTATCCTTTGAATTTTTAAATAAAGAATTTTTATCTTCAATTATCTTTATAAGCTCTTTAGTTGTTATCATCTGACCTTCATTCGTATTAGTTAACTTCAAAAACAAATCCAATCTATGTATATTTTCTAAAGAAATCTCCTTATTTAAAACAGTTATATCTATTACTCCTATTGTCAAATCACTTTCTTTTACTATAACAGGTTCATTATCTCTCCACGCTTTTAGTGGTTTTCTCTTTGATCCATCTGCTTCAATTAAAATATAATCAAAATAATTTTTTAGATAATTAATTTTTTTTATGTCCAACGATGAAAGCTTATCATCCTTTGTTTTTGTAGCATGAATATATAATCCATTTTTTAAATTTATATCTATATTATCTATATCTAAAATAAATTCATCATATTCATTGTCTTTAGGCATTTTTATATGTGTTGTTGTAGTTATCAAAACTTTATTATCTTTTTTTAAGACATTGCCTAAATAAAACATCAAACTCGTTTTGCCCCCAGCACCTACAATTGATATACACTTAGCCTTTGTTTTTTTTATAATATCTATCAAATAACCCCCTCCTTTCTAAATTTTTTTCTTTAATAAATTTAAATTTTTAAATAAAAAATGATGAAAAGTAAAGTAATAGTATTAATTTATAATTAAACCATTTTATTTAATAAATATTATATCATATAAAAATTTCTACATAAAAGAGGCTATTACACTAAGTAAAAATACAATGATATATTTTGTTTGCTTTAGATTTGCAAAACAGTATATTATCATTGAATATCTTAATGTGATAGCCCCTTTATCATAATTATTATATTATTTAATTTTTAGTTCTAAAATTAAATACATTTAAAAAATTTAATTTATTAAAATACTTTTGTATTTTAAATTCATTACATAATATAAAACCTGCAAAAAATGCACTAAAAGGTGCAACAAGTACAAGACCTATACTTCCAACCACAATTCTAACAATCTCAGCACAAACTATTTTCATATTTAATATTCTAGCCAAACTAGATTCTTTAGACATAAAAAGCATTATAAGCGTTAAATAACCACCTGAATATGCTAATAATAATGTTGTTGTCATTGTTCCTATAACAGATTTTCCTATATTAAACCCTGATTCAATCAATTCAGAAGTAGTAATTGATGGTTTTTTTAACTTTATTTCTTCCATTGAAGCTGATACGTCCATAGCAATATCCATTGCTGCACCAGATGCACCTAAAATTACTGCACTATAAAATATATACTTCATATTTAAATGCAAATATCCATTATGAAGTAAGGCTTGCGCAAAAGGAGCAGTCATACCAAAAAGTCTCATTTTTTCTCCAAAATATAAGGTTACAAATATACTTGTAAAAAGACCAAAAATAGTTCCTAAAAAAGCTGAAAAGCCTTTTTTACTAAACCCTGCTACACAAAATACAATTATTCCAGTTAAAAATATTATTACAAAAGAAGTTAAAATAAGAGGATTCATATTATTTAAAAGTCCTGGTATTAGTATTTTCCAAATTACAAGAAGGGACATTGCAAAAGAAAAAATAGCCTTTAATCCAATAATTTTTGCATATAATAATAATATAACTATAAATAATGAAAACAATATAAACTCCTGCTTTTGCCTATATAAATCAATAGCTATTGAATCTTTAAAATCCGAATCTTTAAAATTAAGCCCAACTATTATAATATCATTTATTTTATAATAATTATCAAATTCTAATTTTCCATACAAATGATTTATTACTTTTACTTTTTTATTTTTATTTTCACCACTTAAAAGCTCTACCCTTAAACTTTGGCTTCCTATTTTATTTAATCCAGCTTGTATTACATCCTCATTATTAACATAAATAACTTTTGCCTTTACCTCATTATTTGTATATGTAAACTTTTCAAATACAAAAAAAATAATTGATAAAATTATTATACTAAAAACCAATATCAAAAAATTCTTTTTCATCATATCACCTACATAAAAAAATTGTTGTTTTTTATCTTAATGATTAGAATTTCAAAAAAGAATATCCTACCAAAATAAAAAACAACTTATATTCAAAACCTTAAATTATATTTTTAATCTATATGATAAAGAACTATACTAAAAAGTATTAATTCAAATCAAAATTTAATAACTCAGCCATAGTTTTTGCAATTTGGGTATTATCCTTATATCCAGAAAATTTTTGAGATCCCACACCAATCGCTGACATAGGAATAGATGTTCCTGTATGTGCATATGTCGTCCATTCTATATTAGCTCTTTTTGATATTATATGAGTAGTTTCAATCGCAACAGGATCATATCCTCCATATAAATTTTTATCTTCTTCTAATTTATTATCCACTATGTTCATAGCTCTATTTAAATTTGCTTCTTCTTTTTTTGTTAAATTATCAATTCCTAAATTATTTTTTATATACATTTTGTATTCATCTTTATTGCCATTATATTTTCCTTGTAATTTATCTTCAACTGAAACTTTAACATCTTGTAATTTAGCCATATCTAAAAAATAATTTTTCCCAAATCCAAGACCCATGCCTCCTGTTTCATGATCACCAACAACTACTATAAGAGTTTCATCTTTATGATTCTTATAAAATTCATAAGCTTGTTTGACACTATTATCAAATTCTATAACATCCATAATAGTTCCTTTAGCATCATTTGCATGACCTGCATGATCTATCCTTCCCGCTTCAATCATCATAAAAAACCCATCATCATATTGCTCTAAAACTTCAATTCCCTTTTTTGTTATCTTTGAAAGACTTGGTGTTTCATTATTATTTCTTCTATCCACCTCATATGGTAAATGGCTATACGTAAATACAGCAAATACCTTCTCTTCCTTAGAAGGATTAAATTCTATAAAATCTTTAGTTGAATTTTCAGCCAAAAATACATTGTAATCATTCTTTTTTAAAAATTCTACTAAATTATTTTCATCTGTTCTTTTAGATTTTAGACCTTTATAATCAGCTGTTACAAAATGTCTATATCCTCCACCAGCTAAAAAATCAACTCTAAATTCAGCCATTTCTTTTGCTATTTCATTTTCATTATTTCTTGATATATTATGTGAAACAAAAACAGCTGGAGTTGCATGTGTAAGTCTTGTTGTACTTATAATTCCTGTTGCCATATTATTTTGTTTTGCTTCTTCTATTAAAGTTTTTAGCTTTTTTCCATCTGGAAGGACAGAAATCATACCATTATTTGTCTTATATCCTGTTGCTAAAGCCGTTCCTGCTGCGGCTGAATCTGTTACCAAACTATCTTTTGAATAAGTTGTGTTGATTCCTGCTATATCCATACTATTTATAAATAATTTTTCTTTATTTAAATTTAATTCTTGTAAGTAAAATTCAGCTGCTTGTCTTTGCGATGCTCCAAGCCCATCGCCTATAAAGTAAAATACATATTTAGGTTTTTTTATTTCTTCATTTGCATAAGTACTAATTCCACCAAAGAAACCATTTGATAAAATTAAAGTAAATACTAAAATAGCCATTAATAATTTTGACACACTGTTTTTTAACATTAAAAAGCCTCCTTAAAATAGATATTATCTTTATTACAAATATATATTATTTCACTAATGTTATATTTTCTTTAAGCATATGTTAAAAAAAGGTTAAATAATTTAATATTAATAAAATATTAAGAATTTAGTTTTATAAATATTAATATTTTTTTTATACAATCTTTTTGTAGCCAAAGAACAATATTTATAGAAAGGTTGTGTTATAATATGCAAGAAATAATAAACAAAGGGGGATAATTATGAATATATTAGTTTGTGATGATGATAAGGAAATTGTGGATGCTATTGAAATTTATTTATCTAATGAAAATTATAATATTTTAAAAGCTTATAACGGTATAGAAGCTTTACAAATAATAAATGATAATACTATTCATCTAATAATAATAGACATAATGATGCCTGTTATGGACGGAATAAAAACAACTTTTAAAGTAAGAGAACATAGTAATATTCCTATAATAATATTGTCTGCTAAAAGTGAAGATAACGATAAAATAATAGGGCTTAATGTCGGTGCTGATGATTATATAACGAAACCATTTAATCCACTAGAATTAATTGCTAGAGTCAAGTCTTTACTTAGAAGATATATTAATTTAGGTAGTATTAAAATAAGTAAAAAATTATACAAAGTTGGAGAACTAATAGTTGATGATGAATCAAAAGAAGTTAGCGTTGATGGTCAATTAGTTCATCTAACACCTGTTCAATATAAAATTTTAAAATTGATGATTCAAAATCCAGGAAAAGTTTTTTCCATAGATAATATATATCAAAGTATTTGGGATGAATCTGCCATAAATGCTCAAAATTCAATAGCTGTTCATATACGAAAAATACGAGAAAAGATAGAAATAAATCCGAAAAATCCAAAATATCTAAAGGTGGTGTGGGGAATTGGATATAAAATCGAAAAATTACCTTCATAATAAATTTATAAAATTTTTATGCTTTTTAATAATAATAATCTCAACTTCATTCTTCTTTAAAGAATTTTATAAACTAAATAAAATTTATGAAAAAGGCAATAATTTAGAAATACTTTTTTTAGGGAATTTTGAAGAAAGCAGTAGATTTAAATCATCTGTAAATGAATTAGCTCACGATTTATTCGAGCTAAAAATAAAATATAGAAATGAAAATTATATAAAAGAAGGTCATCTAATAAATGAATTTAGAATAGATAACTATTTCAACAATTTATTTTATGATTATGAACGAAATAGTTCTAATGTAGATTATAGTATCAATAAAGACGAACGATTTAATAATTATAAAAAGGCAAATAGTGATAAATATAGTGTTATAAAAGAAAAGCTGATTGAAGATGATCTAAAAATATATAGAAATAAGCTAGACGAATTAAATAAAATAAAGTCAGTAGATATATATTTAGATATCAAAATAAAAGGTACATCTCAAATATATACTAATAACAATTATAAAGATAAATTAAAAAAAGAAGAATTTTATTCCAAATACCCATATTATATAACACCAGATTCAAAATCTAATTCATATAATATGCCTATGTATTTTTATTTCAAAGGAGATTATAATAAGATTCTTAGTAGATATACTGATTTTCAAAACTTAGAAACTATAGATTATATAGATATGTATCTTTGTTTTTCTTCTGATTATATAAATATATATAAAACTCAATTTGAAGAAGATAAAAGAGATTTGATGAATATTTCTTATAATTTATCTATTTCATTTTTTGTAGCTATATTATTCTTTATATATTTATGTATAGTTATAGGCAGAACTAATTTCAAAGATAGTAGTGTAAAATTAAACTTTATTGATAAATTATATACTGATATAAAACTTTCTATAATAATTATATTTTCAAGCTTATTTGTAGTTTCATACTATTATATACATTTTGAAAAAAACTTTCTTAACAAACTAAATTTAATATTTATTCTTACATTAATATTATCTTCTTTTGTTTTAATTTGTATTTTATCTTTGATAAAAGATTTAAAAGCTAAAAGATTGATAAAACATTCGCTTACATTTAAATGTATTTCATTTTTTTATATCAAATTTGTAAAAAAATTAATAATAGATGTGATTAAAAGTTTTTTTATTACAATAAAAGAAAGTGTATTTAGCAATTTAAAATTCAATAAAAAAATCACCTTGATATTATTTTTATATAGTACTTTTTATTGTTTGTATATTTTATTTGCATTAGCAGTATATTCAATAGAATTATTCATTATATCTCCAATATTTATAATATTGCCATCAATATTCATAATTTATAAATTGAAAAATTACAATTCTATAAAACAAGGTCTTAAAGAAATAGAAAATGGTAATTTAACTCACAAAATAAATATAAATAAAAATGGAGAATTCTTAGAATTAGCAAGTAGTATAAATAGAATAAGTGACGGCTTTGATAAAGCTCTAAAAGATAAAATTAAAAGTGAAAAACTAAAAACAGATCTTATAACTAATGTATCTCATGATATTAAAACACCTTTAACATCTATAATTACTTATGTAGATTTATTAAAAAAAGAAGATGATAATGATAAGCAAAAAAAATATATTTCAATATTAGATAAAAAATCTAAACGACTAAAAATTTTAATTGAAGATTTATTTGAGGCTTCAAAAGCAAGTAGTGGTAATATTGATACAGATATAAAAAATTTAGATTTGATTGAACTTCTAAATCAATTGATTGCAGAAGTAGAAGACAAAATCACTAAAAATAAATTAACAATAAGACTAAATTCACCTCATGAAAAAATTAATATAAAAGCTGATGGTAATTTATTATCTAGAATATTTGAAAATATTTTTTCTAATGTATTTAAGTATAGTCTAAAAAACACTAGAGTCTATATAGATATAGAGGAAGAAAGTAATTATTTTAAAATTTCAATAAAAAATACCTCTGCCTATGAACTAAATATCTGTGAAGATGAATTAATGCAGAGATTTAAAAGAGGTGATAAATCAAGAAATACATCTGGTCATGGACTTGGACTTTCTATCGCTAAAAGTTTATCGCAATTACAAAATATCAAATTTCATATAAAAATTGATGGGGATTTATTTAAATCAATATTAGAAATCCCCAAATAATATAAAATAAAGAAACTAATAATCATATGTAAAAAGAAATACTATAATTATTAGTTTCTTCATTTTTATATATATAAGAATTTACATTAAATACTTCCTTTATTATATCCTTGTTTAATAGTTTTTTTGGATCTCCATGATATTTGATTATTCCATTGTCAATTATATAAATATTATCACAATAATTAATCGCAATATTAAAATCATGAATTGCTGCAAATATAGTTTTATTTATATCTTTTAGTATTTTCATAGTATTTAATTTATATTTTATATCCAAATGATTAGTTGGTTCATCTAAAACTATCATTTTAGAATCTTGAGCAATTGCTCTTGCAATTAGAACTCTTTGTTTTTCTCCACCAGATAAACTCAAAAAACTTCGATTATAAAAATCTTTCATTTCGACTTTATCTAGTGCATCTTTTATCAATTCTTTGTCATCATCAAAATCAATATCAAATAATTTCTTATGAACATATCGTCCCATAGAAACTATATCTTTTACCAAAAAATCAAACTCCATATTTCCTTCTTGAAAAACAACGGACATATTCTTTGCAAAATCTTTTATTGAATACTCATTAATCTCTTTTTCATTTAAATATATAGAGTTTTTAAGTGGTTTATAATATCTATATATATTTTTTAATAATGTAGATTTACCAGAGCCATTAGGCCCTAGTATTCCTACAAATTCATTTTTTTTTATTTTTAAATCGACATCATTTAATATATCTTTACCATCTACTTTATAGCTTAAGTTTTTTATATCTAAATTTGCCATTAAGCTTTTCCTCCAAAATTATAAGAATTTTTTTTAATTAAAAACATAAAAAATGGTGCACCTAAAAATGCTGTTATAACTCCTATTGGAACTTCCTCTGGTATAGCGATTGTTCTTGATATCAAATCAGAGATAATCACAATATTAGCACCTAATAAAGATGCTGTTATGACTAATTTTTTATGATCTGAAGAAACTAAAGCTCTTGCACTATGTGGTATTATAAGACCAATAAAACCAATTACCCCAACAATAGATACTATAACGCCAGTTAGCAATGTAGTCAAAAATATAAGCAATCTTTTTATCAATTTAGTATTTACTCCCATTGAAATTGCAACTTTTTCACCCATCAATAATATATTTAATTCTTTTGAAAATACAATCAGGCTAAAAAAACTTAGTACAAATACTATAAATGGTAATAAAAGTCTATCAAAATTAGCTCCATTTAGACTTCCAATCATCCAAAACAAGGCATCTCTAACCTTATTATAATCTTTAGCCGTAAATATAATAAGATTTGTTATACTTGAAAACAATGCAGATATACAAACACCAATCAAAACTAATTTAGATGGAGTTAAATTTTTATTTTGGTTTGCCATAAAAAATACCAACAGTGTACTTAAAATCGCACCAAAAAAAGCTCCTAATGAAATACTATGTACTCCTAAAAAAGAAATACCCAAAACAATTGTTAAAACAGCTCCGCAAGATGCACCAGATGATATTCCTAATATATATGGATTTGCAAGTGAATTTTTAGTTAATACCTGCATCATTATTCCACAGATTGACAAACTAGCACCTGTGATTCCAGCCATAAATATTCTAGGAACTCTTAAATTCCAAACTATATTTTCAATATAATTAGGCCAATTTTTCATAAAAATTTCTTTACCAAATATATTATTTATAATTATTTTATAAACATATTTAAAATCTAAAGAAACAGAACCAAAAGCTACAGATATTATTGTTATCAAAATAAAAAATAGAAATAAAAATAAATTCAATAAAACAAAATATTTATTGCTATTTTTATTTAAATGAAACTCCATAAAATCCCTCCGCTAAAGTCTTTATAGCATCTATATTTCTAATTCCAGGAGATAAATCTGCAAGACCAATTTTTATAAATCTATTTTCTTTTATTGCTGTTAAATTTTTTAATCCATCATTAGATTTAAGTATATTTATCTTCTCTTCATAAGAGATATCTCCATAATCAACAATAACAATAACATCTGGATTTCTCTTTACTATTTGTTCAATTGATACCGTTGCATAACCTTTATTAACATCTTCAAATATATTTTTACCCATTGCTTTTTTTATTATATCTCCACTAATACCTCCATTACCAACTATAAATGGATTATTATCACTCATGGAATCAAAAGCCAGTACTTTTATTTTATCTTCTTCTTTTATTTCTCCAATTTTATCTTGAACCAATTTAATTTCATATTTCATATCATTAACAAGCTTAGACGCTCTATCTTCAACTCTAAAAATTGTTCCAAGATCTAAAAAATCTTGATACAAAACTTCTAATGATCCATCTTTACTTATTGATTTTGCCAAAAATGGCTTTGCGCCCATAGATATCATTTCATCTGCACTTGCAACTCTTTTTTCATCAAATGCAGAAGTCCAACCAGAAACAAAGTCAGGTTCTTTTGAAAATAATATTTCCTTTGATGGATACTTATCTGATAGTATAGGTATGTTATCATATGCCTCTTTAAATTCAGGATATATCTCATTATCCATAAAAGCAGTTCCAGCAATATTATCCTCAAGACCTAAAGCTAAAAGCATTTCTGTCATGAATTGAGACATTGTAACAGCCCTTTTTGGAGCCTGTGAAAAATTAATATTATACTCTTTACCATAAATCTCATATGTAAACTCTGCACTTACTTCTTTTTTTTCCTCTTGTTTATTATTACAACCTACAAATAAAATTAAAACAAATAAACTAAGTAGTAAAATTTTTTTCTTCATACTAATCACCTCTTTTTTATTTAATAAAAAAGACTAGCCAAGTGGCTAGTCAATATTATCATACTTAAAATCAAACATGCTAAAATCACATGTTTTTGTAAAAATAATTTCTTCCCACCGAAGAATTTTTTTGTTAATTTAGACAGGTCTTCTGACTTAAGCTTCATTCTAAATCTAACCTTCCCATAAAAAAATACAGTGGTATATAAGATTTCGTCAGCTATTACAGTAGCGGGGGCTGTAGAGGCTTTTTACCTCTTTCCCTATTAATCTTCTAAAAGAATCTAAATTAAAATATTTAGTTAAAGTGATTATAACAAAATAGATAAATTAAATCAAATAATATATCTTATTTAACTTTGCTATTATTTTCATTTAACAAAGCCCTTAATTTATAATCATAATCAGTAATTATATTATCTACTCCTAATTTAATCATTTCTTCCATTTGACCTTCATCATTTACCGTCCACACATGAACTTGTCTACCCAATGAATGCGCATTATTAATAAAATTTTCATTAACATTTACAGCTTCAATACTATAAAAATCTGTCTTTAAATTTTTTAAATCTCCAAATGCTACAAAAATAATATAACCTGTTTTTATTTTAGGTTCTAATGCTTCTACTTCTAATATATCTTCATAATTTAAAGATGTTACTACGCAATCATTTATATAGTTTTTTGACTTAATCAAATCAACAACAGCTTTTCTTACGTTTTTACTCGTTTTACTACCTTTAATCTCTATATTTAATTTAACTTTGCCTCTTGAATAATCCATAACTTCTTCTAAAGTAGGTATTTTTTCACCTTTAAACTTTTCATCAAACCAGCTTCCAGCCTCTAGTTTTTTTATCTCCTCTAATGTCATTTCGCTTGGTTTTTTATCAACATTACAAGTTCTTTTAAAATTATCATCATGTAATAAAATTATTTTTTCATCTTTAGTTAATTGAACATCAATTTCAACAAAATCAGTTCCATTGTCATAAGCTTTTTTAATTGATACTAATGTATTTTCAGGTGCTTCAAAAGAACTTCCTCTATGTGAAGTTATCTTTACATCATATTTTACTTGATTATAAAAAACTTCAGTAATAAAAGTATATGAAAAAACTCCAACTATGGCAATAATAATACTAAAACTAACTATATATTTATTTTTTAGAAATCTATTCAATCTAGTTCCACCATCTACAACTTTGATATCCAATGTTGCTGTTTCTCCTGATAATTGATGATAAAATAATGTTAATTTTATCATTGACACTGGAATACTAATGATCATAATTATAAATAGCAATATTCCACCTAAAATCATCGCAATAAACATACCTGTATCAAAATCTACATGAGTCAATAATGTAATACTTATTATAATTATGCTAAATACAAATAAAATTATCAAAAACCATACTAACGAAAATAAAGCAGATGATATAAAATACATAATTGTACTTTTAAAATTTTTCTTTATCAAAAAACTGCTCTTTTTTAAGAACTTTTTCTTTGGATTTTCATCCAAAAGCAATATATGAAGTGCAAACATCCATCTATACATTAAATATAATACACTTATAAACAATATGCTCAGTACAGCAAAATATACATCATTACTAACAATATAGTCCATTATAAATCCAGGTATTTTTAGATTATCCAAAATAGTTGTTCTTATATTACTATCCATCAAAGGTGCTATAATTATAAAATACAAGGCTATTATAAGACCATCAAAACCTAACATATACTTAAGCCTTTTTATAGAATAAATAAACAAATCTATAAATCTACTTTCTTTTGAATCAGTTATAATTTGATGTGATATAAGTATTCCACCACCCAATTCAAGAAGTATAACTATAAAACCAATAATCATACTTATAAGCGCTAAAAACATTCCTTGTGGTGACATTATAAATTTTGATACAAGTCCATTTGTAAGATACCCCATACCTTTTGATTTCATCATTACAGATGCAAACCACCTTAAAAAAGGCATTAATAGCATAACAACAATAATTGATGATGCTAATTTGTAGCCTATAAATCTATTTATATTTTTAAAAAATAATAAATAGGCTTCCTTATTATAATTCCAGTATTCTTTCAATTAAAATTCCTCCATTTATATTTTTTACAGAATTCATCAACATACTACTTCTTATTACGAATTTATAAGCAATCTTTTTATATTATATAATAATACCTCATCAAAAAAAATTAAAACTTAATTAGAACTAAATTAAAAAATTCCAAGCACAAACTTGGAATTTTCTAATTAAAATCTTTATAATTATTCTTTAGATATATCTATAAATAATTCATTTAAATCTTTTGAATAGGCAAATACATATGCAACTTCTGGAATTACAACATAGTCACTCTCACCGTAAACAAAACTGCCAATAAACTTTTTATCTAAAAACGGATTTTGTAAAGATTCTTCTCCGCCATATTCTATTACTTTTGCAAATTTAATACTATCTCCTATTTTATATTTTCCTTTATAAGAATTTATTATTTTTCCTTCTATTTCATATACTATATATTCTCCTAATTTCAAATTCTCTAGGCTTTGATTCTCTCTTAACTCTAAATTTGAACTAACAGTTTCTAACGCTACTGAAATATCAGTTCCATCAAAATTATTCTTTATCAATTCCTTTGGAGGTAGATTCATTTTACTTTCTTCGTTATTTGAATCTTCTTCTAAAATAATATTTTCCTCTGATACAGACGATGTAATAGATGTACATCCCACCAAAGCTATCATAAATAGCCCTAAAAATGTAATTTTGTAGCTATTTTTCTTAAAATTTTTGATCATAATAATTCTCCTTTTTAAATTTCTATTCTTCTCTAATAAATTCGCACTAATATAAGAAAATTTTGATTCTGATAAGTATTCTAAAAAATCAACAATAACCTTAGCATATGAAATATATTCTTTTTCTTCTAACTGTTCTAATACCAAAGCATCACAAGCTAATTCCATATCATCTTTCATATGAATAAAAGCAATCCAAATCAATGGATTAAACCAGTATATCAATTGTAAAATAAGTATAATCCAATTTATAAATAAATCATTTCTCTTTATATGTGATAATTCATGTAATATTATATATTCTATATTCTTATCACTAAAACGATTAACTATGTTTTTAGGTAAAATAATATTATAGCTTATCAATCCTACAACTATTGGAATTTTTATATTTTTAGATTCTATAAGTTTTATACTTTTCTTTATTTTCATCATACTCTTGCATTTTTTTAGAATTTCTAATTTTTTATTTTCTTTTATATCTTGATTCTCTTTTATATCCTTGTAAAAATTAAAATTTTTATAATAAACATAACAAACTAAAATAATAAAACCAAAAAACCATATATATGCTATTAAATATCTATATTTCATATAATTTTTTACTTCTTTTTTTATTTTTTTTTCTGAACTTTTTTTTAAAAAAACTTCATTATTTAAAATTTGAATATCATCGATATTAATTTTTATACTTGGATTATCGTTCAAATTTTTACCTATGTTGTATATACTCAAGTTGCTTTCTGGAAAATAAGGAATCATCAAAGAAACCAACAATAAATACCATATAATATAATTCATTTTAGGATTGATTTTTGATTTAAATATATATTTAATCATAAAAATTATCACAATTAATAAACTCGATCTAAATGACATTTGTAGTAAAATATCAAAAAAATCACTTATTAATTCTACATAAGAAAGCATATTTAATTATCCTCTTTTTCTTCTAATAATTTTTTTAAATCATCTATTTCTTTTTTTGATAAATCACTTTCTTTTAAAAAACTAGAAAACATACTAATTAATGATCCATCAAATACTTTTTTAATAAATGTTTTAGATTCTATTGATTTATAATCTTCTTCATTAACTAAAGAATAATAAATATAACTTTTTCCATCCTTATCATAGCTAATAACATTTTTTTTAAGTAACCTATTTAACATAGTCTTTATCGTTCTATCATTCCAATTAAAATCTTTATCAACATTTTGTATAATGTCACTAGCTTTAATTCTTTTATATTGCCAGATTATTTTCATAATCTCATACTCTGCATCTGAAATTTGTTGATATTCTTTATTTTTAGTCATAATACACCTCTTAATATAATATTATTAATTACAAACGTAATCGTTAACATTAATATTACATATGTAATCAATAATTGTCAAGAATAAAAAAAAGTTATTATATTTAATATAGTAAATATAATAACCTTTTTTATATTTTTTTTATTAATTATTTATAAGTATCAAATCATTCTCCCAAACTTCAAACTCCTCATTTTTATTACTACATTCACTACATATTGGAACTATATATCTTTTATCACTTTTTGAATCTGATTTAAAGATACAGCCTCCTAAACTCGTGTTATTTTGACAATATCTACTTTTACACATTATTGAATTTTCGTCCTTCTTATTTTCCCAATATTTAAGCACTTCATCAGTTTTTAACAATTTCTTCTTTAAAGTAATTTTATCATTTTTAACTCTTATAAATGCCACAAAAAAAACCTCCCCAATGATTTAATTCTAGCTTAATAAAAATTTCACAATTATAATTTTAATTCTTTTTTATTGAATATCTATACAATTACATTTTACAATTATTTTTCCAAAAAATAAAGTATTTTTAATAAATTCAAAAAAAACTTCTATATAGAATTTTTGATTAATATCAAAAAATATCATATTTAGAAGTTTTTTATTTTATATTTTTTACTTTTCTAAAATAAGTTTTAGATTTTTTTCAACATTGTTAATATTTTTCATTCCAATCATAGCAGAACAAATATTCTTATTATCTATTAAAAATTTAATCATATCTTCGCTTGAATATTTAGGAAAAGATTTACCTTGATTTAAAGATATATTTGTCATGACATTTAAATTTAATTTTTTTGCAGCTTCTAATGTAGTATATATCTTATCTTGAATTTTTTGATTTTTTAAAATACCTGCATTACGCATATCTTTATTAAATGGTAATTGTATGAATTTTAAATTATTATTAAAACCACCAGCTTTTTCAGCTGTATACATTATTTTTTCTAAAGATAAATATTCTGCTTTATCTTCATCTACTATAAAGCCTCCATAAGTTGATATTCCATAATATTTCAAAGAACCATTTTCTATTTGTTCTTCTAAATATAAAAAAGTTTCATAAAGTTTTTCATAAAATAATTCTTCTCCAATTTCAGCTTTTGTATATTCTGGGTTATGAAGATAATATAAATCTATAGTTTCTAAGCCTAAGTTTTTTTTACTTTCTTCAAATAATAATTTTATTATATCTTTTGATAGCGTATTTCCTCTGTTTATAATACCTTGCATATAGTCTTTATCATAATTGATATTCGGTAAAATATTATTTTCAAAAAAAGCTATTCTTTCTTCTTGAACAGATTTCTCTAAACTTTCCTTTTGATTATTTTTTCTAAAATCAGCAGGCAAATAACCACCTTTTGTTGCAACAATTATTTCTGAACGTTTGATAATTTTTTTTAAAATCAACTCTTTTAATACTTCTCCTACTATTACTTCCGAACGCATACCTCTATAGTTTATAGCTGTATCAATTATATTAACTCCATTTGAAATTGCATATTCTATAGCATTTTTATACATCAAATCAGTTTTTTTATCTGTATCTCCTAAATATGTCCCACATCCAATTTTTGATATCGCATATAGAGCATTTCTCGAAAAATTCTTAACTTTCTTTTTATTCATATATTCATTTGTGCATACTAAATCTGCACAACCTCTAATTTCTTTCATAGCTAAAACTCACTCCTTTAGCCCAATTTCAAAAAAACTACATCCCTAATTTTATTTATTTTAAATTTTTTATCTTAAGTAAAAATTTATCAACTATATATTTTTGTGTAGCCCAAGAAAATACTAATCTAATACATGTATTTTTCGAATCTATCTTTTCCCACTCATGAAAATCATATTCTTTTCTTAGCTCTTCAATTTGTTCATTTTTAAGTATTGGAAAAATTTGATTTGTAGGCGAATCCACTAAAAATTCAATATTCAAATCTTGAAGTTTACACTTAGTATACTGTGCTAGATTTTTTGCATGTTTTGCTAAATCTAGATACAAGCTGTCTTTTAATAATGTTTCAAATTGTATTCCTATTAACCTTCCTTTAGCTAACATCGCACCTTTTTGTTTAAGCAAATATCTAAAATCTTTTTTAAATTTATCATTTGATAATATCAACGCTTCTCCAAGAAAAGCTCCATGTTTAGTAGCACCTAAGAAAAAGGCATCAGTATATTTATTTATATCCTCTAAAGAAATATTTGCTTCTTCTACTACTAACGCAGAAGGTAATCGAGCACCATCTAAATATAATAACAAATCATTATTTTGACAAAAACTATAAAGTTCCTTTATTTCATCTTTATTATAAACCGTTCCAAGTTCGGTTGGATTAGATATATAAACAACCTTAGGCTTTACCCTATGTTCAAATTTATAATCTTGCAAAACAAGCTCTAAAATTTTGGAACAAAGTTTTCCATCTATACCATCAACAGTGATAACTTTATGTCCTGTTGATTCTATAGCACCTGCTTCATGATTAGCTATATGACCAGTTTGTGCTGATATACATGCTCATGAGCTCTAAGAACAGAACTTATCGCTAATAAATTTGTCTGTGTTCCTCCTGATATAAAATGTACATCTATATCCACATCTTTTGTTATTTTTTTTAATAATTCAATTGAATTTTTAGAATAACTATCCATTCCATAACCATCTTCTTGATTCATATTGGTATCTATAAGTGCTTGTAAAATTTTTTTGTGAACACCTTCACTATAATCATCTTTAAAACTATACATAAAATTAAACCACCTTTCTAACTCTAAAATTCAAACAATTTTTTTATAAGGATTTTTCTTTTTGTTTAAATCTCTCTTTGATTTAAATTTATTATAGCTAATATCTCTAAATATAGCACCAACCATATTAGTTTTTTTCCCCAACCATATATTTTTTATAAAAAACTATAATTCTAACATTACTTCTTTTAATATTTTGAATCCTAATTTTATTTGACTTTTATTAGATCCTGCAAATGATATCCTAATATTTGTAGAATCTATCTCTCCATATAAATCGCCAGGATGAATTACAAGTCCTTTTTCCAAGGCTTTTTCAAATACTTTTAAAGCTTTTATCTTTTTTGTTGATTTTAGCCAATAATAATACCCACCATTGGGTTTATTCCATAAAAACAAGTTCTTAAATTCATCATTTAAAATCTTTTCTATTAAACCTCTTCTATTTTTTAAAGATTTTCTTATACTTAATAAATTTTTATCATAATCTATTGTATTTAACCATTTCAAAACAATTTTTTGATTTATTATTGAAGTTCCCGAATCCATCTGATATTTTATCTCTCTTAATTTTCCTATAATCTCCTTTGACGCACATATCCATCCTATTCTTAAACCAGGAGCAAGTATCTTAGAAAAACTATTTATATATATAACATTTTGACCATAACTATATGCCTTTAAAGGTTTTGGTGGTTCAAAATCATACCACAACTCTCTAAAAACATCATCTTCAATAATAGGATTGTTCTTACCATAAAAATTCATAAATTTTTCTCTATCATAAGAATTCATAACACTACCAGTAGGATTATGAAATGTTGGAATCATATAAAAAACATTATATAATCCTTTATTTTCTCTATTTATATCTTGAATATTTAATCCTGCTGATTTAAAAATTTCTAATGATTTTATATAACATGGAATATTTGTTTTTATAATATTTTGATTAGATAACATACCTAAAACAGTTATAAACAATCCTTGAGTAGCTCCAGAAACAATCAAAATTTCATTATCATCCATATCAATTCCCATACTTATCATTTTATTTTCTATTTTTTTTATTAATTTCTCATCTCCATTATTATTTCCATATGGTAGATATCCAATCTCTTTTATAGCTTCTAACATTTTATCTTGCATCTTTATATCAGGATACAACGATTGATCTAATTCTCCTTTTCCAAAATCAACTTTAATTAAAGTTTTGTATTTTTCAATACTTTCGTATATTTTATTTTTTCTTTTTAATAATCCAGATGAAAGTAAATTTTTTAATATATTGTTTTTATTTAAGTTCAACCAATTATTACTTGATACCACCGTTCCACCTTTTCCATTTGTTTTAATAAACCCCTTAGATTTCAATTCATCCATAGCTATTATAATCGTACTTCTATTAACATTTAATATTTCAGCCAATTTTCTTTGTGATGGTAATTTTTCTCCACAAACAAAATAACCAGTACTAATCATTTTTTCAAAATATTCAACTATTTGAATATATAATGCTTTATTTATATCTTTATTTGGTTTCCAATTAATAATCATGTATTCCTCCATATAAATTCATATCAAATTATCTTTTATTAAGCTCTACTTCATCTACTATTCCTCAATACAATATATTTAGTAAAAATTCTATGATAAATAGAATATACCCTTTGTAAAAATTCTATATCTAAAAAATTAACATACTATATAAGTTTTTGCATATTTTTTATTGGGTATTTTTAATATTAAATCTTATTTATTGAGGTGTTATATGTTAAATAATTATACAATTATAAAAAAAGATAAACAAATATTTAAATTTTGTTTTTATGGTTTTTTTAAAAATCTCAAATTTTTTGAACCATATCTTATTATATATCTTTTAAATCTTAATTTTGATTTATTTCAAATTGGACTACTTATTGCAATAAAAGAAATAATCACTTATGCTTTTGAAATTCCAAGCGGTATAATTGCAGATTATTATGGTAAGAAAAAAGAATTACTTTTATGCTTTTCTTTTTATATCATATCCTTTATATTCTTCTTTTTAGGATTCAATTTCTTTATATTATCTGTAGGCATGGTATTCTTCGGACTTGGTGAAGCCTTTAGATCTGGCACACATAAGGCTATGATTCTCGAATATTTAGAATATAAAAATTGGTATGAATACAAAGGTTTTGTTTATGGAAGAACACGTTCTTATTCTCTTTTAGGCTCTTCTTTATCAGCCTTCATATCTATTATTTTGGTATTAAATTTACCTTCTTTAAAGTGGATTTTTTTAATAGCTATAGTTCCTTATATTTTAGATTTCTTACTGATCTTATCCTATCCAAGTTTTTTAGATATTACACATAGGAATCATGCTCACAATAAAAATAATTTTATAAATGATAGCTTTAAAAAACTAAAATCTATTTCTAAAAATAAAAAGATAAGCTTAATAATTTTAAGTTCCTCAACATATGATGCTGTATTTAAAGCTATAAAAGATTATATACAACCTATTTTAAATACAATTATATTAGCATCTGGTGTTGGATATTTTATGAATTTTAGTGCAGAAGATAGTCTAAAGATTTATCTTGGAATTATTTACGGCATATTTTATATATTTAGTTCTTTGGTATCCAAAAATATTTATAAATTAAGTAATAAATATAATGCCTTAATACTATTTAATAAAATGTATGATTTTATGGGGATAATACTCATCATACTTTCATTTACTATAAAATATAATTTATTCTTTGGTTCTGTAATTATTTATTTTATACTCTATCTAATGAAAGATGGTAGAAGACCTGTTTTTGTTGATGTATCTAGTGATTATATGGAAAAATCCCAAAGAGTTACTGTATTATCTATAGAAAGTCAAATACGAGCTATCCTTATGGTATTTTTTGCCCCATTATTTGGTTTTATAGCCAACAATATATCTATAAATAGTTTGTTTTTAGGTATTGGAATAATAATTTTAATATTTAATAGATTACTAAAATTAGAAAAAAATATTTAAGCAAAAAATAAAAAACAAATAAAAATCTTTATTAGATTTTTATTTGTAATTCTATTGAAAAATTATATCCCTTTATTAAAGCTTTATTTGTTTCAAAAACTAATAAAAGTTCTGTTTTAACCTTTAGTTTTTTTTCCTGTATATATTTATAGAATTTATCAATCTCTTTATGAATCTCATCTTCTTGATCTGTTGAAAATTTGTAACAAAGATATTTCCCTTTTGGATATTTATTAGAAACTAAATTTTTAATTTCATACGGTAAACAAAGTATTATCTTATCTTCTTTGATTATATAATATTCATCATCCTTAAAAAAACTACTTGTATCAACATTATATTTTCTATAAAGATCATATACCTGTTTGATTGAATAATCTATGCTATAGTCTGTTGATTTCAAATTCGAAAATACCCTTGATTCTAATGTTTTTATATTATATACATTTTCTCTTCCTAGTGGTTTTATAAGATTAGATATTTTCAAATTAATATTTTGAAGTCTTTTTATTTCTTTTATAATATTTTCTTTTGTCTCAATCATCGTTTGTTTATATTTTTTAGGGCTATAATCATCTAATAAATTTTTTATATCCTTTATTGGCATTTCACATTCTCTTAATATCATAATTACACTAAGCAATTCTATACTATCATAATTATAAAGTCTATATCCTTTTTCTGAACGTTTAGAAGGCTTTAAAAGACCCATATCTTCATAATGTCTTATTGCATGTGTAGATATTGATAATAATTTTGATGCTTCTGTTATAGTAAGTAATTTTCTCATCTTTTTCCACCTTCCTCATTAATTTTATTTAATATATTATAAATTTTTGTCAAATGTTAAATTTAATTTTTTTATAAATAAAGGTATCAAAAATATAGTTATTATAGCCCCTATTGTTTCTGCCATTGGTTGGGCTGATATTGCATAATTAAAACCATGTGGTTTTAGTATAAAAAGTAATGGAATAAATAAAATAATTTGTTGTAAAGAAAACATAGTTGTTGCTGTTTTCTCCATATTAATAGGTTGCATAGCATACAAAATAGTATTTGTTGTAAATATTAATGGAGCAGACATTCCATATACATATGCAGGTATTTTTGCTATATTTATTATATCTTTTGAATCTGTAAATATACTAACAACTGACTTGTAATCCATAACAAGTGGTAAATTAAGCAGTAAAGTTGCACTAAAAATTATAATCAATGATAGTTTTAAAACCTCTATAAATCTTTGTTTATCTTTTGCTCCAACACTATAACTCATAAGTACTAATGATGCACTCATAAGTCCTGATGCAATAGATCCCGTTGCTGAAAAAATATTAGCAGTAATCGTTTGAACTGCTAATGCACTACTTCCAAAACTCGATATTATTTTGCTTTCAAGCCCAAATGTAAATGATAAAAGTGACATTGTAATAAAAGTAGCTAACCCAAGTGGAATAACTTCTTTAAAATACTCTTTTGTAACTTTAAATTTAGATTTATCTAATTTTAGTACCATTTTTCCAGATGTCATAAATCTATATAAATATATTCCTTGTATAAAAAATGATATTATCGTTGCCAAAACAGTACCTACTATTCCTATTTTAAGTATTGCAAGAGCAATGTAATTTAATATAATATTAAAAAGAATCTGTATTACAGTAGATTTTAATAAAGTCTTTGTATTTCCTTCTATATATACTATCTTACCCATTATAATACTAGTAGTTATAATTGGTATACCTATAGATAGATATCTTAAATACGTTTTTGCATAAAATAAAGTTATACTATCAGCCTTTGAAAATTCAACAATGTATGGAAATAAAAAATATCCTATGCATGCTATTATTACACTTATTATACATGATATAAACATAGTTGAATTAAAAATTTCATTAGCTTTATCTATATTTTTAGCACCTAAATATCTTCCTATTGCTATACTTGCTCCCTCAGAAAATAAAAATGCTAATGCTGATACCAGTATAAAAAATGGGAATACAATAGCCATTGAAGATACAGCTTCATCTGCAATAAAATTACCCGCAAATATGGTATCAACCATTGAATTTATTTCATTAAATAAAGCCATAACAACAGATGGGATTCCTAATTTTAATAACAACTTAATAGGTTTTTCTTCTACCATCAAATCTAAATTACTCTTTTGCATAAAATCACCTCTTTTATATTTCTCTTGTATTATAAACCTTAGTGTAACCCTAAGGTCAAATATTTTTTATTATGTTTTTTTAGTAGCATAAAAAAATATAATTGTATATAATTTTTGTATAGGTAATTATTTTCAATTTTATATTTAACAGCCACTAAAATCAGAGAAAAACAATAATCATAATTATATATTGCAATTCTAAGGAGGATTTTTTATGAATATAAACATAAGAAAAGAAAATCAAGAAGATTATAGAATAGTTGAAGAAATAGCAAGGGATGCCTTTTGGAATTTATATTTTCCTGGATGCCATGAACATTATGTAGTTCATAAAATGAGAACTCATAAAGATTTTATAAAAGAGCTTTCTTTTGTTATTGAAATTGATGGTAATATTGCTGGTGCAATATTTTATACTCATTCAAAAATAATATCTTCAAATAAAGAATTTAAGACTATTTCATTTGGCCCTGTATTTATAGACCCAAAATATCACAGACAAGGAATTGGTAAAAAATTAATAAATCATAGTATTAATGTAGCAAAAGAATTAGGTTACCTTGCTATATTAACTTTAGGCTACCCATATCATTATGAATGTTATGGATTTTTGGGTGGAAAAAACTATAATATATCTATGCCTGATAAAAAATTTTACAAAGGACTTTTGGTATTACCTTTATATAAGGATGCTTTAAAAAATATATCTGGTTATGCATTATTCTCCGATGTATTTGAAGTTCTTCAAAGTGATGTAGATGAATTTGATAAATCTTTTCCTCTAAAAGAAAAAAAATATAAAGAAAGTCAAAAAGAATTCGAAACAGCTTCGTCTATGTTAGATGACTAAGGCTATTATTTAAATAGATTATAAAATATGTTCTAAGAACATATTCAATATTATTTTTAATTTCATATAAATAAAATGTTATTACAAAAACACAAAAACGATTATATATTATTTTGATTAATTCAAATTTACAAAATAATATATAATCGTCAGATTTTTTAATACAACAGCACTCTTATTCGTTCTACTAACGAATAAAATTTGTAAATATTTTATCTTCCTTTTCTGGTCTTTCTATATCTTTACCATTTTCAACAAGCTTTAATGTCCATGCCATATTTTTTCCTAAAACCCTCATTATTTGAACACCTTCATCATCCTTTAATGCTTCTCCTGGCATCATACCATGGATTACATTCCAATAATTTGATGTAGGTAAAATCATTTCTGAATAATTAAGATAATTATTTAATTGGTTGAAAGTAGGTAAACCACCTGAACGTCTAACAGCAACTACAGCAGCTCCAACTTTATGTCTTAACATACTCCCATTTACTCCAGCAACAAAAAACGCTCTATCTAAAAATGATTTCATAGTTCCTGCTATTGCAGAATAATATACAGGTGAACCCAAAAGTATTCCATCAGCTTCATCCATTTTCTTAATCCATTCGTTAACATCATCATCTTTTATAACACATTCTTTATTCATTTGTTTTACACATTGTCCACAACCTGTACATCCTCTTATTTTTTTATTACCAACATGAATAAATTCAACTTCAACACCTTGTTTTTCAAGTTCTTTTGAAACCAAATTTAATGCATGATAAGTATTTCCTTCCTTCTTTGGACTTCCATTAAAAGCTACAACTTTCATATTAACCCTCCTAATTAAACTTAATATTTCTATATATTTTTATAAAATATTATAATATTTTATGTTTTTTATTTTTATTAATAATTTATTATCTTTACCATTTTTCATAATGAACTTTATTTGTATCATATCTATCTATAAATTTATTTTCTCCTTTAGGATATCCAACTGAAACAACACTATAAGGTAATATATTTTGTGGCAAATTAAACATATCTTTAATAAAAGTCATTCTATCATCAAATGGTGCTCCTGCCATCCACACACCACCTAAATCTAATTCAACAGCTTCTAGTAATAAGTTTTGAGTTGCTGCACCTAAATCTTGTTGCCAACATTCTGGAACTACCATCTTTTCTTTATTTCCTAATATGATAATCGTAACCGCAGAATCTTTAATCATTTTTGAATATTGACTCATTTCAGATAATTCTTTTAATGATTTTTTATCTTCAATAACAATAAATTCCCAAGCCTGTTGATTATAAGCTGATGGTGCTTGCATAGCTGCTCTTAAAAGCTTTTCGATTTTTTCCTTTTCAACTTTAAGATCTTTAAAAGTTCTAATACTTCTTCTCTTGTTTATTGCCTCCATATATACACCTCTTTAACTTTCATTTAATTTAAACTTATCTACTTCATTATTGTATAATCAAATAATTCAAAAAGTAAGTATGCACTTTTTTGTTAGATACTATCTTAAAAGAAAGTATAAAATAGTATATTTTTTTATTCCTTAATAAAAATATACTATTTCAATGTGATAGTTTTGTGACGGAGAATATTAATTTTTTTTATTTAATGCTTTAAATTTTTTAGGAGATATTTTTTCATATCTTTTAAAAAATTTTGTCATATTTGCAGGTTCACTAAATCCAAGTATATCTGAAATTTCATAAATCATAAGTTCCCCTTGACTTAAATATCTTTTTATCTCCAATAGCAATCTTTGATTTATAAATTCTTTAGCTGATAAGTCTGCATTACTTCTACTTGCTAAATTTATAGTTTTTTTTGATACTCCTAACATCTTTGAATAACTATCTAAATTCAACTGCTGCCTAAAATGTTTTTCCACAAAAAATCTGTATTTTGCAAATATCTCATATTCAGATGTCTTAATAAATAACTTACTTCTATCTAATTGTTGTCTTATAGATAGTATAAATGATTCAAATAAAGATCTTATAAAATTTTCATCTGTTGATTCACTAAAATTTAAATACTCTTTATAAATCATATCAATCAATTTTCTATTATTTGATTCTTCATTCATATCAATCTTTATTATTTGATAACCATAAGATCTATCAATAAATTCCCAAAACACATCATTATTGTAGTCGCTTAATTTTAACATAAATGGTTCATTTATATGAATTACATAACCATTAACATTTTCATTAACTAAAAAATGATGAATTTGATTTTTCCTAACAAATATAATATTTCCTGATTTATATTCAAATGATTTAAAATCTATATAATGCTTACCTTCTCCATTTATAATGTATATAATCACCCAAAAATTTAATCTGTGATCTCTTTCTAGTAGCTTTTTTGAACGAGTTTGAAAAAATCTTTTCAAATCAACAATTTCAAAATCAGCCATCTCATTTTTTTTATTTTCCTTATAATTAATTCTTTTAATATTATTCATATTTAACTCTAAAAAACCTTCGATAACTCAATTGCATTAACTGGACATACGCTAATACAATCTCCACAATCATCACATTTATTAGGATTTATTTTATAAGAAGGAGTTTTTTCAATAGCTTTAAAACTGCATTTTTCATAGCATTTACCACATCCAATACATTTATCATTTATAGTTGGTCCAGCCTCATTAAAAGGATAATTACCAAAATTAAAGCGTGTTCTAAAAATTTTATTATCCCTATTTTTACATTCAAAATCATAATCAAATATTTCAATTTTAGCTGAATAAATAACAAAATTACCTCTTTTCATGGCTGGATACTTATCCATATCATGAACAGCTAATTTAAGACTTTCATTGTCTTTTGCCTTTTCTCTTATAATAGTTTCTTCTACATTCTTTACTTTTCCTATTAGCCTTATTGAATAACCTGGAGGAAAATTGGGAACATGATTTTCATCATGTGATAATATTTTTGAATCTGTTATTCCACAAACACTAACAGAATTAGTATCCATTAATTGTCTTGCAAATGGCTTATTCCACATAGTTCTAAAATATATTCCATCATCATCAAACCCATTAAAATGTGCGATTCTACTATGAACTTCTCCATTATATATAGTCGAAAAAGTTAGCGTTCCTATTTTTTCAAATAATTTATAAATTTCTCTCATCTCCATAAAATCATCTCCTAAAATATTATTTACAAATCAAAAAATCTCTTAATTTCTTAGTCTTTGGATCTTGCAAAATACTTATAGCTCCATGTTCTATAATCTCTCCTTCATCCATAAACACGATATAATCAGCAAAATCTTTTACAAAAGAAATTTCATGTGTAACAAAGATAAATTCTTTTCCAATTTTTTTTAATCCTTTTACAAAGTCCAAAACTTCTTTTGTCAAAATTGGATCTAATGATGCTGTTGGTTCATCCATAAAAATCAAATCTGGGTTTGTTGCTAACGCTCTAGCAATAGATGCTCTTTGCGCTTGACCTCCTGATAATTCATTTGGATATTTTAAAATTTCATTTTCAAGTTTAAACTGCTCTAATAAACTTAGTGAAATATTTTTAGCCTTATCTTTTTTATATCCTCTTATCTTTTCTAATATCAAAGAAATATTTTCTAATATTGATATATGCGGAAATAGATTATGTTGTTGAAATACCATAGAAATTTTCTTTTGGTATTTCTTTTTATTTTCTTTTATTAAATCTAAATTATTAATATTTATTCTACCTAAATCAAATTCTTCAATTCCTGATAATAGTCTTAATAATGTTGATTTTCCACAGCCACTTTTTCCAATTATTCCAACAGATTTAATGCCTTCTAATTCTAAAGATATTCCTTTTATAATTTCTCTATCATAAGATTTATATATTTTATCTAATTTCAAATACAATAAAATCACCCCTAAATATTCCATTTTCGCGAATAGTACTTAGCCAATAATGATAATGGTATTGTTATTATTAAATAAACTAACCATAAAATAAAATAACCTTCAATATATTTATATGTATTATTTGATAATACACTTACAGTATAAAATATTTCTTCTATAGCAATTGTACTCAGTATTGAAGTACCTTTAACAATTCCTGATAGATTATTTATAAGTCCAGGAATAATTGGTCTAACCATTTGTGGCAATATTATATATCTATATTTTTGATAAAGATTAAAATCATAAAAATCCATTATCACAAATTGATTTTTATCTATTGTATTATAAGCACCTTCAAAAATATTACTCATATAAGGACTCATATACATCGTTATTGCTATAATTCCCAAAAATTCTTTGTTGTGAATATCTAAAGATACTCCTATTACATAAACAATTAAAAAAATCATAACAAGTAAGGGTGTTCCCATGATGATTTCTTTATATATACTAACAAAATAATTTAAATATAAATTTGAAGATTTTTGCATTATAAATATTATAAAACCCAAAATCAAACTCAAAACAAGTGATATAAAACTAAATTTTATCGTTGTAAAAAATGCCTTTAGTATTTGAAATTTATAATTAAATATCACTCTAAAATCCAAAATATCTGACATATTATTAACCATAAAAATTAAACAAATTATATAAAAAAAACTCACTATCAAAAATGTACTAATTTTTTTCTTATTCATTTAATTATCCAACTTCAAATAATAATCAAGAGTTACACTATCATCAAAAAGTTTTTCTTGTATAGCTTTATCCCAATCATTTTTTAGTCTATCATTAAATCCACTACTTTCCATCTTTGATATAAATTCATTAGCTTTATCTAAAAGATATTTGTTTCCCGTTTTAACTGCCATACCCGTTTTTGAAGATTGTATACTATTCTCGTATATTATAGTACTATCCTTATTTGTGTTATGCATACCATATAGAGTATATGTTCCTACTAATATATGTGATGATCCAGTTGTAATTTCACTTTGCGCTACTGCATCTGTAGTTACAGTCTTAACTTCATAACCATAGGCTTGTGGTATTGTAACAGCCATAGAACCATTAATTCCTACAAATTTCATATCTTTTATCTTAAATAACTCCTCAACCTTCATATCATTTGTAATATTTTTTTTAGTTGCAAAATTTTTATTGATTAAAGCTATCATCTTTTCATAAAAATATGGATTTGTAAAATCAATACTTTGTTCTCTTTCCTTTGTAATTCCCATAGAACCAATTATTATATCAATTTCTCCATTTTGTAATGCTGGAATTAGCATCGAAAAATTTGTATTTATTATTTCTACCTTTTTATCCAAGTATTTGCCTAATTCATTTGCTATATCAACTTCAATTCCAATTGGTTCTCCCAATTTATTAGTTCCACTAAAAGGATAAAATCTTAAATCCATACCTACTTTTAATACATCTTCTTTCTTTTGGCAACCCAAAGAAAATATAATTAAAAATATAAATAATAAAATAAAACTAAATATTTTTTTCATATAAATAACCTCTTTCCATTATTTTTATAACCTTATCTAATTCATAGTTATATAATATCAAGTTAAATAGCTATTTTTAATATATAAATGCAACATAAAATTGTAATTTTGAAACCTTGTTATGATAAGAAAATTTAATATAAAAAATTAAATAGATATTATTTGGATAATAAAATTAAATACAAATAGAATATCAAATAAAATAAATCAATTGGAAATAGCTAAAAACCTGTGATAGAATAACGCTGAAATAAATTTATTAAAAATATTGGAGGACATCTATGAACAATCAAAAAAAATTAATATTATGTATATTAATAACCCTAAGTCTTTTATTTAATGGTTGTGCAAAAAATGAACAATCAAAGGAAAATAATCTAAGCCTAATCAAAGAAGCTCTAGCTAATGAAAATACAATTGTAGTTGATGCTAGAAATGATGAAGAATATAATGGCTGGATAATTGATAAAAAAATTCCACAAGGTCATATTAAAAATGCTATTAGCTTTCAACCTCATCTACTTGATAATTTAGATGAAGATAAACAAAATGAATTATTAAAAGAATCTTATATACATAAAGATAAACAAATTTTGATTTATTCAAATTACGGAGAAAAAAGCAAAGAATTAATTGCTAAATTAAATGAACTTGGATACAATGACACTCTTAATTTTGCTCTTTTAGATTTAGAACAAGATAAAGATTTAAAAGAACAATTAGAATTTACATATATGAAAAATTATCATTTGTATCTATATCCAAAATGGATAAAAGAACTTTTAGATAATAAAAATCCAGATACATATAATTCTAAAGATTATGTAATTATTGATACTAATTATGAAAAATTTGAAGATTATAAAAAAGGACATATTCCAACTGCACTTTATATGGATACTTGTAAAATAGAATGTCCTCCACTTTGGAATTTGGTATCACCTTTAGAATTCGAAAAATTGTTTGAAGAAATTGGTATTACTAAAGATACATTAGTTATACTTACAAGTGATGAACCAATGGCATCAGGAAGAGTTGCCGCAGCATTTATGTACGCAGGTGTTTTAGATGTCAGAATATTAAACGGTGGTAATCAAGCATGGAAATCGTCTAATTATAAATTAGAACAAGGTGAAAATAAATGGACTTCCAAAGGTAAATTTTTGGCAACTATTCCTACACATCCTGAATATAATATAAATATCAATCAAGCTAAACAACTTCTGACTAATCCAAACGGAAGACTTACAGCTGTTGTTTCTTGGAATGAATATATAGGAAAAAACAATGGTGGTTATTCTTATTTTGATGAAAAAGGTAGAATACCTAGTTCTGTATTTGGTTATGGTGGATCAGATGCTTATCATTCACAAGACTTTTTGGATTCAGATTGGACCATGAGAAGTTATGAAGAAATAAAAAATATTTGGGCTGATTGGGATATTAACCCACAAAATGAAATATCATTTTTTTGTTCTACAGGATGGAGAGGTGGTCTTGCATTTTTCCAAGCTTATGCAATGGGATTTGAAAACATAAGTGTATTTGATGGCGGTTTTTATGAATGGAGTAGAGACCCTAAAAATCCAATAAATATAGGTGACCCTAGAATAGAATTTAATAAAGATAAGGCAAATAGTGAATTAAAATATCTTAATAAAGTTGGTTCACATTAAATATTTATTTAAATAAATAAAAAAAAGGGTTGTTTTGCTAAGAAATTTATCTATTATATACTTATATTCAAAAAACAAATATACGATAGATAAATTTCTATTCTTAGCGAAATAGCCCTTTTTACTATATATTATTGAAAGTTCTAGTAAATACAATTCAAAATCAAAAAATAAATTTTCTAACTTTTTTATATTATCCAAATAAATAATATCTATTACTCGAATTTATAGCCTTTAAATACTTCTAAGCCCTCATTATTGAGAATTTTCTCCAAAACAATTGGCTTATTTGGGCTTTTTTCAAATACTTCTTTTGAAGATATCATTATATTACTTCCAGCAATTTTGGCAAGCTGGTCATGTGTAACACTATACACCATTTTACCCAAATTAGACCAAACCATTGCACCCGAACACATTACACAAGGTTCACAACTTGTATATAATGTATATTCGCTCAAATCAAAAATATTATTATTTGCACAAAATTCTCTTATTAGTCCTATTTCTGCATGATGTGTCGGATCTTTAAATGTATTAATCTTATTTTCACCAACCATAACTATTTGATTATCTTTAACTAAAATTGCTCCAAAAGGTTCATTACCCTCATTTCTTGATTTTGTTGCTATTTCAATTGCTTTTCTCATAAAATATTCATCATTTTTTATTATCTTCATTTTTTTCATCCTCTCTAAAATAAAGCTACTCAATCTTGAAACCGGTTTCTAATTTTATTATAGATAAAAAAACAATCGAAGTAAATATTAATATTTTGACTCTTCTAATCTTTCCTCATATTCCTTTATAATCTTTTCTAATTTTCTTTTTGAATAAGTTTTGTACATATCTAAAAATAATCTATATTTATATTGCAACGATTCTCTTCTTTGTGGAAAATTTATTTCTTTTCCATCTACATATTCACCTTCAAGCTCATTTCTACATATTTCATCATCCATAACAGCTAAATACAAACAGGCTTGAGTATATTTTTTCAAAGACATTTTAGGTATGAATTTATAATAAATCCAACTCATAAAACTCACTATACATCCAAATCCAAAAGCATATCCATAAATTTTTGTTTTATTTTTTTTCAATATAAAAACCTCCTTTTAAATATCTTTATTATACTATACTTTATAAACAATTCTTAATTACAAATTAATTACTTTTGTTACAGTTCAAATTCTTATTTTACATTTATTTCAAAATTAATTTTTTTAATTTTCTTCTTGACAAAAAAATATTATTCATAGTACAATGATAAAAATTAATTAATAAAGCGTTGATTAAGATTAGTAATTACAAATTTGATATTTATAGAGAGTCTGTGTTTGGTGGAAACAGATAATAGCAATTGTAATGAATGGACTTATGAGCGGAATCTGAATTATAGTAGGTGAACCGGGTTCTCCCGTTATAGAGATAGGATATCGATTTATTTCTGTATCTAAAAAGAGATATAAGCATTAGAAAAATTTATTTCTATTACTAAATTTATTCTATTCTTATAACAGAGGTGGCAACGCGAATATTATCGCCCTCTATGCATATATATAGTGCATAGAGGGCTTTTTTAATTTAATTAAAATAATTGGAGGTAATATTATGAAAAAATTTAATGGTTATTATGGTGACTTTGGCGGTGCTTATGTAGGTGATGAATTAAAGAAAAACCTTGAAGAATTAGAACAAGCTTTTTATAAATACATTGATGATAACGAATTTAAAGAAGAACTTAATTATTATTACAAAGAATATATAGGCAGAGAAAATCCCTTATATTTTGCAAAAAATTTAACTGAAAAAATTGGCGGTGCAAAAATATATCTTAAGAGAGAAGATTTAAATCACACAGGTGCACACAAAATAAATAATGCACTTGGTCAAGCCTTGTTAGCAAAAAGAATGGGTAAAAAAAGAATAATTGCAGAAACTGGTGCTGGTCAACATGGTGTTGCAACTGCTACTGTTTGTGCATTGTTCGATATGGATTGTACCATTTATATGGGTGAAGAAGATACTAAAAGGCAAGCTCTTAATGTCTTTCGAATGGAATTACTTGGTGCAAAAGTTATACCAGTTACTACTGGAACACGCACACTTAAAGATGCTGTAGATGAAGCATTAAAAGATTTTGTCGTTAATAGAGAGAATACCTTTTATATGCTTGGATCAGCAGTAGGTCCACATCCATTTCCAATGATAGTAAAAGAATTTCAAAGCATAATTGGTAAAGAAGCTAAAGCACAAATATTAAAAAAAGAAGGTAGACTTCCTGATGCAATTGTTGCTTGTGTCGGTGGTGGAAGTAATGCAATTGGACTTTTTTCTCCTTTTTATGAGGATACAACTGTTCAAATACATGGTGTCGAACCATATGGGAAAGGTTTGGAAACAAAAGAACATGCCGCAAGCATCACACTAGGAGAACCTGCTATTATTCATGGTTTTAAATGTTATTCGTTATTAGATGAAAATAAGAATATAGCTCCTGTGCATTCTGTAGCTGCTGGACTTGATTATCCTGGGGTTGGTCCTGAACATTGTTTTTATCATGCAACTAAAAGAGCTACTTATTGTGGTTCTACAGATAAAGAAGCTCTTGATGCATTTAAACTATTATCTCAAACTGAAGGAATTATTCCCGCAATAGAATCTTCTCATGCCATAGCTTATGGAACTAAATTAGCAAAAGAAATAGGTAAAGACAAAATAATAATAATCAATTTATCAGGTAGGGGAGATAAAGATGTTGCACAAGTAAAAGAAATGGGAATATAATTTACATTTAAACATAATCTCAAATACAAAAATAGATGTTAAAATTAACATCTATTTTTGTAAGAATCTATACAATTTTTATAGTAATGCACTTTAAATGTCTTTATATCTGTCTAATAAAAACAGCTATCGTATTTATATATATTTTCCTTAACGAAATTGATCAACATATTTATATTTTCATTTTGCCCATCCTTTTGAATTTCAGCATTTAATCTATCTATATAAATAAATTCATCATCTCTTTGAAAATATACATTTGAAGAATATATCTCGCTTTTATATTCATCCAAAGACTTAGTTACCACTAATATGTCTTTTAAACCATCATTGTTCAAATCTCTAAATGCAACAGCTAAAACTTCTAATAATTCATATCTACTTTCATCTGAAAAATAAAATCCATTATTAAAATTCATTAATTCGTATAATATCTTTCCTTCATCATCGATTAAATAAAGTTTTAATGTATTTTTATCTAAATCTCTTGCTGTCACAAATTTTACCTTGCCCCAATTTTTAAAGCTAGTCATAAAGCATTGATTTTCAAAAATTTCTATATTTTCATCTTTTATATTCTTTTTTACTTGCTTTGATTTTTCTTCATTTAACTTATCTAAATCCAAAACTCCATCCCACATTCTATTTTTAATATTGATATTATCTATAATATCAACATATTTAATATCTACTGGAAAATTATCACCCAAACTATGACTTATTGAAAATATAATTGATAGACTATCTTTTGTAAAATAACTAAAATGCCAAGAATAATCATCATAATTATAATCTTCATATATAACTTTATTAATTAGATTATCTTCACGACTAAATAAATCCCCCAAAACTTCAACATAGCATTCTTTTTCCTCACCATTTAATTTTTCAAAACTCATCCTCTTTATTTTTTCCCAAAAAACTTCATTTATATTAATCATATCTTTTAATTCTACTCTTTTTGCATTTTTTATATCTATATTTGTTGAATAAAATGAACTAGAAGGATGAATACTATCTTTAAGTTCACCCCAACCAAATACTTCAATACTAAGTAAATTTGGATTTATTAATGCTATATTATAATTTATCTCTAAATTAAGTAGCTCTTTCGCATCAGAATAATATATATCTAACGCATCCATTTTTATTATAGTATTAATTTTTTGCTGCTTTCTTTTATCCGATAATCCACTTATTTTTGGATAATATACTCTTATATTTTCCCCTCCAATAAATTCTTCCTTTTCTATTTTATAATCACTACAATATAAATTATCCTGATTCATCGTATATTTTTCTTCTTCAACTATATTATCTTTTTTAGTTTCTTTTAATTTACTTTCTTCAATTTGAGCATTATTACAAGATGATATCAATAAAATCAATACCACCACCATTATAATTATTATTTTTTTCCTAAACATTCTGTACATCCCCTATCATATGTAATTAAAACTATTTTATTGCTTATTTTAAATTAAATATATATTTAAGTCAATATAATCAGAATATAATATGTATAATACAAATTTCAAAAATAACTAATTCTAAAAAACTAAAATCTAATAACTTTGTTAAAATTTTCAGAACAAGAATATTTGATAAATAATAAAAAAATACAAATAGCATATATAGCTATTTGCATCTTTTATTATTTGTATTCGGCATAAAATTCAATGGTTTTTGTATATGATTTCTCTTTCCATATTTCTTTTGATGCTGTTTTATAATCTCAATCATAATTTCTTTATTATCTTTCATTTTTGATACTAAATTCTCATCTACGCCTTGTGAAAATGGACAAGCTGACATACAAACTCCACAGCTAAATCCTGTTGATTTCCATACCTTAAAACAAGCAATTTCATCATGTTTCCAATATTTTTTATTATTTTCATCATATGAACAATCATGAGAAATTGCTTTAGATGGACAATTATTTTCACATCTTCTACAAAGTTCACAAAATTCATGTAGACCAAAATCCAATTGTTTATCTAAATTTAATGGCAAATTTGTGTGTACTGCTGCAAATTTAGTACGATTTCCATACTTTGGATTAACAACTGCATTACATCTTCCCATTTGTCCTAAACCTGCTTTTTCTCCTAAAAAAGATATTGGACTCTCATAAGATATATGACAATCAGTAATAGCATCATAACCTAAGCTTTTTATATACATAGCTAGTCTAGCTGCAACCTCAGAACCTTTCGCATAAGCTAACATAGCTCCCATAAACAACTCTTTACTTGGTGCACGATTTATATAATCAAGTTCAATTGGTACAGCAAAAACAATAGCATAATTAAATTTATGTTCTACCTTATCTCCATATTCAAAATTATTTTTATTAAACCCTCTATTTGTATACAAATCTTCTTTTTCTACTTTAGTTATACCTATTTGATCTATTCCTGATAATCTAACAAATTCTTTTATTAAATTTGTCGCTTTTTCTATTTTTATATTAGTTTTTTTAGAATTTATTTTCATGTTTAATGCTTCATTATGAAGGTCTTCACTTACTTTTTTATACTGTTTAACTATCAAATCACAAGCATAAACATCATCTTCTACATTCTTATTATCCTCTAATATTGAAGCCATTTTTTTTATTTTAGAATCATCCTTCATATTTTTGAGCATTAGTTTCGAAAAAACTGTATCTCTTTCATCATAAATCATAATAGAACCTCTCTTTCATATTACAAATACTTTCTTTCAATACCTATAATTTAAGTTTACTTAATATCCTATTTATTGAAAAGATACAGAATTTGTGTTAATATCATTTTATGAAACAAAATCAATAATCTGTTTCATAAAGTGATATTAACAGAAAGAGATGATAATATGCCAATTTGCACTAAAGAAAAAATCTTTAACTCTTTACTTAATTTGTTAAATAACAAAAAAATAGAAAATATAACGATTGAAGAAATATGTAAAGAAACTGAAATTTCCCGTTCTACTTTCTATCGCAATTATAAAGATAAATATGAAGTCTTTACTTGGAAATTCAAAAAACATATGAAAGAACTATTTTTTTCTACTCCTACAAAACAACAATATATTGAAAATTATATATTGATGTCTTTAATCTTTGTTCATGATAATAAAAAATATTTTAAAAAATTAATCAATTATAAAGGGCAAAACTCCTTTAATAATATTATGTTTGATGAAATATGCACAAAACTTAAAGCACAAGAATTAAAAGAAAATAACTTAAATATACTTCCTACAGAATCTGAATATCATATTGAAATGATGGTACAAAGTATGATTCACGCTAAAACCAAATGGATAAAAGAAGATTTTATTGAATCTCCAGAAACTATAGCAAAAATAATAGCTGATTTTATAAATAGAGGCAAAAAATAATAATTTTTTTATTTTGATCTTAAGTATATATCAAAATTTATAAATGCTTTTTCTTTTGATTTTTTATACTCAAATCACCGTTTATTATTTCATCAATTTTATATGTTTTAGTTTTAATTTCTCCGCTTATAATATCATAGTTTTTAAATTCAACAAATGTATCCCATTCTTCTTTTGGAATTTTTAATATTTTATATTGAAACTAGATATTCATATCTAAAATTTACAATTAAGTTAATTCTATATTGAACATATTAGTATTTAAGATTTTTAAAATCAATATTAGCTTTTTTTGCTTGTGAATGTTGTAATTTTCTTGGGATTTTGTATAGTTTTCCATCCTTGTAGAATCTTGCTCCCGTTTGTCTGAATTTAAATGGTACGTCTGCTTTTATACATTGATTTCTAATATCTAATATCCAGTCGTATTCGCACACTCTAGCTTCATTACCAGATTCTCCACCAACCACAACTTGCTCTATTTCATTGTTAAGATAAAAATAATATCAAAAATTTTTAAATATTTTTAGTATTTGTTTTTGCCATATATTTAATCTGTTATCCTAACAATAATATATATTTTCACTTCCTTAAAATTTCGACTAAAACAATTAAATATAATAGGAATATAGAAAAAAATAATCAGGATTATTAATTAATAAAATATTTCTATTAGACAAAGTTTGTAGCGGTATGTTAAATTTGTTTAAGTTATAACAAATTTAACATACCGCTATATTTTATGCATTTTTTTATATTTTTAAACAAGGAGGAATAATAATGTTCAAATATATTTTAAAACGTCTACTTTCTTTTATTCCTGTAATTATAATAGTTTCAATCATGGCTTTTTTAATTACTCATTTAATGCCAGGAGACCCTGTAAGAGTTATACTCGGGAATTTTGCCAGTGAAGAACAAGTTTTAAATTTAAAAAATCAATTGGGTTTAAATAAACCATTATATGAACAATTTGTACTTTGGATTTTTAAAATAGCCAAAGGAGATTTTGGAAAATCTATATTTTTAAATATACCAGTAAAAGATGCCATATTAAATAGAGTAGAACCTACATTTTTATTAGCATTAATTGGACAATCAATTGGATTATTTATAGGTATTCCTTTAGGTGTTATTGCCGCTGTAAAACATAAGACAATTGTAGATCAAAGTGCAATAACAATATCTTTAATAGGAGTATCTATTCCTAGCTTTTGGTTGTCTTTAATCTTGATTCTAATTTTTAGTGTACAACTTCGCTGGTTTCCTGTTTGTGGATATAAACCAATATCAGAAGTTGGATTTGGAGTATTTCGATATCTAACTTTACCAGGAATAACTTTGGGCTTTATGCAAAGTGGCATTATATCAAGAATGACAAGAAGTTCAATGCTAGATGTATTAAGACAAGACTACATAACAACAGCAAGAAATAAAGGTTTAATCGAAATATTAGTAATATATAGACATGCTCTAAAAAATGCATTAATCCCAATAATAACTGTCATTGGATTTAGTTTTGCAGTATTGCTTGGTGGTACATGGATTGTTGAAACTGTTTTTAATATTCCTGGAACAGGTTCTCTTGCTATTAACGCTATTATGAAACGTGATTATCCCGTTATTCAAGGTTCAATGATATTTGTCGCTATTATATATCTTTGTATCAATTTATTAATTGATATTTGCTATGCTTTTTTGAATCCAAAAGTTAAGTACAAATAAGGAGTTAATTTTATGCAGAAAATAAATGGTTTTTTAAAAAAAATAAAAAAGCATCCATACATATTAGTTGGAGGATTTATATTAATACTAACTATCATATTAGCTTTATTAGCCCCATTTATAAGTCCATTTGATCCAATAAAAATCAATGCAACAAATCGTCTACTTTCACCATCATTAATTCACCCAATGGGAACAGATGAATTTGGAAGAGATATCTTAAGTAGAATTCTTCATGGAATAAGAACCTCTATTGAAATAGGTTTATCTGTTGTATTTTTAACAACTATATTAGGGTGTATTGTTGGTGTATTAGCTGGTTATTTTAAAAAATTTGATAATATAGTAATGCGAATATTGGATGGTTTGATGGCATTTCCGGGAATTATTATAGCAATATGTCTAGCTGCTATATGGGGTGCTGGAAAATTAAATATAATACTAGCTCTATCATTTGCTTACTTTCCTCAAATGGCTAGAATTATAAGAAGTTGTGTGCTAACAGTAAAAGAATGGGATTGTGTTGAATCTGCCAAATCTATAGGAGCTACAGATATTTATATAATTTATAAATACATACTTTCAAATTCATTATCACCAATAATAGTTCAAGCTACATTTAGTTTTGCCATAGCCATATTAGATGAAGCAGCATTAAGCTTTTTGGGTGTTGGTGTACAAGCACCTAATCCTAGTTTAGGTGGTATGATTACAGATGCTCGAACTTATATGGCCATCGCACCTTGGGAAATGATATTTCCAGGATTAACAATTGTATTAATAGTACTAGGCTTAAATCTTTTAGGTGATGGATTAAGAGATTTATTAGATCCAAGATTACAAAATTCATAATTAAAATAATTTATCAATCCTAATTATTTTAATATTTATAATCATTTCAATACTTAATAAAAAAGCGAGGACTAAAATGGAGGAAAAATTATTAGAAATAAAAAATTTAAAAACATGTTTTTATACAAATGAAGGCATTATTCCTGCTGTTGATAATATCAGTTTTGACATAAAAAAAGGAGAAACAATAGCAATAGTTGGAGAATCTGGTAGCGGAAAAAGCATAACTGCATTAAGTATATTAAACTCTATTCCTTCTCCTTTTGGAAAAATAAAATCTGGAGAAATAATTTTTGATAACCAAGATTTACTAAAAAAATCAAAAAAAGAAATACAAAAGATTAAGGGTAATTCTATATCTTTGATTTCTCAAGAACCAATGACAGCACTTAATCCAATACTTACTATTGGAAAACAAATATCTGAAGTATTAAAAATTCATAAAAATTTAAACAAAAAAGAAAGTCTAATTGAAACAATAAAGCTTTTAAAATTAGTTGGCATTCCAGATGCGAAAACTCGTATCAATGAATATCCTCATCAAATTTCTGGTGGTATGAGACAAAGAGTGATGATTGCTATGGCTTTATCATGCAATCCAAAATTACTAATAGCAGATGAACCCACAACTGCATTAGATGTAACTATACAGGCACAAATATTAGATATAATGGAAGATTTAAAAGAAAAATTTAATATGTCCATATTGATGATAACTCATGATTTAGGCATTGTTGCACAAATATGTCAAAGAGTAATTGTTATGTATGCTGGAGAAATTGTTGAAATTGCTAATGTAATGGATTTATTTAAAAATCCAAAACACCCTTATACAAAAGCTCTTTTACTTTCCATGCCTAGCTTAGCAAAACCAAATAAACGACTCAATACCATCAACGGTTCTATACCAAAACCAACACAATATAATGAAGGCTGTAGATTTTATCAAAGATGTGAATATAAAAAAGATAAATGCAAAACTACAAAACCACCTATTATAAATAAACATAATCGAACTGTATCTTGTTGGATAGAAGATAATGATTGTATAAATGAGGTAATTATATGATTGATAATAATAATCTAATCACAATAAAAAATCTTGTTAAACATTTTGATGTTAAAACAAATCTATTTTCAAGAGTTAAAAATAATCTAAAAGCTGTTAATAATATCAGTTTTGATATAAAAAAAGGAGAAACTTTAGGTATAGTTGGAGAATCTGGTTGTGGAAAATCAACAACAGGTAAACTTTTATTAAACTTACTTGAACCTACAAGTGGAGAAGTTTTATTTGAAGGCAAAAATATCTATAGTATTAGTAATGAAGAATTAAGAAAACTAAGAAAAAATATGCAAATAATATTTCAAGATCCTTTTGCATCCTTAAATCCTAGAATGAAAATATTTGACTTAATAAAAGAGCCATTAAAAATTCATAAAATAGGAACTAAAGAAAACAGAATAAAAAAAGTTAAAGAAATAATAAAAATAGTTGGACTTGATGAATATCATCTAAATAAATATCCTCATGAATTTTCAGGTGGACAAAGACAACGAATTTGTATAGCAAGAGCTATAATTCTTAACCCTAAATTTATAATCTGCGATGAAGCTGTTTCAGCACTTGATGTCTCTATTCAAAGCCAAATTATAAATCTTTTAAAAGATCTTCAAAAAGATTTTAATTTGACTTATATGTTTATATCTCATGATATTTCTGTTGTAAAACATGTAAGTAATCGAATTGCTGTTATGTACTTAGGTCAAATAGTTGAATTAGCTGAAACTAATGATTTATTTAAAAATCCAAAACATCCTTATACCAAAGCTCTACTGTCAGCTATACCAATACCAAATCCAGAAATAAAAAGAAAAAAAATAATATTAAAAGGAGATGTCCCAAGTCCAATGAATTTACCCAAAGGATGTAACTTTCATACTAGATGTCCCTATAAAAATGAAATTTGTACAACAAAAGAACCAATATTTAAAAATGCAGGGAATGGCCATTTCATTTCTTGTCATCTAAATAATTAATAAAGGAGCAATTAAAATGAAAAAACATAATAATTTATTAATATGTTTATTGCTAATATCATCTATTTGTATATTTGCAAGTGCATGTTCAAACAAAGAAACTAAACAAAATGATAACAAAAACACTATTAGTCAAGAGGACCACGTTAAACAAAATAAATATGGTGGAACAATAATTGTCGCTCAAAAGATGTCCCCTGCACATTTAGATAGTGATAAATCTACAGATTGGGTTATTTCATCTATAATGAATCATGTCTATGAAGGTCTTTTTGAATTTGACGAAAATTTCAAAGCACAGCCTCATTTAGCTACTGACTACATACTCTCAGAAGATGGCAAAACATATACCATCAATTTAAGACAAGGTGTATTATTTCAAAATGATAAAGAGATGACATCAGATGATGTATTAGCATCATTTAATAGATGGCTTAAAAACAATGATGCAGGTCATATGGTTTCTCCTTATTTTGATGAAGCTAAAATACCTTCAAAATACCAAATCATTTTCAAATTTAAGGAACCATATGCCCCATTTATAAATATATTAGCATCTCATGTATCTAATCAAAAAATGGTTATAAGACCAAAAGAAATTATAAAAGAATTTGGTGATAATATAATTACTAAACATATCGGTACTGGTCCATATAAATTCATAGAGTGGAAACCTGATCAAGAAGTTAAATTAAGTAAATTTAAAAATTATGTCTCAAATAAACTTCCTTCTTCAATGTTATCAGGAGAAAGAAAAGCTTATGCTGATAATATTGTTATTAAATTTATAAAGGAACAATCAATAAGGGTTGCTGGTGTACAAACTGGAGAATTCCATTTTGCAGAAGATGCACCTCAAGATCAATATAAACTTTTTGAATCAAATCCAGATGTTAAAACAGTTATTGTAAAACCAGATGGAATGGAAATGCTAATAATAAACTGCGGCAATGCTCCATTTGATAAAGTAGAAGCAAGAAGAGCTTTAGTTCATGCAATAAATATGGATGAATTAGGTAGTGCAATGATAGGTAATAAAGCTTTTTGGGATACACAATCTTGTTTATATCCTAAAAATAATATATGGTACTATGAAAATTCTGGTAAAAACATCTATAATAATTATAATCCACAAAAATCTAAGGAATTATTAAAACAAGCAAATTATGATGGTACACCTATAGTTATACTTAGTGGACAAGATGATAAAGTAGAAAAACAAGGTGCTATAGCGTTAAAAGATCAATTACAAAGAGCTGGATTCAATGTAGATTTACAATTATTTGATAGAGCAACAGTTGTAGAAAAACGCTCAAAACTTAATACTTGGAATCTTCATTTATCTTATTTCTATAAATCAGTTCCTGATCCTCAGGTACAAAGTGCTTGGACTGGTACTAATAAATGGATATCCAATTGGAATGATGAAGATTCTAAAGAAATGGATGAAATATTTAAAAGAATGATGAAAGAAACAAATTTTGAAAAAAGATATGAAATCGTAAAAGAATTCTATAATAAAACATGGGAAAGTGTCCCTTATATAAATACCGTTGATTATAGCAGATTACACATTACAAATAAAGCACTAAAAAATTATCATAATGGTTGCCAACCATTCTTTTGGAATACATGGTTAGAAAAATAATAAAAAGGAGTTCTTTTTATGGATACTAATATATTTATAAATGCTATAATAAAAGCAAATTGTGCATTGGAGCTAAAAAGAGATATCGTTGGTGTTAGATTTTTATTTACCAAAGAAGAGTTTGAAAATTCTTTAGCAACTCAACCTAAAAATAAAATGCCTTATTGTAAAATGGTTTTTAATGCATCTATTGGAAAAGGAATTAAAGCTAATTTTGATAATTTTGGATGTTTTGCAAGTGCCAGAGTTCTTGGAATTGTCGAACTTGATGATTACTATACATCTGGACATTACTATGGAAAATGTGGTCTCTATCAAGACTATCCAACTGCCAAAAATGTAACAAGTAATATATCTATAATCGGACATAAAATCTATGGAGTTGAAGTTAGACCTCTTAAAGAATTTGAACAAACACCACATTTAGTTATTATTATTTCAAATCCTCTTAATATAATGAGATTTGTACAAGGATATAGTTATAAATATGGAACGCATTCTTCTTATAAATTTATTGGAAATCAAGCAATGTGCGCTGAATGCAGTGCTCACCCATATAAAGAAAATACAATTAATTTATCATTGTTATGTGCAGGCGCTAGAAAAAGTGGTTTTACAAATGACGAAATCGCAATAGGCTTACCACTAACTAAATTTGTAAATATGGTTGATGGTCTTTGCAAAACCATTACACCCGTTGAATTAAACACAAGAAAAAAAATAATAGAAAATAATTTTGATAATAAAAACATATCAGATGTTGAAATTATCTATAATAAAAATTATGGCGATGGAATGTATAAACATGATTATGCCTACTTTTTAGATAAAAAATAATATATAAATTTTAATCATTATAAAAACAAATGGAGCTATCGAATTAAAAAATATAATAATAATATATTATGTTATAATTTAAAAAAAACACAATATGTTATTATATTTTCACTTAAGTTCGATAGCTCCACATATTTTTATTTAAATATTCTTTTTATAATTTTATATAAATTTTAGATGATAAAAATTTGCACCTTTATTTTCATCACACATATTCAACTTCGAAACTAAATCTTTATTCCAATGAGATTTTCTTTTTATACCTTTGTAATATGAAAATTCATCTATAACTTTTATATTTTTACTCCAATTTTCCATATCATAAGCACAGTCAATTCCCCACGATAGCATATTTTCTTTCATACCTGCATTTTTCATAATTTCATTAGCATAATTTAAACCCTCTGACGATAATGTATCAAAAAATATTTCCCCATTTGGAAATCTCGATGCCAAATTAGAAAACAATTTTTTTAATTCTTTTTCTTCAAAAAACATAAGTACACCCGCAGCTAAAAAAAGTATATTATCTTCAATAGGCTCTATTTCATCAAACCAGCTAGTATCAAATACTGATTTAGCAATAAATTTTCTACGATTTGTTTCATTTATAAATTTACTTCTAAATTTAATTGAATCTAAAAGATCTAAATCATACCACATAATATCTTGATTATCTACTCTTTCAAAACCAGTATCTAAACCCGCTCCAATATTTATTATTGTGGCTTTTGGATGTTTTTTAATAAAATTTTTTACTGCTTCATCCATCCTTTTAGCTCTAATTACCCAAGATAATGCACCATATTCATCCACATTTTTGTCCAAAGACATAAAATCAAAATCAATATTATTTATAATTTCTATAGCTTTTTCATCATATAATAATGGATCATTTTTTTTACTCTCCTTAAATCTCCCCCATAAAGGTAAAAACATCGTTCTTTGAATTGCATTTAGTTCAAATCCTAGTTTTTCTTTTGATTCATTCACAAAATCACCCACCCAATCTAATTAATAATAATTATCTCTATCAATTAGATTGTATACTTTTAGTTTAATATAGTCAATAAAATTCCATTTTTCTATAAAAAAAATAGATCACAAAATTAGTGATCTACTTATATAAATTTATAATTTTTTTACATACTTTGAACTAATCTCAATTCTTCCGATTCCATCTACCTTGCAATCTATATCATGTATTCCATCAACACTTTCTATCAATTTGATATTCTTAATCTTTGTTCCTTGTTTAATTCCAGTAGAACTTCCTTTTACATTTAATTGTTTGATTACCGTTACTGAATCTCCATTACTTAAAATATTTCCATTTACATCTTTCCAAACATATTCTTCTTCACTTTGAGTATCTGGATTCCATTCATATGAACATTCAGGACATACTATCATAGATCCATCTTCATATGTATACTTTGAATTACATTTAGGACAATTTGGTATCATCTTACATCTCCTCTTTCAAATTAATTTCCCTATAATTATAGCAATAATCAATAATAATTCCAACCAAGTTTGAGTTTATAATTATTTTTTATAATAAAAAAGAGATTACTTAAACTATTGACACTCCCCACGAATAAATTCGGTGGATTCTCAGATGATTAAAGACAAGTCCATTTCTGGTATGCCAGTATGACTCTGAGTTCAAGGGTGTGCCATCACCCCTCCTAGCACAGACCATATAGGTTGCTAGGCACTTGGACTTTAACCATCCAAGTTAGATTTTTTTGGCAATATTTAAAGCTCCAAGCCTATCTCTATGAGTTTTGTAGCCACAACTACATTTGTAGTTTCTGCTATTGACCTTGTTTCTTTCACCACAATCGGGACACTCCTGCGAAGTGTATTTTGGGTCAACAAAGTTTACTTTTATACCTAGTTCATAAGCTTTATATTCTATAAAGGTTGAAAGTTCAAAGAAAGTCCAAGAATGCAAATTAGCTTTTGTTTTACTTCCAGCTTTTGAAGTCTGACGTATGCCAGAAAGACTTTCCAAATTAATAGCTTTGCAGTTGTTTTTTACTGCAAAGTTTACTATGCTTCTGGAAATCTTATGGTTGATATCACGCATTATTCTTGATTCCTTATCCTTGATTCGCTTTATAGCATTTAGTTCTTTGGCTTTGCCTAGAGTTCTTCTAAGTTCTTTGTATTTTCTGCGAAGGTACTTATTATACCTGCCATTTCCAAAGAATTTGGTTTTTCCAGTAGAAGCAATTACACCAACAGCAGGACAGAGTATGCCAAGATCAATACCTAGTGTTTGAGTTCCTATACACTCTATTGGATTGTTTTCTATGGCGATTTGGGCTATCCAATGAAAGCCCTTTTTAGATACCCTAAGAGCACCTAGTTTTGAATTACATAGTTTCTCAAACAATTCGCTTGGGATTAACGCTTTAACTTTGGTTTTTTTAACCTTTCCATCTACAATAATAGGAAAAGCTATTGATTTTTCTTCTACTAAGTAGTTTTGGTTATTCCATGAAGCAGTGGGTTTATTGAAATTACAGTTTCCAAATTGCTTAAATTTGGTCTTGGCGTACCTAATTAGCTCGTTTTTCACAACAGAAGGGATATTTGAGTCTATATGTTTTGATGTCACTTTAGGAAACTTACCATCAGCTACTGCTATTTTAACAAGCAGATTGGCTTGATGGATGTACTCCCTAGATAACCTAGATAGCTCAATAGCTTGAGATTTAGTTGGTTTTAATTTTATCTTTATAGTTTTCAAAACATCACCCCCTCTGAGAAGTTTTTTGGTTTTCAATATACTGCTTAACTACTGAAAGTGGAGCCCCATCAACAGTTGATACGAAATAGCTATTAGTCCATAGCGTAGGAAGTTTGGTTTTCAAAAAAGGATAATTGCTTCTTAATTCTCTTGAAGTTCGACCTTTAATTCGTTTTATTAGCTTGTGTATCCCTAATTGTGGGTCTACATCTACTAACAGATGAACGTGGTCTGGCATTATTTCAAGCTCTATAAGTTCAGCTTGATTAATATTACAGATTTCTACTATCAGCTCCTTTAAAGATTTTGCCACTTCATCAACTAAAACTTTTCTACGATATTTCGGACACCATACTATGTGGTATTTGCAAGAGTATACTATATTCTTATTTGATTTATATTTATTATTCATACTTGTATTATATAGTTATATCATATCTAATGCAATATCAAAAAAGAACGCCTTATATCCCCACGAATAAATTCGGGGGCTTTACGGCGAATATGGTAATCTCTTTTATTTTGCTTCTATTATCAGTGCATATGAACTTTCTTTATCAAAATCAGATTTTTTAAAATTTCCAAAAGTATTTATCTCTTTAAAACTAACTTCTTCTAATAGTCTTATTGCTTGTTCGTATAATAATGGAAATAAATCAACTTCATTTTCTATTTTCTTTCCTTCAACTTCTAAAATCGTTTTAAATTTTATTTTATTAATCGATTCATCATACTCATAAAATCTTTTAAAACTTAATGGCACAAAATCATTGTTAATTGTAGGTAAAAATTTAATATTTTCTTTTAAAATTCTATCATAATTTATTATTTGAAAAATAAATACACCATCTTCATTTAATAATTTTTTTACCTCCATAAAAAATTCTTTAATTTCATTTAAATCATTCAAATGTACTAATGAATTACCTATACAATATATAGCATCAAACTTTTTATCTTTTAATTTATCTATTAGATTCATCATATTTGCTTGCGAAAATTTAATATCACTATTTAAAGTAGCTGTCTTTTTGCTTAATTCTTCAATCATCTTACTATCCAAATCAACTGCTGTTAAATTATATCCTTTTTTACTTAATTCTATAGCACAATTTCCTGTTCCACAGGCAATATCAAGAATAGACTTTGGCTTAGATCCTACTATCCCACTTATAAAATCCACCTGTTCTTTAGAAACTTTAAAAATTTCATCATAATATTTTGAAATTTCATCATAAAAAGCCATCTTCATTCATCTCCTTTTAAATTAAACCTTATATTCTACTGAAATTTATTTTAATTTTCCTCTACAATCAACTTTGATTTCTTCTAAAACTTCTCCATTTGATATTAAATAGACCGTTTCATGTAAATTAACAACAGGACAAATATGATTAGGTATTATTTCAAGTATATCACCTACTTTCAACTCATCTCGAAGTTTTTTATTATAAATAATTCCATGTTCATCAAATACATCATCAATATATATATCTTTATACCCTTTTATAATTCCTAAACCCTTGGTAGAACAAAAACCTTGATTTCTACTTTGAGCTGTAATTCCTTTTGCACCAACATCTGTTATAATTCTATCTTTTGTTGGTAAGCTTATAACGGTTGTCAAAATAGTTGCTGCACAACGAGCCGTACTACCATAAGCATTTGCTTGTGATGCATCCATAAATATATAAGTACCAGGCCTTATTTCCGTAATTCCCTCTAAAATAGGGAACTTATGCATCATAGAAGGTGTTGAACCTATACTTACAGTTTCCAGTTCAAATCCAATATTCTTTGCAATTTTTGCAAATTTCAATGTTCTTTTTTGACTAATCAGATGAATATAACTACATTCTTTAATATCTTTTGCTTTGTATGAATGCCCATCATGAGAAAATACACCTTTTAAAATAATATTTTTGCATTTCTTTAAATATTTCAACAAATCAATATAATCGGATTCATTTATAACTCCAGAACGATTTTCTCCAACCTCTATTTCTATTAGAACTTCCGCTTTGTTTCTCGCATTCTCAAAAACTTTCTCAATCATTTTAGCTTGATCAATGCTATCCAACCCAAAAGATATTTTTATATGTTCAGATAAAGTTCGGATTCTATTAAGTTTTTTACTACCTACTATTTCATTTGCTATGAATATATCTTTCAAACCCTTAGATGCCATCACTTCAGCTTCTGAAACTTTTGCAACAGCAATACCTTTAGCTCCAATTTTTTCTTGAATAATAGCAATTTTAGACATTTTATGTGTCTTAGTATGAGGTCTACAATTCACTTTATAACTATTCGCATATTCTTGCATACGATAACAATTTTCATACATAATTTCTCTATCAATAATCAATGCCGGTGTATCTAATTTTAAATAATTCATACCTACCATCTCCTATATTTTTTTATTAATAAGTTGAGCATTATACATACCAAAAATAATTTTTCTTTTAAATTTTTTTTAATAAATATTCTAAACCATTCAAACCAAACTATATAATATTAATAAAAAGTATATTGAAAAATAAAAAATTAATTGTTAAAATTATTTTAATAGGTTTAATCCATTTTAAAATAGTATTAATCCCATTTTATTAATTAAGGAGTGTGTTCAACATGAGCTATAATTTAAACATTATTGCAAAAAATGATTGGAGTGGAAAATTTCTAAAAAAACAACTAGAAGATTTATTTGGAAATATATTTAAAATCACTTGTCATTCACCAGATACTAATCCAATTGTTCCTATTTATAATGCAGAAATGATTTTGCTACACGAACCATCTGCATTAATTCAAATGCAATCTTACATAAAATGTGACTGTCCTATTTTACTGATGAGAAGAACTATCACATTAGAAGCGTTGAAAAAATTAAAAAAAATTCCTGCTAACTCCACTGCTGCTGTTGTTAACCTAAATAACTATATGACTTATGAGACAATGACTAATATTTATCAATTAGGGGTAAAAAATGTACATCTTATACCTTGGTCTCCCGACACTAATATCCCCTTTCCTAAAATTGATTATATATTTACTCCTAGAATTTATGATTTTTTGCCAAAAACAACTGCACCTAAAATTATTTTAGGAAGTAGAGTTTTAACAGCAGATGTCATCATGGATATTTTATCTTACTTTAATATTGAAATGGAAATTGTAAAAAAAATATTTAAAAATTATATTAAAATTGTTCCTAGTTTTTTAAAAGGAATCAATTCTTTATTGGAAAACAATAAATTTTTATCAGCACAGTGGAACTTACTATTCAATAAAATTAATAAAGGTATTGCTATTATTAATACAGAAAATCAAATAATATCACATAATCAATTATTTTTAGAATATTTAAAACCCTTAACTCAGATTCCAACAACAATATATAATTTAGGTAAAGAAATACCAGAGCTAAAACTAGTACTTCAAAATAATCAATTAAATAGTGATATTATAGAAATTCAAAAAACTAAATATGCAGTAGATTTAAATTATCTAGACAAACAGGAACCAAAACTAGGAAAAATTCTTATACTTGAACCTTATAATCACATACAATTTACACAGCAAAAACTTCATAAAAAAATAGTAGGAAATCAAAATCTTGCTAAATATACATTCAATGATATTATAGGAAAAAACAAAAATATAAAAAAAGCTATTGATCTTGGGAACCGCTTTGCTAATTCAAATTTACCTATATTAATATATGGAGACAGTGGCACGGGAAAAGAACTAATGGCAAGTTCTATTCATAATGCTTCAACACGTTCTTTAAATCCTTATATAGCAGTAAATTGTGCAGGAATTCCAAATAATTTATTAGAATCAGAGTTTTTTGGTTATGAAGGGTCTTCTTTTACAGGTGCAAAACAAAGTGGGAGTATCGGTCTTTTTGAAAAAGCTCATGGCGGTACATTATTTCTTGATGAAATATCCGAAATTCCATATTCTTTGCAAGCAAAATTATTACGTGCAATACAAGAAAAACAAATAAGAAAAGTTGGTGCAAATTATTCAATTTCAATAGATGTGCGCATTATAGCTGCCTCAAATAAAAATTTATTTGAAATGGTTCTAGATAATAAGTTCAGAAAAGATTTATTCTTTAGATTAAATGTATTTTCTTTGACTCTACCTCCGCTAAAAGAACGTGGTTCAGACATATTATTATTATGTAATAAATTTTTAGGTCTAAAAAAAAGAAAAGCAACCAAAGACTTTTATTTATTTATACAAAAATATGATTGGCCTGGCAATATACGAGAACTAATAAATCTTATTGACTATATGTGTATTGTCAGTGATAATGATTTAGATATTTATAATCTACCTGATTATATTAAAAATAAAAATTCATCAAAAATTATTACTGATGAAATGCCTAAAGAAAAAATAAATCTATTGGTTCTTAAATCTATTTATCTTTGTAAAAAAAATGGAGAAAGTACTGGCAGAAGAAATTTATGCAGGTTTTTTTCTAATTCCTATTATAAAATATCTGAAATAGAAATAAGAAAAATACTAACTTCATTATCCAAAAAAAATTATTTGATAATAAACAAAGGTCGTTCTGGTTGTCAGTTAACAGATACAGGCTTGTTGTATCTATCTAAATCTGATTTTATTTTTAATGATTAAAAAACTAGATCGAATAATTAATATATTAAGCTTAATTTTTGATATTTTTAAATAATTTATAATTTTTTTCTTCAAAAATAACAATATAAACAAAATCAATACTATTATTTTTCTCCAAATTCTTCATTATGCTTTCTAATGCAATCTTTGAAGCCTTATCAAAAGGATAACCATATACACCTGTACTTATCATTGGTATTGCAACTGATTTAATATTATTTTCAAATATAATTTTAAAAATACTATCATAACAATTTTCTAAAATTTTAGCTTCATTTGATTTACCGTCTATCCAAATAGGTCCAACTGTATGAATAATGTATTTTACTAATTCAAAACCACTTGTTATTACAGCTTCCCCAGAATTACATCTATTTGGATTTGGTTTTATCTTTAGACATTCTCCCAAAAGTTTTTCACCTACTGCTTTATGAATTGCTCCATCTACACCACCTCCACCTTCAAGAGAAGGTTTTGCTGCATTAACTATAGCTTCAACTTCTATATTTTTTTGTTTCAATTTAGTTATATCACCTTTTATAATTTTAATCTTTTCATATAATTTACTATCATAACTCATAATAAAAAACCTCATTTCTTATCAATAATATTTTTTACTAAAATTTTTTTCATAGTTATAATTGCACTATAGATAAAATTATCCTATATATTTTATTATAAGTAAATAATTTTACTAGATTTAAGAAATTTGCAATATGTAAAATACCATCTATTATACTTTTATCATCCTTACATACCAAAATAATATCTGCAAATAAAAAGTAGCTGTTGTATCATTAATAATACAACAGCTACTTTTTCATATTAATTATCTAAATCTGTAACTCTAATATCTTTATCTGTGAATCTTAACAATTCAATATTACTTAAAGAATCTTTACCTTCACCATTTAATTTATCTTCAACAAAAAGTTTACCATTTTTAACTTCAATTTTATAATCATCTGACTTTCCTAAGAATTGAACAGTATCAAAACCTTCTCTGCCATCAATATTGTTATTTCCTTGATTTCCAATTAAAATATTATTTAATTGATTACCAACTAAATTCGTATTTTTACTTCCTAAAAGTCTTACATTTTGAAGATATTTTGATTTATGTGTATATGGTGATTTTTTGTCATAATACATCTTAAATGTACCAGTAAAATCAGCTTCAACTCTAGCCATATACGTTAAATTTTCTGGTAAAAATTTAGTTATAATATTATAACCTAATGGATCATTTTTCTTTATTTCTTCTCTAGTCTTTGAAGTATATACGCCCCACATGCCACCTTTACCTTCTTTATAAGGAGCCCATAATCCATAATAAGAATCTATTACAGATACAATATATTCTTGTTCAAGACTGCCCTCCTCTTCAAGCTCTATCAACCAATTTTTTGAATCAAGACCCCAAATACCCTTTTTACCCCAGTCTTTTTTATCTTTAGGTAATGAGCTTCTCATAGCCTTATATATTTCTTTTTGTAAATTTGGAAGTGCACCCATATTACTTTGTATACCTATTCCATAGTCATGAACCATATGAAAAATTTCTTCATATGCTGCATCTCTATGTTCATAATCATTTTCTATATACCACTTACTACCTATTGTTGGTACTTCCATTTGATATAATGGTTGTCCCTCAAGTGCATTTTCTGGAATATCTGATTCTCCATCAGCTCCATTTGGCATAACAAGTACAGCATTATTATCAGCTATTTTATTAGCCACAATTCCTTTTTTATACGTTCCAAAATCTTGCAAATAAAAACTCAAAACATTATATGCTTTTAATAATTGCTCATCACTTACTTTATCTTGTGCTACAATCATAATTGGTTTTCCATTTGGTGCTATATAATTAATATATTTTGAATAATACTTCTTATACACTTTATCTAATTTTGACGTATCTCTAATTATATCTTTAGCTCTTATATATTTTTGATAATTAGGATTTTTAACTTCTCCTTTAATCGAATCAATCAATTTATATTTTTTAAGCTCTTCCTTTTTCATAAAATGCATATCATTAGCAGGAGCTGCATTAATTGTAAACCAATAAAAATCTGTTGGAATGCCCATTTCTTTATAGTAATCTATATATTTTTTATGCTCTTCATTATCCTTTGCTAATTTTGATGCATCAAAAATACCATCTCCTGCCCATGAATGAACTCCAATTCTTGCACCTTCTTCTATAGTTCTATTTACACCTGCACAAAAGAAATCCGTTCCACCTGACGCAACCATACCATCTTTAGGAACATGTGTATTTAATCCATATTTTCTTATTATTCTACTTGCTTCTAAATTTGCCACATCGTCCATAGAACCTGGAACATCTTTCATGACAATTGTTTTAAGATTTGGATATTCTTTTACCAAAGTCTCTACATCTTTTGGAGTTTCGCTATTTATTACACCAGTCATGATAGCCAAATCTCCATTTACCTCAAATTTAGCATATTCTTCATCTTCTTGAGCAAAAGCAAATAATCCCATAAAAAGAACCAAGCAAATTGTTCCTATAGTAACTTTCTTCATTAAAACACACTCCTTATTTAAATTTATTATTATTTATATTGATATTATAATAAGGTGATATGTCCATTGTGTATCCATTTACAGATTTATGATTTTATTTTTAATGAAAAATAAAATTCAACACCATTGTTTATATTTTTCACACCATAATCAGATTCATGTAAATCTAATATATTCTTTACTATAGTAAGACCTAATCCACTTCCACCAAGATTTCTATTTCTTGATTGATCAACTCTGTAAAATCTATCCCAAATTTTTTCTAAATCTTTAGCTTCAATTAAAACCCCATAATTCTTTATGCGTATATACAAATTATCTTTTTTAATATAAGAATCTATCTCTATCTTTTCATCTTTTGGTGAATATTTAATTCCATTACTTAAAAGATTAATTATAACTTGTTCAATTTTTCCCATATCCGCATATACCGTTATATCTTCTATTTTTATTTCATATTTCATATTTTTATCTTTTAATTTTTTTTCAAATTTATCTACTAGAATTTCTAAGAAATAAGATATTTTAAATTCACTTAAATTTAATTTATAATTTCTAGATTCCAATTTTGATAATTCAATAGTCTCAATTACAAGTCTATTAAGTTTATCTATTTCATCTGATATTACATTTATATAATACTCTGGCTCTTTTTCATAAACTCCATCGCTTATAATTTCTAAAAACCCAGAAATAATTCCAAGAGGTGTTTTAAACTCATGCGATAAACTCGTTAATAAATTTCTCATTCTCTTTTCATTCTCTTCTTTTTTTATCGCCTCTATTGCCAATTCATTATTTGATAATTCTAAATTTTTTATGGTACTAGATAAATTTTTTGAAATATTATTTAAACTATCAGATAATACACTAAGTTCATCATTAGATTTTATATCTGTACGCTTTGTAAAATCAAGCTCTGATATACTTTTTGCACAAGCTATTAACTTTATAAGTGGTTTACTTATCCACTTAGAATAAAAATATACAAGCAATAAAATTAATATAAGTTGAAATCCAAAAATATAATAATAATATTCATTTAATATTTGAAATGCATCATGAATATTTTCAATATTAAATAACGAAAATACATAATTGGTATTACCGTTTATATCTTCTATTTCCTTAACTAATACCACAATAATCAAACCAGAATATTCTTCAATAAAATCATAATTACCATCATTAATAATACTTCGTATATCCTCATAGTTTTCTTCTCTTTCAATCCAATAAGCTCTTACTTCATTGTATAACTTTTCATGTTGATAACTTAATACTCCATTGTCTCTTATAATAAGATTTTTTGATATTACTACACCATTTATTTGAGTTAATTTATCAGGATTTTTTTGATATAATTCTTCAAAATAAACATGAGCCTGATCGTTTATAAATAACGATTCTTTAATTTTAATATCTAAAGGATCTATAAAATTTGTTCCTATAATCTTTGTTCCCAAAATATTTATTTTATCGCCATTTTTTATTTCATTATTAGAATATACAAACTCTCCATTTTCATTAATTAAAAAATCTATAATAATCTTAAATTCATTTTCTTTCTCATCTTTTATAGTAATATAATTAAACTCTTCAAAAAAAACATCATTTAAAACATTGTCTTTTTTATCAAAAACAATAATAGAAGCTCCATTTTGATCTTGATAATCAATAGATTCTTTATTTAATCTTTTATTATTCCATTTATTTTCATCATAATCATTACAAAATTTATTAAAACTTCTTTCAATTTTAGCAATTTTCATATTTATATAAATCTCTTCTAAAAAAAAATTTTGGAATAATAATTGTATTAGCATAATGAATACAAACATAGAAACTATGGTTACAAATATTTTTTTTACAATACTATTAAACATTTTTATTGTCCTTATTTATATCAAATTTATATCCAACAGATATTATTGTCTCAATTAATGAAGAGTAATTCTCTAATTTATTTCTTAATTTCTTAATATGATTATCAACAACTCTATTTTCACCTTCAAAATCATAGCCCCATATATTTTCTAAAATCTGATTTCTACTTAAAGCTATCCCTTTATTTTTTATAAGATATATAAGCAAATCAAATTCTTTTGGTGCAAGTTTAATTTTTTTGCTATCCATAAAAACTTCTCTACCATCAAAATCTATTTTTAATTTATCATGTACAAAAATATCATTATCATTTTTATTAAATCTTTGCAATAATCTTTTTATTTTCGCCATTAAAATTTTTATCTTAAAAGGTTTTGTCACATAATCATCAGCACCTAATTCATAGCCTTTTATATGATCCATTTCTTCTTCTATTGCCGTTAATATTATAATTGGGACTTTTGATTTTTCTCTAATTTTTTTACAAACTTCAAATCCATTTAATCTTGGCATCATAATATCAAGTACAATCAAATCAATCTCATTTTCCTCAAACTTTTCTAAAGCTATTTGTCCATCACTTGCTTCAAAAACCTTATAACCCTCTTTTTTCAAATACAAGCTAATAAATTCACTTATTTTATTTTCATCTTCAACAACTAATATATTTTTTTTCATAACATCAGCTACTTTCTTTTATATTAAACTTCTAAATAAGCTACAAAACTCATATTTGTTCATTTATTATAATTTAGGATTTAGTTCCTTAACATATGGTTTTATATCTATAATAGGAGTTTTGTCTAGCATATCAACACCTTTAATTTCTATTTTACCATCCTCTACTCTTAATAACTTTGCAATAGTTATCCCTAAATGATTCGGACGATTTGGTGATCTAGTTGAGAAAACACCCTTTTTTTCATCACCCCAAGGTGTTTTTGTTATTAATTTATACCCAGTTGATTTATGAAAATAAAATTGAATTACAATATGGGAACAAGCTTCTAAATCCTTTAAACCATCTTGGTACTTTTTATCTATTTCTATTATAGCCACCTTTTCATCAGCAAAAATACTTTGTGGCGGAATATCTTTTACCTCTTTAAATGGTGATTTTATAACTCCTATAGGTTCTATTATTATTTTTTCCATATTAATACTCTCCTTTTATAAAACTTATTTTATTTAATGCTAATGGAATACCTATCATTATTCCATTTTTAGTGAAAAATAAATCTATTTTTTATCATTTGGTCATCCGCTTTTTCTTTATTAAATTCATATTGTTCAATATTTTTTTCATCAAATAATTTATTTGCATTTCCATTTATACTAATGGCATCTATATCTCCATTAATCAATTCACTGGGTTGTGATTGTGAATTCATTTTTAAAAATTCAACAATAATATTATTCCTGTGAACTACCACACCCACAGGGGATGTGGCTTCTTTGTAAGAAGTTTGGCATTTAACTTTCGACTTGAATTAACAAGCAACCCTTATTCTTAACGAGCGAGAACACTTGCCCTTATCCCTCATAGTTTCAACTAACTTGGGAATACATTTTTCTTCTTTTCTTAATATATTCAAACTACCATTTACATCTGAATTTACAAATCCATAACTACTTTTGAATAATCCTCTAACAACTCTACGAGTTTTATCATAGTTCTTTTTAGTTATAGGCTCTAAATCAAAAGCACTGCAACCACTTGTATAACTTTCTTCTTTATATTTAACTTTGATTCCTTGAAGTTTAGCTTTATATTCTACAAGCTCTGCTAATATTTGAATAGGAATTTGAACAAAACTTTTATTATAATTCATACTTTGCTTAATACCTTTAAGTTTACCTATAACTATTTTTGTAACTTCATGCTCTATTGCTTTATCTATAATATTTTTGCTTACCTTGTGAAGATAATCATTGATATAATTACTTCTATATCTTCTTAATCTATTAATTTCCTTAGTATTTTTGAATTTATCAGAACCATATTTCTTCATTTCAATAGATTGTAAATATGCTATTTTTTTATTAGTATAAGCATTAACTGATTTAAGCTTCTTTCCACAAAATAAGTAACTATTTTGATTTTCTTTAAATGTTAAGGTTGCTAAATTATCCAATCCCAAATCAATAGCCATAACATTAGTATTATCAATATCTATTTCTAATTCTTGTTTTTTGTAGATTATAATTAAATACCATTGCTTTAAAGCATTATCCCATTTAATTCTTACTTGTTGCAATTCATCCCAATTTATAAGGCTTTGAAGTTTACCTAAAACCTCAAAATTTAAACTGTCTACCTCAAACATATTCTGAATTACTTTTGATAAGGATAACTTCAACATATTATCTTGAAATCTTATAGCAAGATTAGTAAATATAATTTCATTTTTTCTATCTTCCATATTTTTGAACTTTGGTGGCTTTGGTAATCCATTATATTTATGTGGATTCACTTTGTAATCCTTGATACTTGCAAAATATGACTTCCAATTCTGCTCTAATACTTTAAATACTTGTTGCCTTGTATGGCTATGCAAGAAATCACAATGCCAATTTGATTTAAAAGTATTTTCAATATCCACATAGCTTTTAAAACCATTTTCTCTTAAATCATAGTTAGCTATATTATAGAGTTTTGTTGTATGATAAGATAATTCTTCTACAATCTTTAAATATTCTGCTGTAAAACTTGGTTTGAACTTAAACGATAACTTAATTTTCTCACCTCCTCCATGTAGCTGATATATTTATTATAACATCTTATTGAAAAAGAAATAATGCCAGACCATGTTCACTTCTTCATATTTGCTCCACCAGCAATTGCACCTACTAAAATAGTGAAAATATTGAAAAGTGTTTCAGCTTATTGGATATTTAAAGCATTTCCAAATTTAAAAAAGTCTAAATTTTGGAATAATGGATTGTGGAGCAAAGGTTATTATCTTAGAACTGCTGGTGCAGTAAGTTCTGAAATAATTCAAAAGTATATACAAAATCAAAAACTTGTTTAGTTAAAAATCATTGTAGATAGAATAATTTTATCTATTTTCTTTCCATGATTATATGCACTTTCAATGCCTAATATATATCCAATTAGTAAAGCTAGAACTATCCCAGATGAAACTAAAAGCATTGTCCATGGAATATATTTTATGATTAAATTCAAAACATTAGTGTTATAAAAATAAGAATATCCAAAATCTAATCTAAGCAGATTTTTTATATAATCAAAAAACTGTATTACAATATGTTTATTAAGTCCCAAATCTTCTATCATTTTTGTATGCATCTTATCTGTAATTTCAAATAAAGATTGTTCTCCTAATAATATTTCTACTGGATCCCCTGGTAATAACCTAGGAAGTAAAAAATTTAGAATCAATAGGCAAACAAATGCTATTAAAAAATCTTTCACTATCTTCTTATGTTTCAAAACAAACTCCTTTCAGACTCATAATATAATGATAAAGTTTAGATACTATCAATTATCATTCTCAATAGATTTCTAAACTTTATCATTTTTATATATCACTATATAATTTTTGCAGATTCATAAATTTTATCCTTTGTTTCTTTTGATAGCATTTTTTCAATAACTATTGACCCTATTAAGAATATCACCAAATTAGAAACTACATGAATAACTGTGAAAAATCCACCAAATGCTGAATACTCAAATACCATTAATGGTAATTTCGAACTTGACCAAACCCCTAAGAAAAATAACACATATGCAAATCTAGCATGTTTTTTCATCAGTATTGCTGCTATAGGAAATGCTGCATATAATGGTCCTGCTGATAAAGATCCCAAAATTATCGTAATCAATATTCCTTTTACTTTAGAATCTTTTCCCATATATTTAATCATTGTTTCTTTTGGAACCCAAACATCCAACAAACCAATTAATATAAGTATTGGTGGCAAAACACTAATCATAATTTTAAAATTATCAAAAGTATTATCGACTATCAATTTTCCCATACTTTGATTAGCTATATATATAAATAAAATTATTATACTCCATATAACTGACCATTTATATCTATTAAATATAGATTTTTTTTGTATTTCTTTAGTCTTTTCTTTCACCTTACATCACCACCCATATAATTAAAGCAAATATTATAGATACTACAATACCTAATATATTTCTTAATATCGCTGTTTCTTTTCCAAAATAACTCATTTCAAGACCAATTGATGCAATTCCAACTGCCATTAAGCTAGATATAAAAGCTGCAATTTGTGGATAACCAGCACCTTGATTTAATAGATTAACACCAAGTGGAAATGCTACAAAACTAGGTAAAAATGCAATAGAGCCTGTTATTATTCCTATTACAACTCCTATAAAACCTGAATCTTTTCCCAAAATCATACTAATAGTTTTTGGACTTACAAAAGATAATACAATTCCAATTATCAAAAACATTGGTATCATTGATGGTAAAAGTTTTGTAAATGATTTTAAACCCATTTTTAAAGCTTTTTTTGTCTTTTTGCCATCCTTAATCGATGAAACAATTAAAAGTAAAAAAACAATCCCATATATAATATAGGTACTCATAAAATTCCTCCTTCACTATAAACATATATATGTTAATAACATAATACTGTGTATTCGATATAATGTCAAATTATTTTTTTAATAAAAAAAGAGTAGTTTCTAATCAATTTAATCTTAGAAACTACTCCTATCTATTTAATTTTCTTATATTCCTCTAAAAAATAATTTAAATTTTTAACTCTTTTTTTGATATCAGATTCAAATTTTTGAAGTTCTTCATGTCCACTTTCTGTTATCGAATAATATTTTTTTGCAACTCCACTTTCAGATGCATCCAATCTTGATTTTACAAATCCATTTTGCTCTAAAGTTTTTAAAGATCTATAAATAGCTGCACTATCTATTATATTATTTGGTAAGTCTGACTCCAAATTTTTTAGTAATTCCAATCCATACGAATCCTTTTTGCTTAAAAATAACAAAATAAAAGCCGCAGTATGTCTTCCAGGTTTTGATTTCATAATTGATTCCTCCAGTATAATATGCTAGTTAATATAGTATTTTATTTATAATTTCTAATAGCACAAATTTTAATATATTTTCACTTACACATTACTGCAAAGCCAATTACTTGTCAACAATTATCCTTAGCAACTAAATTATTTTATTTAATTATTTAAAAAATATAAAGTCTTTTTAATAATTTTTTTAAATTATAACTAGTTCACAATCTTGCTTCATAAATTCCTTTATAGTTTTTATATTGTTTTTAATTACAATCGAATCTTTACCAAAATTATTAACAATAACCTTACCAACTTTAATATTATCTTTGTATAATACCTCTAATGTTAACAGTGCATGATTTATTGCACCTAACTTATTACCTACTACAACCTCTATATTCACATCAACAAATTCTTTAAGTAAATCTAATTGAGTATACTTATTTGTAATAGGTACCATTAATCCACCTGCAAGTTCAACAAAAATATTTTTTTCTTTTTTATGTGAATCATTAATAAATTCTATTAATGCATTAATATCAATCTCTTCATTATCAATTTCTGCTGCAAAATGAGGTGATGCTGGATAGGAAAAAAAATATTTGTTTATTTGCTCTAAATTTCTATCACATAATTTAGAATACATACCACAATCACTATCCTCAATTTTTTCAAATGATCTTTTTCCCGTTTCAATGGGCTTAATTACAATATTTTCATTTGCTTTAAGCTTACCATAATATGTTTTACCAGCATCTGTATCAGTACCAACTATAAATGTAATCATACATACCACCTAACACTTTCATTAAATCATTTTTTGCTAAACCATTCTTTGTACACATTTATAATATGTACTAATTCATCTTCTGTTATTATATATGGCGGTGTTGCATATAAGTATTTTAAAAATGGTCTTGAATAAACTTCTTTTTCATATGCAAATTCAGAAAAGCCTTTTAAAGTATCCTCTTCTTTAACTTCTATGCAAAACATACCTCCAAGAATTCTAATATCTGCAATTCTATCATCACATAAATCACTTAATTCTCGCTTAGCAATAGTTTGTATATTTTTTATTTTTCCCAAATAGTCATTTTGTTCAAATAATTCGATAGATTTAAGAGCAGCAGCACAAGTTAACGCATTTGCCATAAAAGTAGGGCCATGCATAAATGCCAAATCTTGGTCATCTCCATAAAAACCCTCAAACACCTTATCATTAGCCACAGTAACAGCATGACCTAAATATCCGCCTGTTAATGCTTTACCTAAACAGACTATATCTGGTTCTACTAAATCAGATACAAATCTATTACCAGTTCTACCAAAACCCGTTGCTATTTCATCATAAATAAATATTACTTCATACTCATCACAAAGTTCTCTAGCTCTTTTTAGAAATGATACATCATATACTTTCATTCCTCCAGCACCTTGTAATAAAGGCTCCACTATAAAAGCAGCTAAACTATCACCATGATTTTTAAAATTTATTTCTAAATCCTCAATAGTTGTATCTGTCAAAACAGTATTTTGTCCTCCAGAAAATATATTATGATAATCTCCATCATCCCCAATTTCCATAGCTTTAAATGTATCACCATGATAAGAATTTTTAAGAGACATTATTTTATTACGAGGCTTCTTTTTATTTATAAAAAACTGAATAGCCATCTTAATCGCTATCTCAACAGCAACACTTCCTGAATCCGAAAAAAATGTATTATTTAAAGTTCCTGGTAGCATACTTTCTAGTTTTTTGCTCAACTCCATAACAGGTTTATGTTTAATACCACCTAACATAACATGTGAAAACTTATTAACTTGATCAATTATTGCTTTATTCATATGTGGATTATTATATCCATGAATCTTACTCCACCAAGAAGCTGTTGTATCAATCAATTTATGATTATCCTCTGTATATAGATATACACCCTTAGCATCAACAACTGTAAGGGGTTCTTTCATTGTTTTCATTTGTGTGTATGGAAACCAAATCATTTTATTACCTCACTTATTATTTTATAATTGACAATTAAATCTTACTAAATCATTCGCAAATTGTCAACCAAAACAATATTACAGTTAACATTAAAATAATTTATCTTCCTTTCTTAATCTCATCCAAATAAGAATAAATCGTAACTGGTGATGAATTTAATTTGTTAGCAACTTTATCAATTGATCCTTTCATTTGAAAAATCCCCTTATCATACATGAATGTTAAAAGATTTATTTTATCAGTTCTTTTCATTCTATCTAAATCTTTATTTGCAATAATATTATCAATAAGACTATCGATTATTTCTGACACATTATCAAAAGAATTAATATCATTTTCTTTTCTATTATTTTGTTCTTCCTTTTCTTCTTTAAAAAATGTATCTAAAAATGATTGCATCCTCAAAAAATGCTCTATCTCAATATTAATACAAAAAGCACCAATAACATCTTCGTTAATATCTCTAATAAGAGAAGTTGATGACTTTATCCTCTTACCATTTTCTAATCTAAAAATATAATTAGACTTGTAATCATTCTTAAAGTCTTTAGAAAGTAAAACATCCTTAATTAGATGATCAAAAGATTGTCCTACTTTTCTATTTGTTATATTTCCATTTGAAACATACACAACTGAATTTTGTGGATCTTTTAAATCGTGTATAACAACTTCGCAAATATCTCCAAATGAACTACTTATCATATCTGCCAAAGGAATATATGCTTTTAAATTACCTGAAATATTCATATAAAATTCTTCCTCTTTTCTTTATTTTCTTAATATATATTAGCTAATTTTTCACTACTTACTTCATTGAAACTAGCTTTTTTATTAAATATCTAATGATCTGACTTAAGACCAGCTCCACACATTGGAATTAATGTATCAGATATTTTTCCATTTACGTCGCAATACGTTAAATATGCTGCGTAAGTTGCTGCTGTTGTATGTTCTACATATATCCCCTTTTTAGCAAGATTATTTCTTGCTTCTATAATCCTATCTTCTTTAGATATAACAACTTTTACATCATACTTATAAATATAATCAAGTATTTCATTTGCTCTCATTGGCTTTCCAATAGCTATACCTTCAGCCATAGTAGGCTTAATATCTACTTTAACTAAATTTTTGTTTTTAGTACTAACCGTTTTAAAAAATGGTGCACAATATTCGCTTTGCACAGCAATAATATTAGGCATTTTATCTATTATATTACTATTTAAAAGTTCCTCTAACCCCTTTATTACACCAATAAATAGAGTTCCATTTCCAAGAGGTATAAATATATTCGAAGGTATTCTTTTTAACTGTTCATATACTTCATATATATAAGTCTTTGTTCCCTCATAAAAAAATGGATTATAAACATGACTTGCATAGTAAGCTTTGCTATTTTTAACTTCTAACCTACACACATCTGCACAATAATCTCTTACACCTCTTATGATATTTACTTTTGCACCATGTGATCTAATCATATTTATTTTTTTATCTGATGTCCCCTTTGGAACAAATATTTCACATTCAATATTAGCTTTAGCACTATAAGCTGCAACAGAATTTCCTGCATTTCCACTGCTATCTTGTAAAACTTTATTTACCCCTATTGATTTACAATGAGATATTAAAACAGCAGCTCCCCTATCTTTAAAAGAAAGAGTTGGCATTAAATAATCCATTTTTAATAATACATCTTCATTGAATCTTATAATAGGAGTCATTCCCTCTCCTAAACTTATACTTTTCCATGAGTCATCTATTAGAGGCATAAAATTTCTGTAACGAAAAATCCCCCATATGTCTTTATCTATCAAATCCAAATCAAATTTTTTAGGTTTCCAATCGAGTTTCCAAAGTCCACCACAGTCACAGTTTGCTTTTTTAGTTGTTATAGCTTCATATTTTGAACATTTTAAACAAATATATTTCATAAAAACCCCACCTTAAATTAATTATAATCTATTTTTTAAATTTTATATAAATTTTTATATATTCATATAATTTTTTATAAGTTTATCACTAACTATATTTTTAGTCAATTCTCTAAACAAAAAAAGAGCTATCTAATTAAAGATAACTCTTTTTTGATAAACATAAATTTATAAAATTTGATATTAAATAATTTTAACTTAATATTTCTTTTACTCTTCCTACTATTCCTGATTCAAGCATCACTTTTATTCCATGTGGATGTGTTTTTGAATTTGTTAAAATTCTTTTTACAATCCCTTGTGTTAATTTGCCTGATCGTTGATCTTGCTTTTGAACTACATTAACATTTGAACCTATTTTTATATTTTGACGTTCATTACCTAACATATTAATCATCCTTTATTTTTTTATTTCTATTATTTTAGTTTTTAACTTTCCTGTATTTTCTTCATTAACAGTAACAAACACATATTTTGAATCAGGAGACCAATCTAAAAGATATATTTCTTGTTCATTAATTACAGAAATACTTTTTTCACTTACTATATCATAAAGATATGCTTTAGATTTCGTATCTTCATGACCCCATTCTTTATGCAAATAATCAATATAAAACACATAATTCTTATTTGGAGACATCATTGGGATAATACGATGGTTAGACTTTGCAATAAGTTTCTTCTTTTTTCCTTGATTATCATTAATCCAAAGTTCTACAGACTTATTATTATTAGAAAGAGATAATCCTGAAGGTTCTTGTGTTTTTATTATTTTCTCCTCTAATTGTATCTTATCTTTTTCAGATAATAACTTTAACTCTTTATTTTTCTCATTATACTTAAACCCTTGTGAATAAGCTGTTGAAAAATACAAATCATCTTTTTCTTTAAATATAGTTACTATAGATTCTTTTTGATTCTTATCTTTTATCATACTCTGTACTTTATTGCTTAGTTTTATAACTTCCTTATTTCCTTTGAAATCTACCTTAATTATATCAAGACCTTTTGCATAGTATATATAATTATCTACCCATGCATTTGCTGACATTTCCATTGAAATTCCTGAATCCAAAATTATATTTTTTTTCTCTTTTAAATCAAGAAATGAAATAATCATCCCTCCATCTTCATTAAGATTTGGACTTGAGTATACAATTTTGTCCTTCAAATCATTAAAACCATATATAGAAATGTATTGATTTTGTTCTGTTTCATTAAATTTCTCTATTTTATTTTCGTTCAAATTATATAAAGCTAATGTTTGTTTTCCATCCTCTTTATTTATTCCAAATATCTCATTTTCTCCAATCCAAAAATAACTTTGTAAATTATCAACCTCTGAAATAATTCTAGGATTTAAAATTTTTCCTTGTTCATAATCTTTATTGATAATTTCATTCTTTTGATTTTCTAATACCTTTATTTCTACCTTTTCATTCTTTAATGCAGTTGAACACTTAATTCCTATTGGTATAAGAAGTAAACTAAGTACTATTAGTGAAATACCTATTGTTTTCTTTTTCATTTTGATTCCTCCAATATATTTTTTATTTGCTCTTATATTATCAGAAACAAATTTCTAACGTTTGTCTTTTTTATTTCTAATTTGTTAACTTTTAAAAATTTCTTCTAATTCATTTGGAAATTTTATAATAAATACAGTCCCCAATTTAGTACTTTTCACTTCTATACTACCATTATTCTTATCTACTATTTTTCTTACAAAAGATAATCCCAAACCTGTACCAGAAACCTTTTTGGATCTATCCTTATCAACAACGTAAAAAGGTTCAAATATTCTTTTTATATCATTTTTAGATATTCCAACACCTGAATCTTCAATAATTATAATACATTCCTTTAAATTTTCTTCATTAGTTATTTTTACAAATCCACCTGAGATATTATACTTTAAAGCATTATCTATTATATTTAATATAACAAAAACAAAGCTCTCCTTATCAATTTTTAACAATACATCATTTAGCTCATACTTCATTTTTACATTAAGTTTTAAAGCTTTCACAGATAATCTTGATATTATATCCTCTATAATATCCTTTGTATTTATAATCTCTTTTTCTCCTTCAAAATTGTATTGTTCAAGCTTTGATAAATCTATAACTCTTTCGACCATATTATTTAATCTTATTATCTCTTTATCTACTATATCTCTAGTTTTATCTAATAATTCTAAATCATCACCATACATCTTTATCAAATCCATTTTTGCTTTTATTACAGTTATAGGCGTTTTAAATTCATGCGTAAAATTATTTATAAAATCCTTAAGCTTTTGTCTATCTTCCTCAATAATTTTTATATTATTCTTAATCTTATCAGCTGCAAAAGTAATCCCTACCGAAAGATCTTCTAATTCATCCTTTGAATTAACACTATATAATTCATCATAATTTCCTGATTTTATTTTATTTATTGACTTATTTAAAAGAATAATCCTCTTACTATATATTCTAAAAAATAAAATACCAAATACAAAACATATTATAAACGAAAAAACTCCTGCTTTAGTAAATATATCTATATAATAATCAATCTTTGCTTCTTCTTTTTTTATAGATAGTATTATCCTTATTACACCTACTTGAGAATCTTTGTAATAAATCGGAGCTACATAATCAATTTCATTTTCCTTTTTTAAATATGCAATCTTATCATCCAATCCTTTACTTAGTAATTCTTCATCAATTATATCTGTGTATAGTGGAATTGATGTACCTATTTTACTACTTTTCATATTATATATAAAAACATGGACATCGAAATCTCTACTAAGCTCCATTGATATATCATTAGCTTCATAAAATAATAACTGATCAATAGAAGATAGTTTGTTTTTAGATGATAAGTCGCGTATATATATATTCGCTGACTTACTTATGTCTTTTAATCTAGTTTCATATCTTTCTTCCAAATCTACTTGCATCCCATTTACTATAACTAATTGTATAACAAAAAGATTGATTAAAAGTATCAAAAGAAGAAATAATGTGAATTTATATTTTATACTAATTTTCATTTTCTAATTCCACCGCTTTGTACCCAACTCTAGAAATAGTCCTTATTAAATTTGAAAAATCACCAAGCTTTTCTCTAATTCTTCTAATATGAGTATCAACCGTTCTTGTTCCTCCATAATATTCATATCCCCATACCTTATTTATTATATCTTCCCTTGTAAATACTTTACCTATATTCGAAAATAAAAGATATAAAAGTTCAAATTCTTTGTTCTTAAACTCTATTTCATCTTCATATAGCATAACCTTTCTTTCGTCATATATTATTTTAAGATCACCAATTTGTATATTTGATAGCTTACTTTCATCATACTTTTTAATTAACATTTCCATTCTCTTTGCAACAGATTTTATTCTTGCCATTAGTTCCATCATTTCAAAAGGCTTTGTCATATAATCGTCTGCACCAATTTCAAATCCAACCACCTTATCATATACTTGACTTTTTGCAGTCAACATTATTATCCATGTATTTAGATCTTTGTTTATTTCTCTACAAATTTCATATCCATCTTTATAAGGCATCATTATATCTAATATGATAATATTTGGTTTAAATTTTTTTATTTTATCTAAAGCCTCCAAACCATCATAAGCAATTTCAGTAATAAAACCTTCCCTTTTTAATGCATATTCTATAGAGTCTGCTATATTCACTTCATCATCAGCAACTAAAACTTTTATCATTTTTACCTCCTATTACTTCACTTGAATCTTATCTTAGTTTATCATGATTTATAAATAATTTTTATTTAATTTTCATTTCAATTAAATCTATATTTAAAGCAGTTCCGCCTACCTTAACCTTATTAATAATATTATTATCATTTTGAATATTTAAACTTGCTATTATCATTGATGGCTTGTTCATAGAATATCCTTGTTCAAAAATAATATTACCTACTTCATTAGAATTAATCACTTTATGTTTATATAAATAACATGCTAATGCACCATTTGAGGTTCCCGTTGCTGCTTCTTCATCTATATCATATAATGGTGCTAAATTTCTACAATACGCCTTTGGATTATTTTTTTCATTTAGTGCAAACATATGATAACCTATCACATTATATTTCTTACTTAATTCTTTTACTTTTTCAAAATCAGGCTTTATTAAATTTAATATCTCATTGTTTTTTAACGGAATAATTATATCTTTTAAGCCTGTAGATACAATTTGACATGGAAGTTCAGTATTAAATTCATCCATACTTATATTTAAAGTTTCTGCTATTTCACTATAATCAATAGTTTCATAGTATTTTGGATTTGTTTGAGTCATCATTATAATATCATCTTCATTAATCTCAACCTCCAAAATTCCTGCTTTTGTTTCCTGAGTATATCGACCCTTTTTAACAATATTATTCTTTAATAATACAAAAAAACTTCCAATTGTAGCATGACCACACAAATCTACTTCTTCACTAGGAGTAAAAAATCTAATTTTAAAGTCCGCAACATCTGATTTCATTATAAAAGCTGTTTCACTAAAACCTAAAGTTTTAGCAATTTTTTTCATGGTTTTTTCAGATAAATTATTCGCATCAAGTACTACTCCAGCAGGATTTCCTCCATTTTTAGTTTTTGCAAATATGTTTACTTTATATACTTTAATCTCCATAAAAATTCACCCTTTATATATCATATTTTTTACCATAATTTGTCCAATTTATCAGAATAGAAATCTATAGCTCTTTTAAAACTAACTATATCTTTGTCACAAGAAGTTTCTGATATTATTTTAAGCAATATTTCCATTGATTTTGAATGTTCACCTAAATTATAAAGCGTCATAGCCAAAAATACTTTCAATGAATTAATATCGAATTTTTCAATTCCCTCCATAAATATTTTCTTTGATTTTTCATATTCTCCAATAGTACGATATGTACTCCCAAGACCTAAATAAGCTTCCTTTAGATCCTCTTTTGGTAAACCTATTTTTATAGCCTTTTCATAAAATGAAATAGCTTCTCTTTCCATTTCTAATATATCAAAACTCCAAGCACATTGATAATTTACAATTCCATCATTTGGATACTTCTTTACCAAATCCATAAGTATTTTGTTAGATTCTTTTAATTTATCTTCTTTTCTTAATCTAATAGCTTCTTTTAATAATCTATTCATTTATACTCCTCCAATAACAGCCTCCTTAGTATTTCTCCTAAGAAAAGTTGTATATATTCATATAATTTTTTACAATTTTATCACTAACTATATTTTTAGTCAATTCTCTAAACAAAAAAGAGCTATCTAATTAAAGATAACTCTTTTTTTATAAACATAAATTTATAAAATTTGATATTAAATAATATAATGTTAATATTTCTATTTAATTATATACATTGTTGATATTCCACTTCCTATTTTTTTAATAAGACCTTCATTTACCATCTCTTTTAGTATATTCAAAGCAGTAGTTGTTGCAATTTTTAAAACTTTTTCAACATTAATTCTTGTAATTTCATTTTGTTTTTCTAAAAGTTTTATTACTTGCATATATTTTTCATTACTAATCTCAACTTTATTTGTATTCGTATTAGGAAGAACTACCCTAAAAGCTCCTTTTACATTTTTAAATTCAGGCTTTATACTCATTTCTTCATAAAAACTTATTATTTTACTAATACCAGTTCCATATGCTTCAATCAATTTCATTCTGTAAAATAAGTTTGCAAGCTTTTCGTTACGAGGTTGTGATGCTCCAAGCATAGCTGCTTCTAACGACAATCCTGAAACTAACCCACCTAAAGAAATAAACTCTATTTGTTTAGAATAAATATTTATAATAGTACTACCACTAAATGAATAATCTCTATGAACTATTGCATTTAGCAAAGCTTCTCTTATTGCATCTTGTGGGTAATCTCTTTGATCCTTTCGAATTAAATTTTCAAATGTAGCTTTTGTTCCATTATAAAAATCTATCGTCTTATAAGCCTCATTGAGTTGGTCAAATAATGAACCCTCAAGTTCTTTTCTATCCTTAAATATGGATTTATCATCCCCTTGAAAAATAGCAATCTTAATTGAATGTTTGCATTGATCAGATACTAATAAGCCCATATTTGTATATATATCATCAGGAGAAAGAATACCTAAAGTTTTCATTTGAACTTCAGTAAAATTCAACCCTCTTAGCTGTAATTCTTCTTCTAATCTATTAAATGTTAAATCTTGAATCAGCGAACGATTTTTTTCAAAAGAATCCCCATCAGCAGTTTTCATCATACTACGAATAGCATCCTCAGATGCAGGTGCAGAAGTTGTACCACTTCTAACATATACGCCAGATGGTTTTAGTGCCTTATTTGATTTCATTCTGTCACCCTTTCTAACATTTGCTAACTTTTCTAACATAATAAATAAGAAAAAATCAATACTAATAATTGTATTGTTCTTAAGTATCCCAGTAGGTAATATTCTTTGATTTAAATTTTTATGCCCTAATAACATATCCATTGCAAATTTAATTAGTTTTAAAGCTGTAGATTTTCCAGATACATTTATTCCAACTAAAGCTATTAAATTTTTAAGTATATATAACCAGTTATATGATTTAGTTTTGTTTTATCAAATACTCTACCTTTTGATATAAAATCTAATATTAATCTATCTTTAAATATTCCAATGTTATCAAATTTAATTCTCAAAATCTTTATTTAATTAAATTATATTTTAATCTTTATAAACATAAAACACTTTTATATCTCAAATAATATTTCCAAAGAATATAAAGGTAGTATAAAAATGAGTTTTTTTCATTTTCATATTATCTTCAAAAATCACATTACTTTATTGTTAATTTTTTCATTAATATTATTTGACAAAAAATTCTTATTTTTTAAAAATTCGTTGCAATCTTTTAAGTTTTACAACAAGCTTTAAAACTAGCTTTATATAATTATCAGATGGCATAAACCCAATTATTAACTAATAATTTTTTTATCTCTAAATATAAAGTTTTTCTTTTACATTAAAAGACTTTCCAGTTGAATTGTACTTTAGAAACTTATACAAAATATAATTTTCTTTATCATTTTCATGGGTTGATATAATAATTTGTTTATTTGAAAAGTCATTACGTAAAACCTCTATAAGCGATGCTATATTAATATCATCCATAGTTTGTACTGGATCATCCACTAAAAGAAAACCAATATCATCCTCTGATTTCCTTATATACTGCTTATTCATAGAAAATAAAAATGCTAATACAAATCCTGATAGCTGACCCGAACTAAATGTATTAAGAATATCATGCTTAGCATCACCATTAGACACAAAACGCATTTCATCCTTGCTTATAAATACACCTAAACCATTTTGATAATCTTGCAATATCTTACCAGTATAAATTAATAAAGGAACTCTCAGCTTTTTAAGTATTTGATTCTTATACCCATCTATTGAACCTTGATAGATATTATTTAATTCCTCTATTTTACTACGAGCAGATTCTATTTTTTTTAATTTAATCATATCTTTTTTTATATCTGCCCTCATTGAACTAATTTCATTATTATTCAACAAAGATTTCTGATATTTAAGATAACTAATTTTCTCTACAACATATTCATTATCAGCAATTTTGGTTTGCTCAATTGCAAATATATCTTTGAACTTATTATGAATACTCTCAAAATTGTATTTTTGCATATTATTATCAAATTCTAGATTAGCATAACCTTTGATGTTTTCCTGTAAAATACGTTGAACTTCAGCCTTCTTCTCTTCTCTTTCTAGCTTAATCCATGTATCAGTTTTACTAAGGTAAGAATAAACCTCTTCAACAGCTTTTAATCTTTTTTCATCCTCAACAAACTTTTCATATTTAACCGAAAGCGTATTTAAATCTTTAATCCTTTTATCATCAATATCTTTAAGTATCAATGAAATTGCGTCAAAATCTTTTTTTATCTTGCTACTTAATTGCTTAAGTAAACTTTGCTTCTTTTGTGATTCCTTACTTTTTTCTCTTGATAAAATTTCAGTTAACCTATTGTAGGCTAATTCCAATTCTTCAATACTATCATATGGATGATTACAGTATGGACAATTTGAAGATTTTCCATCATACCTCTTTTTCGTTTGATTTAAATTTAATCTTGTATCAACTAGGTCATTTAGTATTTTTTGCTTGCTAGATAATGTCTGATTTGTTTTATTAATTGAAGTAATAAGTTCGGTGATTTCCTCTATATCTACAGTAATTAAATCGTCACTTATTTCTTTCAATTTACTTAAATCTTCTTTCTTGTAGCTATCAGCATCTAATTGCTTTCTAAAAAATCCTGCGTGATTATAGATATTTACTGTCCTGTTCCACTGTTCTATAAGATTTTTAATCTTTACCTTGTCTACAGCATCTCGTTCAATAAATGGATGATATTCAGTGATATCATCCATTATAATCTTATTATTAATAAATCCATTAATCCTCTGATTATGTAAATACTTTTTATAATCGTTAGCATTAATTGCATAATAATGTAATGCCTCTATTTCAGTAATTGCTTTATCTATATCTACAATCATCTTGCCATCTTTACTGCAATTTTCTTTATCCCAATCTACTAGCTTAATTTCAGCAGTGTAGCTTAATAACTGGTCATATTTTACCTTTTGTAATTCCAAATTATTTCCCTTTATTTTCAATTTCAAGTTGTTTATTTTTAGATTAATTAAATTTTTAATTGAAGTAATCTCATCATTGACAATAACACCTGTCTTACTACTTTTTTTCCCTATAATTTTCTTTTCTATATAATTACTATCATTATCAACATTCTTAGTATTTAATAATATGTTCATGCTATCTTTACGTTCAGCAATAGAATTCTTTAAAAAGTGTACTGATTCTGCTTGTGAAACGTAATAGTAAACATTGAAATGTTCTGGTGAAAATCTTAACCTTTCAAAATGCTTTATACTTGATTTCCATTCCACAGGACTACTTAAAAATGTCCTAATTTCATCATCGGAATCTAAAATACCATCCACAATGCTATATTTTATAGATTCTTCAAAATTTAACCTTTTAACCCTGTGATTTATAATAGCTACTAAAGATAAATAGCTATCATTCTCATCAACTAAGGTCAAAACTAAAACTCCATTTTTATCAGCTTCATTTATTAGTATGTTTTTTTTCAAATTCGCATTTCCACGCTCTATTGTTGTTTGTAATCTAGTAATTTTTTTGGTGAAAATTAATTCTATAGCATCAAAAAAAGTTGTTTTACCAAATCCATTTGGTCCTGATAAAATTGTTGGATTTTTGTCTACATAAAAATTAAACTTATAAAATTTCTTACTGTCAAAGCATTTAAAATTTTGAACCCTTAAATCTCTAATTACATATGGCATTATTTATCACCTCCGAGCAAATTGTTTAACTCTTTATCTAGAGATTCATCATCAATTACAAGATTACTTTCTAGTTCAATCAAATGTTCTATATTGCATGTTTTAGTTTGAATTGCTGTATGATATTCTTTTAACTTCCCCTCAATTTTCTGCAAAATATCATTTTCAATTGATAACGGTGCTGAATCTGCCTTAAATTTATACTGTAAAAAAGGAATTTTAGAAAATAATCGAATCACAAATTCATATTCACTCCCTATATTTTTACCATCTAACAACTTATAATACTCATCTTCATTATTAGCAATATCGCTTAATATGTCATTAATTGCTCTCCCATCATAATTAGCTATTGTATACTTCAAATGCTCCGCTTGAGATTCAGTATAGGGAATAACGTAGCGTTTAAAATAATTTGGAGATTCCTCAATTGCAAATACCATATTTCTATATTGACTCATTTTCTCCATATCACTTAATTGAATTAGATAAATAGCAGAAGTGTTTTTATCAATCTGACTTGCTTCTTTATTATTGGTAAACGAATTTTGAATTCTAGTTTTTAATGATTCTGTTTGTGAAGCTTTTGAGTGTGAATATAATTCTTCCAATTGCTCAATTTCATTTTTCATAGAAGTTTCATCATCTTCAAATTTTCTACAGTCAATATCATTAACTATAAAATAGCTTGCTATATTTTTGTCTTTATGCTTATAAAAATTTATTCCCGAAGGTAGTTTTATTTCTTGCTCAACATATGAATATTGATTTAAAATTGCATCTAATATCATTTTCATTTATTCAGCTCCTCCTTTGCCATACTCCGATTAATTAGTCTCATTATTTTAGGTTTACTATAGTTCTTTTTCAATTTATCTATAGAATCGCTGGTTATATTTTTTAATTCTTCATATTCATTCTCACCAATTACCGTGCTATTAATGCTATCATAAATAAAGTTTTCTTTATCTAGTTGATCTGTTATTAGAATATCACTTTCATATATTAATAGTTTATCTGTATTAGCTGATAGCTGCTCCTTAACTAACTGCTCTTGAAGTTCTTCAACATCTCCGCTTGAATCTAGGGTCAACCTATAGAACTTCCCTTCTTTTTGAGCTTGAATAAGATTATTCTCTTCTAAAGATAAAAGTTCGATTTCTTTTAAAAGACTAACAAATAATCTATTGATGACACCATCAGTAGGCAAATTATGCGGTTTACCACTATCCGGTTCTTTAAGGATGAGCCTATATAAAAAACTACGTAAATCATCTTCTTTAATAGCTGAAATTGCTCGTATTTGTTTATGCAAGTTACAGATATTATTATTACGACAATCATCACATAAATCTGCTGTACAGGAATTTGAACTCCTTTTAGGAAATTGTATGTAGATATTTTGAATGTTATTCCACAGCAAAAAATATTGATATTCAATAGAGTTTGCATTTGAATGGTAATCTTTTGTTATTGTTTCATATATCGAAGAAAAATATATTTGACTACCTTTTTTTGTACTTTTTTCATTGATAAAATCATTTTCTATTACAGCTTTTAACTTAAGTAATATTTGACCATAAATAAATTGTAGATATTCATCATTGACAATCATATTCCACTCTGGTTTTTCTTTGCTTAATATTTCCTTAATTATCCTACATGATGATTCCTTGACTTCTCTCGAGTTATTGAAACTAGAGGTATATTTTTCCAATAGTTCATCATCATTTCTCAATTTATTACCGACCATTAGCTTTTGCTTATACTCATTAAGCTCATTCTTTATGTTACTCAGCTTTTGTTCTACGTTCTCTTTAGTTTTTTGACCATTACACACAAAATATACAATGTCATACAGACTACCTTTTTTCGCATTATGTATAATCTTGTTTAACATGATGAATTTTTTTTCATCATCTTTCTTAACTTCACCCTTAGTTTTTACTTCTTTATCTAAGTCAACAAGCAATTTATTTATATGTTCTAAAGTGCGTTCAATAAAATCTGTAGGTATAGATTTATTAGGAAGGACATGAAAATATCCTTTTTCTACATCGTACTGTAGTAAAGAAATTACAAATGAAAATTTATCTTTTTTACCATCTTTATCTAATTGAAAAAATCCTCTTTTGACCTGATGAAGCGAAAGATAATTGTCACCATTCTTGATAGAAAAGTCTTCTGCTCCTTCAATTTCTAAAATCATATTATTGATTTCATTTGAATCAGATAAAACTAATTCCTTCATTTTTTGTAATGTAACTAAGAGAGCAACATGTCCTTGATACTCATAACCTTGCCAAGAATAAATTGCACTAAATGGGGAAACTAACACTGAAATCACCTACCTTTTAATATATATGCCCATTTCTATTTAGCAGTTATCAAGAGAAACTAAGGTTAAATAATCACCATTATAGATCTCTCTTTTCCGCTAAGTATTATTTTATTAATATTCCAATCAAGATTACATTGTAATGCTATCGATATTACATCAAAACATCAAATAGAATGCAATTGACATATATCCAATCCCCAAATAATGCTCCAACGCATTCTTTCCAGTATAATCCAACCCCAAGCAAAGTCCAATTATCACTATACTTTAAATAATAAAAAATATATTATATAAATATCTAAAACTCAAAAGACTTTTAGCTTCTAATTTTGTTCTAATCTATCATAGTTGTAAAAATTTATATAATTTTCAACATCTTCTTCAAGAATATCATAATTTTCATATTTATACAAATAACATTCTTCAGATTTTAGTATATTAAAAAACCTTCTATTCGCCCATTTTCAAGGCATTCATCTATTTTAAACATACTATATTTTAATCCATTATTTGTTTTTCAAAAAAATTCATAAGATGTATAATCGATTAAAGAAAAGGGATTGCTCCCTCTCCCTCATCTAAGAACCGTACGTGAGAGTTTCCCGCTCATACGGCTCAAGCATTTCTTAACCATTTCTGGCGATAACAAGTGATTTCAATTTCATCCTTCGTTTAGTGAAATATTTTTTATCTATGAAGGGGTTTTTAGAAATTTGTAATTTAGGGTGTCGAATAATTGCAACGTTCTTTAGATTAATGAGACTGTTTTTATCCGTCATGAATACCCATCTCTTTCCGTTACATTCATGCCAGTATTTGTTTAATCTCCACCATTTGTTTTTATTGGGGTGTCGATGTTTTGCCCATTGTTGTAGCAGTAAGTAGATTGTGTTATTGACGTAAGAAAAAGTTTGACTAGAAACCACGTGTCTGTGGTAATTTGTCCATCCACGGATGATTTGATTTAATCTTCTTATCAAATCTTCTTGACGGTGTGCTTTTCCTTCTTTCAGAATTATTGTAGCGCATTTCCTTATTACTGTTTTTACCGAATTCTTTGATGGCTTGATGATTAATTTCTCTTTGAATTTCCGAAATGTCCATCCTAGAAAGTCAAAACCCTCATCTATGTGTGTAATTGTTGTTTTTTCTTCAGAAAGCATTAAACCTCGTTCTTTTAAGAATTGGCTAACAATTTTCTTGAGTTCTTCTGCAATTTCTTGTGTGCTTGCAGTTATGATAAAATCATCTGCATATCTTACAAGATTCACTTTAGTTTTAGCTCTATAGTGATTTTCGATGTTTCCTTTAGAGTTTTTGTGATATTTATCTTGGATGAGTTTTTCTAGTCCATCCAGTGTCATATTTGCATAGATACTTGAGATAGTTCCACCTTGTGGCGAACCGGTGTTAGTAGGAAATAAGGTACCTTTGTAAATGAACCCTGATTTCAGGAATTGTTTCATTATCTTTTTATCCGTTGGGATGTTATTCAATAACCATTCGTGATTAATGTTGTCAAAACAACCTTTTATATCTCCTTCAAGTATCCATTTCGGAGAACATTTTCTTGCTAGGATACAAAAGATTTGTTCACAAGCATCTTTTGCACTTCTACCTTTTCGAAAACCAAATGAGATGTTATCACCTGTAACTTCAGCTATTGGTTCTAGTGCTAAAGCATAGAGTGTTTGCATTGCTCTGTCGTGCATAGTAGGTATTCCCAAAGGTCGTTTCTTTTTCTTATCTTTCTTTTCGATGTAGACTCTTTTAAGGGGTTTTGTTCTGTATCGCTTGTCTGTGAGAGATAGTAGTGCTTTCATCTTAGAAGCAGAAGTTGACCAGAGTTTGTTGTCTACACCTGAAGTGCTTTTACCTTTATTAGATGTAACTTTATTAACTGCAAGAGCTTTAGCATAGAATGAATGTGTTAGAAGATATTGTAGTCTTTTGACTTTATTCATGGCACCTATCACTGTTGCCTTAGCAATCCTAATTTGTAGTCTATTAACTTGTTTTTGAACATGTAGCCAATCAATGGAATTCCATTGAGCAGTTAGTGTTCTTTTGTCTTTTAGCCTCTCGGTTTTAACCGTCGTTGAGTTACTAAAATTCATAGGTATACAATCCTTTCCTGCCAAGAAATACCCTAAGATAAGTCAGCACTCTTTGAAGTTAGGGCAAAATTTGAACCCCTATCCTTAGTCATTACAACAATGGCATTCGCTTTTTATCTAAATCTTCTGCCCTCTAAGCCGTTTCGTCACCTTGCGGTTTGATACCTAATCTAAAAAATCAGGAGCTTGTAGAGTTTACCAAGTTCCACTTAATATATAATTCTGAAAGCCTTAGGAGTCACCTTTAAACCGGGAGTATTTTATCCATTCGCATTGGTGTAACAGTTCGCCTTTGCTTTACTCCATACCTTTTGGTCGAAGCGTTTCAGCCTATTTCGCTTCCTCAGAGTAACGATTCCTACAGTGATTCACTTTATGTTCTCCATAGCTTCTTATCCTAGCAGTCGTTCTAGATTTAGGCTTCTAGAATTTCCACATTGTCTTGTGAGCTTTCTAACCCAGACGTTACCATCTACGCTAGTCATAATAGGATTATCCCGAATGGAAAGGATAGCCTTACGGCAATATATTAAGCGACTTCTTGTCGCACTTGAAACCCTCTGTCGCTATGAATAAGAGGCTTTTCGCCATTCAGTTCTTTTAATGCCAAATCTAAATTTTCAAAAACAAGCTTATTATTGCTATGACCTACGCCATATGCAACTATTGAGTTATCATAAAGATCTATAATTGCACTTAAATATGCCATCTTATTTGCTCCATATTTAAATTCAGTAACATCAGTTAGCCATTTTTCATTAGGTTTGTTAGCGTAAAACTTTCTATTTAGAATATTTTCAGAAACATGTTGTTGTGTTGTTTTTCTATAAAAATATCTACGTCTTCTTATTATACTAAGTAAATTATTTTCTTTCATTATTCTATAAACACGCTTATTATTAATCTTTATACCGAGTCTATCGGCTATATTTAATGTCATTCTTCTATAGTCATAAATAGAACCATTTTCTTCAAGAATTTCTTTTATAGTTTTTAAAATCAATTCATTTTCTTTAAAGTTTTTTGTGTTTTTTTTATTTAACCATTTATAATAAGTTGTTGTAATTCCTATTTTAGCTATATATTTTCTAAGCAATAGCTTATTAATCTTAAAATCTTCAACAATTTTTAATTTTTCTTCAAAAGTATACATCTTTTTTTAGATATAAAAAATACCCCTTTCAAATTCATAGCAGATTTTCATTATTCAATCTGTATATTTTCTTGGGGTACGTTCAAAATCTATAACTTTACACGCCATCAAAAAATAAAAAGACCCCTAAAAACAGCTTTAATACGCCATTCTCAGAGGCTTATACATTTATTTTTTAGTCAGCAGACAAACCGTTTCAATATGCATAGAATGAGGGAACATATCTACTGGTTGAACCTCTTTTACCTTATATCCACCTTGTTCAAGTAAGCTTAAATCCCTTGCCAAAGTAGATGGATTACATGATACATACACAACCTTATTTGGTTTCATATCCAAAATACAATTAATTACACTCTCATCGCAGCCCTTTCTTGGAGGATCAACAACAACAGTTGATGCTTTATTTCCTTCATCATGAAGCTTAAGAAAAACATCTTCTGCCTTACCTGCATAAAAATCAACATTTGTAATATTATTAAGCTTTGCATTCTTCTTAGCTGCCTTAATTGCTTCCTCTACAATCTCAACACCTATAACATGTTTAGATGCTCTAGCTAAAAACAACGATATACTTCCAAGACCACAATATATGTCAAACACTTCTTCATCCTTACTAAGATTCGCATACTCTAATGCCTTATCATAAAGCTTCTTTGTTTGAACTGGATTTACTTGGAAGAACGAAAGTGGTGATATCTCAAAAATAAGGTCTCCAATATAATCTCTAATTATTCCGTTTCCATAAAGATTTACATTTTCAAAGCCTAATATTCTATTAGTCTTATCACTATTAATATTATGAACAACTGTCTTTAATTCCTTTATTTCCTTTAATCTATTCAATAATATATCATAATAAGGAAGCTTCTTTCCATTAGTAACTATTATGACCATAAGTTCATCTGTATAAAATCCATACTTAGTAACTATATGTCTTACTATTCCCTTATGTTTCTTCTCATCATAAATTCTTATATTAAATTCATCAAGCCACTCTTTAACTATCTTTACTACTCTATCATTTATTTCATGTTGAATCTTACATTCATAACAAGGAACAATCTCATGACTCTTTTTCTTATAAAAACCTATTACTGATTCATTATTTTTAAATGAAACAGGAAACTGAGCCTTATTTCTATATCTATATGGGTTTTCCATTCCTATAGTTTCATGCAAAACATAATCTTTAATTTTTCCGATTCTATCTAAACAGTCTTTAACTATCTTTGTTTTTATTTTTAATTGTTCCTCATATTTAATATGTCCTATTTGACATCCACCACAATCAGACTTATCACACGAATCCTCACATCTTATATCTGATTTTTCTATTATATTAAGTAATACTGCTTGTGCGTAATTTTTCTTTACTTTTGTAAGCTTTACTTCTAATTTATCTCCTACTACACCACCATCAACAAAAACAGTATAATTATCTATCTTACCTATACCGTCTCCTTTATCTGTCATATCTACAATATCAACTATAAGTACTTGATCTTTTTTATACATAAATTACTCCTTTACAAATTAAATTTATCCATTAAAAAATAGCAATCAAATGATTGCTATTTTGATTATCCTATAACATCTAATTATAACTTAAAAAAAATTTTTTATCAAAATATTTTGTTCATAAAAATTATATTTTTTTAAAATTTTTTAAACAAATACTTCATAAGTTTTTTAATATCTGCCACTATATATTTCTTAAATAATAAAAATATAAATATTACTAGTAATACCTTATATCCAAAAACCATACCATTTCCATCTGTTTTTACAGAACCATTTCCTAAAAGTGCAATAAATCCATTTTGTAAAGTTATCCCATGTAAATCTTTTAATGCAGTTCCTGTTGAAGCTTTTCCATAGTTTATAATCGTACTATAAAATAATACCAATTCAGATGTTATAATCACAAATAACGTCCAAATAAAAAAGATAAAATTTTTTAAAATAAATAATTTTCTTTGATTCTTTTCATCTATAGTCTTAAGTATTTCTCTCTTTTCAATAAAGACTTTTCTTAAATAATGTATAAAACCAAAAAAGATAATAAAAGTAAATAAATTATAATTGGTGTTCATTTTATTCACAACACCTTCAAATAAATAAAAATAACAAGGTAATATTACTTTTTGGTATATTAAATTTGAGTAATTGTAAACTATATTTCCTAAAGATGTTTTATCTGATATATAATTAAATACAATTAAACACACTAATGCTATAAAAAGAGAAACTATAATACCACTAAAATTTTTCAAATTATCCCTTAAACCCACTCTTTCCATAATATAAACCCTTCTTTCATATGTATAATTTAAAGCAAACAGCTATATTATATAACTAGTTATATTTTTAATCAATACATCTAAAAAAAGAACTAATCAATTTAAGTATTTTTTTATAATAATTTTATTATTTTTTATAAATAAACAGTTTCAAAAAAACATAAATATAACTTTTCATATTTTTATTATTATTTTAAAATTTTTTATAAATATAATTTAGATTGCTTTTTTCTGTTAATTCTCATGCCTTGAACTCATCTTATTTTCAATTTAATTTTCTAATGCTTTCTTATATATAGCTACTAATTCATCATACCTAGCTTTATTTACCCCCATATCTGAATATCCTATTCTTGAAGCAGATCTATAGTGAATAACTTGATTTTTATCATCAAAATAAAATTCAACATCATCCTTAAACTTCATTGTATTTGTACTAAATACCACATGTATATAATTTTCATTATTTGTTATTATCTTGGCTGACTTATAGTTCTTTATTATTGATTCTATTTTTGCCTTTGATATTGATTTATTTTCTATATACTTTATTTCTTCTACCTTCTTTTTGGAATCATTAGCTTGAGAAGAGACCGCATTTGGTGAATTTGGCATTTTTGCTAACTTTCCATTACTGACACCTAGATTTTTAGGAATTGTATTATTTTTTATAAATGCAAAACAAACAATTATAACTAATATAAATATTATTATTTTAAATTTCACAATTTCACTCTCCTTTTTATATTTGTCCATATAAATAATATAACATGACATAACGCTGTCATAATTACTTTGTTACTCTTAATATATTGTAAATAATAAATAGGAGGAATTATAATGAAGAATATCATATATATCTATATCTTAGATACTATGGCAGAATGGGAAATCACTTATATTACACAGGCAATATCTATGCAAGAAATGTTAAAAAACAAAAAGAAATTTATAGTTAAAACTGTTGCTAAAACCAATAAAACTATAACAACCTTGGGTGGTCTAAAAATAACACCTGATTGTACAATTGAAGAAATTGATGAACAAAATATAGTTTCATTAATATTGCCAGGAGCACAGTCTTTTGAGGACGAAGAAGAAATCCTTAAAAAAGTATCTATATATATAAATAAAGACATCTTAATTGCTGGTATTTGTGGTTCAACTCTTGCTTTTTCTAATCTAGGGCTTTTTGATAAATACAAGCATACTAGCAATTCTTTAGATTATCTAAAATATTTCTCAAAAGAATATACTGCTAATAATTTATATCTGGATTCAAATGCCGTTGTAGATAATAATTTGATAACAGCCAATTCAGCTAGTCCATTACTTTTTACAAAATATATATTAGAATATCTAAATGTATATCCTAAAAAAACTATAGAATATTGGTACAAATACTTCTCTACAGGAGATTCAAAATATTATAGCAAAATGATTTCTTAAATCATATCAAAACAAAATAACTAAAATAATAAATAAAAATACTTTCCTAGTAGTATTCAATATCATCAATTTAATATTTTTACTATTAAGAAAGTATTTTATTTCTATTTGCCTATATTTGTTTTAAATTTTTATTTACATTATATTTTTTAAAGCTACAGCAATATAAGGTTCTATTTTTATTTCTATTATCTTACCTCTCAATGAATCTGGATATAATATTATCTTCTTTGAATTTTCATTATCTATTTTATATTTGACTCTATCTATCACAGTATGATTTATCTGTATTATTTCTCTACCTTCATTTCTTAATATCAAAGAAAAAATATTTTCATCATTATAGCTTAGTATTAATTTATTTTCTAACAAATCATTAGTCCATTTATTTATTTCCGTAACATCTATCTTAAGATCATCATTTTTATTTTCTAAAAGATAATGATAAAATCCATCTTCATCTTTCTTACTTGGTTTGTCTCCAAATATCACTTCAAAAAACTGATTTAAGCTTCCTTGTATCCTTATTTGATAATCTCTCATTGACTCTAAATGACCTTGGTATTTAATCTTACCTTGTTCTATTAATTTTCTAATACGGTAATCTATATAAGTATCTGTAACTAGATGTTTTGATTCACCCATTGTTTTTCCTATGATTCTAGCTGCCATTTTAAAATTAAATCCAGTATTTGCTACTATTTTTGAATCATAAAAATCTTCTTCAACATCTATAATTTCTCCATTTTCAACTATTCTTAAATTTTCTTTAGAATCTTTAAGTCTTGACCAATCATTTTTTAAATTTTCTAATTTTTCGCTATCAAATTTTTTCATATTTAATATTACTTTTTCTATATTTTCTATTGAACATTCTCCAAGTGCTCTTGGTATATAGGCTTCATTTCTAAAAAACTTTATAGCATTTTGTGATACATCAACTTCATATATATTTTTATTTTCTAGTTTAGATAATAAATATCTAAGACCAACTTGGTCATTTGCATTATTTCCATGCCAAATAATAATTATGTGTGTTTTATTTATGTCATTTAAATTGGTGTATGAATCTTCTACCGCATTGCTATACTCTTCAAAATAGGGCATTACCTCTTTATTCAAATTATTAATCCAATGTATCCTTTGCCTAAATCCTTCTTCTTCATCTATCTTATATAATGGACCTATGGAAAGATCATCAACAAGTCCAACGACTTCACCACTATAATCATTCTCATTGTTTTCAAAAAAATATTTTAAACTTCCTTTAGCTGAATCACCAAAAACTATATGAGTATAATCCAAAACAATCACCTTCTTTAAAAATTATTATTAACTTTAATTTTCCTATATATTTTATTTGAATTCAACAAAGATTTCTTTACAAAAAGTTAAACTTAAGCATAAAATATCTGAAAAATTAATCAAAGCTGTTAATAATAATGATATCAATTCAGATAAAAAAATAAGCTGTCATATTAGGATATATAATATATCTTATACCTAACAGACAGCCTATTATCTTTATATGATTACAAATTTAATCGGTATATTCTCATTTAGCCTTAATAATAGCCTATAATATATTTAAATATTTATTTTAATTTTGATTCTTCAAATATTTCTACGCTACTTTTGTTTGAATAATCTTCAAACATCCATTTAAGCCAACCGTAAAGCATTATTATCATTATAAATACAAGTGGTACTGCTGTTGCAACTGCACAAGTTTTTATAGTGTTTAGATTTGCACCTATCATTATCATTGTTAGTGGTACAAGAGCTAACATTACACACCAAAATAAACGATGTATAGGATGAGGTTCTTCATCATTTTTAAGTCCTGGAGTTGCTGTTGATGCCATTGTAAATGCTGCACCATCCAATGTCGTTGCTAAGAAAAACACAGTTATTATTGAAAATAATATCAAAAATACGTTTCCAAGAGGTAAAGATTTTAGCATCATAACAATTGCTTCTTTGTCTAAACCTTGAGATAACATATCAACAACAGGTAGCGTAGATTGTAATTCGCTATTAAGTGCAAAACTTCCTAATATACCAAAGAAGAAATAACAACCACAACTACCACTTATCAAAGTATTTATTATTACTGAACGTATTGTTCTTCCCTTTGATACTTTAGCTATAAATAATGCAGTAAATGGTGCGTATGCAATCCAGTACAACCAGTAGAATATTGTCCAAGATTCTGGGAAACCAGTATTATTAACTGGATCTGTATATAAACTCATTCTTATGAAGTTTTGAACCATTAATCCAAATGAATTAACAAAATTCTTCATTATAAATAATGTTGGCCCTATAAGTAATACTAAAACACAAAATAATATTGCTAATTTGGTATTCCAATCAGCTAGTTTACTCATACCTTTTTGGATACCTATATATGAACTAAATGAGTATATTACTGATATTATAACTATAAGTATTATATTCATAGTAAATGTTGGCTCAATTCCAATAACAGAACAAACAACTTCTGTAACTAAAGGCACAGATACTCCAAGAGTTATACTAAGTCCTCCAAAACAAGTGAATATAAATATTACATCTATAATTCTACCTATTATTCCATTTGATTTAATTCCCGTCATAGCACTTACAACAGAACTAAAGCTTAAACCATTGTTTTTTCTTACATAAAAATGATAACAAACAGGTATTGCAGCTAAAGCATATAATGTCCATGCACTAACTCCCCAGTGGAACATTGTATAAGTGACACTCATTTCATAAGCTAATGATGAACCTGGCTTGATTCCTATTCCTGGTGTATTAATATAATAAGCCCATTCCATGAATGCCCAATAAACTGTTGCAGCTCCAAGTCCACAGCAAATCATCATCGCAACCCATTTGAATGTTGAATGTTCTGGCTTATCGTTTCCAAGTCTAATGCTTCCATATTTACTTGTTGCAACACCAAAAAGAAGTATAATTCCTAAGAATGTAAATAATAAAACTCCTGAACCAAATAAATCCGTAAATAAAGAAAAGACCTTACTTGCTGCTAATTGTGATGCATCTGGCTGTAATGCCATAAATCCTACTATTGATAAAACGATTGCCATACTTATAGATATCAGCAATTTATCGTATTTGACCTCTTTTTTTGAAATATTCATATTTTCCCTCCATATTCATACCTATATATCTAAATTCTCTCCAAATTTAAAAAATCTAATTTTTTTAATAAATAAAAACAAATCTAATACTCTAAAAAATTCTATATTTTTCGATTATTTCTTCATCCAATTCTATTCCTAAACCAGGAGAATCTGGCACTTTTATAAAACCATTTTCAAATTCTATTTTATTCTTTACCAAATGATTATATATAGGACTATCACTTTGTGAGTATTCTATAAGATCTGTAGTTTCACAAGCAGCCAAGAAATGTGCTGTTGCTGCTATTAATATTCCTGTACTAAATCCATGTGGAACTAATTTAACTCCATATTCTTTTGATAATTCATAAATCTTCATTGATTCAGTTATCCCACCACATCTAGTTACATCTGGTTGTACCAAATCAGGTTTTGCAATTTCTAAAAATTGAACAAATTCAAAAACAGTTGTTAATGTTTCTCCACCTGCAATCATAGGTTTTATAGAGTCTCCTAAGTTTTTATATCCTATTAAATCATCTGAACCAATTGGTTCTTCAATCCAATTTAAATTAAATTCTTCAAGTAATTTTGCCATTTTTAAAGTATGCTCTGGAGTTTTCCATTTAGCTGCCAAGTCTATTTGTAATTCAAAATCTTGTCCTGCTTCTTCTCTTACAGCTTTTATTATTTCATAATCTGTTTTTTCATCATCACCTAATATTCCGCCACCGAATTTTAGACTCGTAAAACCTTTATTTATAAGTTCTCTTACTATTTTTTTATTTTCATTAGGTGTATCAGCTGGAATGAAAGTTCCATAAGCTCTTATTTTATCTCTTTTTTTGCCACCCAAAAGTTCATATACTGGTTTATTCTGATATTTACCTGCAATATCCCATAAAGCTATATCAATAGCACTAATTGCATGTATTCCAGCCCCTCTTCTTCCAAGATAATTAGACATTTCATACATCTTATTCCAAAGTCTTTCGATATCTAGTGGATTTTCACCTATTAAGATTTCTTTAAGTCCAAAACAAGCAAGGTTTGAATTTGGAGTTTCTATTATACTCTTTACAACAAGAGGTGATGAATCACTTTCTCCTATTCCTACTATACCCTTATTAGTATGGACTTTTACAACAACTGCATCTTCTCCCCATACACATCTCGTTCCTATTTTAGGAACTCTTAAACATATTACTTCTACATCTGTTATCTTTAACAACGTTTTTCCTCCTTAACCATAATGGTTTTATTTTGACGATTTATATTAGAGCAATATCTTTGCCAAAATAAAAATGACTAAATTTAGAGCTTTATTGATTTTTTTATAAAAACGTTTTTCTAAGATTGAGTTTATTTGCACTCAATATTAAAAATATATTCGCTAAAATATGCATTAATTCTAAAATAGATAAAAAATGAGTTCAAAAAAACTCACCGAGTTTAATTGAACTCATTCTTTACATACTTTCTATATAATTTAGATGCTTTACTTTGACTAATACCTAATTTATCAGCCATTTTTCTAGTTGATTTGCATTCTTTATATATTTTCTTTACTATCTTACTTTCATATTCATCCATCAAATCATTTAGTTTTTTGCCATCTTCAATATCATAATCTTTAGCTGAATAATCTTTTTTGGTAGATATTTCATATAGATGTTTTGGTAGGTTAATTGGCTTTATCACTACTTCCTTTGTGACTACAACAAGTCTCTCTATTATATGAGATATTTCTCTTACATTGCCTTTCCATGAATAATTCATAAAAATGTTTTTTACTTCATTTGAAAATCTATGACTTTTATTATATTTATGAGAATATATATTTAAAAAATAATCACAAATCAAAAGTATATCTTCTTTTCTTTCTCTAATTGGTGGTATATCTATTTCAAATACATTGAGTCTATAATATAAATCTTGCCTGAATGTATTCATTTTTACCATTTGTTCTAAATTTCTATTAGTTGCTGTTATTATTCTTAAATCAACTTCTACAGGAGTTAAACTTCCTATTGGATAGAATTTTTTTTCTTGAATAAATTGCAATAATTTCGCTTGCATATCAAAAGGAATTTCTGATATTTCATCCAAAAATAAAGTTCCCTTATTAGCCTTCATAGCAAGTCCAATTTTTCCTTTTGCTCTTGCACCCGTAAAACTTCCTTTTTCATATCCATATAGCTCTGATTCAAACAATGTAGAACTTATTGCTGCACAGTTAATATGCACAAATGGCTGATTTTTTCTATCGCTATTTTCATGAATGTATTTGCCTATTAGAGTTTTTCCCACTCCAGATTCTCCAGTAATTAAAATAGGACAGTCTAAATTCGTTATTTCATTTACCAAATTCAATATTCTCTTCATCTTTTCACTACTAAATACAACATTTTTAGCTATATTTTTCATATTAGTTGGTATTACGTCTTCTAATAATTTATGACTTTGAGTGGTCTCATCTAATGTATCATCTCTAACACTCATAATCACATATTTAACTTCATTTTGAGCATCTAATATCGGTACTGCTATTGTAAGAAGTTTTGCACCAAGTACTGTTTCTTGTTTTTGTTGGACAGCCTTCTTAGTTCTATATACATATGGCAAAACAGATGTTGACCAATATTCATCCGAAAAATCATAAAAATTACTATTAACCATTTCCTCTTGAGATATTCCATAATGTCTTTCACAAGCTTTATTTATATATATGATATTATAATTATTATCATATATAAGTATTTCATCATAAGCTTGGTCTATAATTTTTATAAACTCTTTAAAATCAATATCTTTATTTATATTCATAAATTCACCCCATTTATACTAAAAAACTAAAAATTATTCGTTTTAGTATTAATTTTAGTATATTATATAATTTTAAATACCACAAAAAGAACCGATTATTTCAGTTCTTTTTGTTATTTTTAATAAAATAATTAAAAATGTATTTAATATACTTCATTTTATTTTCATCACTATATTTACTTAATTACTATATTTACTTATAATTTTTCAACATAAATCCTATTATAATTCGCATTTTTTGATGCAATATTCCAATCTTGTATTCTTTTGATATAGCGTGCAATAAGAATATCCAACCCCTTCAATATTAGTCTTTTGACCACTTGCAACTTCTATTACTTTATCAAATATCTTAGACCCAACATTATCTATAGTATCTTCATTTTTCATTATTTTTGTAGCATCTATATCTATATCTTCATTTATAAGATTTTCATTTCCACTAACTCTAATCACAGGGATCAGTTCATTATTAAATCCAGCTCCACCACTAGTCCATAATATTAATTGTGCACCAATTGAAGCAAAATGCATAGCCGAACCACCACAAAGCATAGTCGTATCAGACAGATAAAGACCTTTTTTAGTTGGCTTTTCATGTCCTGATTGATTAAATTCAAGTATGCCTACTATTGGCTTTGTTCCTATTTTTTCAAGTGAACCTAATGCTTTTTCTTCAATTGTTGTAAGTCCACCTACACTGTTACCAACACTCATTATTTCGGTATCATTAGCAACACCCCAGCGTTTTTCTTCCTCATTTATAAGCCTTATAATTTTTTTGCCGACCTGCTCATCACATGCTCTTTTTAATAATATATCTTCACAACCAACAAGTTCCATAAGTTCTCCTGCAACAACTGTGGCACCGTTTTCTATTAGCATATCAGAAGCCTTCCCTACACTTGGATTTGACGCAAGTCCAGAACTTGTATCCGATCCTCCACATTTTACTCCAACTATAAGATTTGATATATGAATATCTGACCTTACTGCTTTATTCTTTTCTATTTCGATTTCTTTTAATATCTCTATACCTTTTTTGATAGTCTTTCTAGTTCCTTGTTCTTTGATTGCAGTTAAAGTCTTTGCAATCTTACCAGTTTTTGAAATTGGATTAGCTACCAAATTAGGATCTATACTACCACAGCCCATAGCCATAATAAGTACTCCACATACATTTGGATTTGAACCTATATTTATCATATTACTTAGAGTCTCTTCATTTCCACCAAGCATGCATGTATTGTAATTAGTAACTATAATAACATCTTCAAATTCATTTGCAATAGCTCTTGCTATTCCTTCCATACATTCATCAACTGATATTATAAGTATTTTATTTCTTGTACCTACTGTTCCATTTGATCTTTTATAACCATTAAAATACATTTTTCCCTCCTATTTTATCTAATTTATATACCATTTATATTCATCTGTTTTAATATTTCATTTATTATTGACTGCGGAAAATTAATCTTGTCACTTTGTGCATTATGAACATGCACAAGTTCTCCAATAGTTATATTTTTTAAGGCTGAACCTATTGGATAATTTCCTTTATAGATTATTTCTTTTTTAATAATTTCTTTAATAGCTATTTTGTTTCCATAAGGCAAATCAGTTTTTGCTATTAGATTATATTCTAATTTCAAATCTTTATTATATATAGCTACTTCTTCACCTAATTTTGCATCTTGAAGTAAGATTGCAACATTATCTTTTTCACCTTTTATAATTGCTTTTTTCAATTTTTTAACCTCCATAGTATTATTATTACGTCTTATTTAATAGCAATTTAATAGCCAATTTTTTTATTTTTATTATTTTTTTATAAATGGCTTGTTTTAGGACTTTTAACATATTTATTTTTTTGAATATATTTATAGAAATAAAAAAAGCAAGTTAAAAATAACTCACCCGTTTCATTTTTAACTCACTTTGTTATATATTTTCTTATAAGTCTTGAACTTTTACTCTGCGAAATTTTAAGTACTTGTGCTAATTTTCTTGTTGAATTGTGCTTTTGATACATCTTTTTTATTATATCTTCTTCAAATTTTTCAACTACCAAGTCAAAAGATTGTCCTTCTTCAAATTCAAATCCTTTATTTTCTTTAATATCACTTTGCATTATTAATTTTTCAAACATAAATTTTGGTATATTTTCTTTTGTTATAATATGGCTTTCACTAGTTATAACAAGTCTTTCTATTAGATTTTGTAATTGTCTTATATTTCCTGGCCAATCATAAGATATAAAAAACTCCATACATTCATTAGAAAGTTTTTTATTTGAGTTATGTTTTTTATTAAACTTTCTTAGAAATATTTCAGATAATATATTTATATCTTCTTTTCTATTTCTAAGCGCTGGTATTTCAACGTCTATTACATTTAATCTCCAAAATAAATCCTCTCTAAATGCCTTTTTTCTAACCTGTTCTAATAAATTCTTATTTGTAGCTGAAATTATTCTAACATCTGCTTTTTTTATTTTATTTGAACCAATCGGTATATATGATTTTTCTTGAATAACATGTAGAATTTTTGCTTGAAGTGGCAATGAAAGTTCTCCTATCTCGTCTAAAAGTATTGTTCCTCCACAAGCAAGTTCTATAAGTCCTGTTTTTCCTGCTTTTTTTGCACCTGTAAAAGCACCCTCGACATATCCAAATAATTCAGATTCTAATAATTGTTCTGGTATTGCACTACAATTTATTGATAAAAAAGAATTTGATTTTCTTTTGCTATTATCATGTATATATTTAGCTAGCATAGTTTTACCTGTTCCAGATTCACCGTGAATCAAAACTGTTGAATCAAATTTAGCTATATTTTTTGTAAATTTTATTATCTGCTTCATCTTTTCGCTTTTAAAAAATATATCTCCTTCATCTTCTAATTCTTCAACGCTAAATTCATCACCATTATTCTTTTTATTTTTATAGGCTTCTTCCATCATAAGCCTTTGATTTACTAAATTACAAGACGAATCATAAACACTCATAACAACAAATTCTATTTGCCCATCTTCATCAAATAAAGGAACTGCTGTTGTTATTAATTTTTTACCTATATAAGAAGTCTGTTCAATTGTTAATTGTCTTTTTTCCTTATATACCATCGGAAGTAAAGATGGATACCATTTATCTTCTGATAGAAGATTAAAAAAATCATCCCCTATAATCTCTTCTTGTTTCATACCATAATGTCTTTTGCACGCTTTATTTACATATATTATTTTATAATTATTATCATAAACAAAAATTTCATCATATGCATTATCTACAATTCTTTTTAATTTTTCATAATCCAAAAACCTAAACTGATCTAATTTCATAAAAACACCCCACCAACTATATTTTACCCTAAATAATAATAAAAAAAAATTTACTAGCAAAAAGGACTGAACTAAAAATTTAATTTTAAGTTCAGCCTCTTAATTTTTATAATTAATACTAAATTTTTTTAATACAATTATTTCAATTTAGATTCTTCAAATATCTCAACACTGTTTTTATTAGCATAATCTTCAAACATCCATTTAAGCCATCCATAAAGCATAATTATCATTATAAATACAAGTGGTATAGCTGATGCAACTGCACATGTTTCTATTGTATTTAAATTTGCACCTATCATTATCATAGTTAATGGTACAACTGCTAACATAGCACACCAAAATAGACGGTGTATCGGATGAGGTTCTTCATTATTTTTAAGTCCAGGTGTAGCAGTTGATGCCATTGTAAATGCTGCACCATCTAATGTTGTAGCTAAGAAAAATACAGTTATTATTGAAAATAAAACTAATAATACATTTCCAAAAGGTAAAGACTTTAACATCATAACAATAGCTTCTTTATCTAATCCTTTTGATAACATATCAACTACAGGAACAACCTCCATAATCTCTCTTTGAACTGAAAAACTTCCTAATATTCCAAAGAAGAAAAAGCAACCACAACTTCCACTTAAAAGTGTATTTGTTATAACCGAACGAATTGTTCTTCCCTTTGATACCTTTGCAATAAAAAGTGCAGTAAATGGAGCATAAGCAGTCCAATATAACCAATAAAATATTGTCCACGATTCTGGAAAACCGCTATTATTGACTGGATCTGTATATAGACTCATTCTTACAAAATTTTGAACCATTAGCCCAAATGAATTAACAAAATTCTTCATTATAAATAATGTAGGTCCTATACATAATACTAAAAGACAAAATACTATCGCTAATTTAGTATTCCAATCAGCTAATTTACTCATACCTTTTTGGATACCTATATATGAACTAAATGAATATATTATTGATATCAAAACTATAAGTATTATATTCATATTAAAAGTTGGTTCAATACCAATAACAGAACATATAACTTGAGTTACTAAAGGTACAGATACTCCAAGAGTTATACTAAGTCCTCCAAAACAAGTGAATATAAATATTACATCTATTATTCTTCCTATTATTCCGTTTGATTTAATACCTGTCATTGCACTAATAACTGAACTAAAACTTAAACCATTATTTTTTCTAACATAAAAATGATAACATACTGGTATTGCAGCTAATGCATATAATGTCCATGCACTAACTCCCCAGTGGAACATCGTATAAGTAACACTCATTTCATAAGCAATCGTTGATCCTGATTCTATACCTATTCCAGGTGTTTTGATATAATAAGCCCATTCCATAAACGCCCAATAAACCGTTGCTGACCCAAGTCCACAACAAATCATCATAGCAACCCATTTAAATGTTGAATACTCTGCCTTTTCATTTCCTAGTCTTATACTTCCATACTTACTAAATGCAATACCTATTAAAAGAATTATTCCTAAGAATGTAAATAATAAAACTCCTGAACCAAATAAATCAGTAAATAAAGAAAATATCTTACTTGCAACTAATTGAGATGTATCTGGTTTTAATGCCAAACATGCCACTATTGATAATACTAAAGATAAACTTATTGATATAAGCAGTTTGTCAATCTTTGCTTTCTTTGTTCCAACATTTTTTAATGTTGATTTTTTTCAATACTCATTAATATTCATTCCTGCTACTCAAAATATGGACAAAAGTATCCATATCGAGATTATTACTGTTTCAACGTACTCGATTTCATAATTTATAAAAATATACTACTTTCGTTTGTATAGCACTTCACAGTCGTTAATTCCCGACTAGCCATCGGTACATATATACGATTACTTTACTTTGTAATTTCGTATATTTTAGCATTCTCTAAATTAATAGAAGCATTATAATCTCTATCTAAAATAGAACCACACCCATTACACTTATAGTTTCTATCAGTTAATTTTAAATCTTTCTTATATGCTCCACAAACACTACAAGTTTTACTTGATGGATAGAATCTATCAACAATTCTTAATTCAATTCCATTTAGTTTGCATTTATATTTAAGTTTTACTCTAAACTCATAGAATTTCTGTTGTCCCACAGCTTTAGACAAATGCCTATTTTTCATCATACCTATAACATTTAAATCTTCAATAGTTATATAGCTTGGTTTTTGCTTAACTATTTCATTAATCGTTTTATTTATATAATCTGTTCTAATGTTAGATAGTCTTTGATGAACTCTTTGTACTTTGACTATTTGCTTTTGGATATTTTGCCTAGTAGCTTCTCCTTTTCTTTTATTTTTTAATTTCAAACTTTCATATTTCCTTGAAAGTTTTCTTTGTTCTCTTTTTAATTTTTTTTCTATCTTCTTAATTCTGATAGTTTTATTAATATTTTTAAATACTCTACCATCAGAACAAATAGCTAAATCTTTTAGTCCTAAGTCAATTCCAATTCCTTTGGTTTTTATATTATTTTTAATATCAACTTCTTCTTCAACTATTACCGATACAAAATATCTATTTGCTTTTTTTGATACTGTTCCACTAATAACGCTTAAATTAGTCGGAATATAACCTTTTTCTTTTAATCTAATCCATTTTAAAGTTGGTATGTTGATTTTGTGTCTTTTTATCTTCCAATCAGTTTTATTATTCTTAGGAAAATATAATTTAACATCAGATTTATTTTTCTTCTTAAATCTTGGAAATTTAGACTTTCCATTAAAAAATCTTTTATATGCAGTTTCTGCATTACATATAGCTTTTTTTCTTGCTTTAGAACCACATAAATTAATCCATTTATAATCATCTAGAACTTTAACTTCATTATTTATATATTTATCAAATTTATTAGCACTTAAAGTAGCTTCTTTTTTAGAAATTAACT
>JAOARY010000044.1 GCA_025210335.1 Peptostreptococcaceae bacterium | reverse complement strand
CTGCTATACCACCTGCCACAGCTGCTCCTGTTACAGCTGAAGTTGCACTAGTTATTGCTCCAGCAGCAACAAGTGCTGCTCCTCCAGTTGCAACAACTGCTGTTACAGCTGCCACAGCTGCTAAACCAGCTAATACTCCTAACGCTAATTTGCCCCAGTCAAAGCTCTTTTTTATAGGAGTAACTAAAAGTGGATCATCGCCTATAGATGAATAAGAAGATCTATCTGCACCCTCAAGTAGTACATTATTTCCTAAATAATGAAACTCATTTTCCATAGTAAAACTTTGAGGATTTAATTTATTATCTCTATAAAAAAGTACATCTGTTTTAGCTGTGATATTTACCATATTCTTAGCATGAAAAGAAATACTTCCTTTAGAATTTAAATTAATATTTTTATGACTTACTAATTTAGCGCCAAAAGAATCCTCAACAAGAGTTGAAAGTTTGAGTCCTTCATTACTTTTAAATTCAACACTAGATGGTTTTAGTGACATCTGATTCTTATCTTTAGTTGTAAGATATCTATTTTCAGGTTTTTTGGTAAGTGGACAAGTTGAACCATTTTTTCTAACAGAATTTTTGACTTCTGCTTCCACTTCCTTATTTGATGGAAAATATAATCTTGAAAAAGTATCTTTTTCATACATTATATAAAAGACATTGTTAGTTAGTTGGGCAACCTTAAACCAATAAGCTGTAGCTTTATCTTGTTTATCATCAATATTTAGATGAAGTTTAACAAGTTCTTCTTTGGTATCTAAGACCTTACCTTCTAAGCTAGCTCCTTTTATATTTTCATTATAGATTTTATTTTGTCTAATACCTTTAAGTCTAGAAAGTTTATATGTAAATATAAGTTCAGATTTTATAAATTCTCCTTTTATACTGGATATAAAAAGAGTTTTGTTCTTAAAATTAACTGTATCTTGTAATTCATAAACCTCTCTACTTTTTATTTCATGATAAAAAACATCGGTATCCATCAATTTATCTACAGATAAATTAAGTGATAATAAATCTTTAGATGATTCATAAAATAAGGAATCATCTATGTTTATCGTGTTTTTTTTGTTAAAACCAAAATAAAATCTTGGCTTATTTTCTATTATATCACAGACCAAAACACTACTAAAGTGACTTACAAGCCTATTTACAAATTCCCAAGCTGTTTCATTGTACCGAATTATAGGTTCATCTATAGTCTTGTCTTTCAAATTAAATAAAAAAGATGCTCCATTTATATCTTTTATACTTTCACTTATCACATTAGAATAAGTCATATTTATATCTTGAAAAGATTGTGATTTTATTTGTGAATCCAAAAGTGAAGTAGCACTAACGGCCTTTATTATAATGCTATACAAATCACCTTCTCTTTTGGTATTATAATAACCAATTAATCCTTTAAATGCTGTTTTGTCATCTTTTTTTAATTCAACAAAATCCTTTAAAGTTGTTTTATAAAACGGATCAAAGCTTTCTTCTTTACAAATGGCATGTATTTCTAATGTTGAATGTATTGATATTTCGTGATTTAATTTGATATCGAGTATTGATATCAGTTCATAAGGTGTTTCTATACTTATGTCATTAAATTTTAAAATGCCCATAACTACCCCCTATTTTTAGTCCTCATCCTCCTGTCCACTTGTTTCAAACTTTATAACTCCACCAAATACACAATATAATACCGAATCAGTTGTGAGTGCCATTTTATTAAGCAACAAATCTTTTTTGCAATTAGTCCATGGCATAGCAATTGTAACTGCACATTTGGTTCCCACAATAGGAAGTTTTGTTGTTTCATGTGCCAAAGTCAGTGGTATTTTTGTTTGGTTTAATGGGCTTGAACATATACCAAAATAAGGTATATTATTTAGTGGATTAGGTGGAAAATCAGGAATACAATCAGTTTCAAGCATTACAGGTTTATCATTTATAAAAGAGCCATGACTTACTGGCAAATTTATTCTTCTAGGATGGCTTCCACAATTACATCTCATTCTTGCACCTCTTACAATATAAGCTTTTTTGTCCAATCAAACTCCCCTCCCCAATTAATCTAATTTAAGTCTTTTTAATTTAATTCCTTCCAAATTATTTCTTAAAATCATCTCAGCTATATAAAGATTTACAACCATAATATCTTTTTTGAAATTCTCGATATAAAAAGCATCCAAATCCAATTCATCTAATTTTTTTCTATCAAGTATCAAATCACAAACCATGTTTATCTCCAAATCTTTCAAATCATTAATATCCATATTCTGATTAAAACTATTTAATTTTGTTTGACTACTAAGGCAATCCACTTTATTAAGAACAGGATAGTAATATCTAAATTGAGATGTCATTATATTATCTGTTACAATGACATTCTTAAATACAGGCTCTTCAAAAAATTCTTTAAAGAACTTATAAAAGTTTTCTGAGATTATTGGAAATTTGTCACCATAAAAATCTTTGTATTTTTTGAGATTAAAATCTTCTTCAACTATCAAAAATTCATCATTTAAAGCTTTTGAATAATCAAAATCATACTTATTTAGAAGTTTTGAATAATTTTTAAAATTGGGAATTTTAAAAATTTTATCACTTTTTAAATCCATATCTTCTAAGAGTAAAAAATAATCCATAGAACCTCCTTTTTAGTTAATATTTTATTAACTTATTTATTTTTGCTTTAATTAAAAAATCAATAATAAATTTTTATTAAATTAATATTTTATAATTTACATTCTTTAATCAAAGTTGGTGTTGTTTTGTATTCACTTATTGTAAAAGATAGTTGATCTTCTTTATTTATTTTTTTAAAGGAATCTAACTTTACTATATCTTTTAGAATTTCTTTCATGAATTCTACTACAAACAACATATATCTATTTGATGATTGTAGTAAAATATTTTTGATATCTTCATCCAAAACATATGGTGTATATTTGTCTTTTATAGAATATAATTTTCTTCCCTTATCAAAATGACTTTTGTATACAAATTCTAATTCCAATTCTTTATTAATTTCTACATCATCTAAATATAGATTTGAATCAAAAGCCTCTATTAAATACACCCCTTTTTCTTCTAATAATCTGGTTTTTAGAAATGACATATTTATATATTTTATTATTCCTTTTTCATTATTTAATTGTTTTTCTTTTATTTCTTTAAATAAATCATCAAATGTACTTATAATATAGTTTTCTATATTATCAAAATCTTCTTCCATCCTTAGATATATTGTTTGTAATTCTTCTTCATCAAATTCTATTTTTATATTTTTTTCTATAAAATCCTTTAATACATTTGCTTTTTTTTGTGCATAATCATTAGCATTGTCACAAAGGTTTTTTATTTTGTCTTTTTGTAACAAATCCTCATTATTATTTCTTTGTTCTAACATTATTCAATATTCACCCTTCCACCAGACATAGTTATTTCATCTTTTAATTGCAATTTACAGTCTTCATTTTGTGTTACAATAACACCTTCTTCACCTTTTATTGATATACTATTTCCACTAATATTGATGCTATCATCTGCTTCTAGATTTATATTTTTATTACTTATTATCTCAATTCCACCGTTATCCTCAAGTCTTATATAAAGTCCTTCATTACAAATAATATCTACTTGACCTTTTTGGAATTTAACTTCCTTTCCATAGACCGTACATAAAGTTTTGATATCTGGATTTTTTCTCTTTTGTGGTTTTTTGGGTTCTAAATTAGCTGCACTTTCTACAAATGCTAATTCTTCTTTATTTTCTGGCACATATAATCTGATTCTATCTTCCAATTCAGGCATGAAATACCAACCACTTCCATCTTCTGTTGAATAAATAGTTGAATATTCAAAATACATGAGTTTATCTAAAGGTCTTTTTTCATCTATCTCTAATTGAACTTTGACTTTGTCTTCTTTAATCTCTGCTACTTCACCATAAATAGCATTTCCTTTAATTTTTTCATTATAAATATATTTTTGTTTGAGTCCATTTTGATCAGATAAATAATATTTATTATGAAATATGGAATTTTGCATTTGTATATCACATTTATATATGTATAATTTTCTTCCTTTGAAATCAATACTTTGGCAAAGATCTAATATTTTATTTGTTTTTATAATATAGGAAGTGAAGTTTTGTTCCATTATTCCACTTACCTTATTATCTTTTTTATTTGTAAAACTTATTAGATTTCTATCTATTTCATAATCAAATTCTTCTAAACTTAAATGATTCAATCTAGGTAAATTTCCTATGAAGAAATTTGGTTCAAAAAATTTTCTATCTGGAGCTATAAAAGCATTAAAATGACTTGCAAGTCTTTTTACAAACTCCCAAGATGTCTCATCATATCTAATAATTAATTTTTTTATTTTTTTTCCACTTAAGATTTTTTGTGCATAGCCACCACCAAATTCACTAATACTATCATCTATAAGCTGTGTATATAACATATTTACATTTTGATATGATTTTTTCTTTAATTTATTATCCATAAAGAATGTAGCACCAATTCCTATGATTTCTAATTCTCTTAGATTTCCTCCTGCTTTTATTTTTATATTTCCAACAAAACCTTTAAATAAAGTAATCGTAGAATCCTTACCTTTTAGATTTATTTCAAAGGCTTGTTTTTCTTTGGCATCATCTACGTATTTATCAATATCTTCTTCCTTTATAATTCCTCTTATATAAATCCTTGTATGTTCCAAAAGTTCATCTATTAAATGTATATCTATTATTTTTTCAAATTTATAAGGTGATATATCAACTAAATCATAGGTATATCCTAAAGACATATAATTACCTCCTTTTAGTACATAATTTTTATACTATCTATCATCTTAAAGCCAAGTTCTTTCCAAGTTTTATAATCATCATATATACATGCTATTTTTCCTATTAGCACTTTCCCCTCAAAAACCATAAAAAACATCAAATTATATAAAAATCCATCTATTGCTGTTGTTTTTAATTCCAAGAATCCTATATTTTTTAGATTTATTTTTTTTAAACCTTGAGATATGAATATATTGCTTGGATTTAAATTCTTAAGCATATTTTTCATGCCTATTGTAAGTTCATATACGCTATCTTCTATTATTTCTTGATCTATTATCTTAAATGTAATATCTATCTCACTAGTTTTATTTGTTTTTATTATTTCTGGTCTATGAATATTTGGGTATTTAATATCTTTTATTTCATCTTTCATATCTTGAAAATCTTTGGGAATTTGCATATATAATTTATCATCATAAAAATATCCGTCAACTAATTCATATATATTACCATCAATAAAAACTTCATTTTCTTTTTTATTTTTTTGAATTTCTTTATTTTTTTTTTCTTTTTTATTAGCTTTTATTTCTCTTAAAATAGCTATATCATCTTTATTTTCCATAACACACCCCTTAATCAATTAGTATTTTTTTATTAAAATAATTTGGATTTTGATTTTTTTTGCCTACACCCTTTGTCGTATTTAGTGTTTGCAAAAGAAGATTATATATATTTTGATTGTTAAAACTCATATCCTCTGCTAAGTTAAGTCTAAGCTTTAAATAATTTATTATATATTCTCGACTGATTAAATTATTATTGGATGCATTTAGACAAAAATTTAAATCCAATTGATTTTGAATATCAAATTTTAGCATTTCTCTATAAAAGAATTTGATTATATAAGGATGAATCGTTTGATTTTCTATATTAGAATAAGTTGAATTAATAAGATTAATTGTATTATATTCAGTATCCAAATCTTCAAAATCCTCATGATCCATTCTAAGTCTAGCTTCATTCTTTAATTTGAACCTACATATTTCAATTTCATCAGATTTAATTTCTTTATCATCCATATAAATCTTTGTATCTCTTATTCTAAAATCTTTAATATCCTTTTGTTGCAAAAATTTTAGTTTCAAAATTATTACCCTATTAAGATTTATATCTCCTTCATTTTCTTTATATTTAATTACAGTCCTATCTTTGTTATAATATAGTTTTTTATCATGAACTATAATTCCACTGCTAAGTACTATATAGTTTTCTTCAATCTTTATATCAAATCCTTTTAATATACCATTTGAATAATTTTTTAGAAAAATATTAAATATATCTAGCGGAAAATCTCTTAGATGTTCTAGCATTTCTATTTTTAATATTCTTCCTCGTTCAAAGATTGGATATTTATTTTCTATCAATTTTATTCACCTATCTTTTTCCTATTTTAGTCCATCATAATAATCAATTTCCCACGAATCATCTTCAAACAAACATACTTTCTTAGATCCTATATATAATTGTTCTTCATCTCTTAATATAGGAATTATATTAAATCCAAATAAATTAACATCTTGCCAAATAAAAAATTTAATTTCTTTATTTCTTATACTATCTGTTTCAAATTGATAGATAATATCTTTGTATTTTTCTTCTATTTCTTTAGGTGTTATCTCTTTATAATCCTTTAATTTGCTTTTATATATGAATTCTCTTAGAACATTGTCATTATTATCTTTTAAATATAATTTAAGTATTATGCTTTCACCCATGAATCTTGATATATTATTTGTTATATTACCTTGAAGAGCTTTTATTATTATTTTTTCTTCATTCGTATGGGTGTAAGCTGTTATCTTATATGGTATTTTTAATATTTTTGATTCGATATTATAATCTATAAATCCAAGTTTCTTAAGATATAAGAAATTTAATACACCTTTTATTGAATTTAATTTAAGTTCATATAAATCTTTAGTGTTTTTAAACTCAATAATTCTTCCAGGTACAAATTCTTTTAGAACTTCTCTAAATACAGTTATATTAGAGGATAAACCACTTAATTTTATAAGTGAATATTTAGGAATTTCATTGTCTATATATAATTGTTCCAAAAAGTCTTTCATCATCTTATAAATATCTGATTGAATTAATTTCTTTATTTCAAAGATATTTATATTTAAAGATTGTAATTCGTCTAATTGTATTAATTCACTCTCTTTTAATCTATTTATTTTCCACCTATCAATATATATAGTATTTTTTTTAATATTATCTTTATATTTTTCATCAAAACTAAGTATTATTTCATACACATTATTATTTTTATAAAATTCCTCTTTGATCTTTCTTGCTAACTCCATAAGATAATAATAATTTTGTTTTATTTTATAATAGTTTTTCAAATTACTTTTGGTGTAATTTTTATATTTTGTCGGTATTATATCTTTAGCTTTTTCATATAAACTATTAAAATTATAATCAATATCTTCATTATCATCTATGAACTTATATATATCTTTATCTATATTATTTAATAAATCTATTTCAATATTTTCATCAATATTGATATTAGAATTATTTTTATATCTATATTTTTCTTTAATGTCACTAAGTCTTATTATATGAGCTAATTGTATTTTTAAATATTTAAAAATTTTATAATCTATACTATCTCCACCAAAATCAATTTTGGAATTTAATAGATTGGATTGAATATCAATTTCATAGGATATTCTTTTATTTTCTATTTTAAATTCACAGGAATTTAAATTCGATTTTCTACTTCCTATATCAATTATTAATGCTTTGTATTTTTGATTATCTTTATATACATCTTTTTTTATCAAATTATGGATACTGTTAAATAAAGTCCCTGTTGTTTCATCTATTGAATTTTGTTCCTCTATATGATATTTACTATTTATATCAGTCAAATCTTTCTTTATAATTTGCATATAACGCTCTTTTTCTTTTATTGAAAATACAAAATTTAGGTTTTTAAAATCTTTTTTGAAATAAGTGCGTCCAACTTCTATTAGATATTCTATATATTTTTCTATTAATCTAATTCTTTGTATTTCTATTTTATTCCCATTATTATCCTTTATTTCTTCGTATTTATATGGATTATTAAACCAACGTTTTAAATTAAAAAATAAATTAATATCCTTCATATTTTCCTTATATTTTTCTATTGCTTCATACGAAAATATATATTCTATTTCTTCTTGTTTTTCTTTTTCTAAATCTATATCATTTTCCTTTTTTAGATATTTTTCAACTTTAAATTCCTGTTTTGAATTTGCATTATTTATTTTTTTTATTGCTATTGCAGTAGATATAAGTGGTGTTTGTATTTTATTTTTATCTGTATTTTTTGTTATCTTTGCTATTTTTATAGATTTATTAGTATCTAATTCATCTATATCAAAAGTTCCTAGTATTGAATTTTTAGAACCTATATTTATTACTAAAGGAGCTTTTGATATTTCTAAATCTTTTATTTTTAAATCCAATAAAGGTAATTTGTAAAAATCAAATTCTTCCTTTGGGTTTTTGGATGTATTTTCATATATATCATAAATCATTTCAGATTCTTTATTGTCTAAATATAACAAACTATAATGATGATTATCATAGGTTTTTATTTTCATAGATTTATCTTTAGTTATATAAAACTCTTCATTTATTTTTTTTAGATTCAAAATACTACATAGATTAAATTCATCATCTACAAGCAATATATTTCCTTGTTCTAAATTCTTATCACTATTTAATTTATAATCAAAAGAATAGTCTATTTCTAAATCTTTAAATATTTTCATCTTTTCTTTATAATTAAAATTTTTATCTATTTTTTTATTTTTTTTCGAGTTTTTTATATAGGTATATAGATTAGAAAATGCATTTTGATTATATTTTGAGATAAATAAATTATCTTCTATCCCTCTATATTGCAATATTTTTTTTATTAGTAATTCCCTATTCAAATCTTTAATATTAGCTATTGTTATTCTTTCATTAAATGCTATTTCTTTTAATTGATATGTAGTCATATTATTTAATTGATTTTTTTTATAATATTTTTTATTCTTTACATCATTCGATTTAAAACCATTAAAATTAATCATCTATTTCACCTATTTCATCTTATTTATATAATCTATTTATAATATTTTTAATATATAACCATATTCTCTATTTTCATTGTATTATCAACACCGTTTATTCCAAAATGATATTCAAAATACAATAAAACCTTGTATTTTATATTCAAAAAAATCTCTATAAGTAAGTCTATCTTCTTTTGATTCATGAAATTTTGATATTCACCTAAATATATTAATATTTCATTTTTATTTTCTTTATTAAGATAGACTATACTATTATCAAATATTTTTCTTACTATACTTTTGAATAATTCTATATTATTAGAACTCTTATAAAGCATTAGTAAATGGTTTAATAAATTATCTTTTTCTTCAAATGTGAATATATCTATATATTCTTTTAATTCATCAAAATAATTACCTTCTTTTATATCATTTAATATAAATCTTTTATAAAATTCACCTTTATAAAGTCCTTGTTTGATATCGATAATGGCTAGATAATGTATTAATATATCAAATAATATCTCTCTAAAATTTTCATCTTCTTTGTTGTCTAACAAAAACATATTTTTAAATATTTGATGAAATCTATAGTAAGGATTTACTTCTATTTCTTTGTCTTCTTTGATATCTCTTTTATTTAGATCTACAAATGATACTTCTATATAAGGACTATATCTTTTTGGGTATTTAAATATTATATTATTTTGAATACCTAAGTTCTTTGCTTTAATAAATACATCCCATATATAATTCATATAAGCTCACCTACACATTTATATTCAGGAAAATACATTTGAATTTCAGATATCAAAAAACTTAATTTATCCCTTTTTAAAAATTCCAAATTTTTATTTTCTTCGTTTATTTTTAATTTTAATATCATAAGTCTATTGGATTCACATTCTCTTATTTCATCTTCTATAAAATCATTCATATTATAGGTTTGAATTTCTTTATCATATTCATTTGCTATATTCAAGCCTATAAATTCCATATTTTTTGATAATTCAAATGAATTTAATAATCTTTTTAATTCTGCTTTTGTCTTTATATTTGAATTATTATAATTATTAAGTCTATTTATAAAACTATTATCTTTTTTATTTGATATAATCTCATATTCATATCTATCTAATTTACTTTCTTTTTTATTTATAAGTCTTAAGACTTCCCATTCTTTTGGTTGGTCTTCCTCAACTATTATTATCAGACCATTTTTTGTTTGTCTTATATTTTTTATATTATTTTCTATACTATTTAAAAGATAAGATTCTTTATCATCCTCATCTATTATTTCGATTTTGTGTTCGTAATTTATTTTGTCTTCACAAGGCATTGGAAATCCTGTTGTGCTTAATTTTTTATTTTCTATATTCCATAAGGGTACTATATCTACTTTTATAAACTCTTTATATTGCAAAAAATCTATTTGATAATCAATTATTTTTTCATCGTAATTTATTTGTTTAATATCAAAATCAATCAAATATATATCCAATATTTTCTTTAAATATGTAGTATTAAAGGTCTTCCATCTGATATTATTTTTTATAAATACTTTATATAAATTTTCTATTTTTTCTTTAAAGCTTTTATTTTTTTCTAATCTAAACTTTGCATCATATGAATTTTTGTCTGTAATTAATTTACCACTAAAGCTAATATCTTTTCTTAATAATTCATTTAGCTTTAAATAATCCAATTTCAAAAACACTTCATCTAATTTGATTTTATCTTTATTTAAGGATTCCTTTATATTGGTGTTTAAATCTTCTTTTGTTTTGTTATTTATAATTGGATGCAAGAAATAATTTAGAGGATCATAATCGATTTTTGAAACAACAGTTGTATATATGCTAAAATCATTGTCTTCGTATTCTATTTCATCAAATATTCTCTTATTTAATGTTTCAAACATAAAATTATCATGTTCATATAGGGGAATTAATATGTCATTTAATAATTCCTTTAGAGTTGCTCTATCTCTTAAATTATCCATTTCACTTATTCGTTTTTGAATTTTATCTAACATTTTAATAACCCTCCTTTACATCAAAATTATTTTTAATTAATTTTTCTATAAGTTTCATCTTTTGTTCTACTATATCTTGCATATCCTTCATCCCTAATTCTTCATAAAGCACTTGTGCCATCTTATAATGAATTAAAGAATCTTCATATTTTCTTTCGTTATACAATTTATTTGCATCTTGATGGGCTTTTGTTGCACTTTCTTGTAATTTAATATTGTTCTTTAACTCTTCTTCCATCTCTTTTTTTAATTCTTCTTCTTGCTTTAATTCTTCTTCTTCTTGTTTTTTATCTTTATCTTTCTTTTTTTCATATATTTTATCTAATTTATCTATTGCTTCTTCTTTTGCTGATATAAAATATATTTCTCTAGCCAAATCTCTAGCTTTTATAAATTCTATTTCACTTTCATAAAGATTATCTAACAGAAATTGATTTTCACCTCTTTTTATCAAATCCAAAACTTCTATATGTTTATTTATTAAATCTAATCTGTTATTTACATAATCTAAAGCTATATTATCTAGATAAAAAGATTCTTTTTTTACTTTCATATATTTTTCTAATGAATCTTTATATTTTTCTTCTTCAAATTCTTCATTAGCATCTAAGATAATTTCTATTAATTTTACTCTTTTATCTATATAATCACGTTCTTCTTGATTTCTTAATTTTTTTGCAAGATTTAACGCACTATTAAATTCTTCTTTTCCTCTTACATAATTGTCTTCTTCTATGTATTTTAGAGCACTTTGTTTGTAATAATTCATATCTTCTATATTTTTTAGTTTTTCTTTATGTTTTTTATACGCAAAATAAGCAAATGTACCAATTATAAGGAGTAATATTATTGTTATTATAAGGATTTTTTTGATTAGTTTCTTTAGCTTAGGATTTGTATAGGTTTTGTCTACAAATATCGTTGCTATTGTGTAATTCTCAAATTCATCCATATTTTTTACTAATATTAATTCTTCTAAATTATCATTTGCTTCTATTGGATCTTTTACTTCGTCTAATGCGTCTAGTATTTCTCCTTCTGATAAGTTCTCCCACATTCCTCTTGTACAAAGTACTATGGTATCACTTTCTTCTAATTTGTATTTTCTTGATATATAAGGCGTTAGCCTACTTTTTTGTCCTAAATAACAGTATAAATTGTTTCTTTCTTCGTGTTTTTGAGCTTTATCTTTTGGGATTTTTTCTTCATCCAAATACATCTGCGATAGAGATTGGTCTTTACTTTGATATTTTATAAAGCCATCTCTTATAAGATATAGTCTTGTATTACCTATTGTTGCATATCTAAATTTTGAATAATTTGATACTACCACTGTAAGCGAAGCTTTTAAGGGTCTATCTATACTTGCTTTTTTTAATTCTTCACTTGTTTTTTTTAAGATATTATTTAGATATCTTTTTGAGAAACTTTGTTTTTCACTAAATTCACTTATAACTTTTTTGATTGCTATTTTTGAAGATGTTAAATCCTTATCTTCATCTATTCCATCTGCTATTACATATATTGCGTATTTATCAAATTCTACAAAAGCAAAGTAATCTTTGTTTTGTAAATAAGTTCCTGACTCAGAAATGAAATTAGTCCTTATTTTTGAATTTTGTTTTCTCATTTACTACACCTTTACCTTTGCTATTTCTTATATTTCATCAAAATTACACTTCCATTATCTTCTTTGTAATCTCTTCTTTTTTCAAATTCTTTTTTGATTTTATAACATGCCTTATCAAAATTAGTTGAAAGTATTTCTTCTATTTTTAGTAGAGGTATTATTTCACTTATTCCACTATTTAATATAACTATTACATCATCCTTTTTTAGTTTAACTGGTCTATCGTAGTATTCTATATCTTTAAATCCATCTTGACCTAAATAATTTAATAGTCTTTTGTCTTTTAATGCCTGTAATGCTACTTGTTTTTGTAATTGTCCTTTGTAATATTTATCTTTTGCGTAGACATCTATTGTATGTCCTTCACTTAATGGAATTATTTCATCATTTCTAAATATTGATATATTAACATTTCCACATACTGCGTAGTACAAATATCCTTGCTTTACTACTGCGCAACTTACACTTGTACCTCCCATTTCATCATCTATGTATTTTAGTATTTCTTTGTTTGCTAGGTTAAATGCATTTTTAAAGAAATAATTTATATTATTTAAGTTTTTATATGTTCTAAATAAATGATCAAATGTTTGTATTGCTACTTTTGATGATTTTTTTCCTACAAAATTTTTCCCATGTCCATCAGCCATCACTGCCATTATATTATTGTTAAAATGACTTACTAAATTATTGGTTTCCAAAAACTCTTTATTTCCTACAAAATCAATCATATCTATTTTTAGATTGTTTATTATATTATTATTCTTTAGTTTATAGATTATTGTAGTTCTATAAATTAAAAGTACTAGTATTAAAGTTGTTATTATATATATAAAATACGTTTTTAAAAAATCTATAAAAATATTCATTTTATTTCCCCTTTAATACATCATTCCATTCAAAATGGTCTCCACAAAATCCTACAAATAAGAATTTACTGTCTCCTAATTCTATTATGTCATAAGGACTTAGTGGTGTTGGTACATATACAGCTTCATTATTCAAATACGCTATACCACTTGCTTCTCCTGGTAATAATACAAAATTTCTTTTCTTTGAATCGTAAACAATTACAGCATGATTTTTTCTTGAGATTTTATTATCTCCAAGTATTTGTATATCCATATGGTCAGATCTTCCGATAAAATTCTTACCTTCTCTTATCTTATAATCCTTGCCTTGTCTAACTCCTTCAACACATACAATCCAACCACAAACTGGTCTTATTTCTTCTTTTAATAATTCTTCTTCCAAATCTATTTGTTCTTTTTTTAATAAAATATCTTCTCTTGCCTTAGTTTCCAAATTACAATAAGGACATATACTTCCATATCTTCTTGAACTAAACATATGTCCATTTTCACATCTTATCAAGCTCATCTTAACAGCTCCTATTCATTAACTTATTAATAATCTAGTGTTTCCAATATGTAATATATCTTCTTTATCCAATATACATGGTTTATCTTTTGATATTTTATAAAGATAATCATCATCCTTTTGAACTCTAACTCCATTTTTAGAATACAAATCCTCTATATACCATCTTTTATTTGCATAGTTTAATACTGCATGTTCTATATCAATCAAAGAAGAATTTATACATTCATCTAAATTTATATCAACTTCTACTTCTCCTTTATTTCTTCCAATAACTAAAGAGGTTTCATCTAATATATCCCATTGCTTTATTATATGATTATCCTCATTGAGTAGAGATATTTGTCTAATAATATCATCTATTTCAATCATTTGCTTTTCTTTTGATTTTTTAAAAAAATAAATTATTGCTATTAATGTACATAATATAATTGCGAATTTTAATATTTCATTTTTTAAGTCTATTCTTAAATAAATATATAAACTCAAAATCATAAGAGAAAATATTATTAAATAATTTATAATTTTAAGCTTTTTATTATAATTTTCTTCCATAAATTTCTCCTTTTTAATTCTTATTTTGTATTTTTTAATTTTATATCTTTAAAATTTTAAAGATATAAAATTTAACTCATTCTAAATTTATTCACTTCTTAAAAATTCTTAGAATTTTTTTGCCTTAAAAAAATTTTCAAACATATCACTAGTATCTATTGGACTTTTATTTTTTTTATTAAAATTTTGATTAACTTTTTTTGATTTTGGATCAAATCCAAAAAAGCTTTCAAATTCTTTTGAAATATTTTCAAAATCTATATTAGGTCTACTACCAGTTTTACTTCTTGTCTTTGCACTTCTTTTAGTTTTGTTATCAAAATCTTGACTAGTTTGATTGTTAGATTGATTTTTAAATTCTCTATCATATTTTGATTTTTTTGTCTCATTTGAAAGTATTTCATAAGCATTTGATATTTCTTTAAATTTTTCTTCACAATCCTTATTGTCTGGATTTAAATCTGGATGATATTTTTTTGCTAATTTTTTATATGATTTTTTTATTTCTTTTAAATCTGCATCCGCTGATACCTGTAGTATTTTGTATAAATTTTTCATAATAAACCCTCTTTTTTTAGCAGCCCCAAAATATTTTTAATTTTGGGACTGCCTTATTTTATGTTATAAAAGTTTAATTATTATTAAACTCCATAACCTCCTTCAATAGTTACATTTGCAAGTTTATCTTTCTTTTGTCTTATTATAAGTTCAAAAGTTCCTACACCTTCTTCATCTCCAAAGCTTTCTTTGTAATCTACAACAAATGCATTTGGATAATTGATGCTTCTTACTATTTGATCTGCTGATATAACATCTAATGTTACTTTTCTATAACAATCTGCTTTTTCAGCTGGTACTAATGACCATAATCCAAGTTGTCTTGTACTATCAAATGGTTCACCATCTACAGCAGTTAATATTTTTCCTGTTATAGTCATAGTTGAACCTAAATCTTTAGTTCTTGCATTTGAATCTATTGGTAAATCAGTCTTTAATTTTACTGTTTGTATACTTTCTTTATTAAGCTCTATAACACCTGGGCCTTCTACTTTTAATCTAAATCCCATTTATATCACTCCTTCTTAATTAATTACTGTGCAAATCCACCTTCTAGTTTTATTTCTTTAGTCTTATCTTTCTTTTGTTTCATGTGTAAATAGAAAGTTCCTATACCTTCTTCATCTCCATAATCTTCTGTATAATCAACTATAAAAGCATTTGGAAGTTCAATTTGTCTTACAACTTGAGAAGCTGATATAACATCAACTTTTACCTTTCTATAACAATCTGCTTTTTCTCCTGGAACTAATGACCATTGTGCTAATTTCATAGTTTCATCAGCTGGTTCACCATTTACAGCAGTTAATATCTTTCCTGTAAGTACAATTGTTGTTCCTAAATCTGTTGATCTTGCGTTTGAGTCATCTGGTGTATCTGTCTTAAATTCAACAGTTAATATATTTTCTATTCCCAAATTTATTGACTCAGGACCTTCTACATTTAATCTAAATCCCATTTTGAATCCTCCTTTTTTATTTTTATATTTAAATAAAAGATTTGATAAAAAATCTTTTATTTTAAGCTTTATAATAAAATTATAAATTTTATTATACAAAATATCATTTAAATAATTTTTCATTAATTTATAATTTTTTATGAAACAGCATCATTTCTAGTTATTTCTACTTCTAGATTCTTAACTGTTCCATTAAATGTAATATCTATATTACAAGAACCTGTTTTTTCATCTATATTAAAGTTAATATCATCACCATCTTGAATGATTGAATTGATATACCCTTTATCACTTAACCATTTACTCTTTTGACTATTAGGGTTATTACTAAAAAACTTAACTATATTATCTTGTTTAAAATCATTAGTGTGGAATCTTAGAATTCTTTCTATATAACTACTCATAAGTGTCTTATAAATAGAGTCAAAATCATTTCCATTTAATTGTAAACTTCTTGCTTTATATACTGTTATTTGTCTTATTTCTCTACCGCTATATTGTGCATTTTCAGAAGAGAAAACAAATCCAAAACTTTTTCTATTGATCGAGTTTTTAATACTATTAGTAAAACCAGAGATCTCTTTTGCTAATGTAGTTTTGAATCTAAGAGCATAGTCATTTGCTTCTATATCAAATCTAACCCCCGGATATTTAGGTGTTGCTAATTTAAATGTATCCTTTAGATATTCTGGGCATTGATAAGCCGCAACCACACCAGCAGCAACATAAGAAGCATCGATATAAACACCTTCTATCCAAAGTTTTAATATATCTTCTTTTTCTTTGGACATCTTAGCTAGTCCCTTTTCACTTAATTTCATTTTGCTGTCTAGTATAACACCTGATTTATCTTTTGGTATTATCGTGAAGTTAGGCATACAAGGTATAGCATATTCACTATAGTCTTTTTTCATCAAATTCTCACATAAATCAACATATTTATCTATACCGTTAACAGCCATATTTGAGAATGTAGTTTCCTCACCTGTTTCAAAACTAAAAAATGTTTGTATTTTATAGTCTTTTATAGCATTTAGAAGCATCGTAACTGATTCTAATGTATTCATTCCTTCTTTTTCTTTTTTATCATTTCCTCTAAATCTCATTCTTTTTAATTTTGATTTTGCTTGTTTTTGCATTTGAACTGATGGTACAATTCCAAACCATATAGTATTATCAAAATCATTTTTATCATTTACAGTGTTTAGGTATGTTGTTAATCTAGGTAAGTTATTACTCTTTACAGTCATATCTAATTTATTATTTGTTATTATTAAAGATGGTTTCATTCCTCTTGTTTCAGTATTATATTGATCAAAGAACATTTTTATACCAACAATTTTTTCTATAAGTGGCTTAACAGCTTTAACAAAATCATCTTTTGCTGTTTTATAAAACTCTAGATATGTATTGTAGTTATCTACTTCTTTTTCTATATCAACACTGCTTTCTAATGTTGAAGTAAGAGGGCAAAAAGTTCTAACTACTAAATCCTTTACATATTCACTAGGTGCTTCATTGATACTATCATAATCATCTTCAAATGCCGCCATAAGACCAGTATTTGCATTATCATCTAATGCTACTAAATCAGTTGACTCTTCCTTAGGTGCTTCTAAGATTTTAAGTTCTCCACCTTCACCCATACTAAGAATACCAAGTTTTAGTTCCTCATCTTCACCTAAAGTTGACCCATCTCCTAGTAATAATCTTGTTTTTATATCTTCTATAGCAAGTGGTAACATAGCCATTACATTATTGTAATTATCACTAGCTTCTTCAAACATATAATTTAATTTATCTCCTAAATCTAATTTTTTAGGATCTTCTTCGTCTAATTCATCATATTTAGAATATACATATTGAATTTCTTTTCTAGATTGTCTTATATCATCCATTACTTTTTTAGGTGAAATCATATCAAGTAAATTTTCAAATTTGAAATCCACATTAGCTATTCCTTGTGCTGTTTTTGTTTCAATTAAAGTAAATAACATATTTAAAAAATCATTTGATCTATTAATAGGTATTGTAACTATATGTTCTTCTGGTAAATTTTCAGGTTTTTTTAATGTATATATAACCTTTTGATTTGATGCATTGTAAAAAGAATATACAACTGGTTCAAACTTATCCAAAAATTCATCAAAATTATTAATTAAAAGTTTTTGATTTATTTCTTTTATCTTTTCATCATCTAAACTGTCTATCCCTTTAGTGTCACCTACCAATGATATTAAATCTAGTTTTTCTGGGTTGATTTCTTCAAATAGAATACTTCTATTAGTTTGATTGATTATCTCCATTTTTTGCCTCCTGATATTAATTTTTATTTTATTATGCTAAATTTATATGATAGCTAAATCTTTCTAAAGTGGATTTCTAATTCCGTATAATTATCTTCAAATGTAATATGTATATTTGATTTATAATCCAATACTTCACATTCATATTTTCTTAATATATTGGAATTAATCATCACAGTAGCATTAGAATGATTAACTAATTTTATTTTGTTATTGTAATAAGGTCTAAAATATATTTTTTTTAGATTTATATTTTCAAATTCCAAATACTCTTTTTCAAAAAGTTCAAACAAACTCAATTTTTTATAATTTTCATATTCATAAATATAGAAAGTAAGTGGCTCTATCTCGTTATAATCTTTAGTTCTTATAAAATACATATTTAATTTTCCATTAAAATTCTTCTTATTTTCGTCTTTATATAATCTATAGATATAAAAAATTAAAATCAAAATTGTAATTATAAATCCAAGCATTATGTAGTTTTTATAATAATCTAATTTACTTACTATTTTGATATTTATAAATTCTGTTTGATTAATAGAATTTTCATTATCATAATAAATAAGCTTGAACTCAAAGTCATTTAAACTATTTCTTTTTATATATAATTTATTTCCTACTAGTTTTAAATTTTTATTTTCTTTAAATAATTTATAACTTATCAAATCATTGTCCATATCAGTAAAATAATCATTTAAATCATATATTTTTTGCTCTTTTGATATTGGTAACTTTATATCCGTATAAAAATTATTATTAGGTTTTTGATTTGTTATATCAAAACCTGTTTTTATGTATTCATATTTCAAATAATTATTTTCAAAACCTAATTTCAAATTATAATTACCACTATTTAAGACTTTATTTTTTAAAAGTATTTTATAATCAAAAATTTTTGGAACTAAATTATATTTATTATCCTCATTTAAAAGATAGGCATTTAATTTAAAATCATTATAAAAATCCTTATTCTTTATAATTTCTCCACTACTATCTTTAAATACTGCTTGTACAAAAAATTCTTCATTTTTCTTTATTTGATCTGGTATTTTTAATTCTAATATTTTATTCATATTTTCTTTTATATCGAAAATTTTACTCCCAAGTTCATCTAATGTATATTCATTTGAAAAAACATTGTAATAGATTCCATTTGTTTCTTTCGATATATTTTCTAAAAAATTTGTATGTTTATCTAAATTAAAATCCAAAGTAACAATTGGTATTTTACTATCTTTTAATATTTTTACTGTATCTTTAATGTCTTCTTTTGATTCTTCCTCACTTCTATTTTTATATTTTGGTACAGTAATATCACCGTCAGTCATAAGAACTATCAAAAATTTATCTTTTTTATAATCTTTAGAAAAAATAATATCTTTAGACTTTTTAAGTCCTAATCCTAAATCTGAATAACCTGAATTCCTATTTGAAGATATTTTTTTTTCAAATAAATCCAACTCATCTTGCGAATTAATATTCATATTTTTCGTAAAATTTATTATATTTTGATTATATGTGATATATGAAAATTCAGTATTCTCATCATATAATTTGTCAATTATTTTTTTTGATATATTTTTTATAATTTCCTTTTTGTTTATATTATTCATAGAATTACTTTTGTCTACTATAAATAATACATTGGTCTTATTACTTGTTAGTTCAATAGTTTCAGCAAATGATATTTGCATAAAAATTATTAGATTTATTATTATTACTCCAATTATTTTTTTAACTCCATTTAATTCCATATACACACCACCGAAGTTTTTTATTCTATTTATATTTAAATTATTATTAATAATTATTCAAATAAAGTAATACTATGTCTTAAATATACAACATTTTCTATTACTTTTTTAGCATAAATATGAAAAAAAGTAATTATAAGTCCTAAGTATGTAATTTTTTGAGATTTTTGTATGTATATATACCTATTTTCTAAAATTTCAATGGTTTTTATTAATCATTTTTACATATTATTGTTATCATTTACGATAATATTATTTTAATAATATTATCGTTTTTTTTAGAAAATATTTGTTTTATTTTCGAAAAAAAGAGCTTAGAATTTTTTTATTCTAAGCTCTTTTTTATATATAATTAATTATTATTCTGAAAAATTTATAATTAATTGCATATTTTTTATTTATTTGTTGTCTGTTCTTTAGTTAATTTTTCTTTCTCATTTTTAAATTTTTCAATTTCATCATTTATAACTTTTGTTAAACTAGTTTCATCTAATGTATCTTCATTAACATCAAATATCATTATTCCACCAGCTTTATTTAAAGCTAAATTAGTTTTTTTCCTTATAGTTTCTATACCATTATAATAATATGTCACACCATCAATTATAGCTTGATCTTTGTACGCATTATCTTTATTAACCTTAACAATATCTCTATATACTTTCCAAGTTTGATCTGTAGGATGTGCATAATATGGAACTCCTAAAACTATATCATCCTTACTAACACCTCTATTTAACCAATAATCTATTGAAGTATTTGCAAACCAAAAAGGACTATGGTCTTTATTGTTCATATCATAAGCCATTATACTAATCCAATCAAAAGCCTCTAAACATTTAGTTGATACAGCATAAGATACACTTGGGCCTTCATCTTTAGACCACGCTCCATTTAATGCCGCAGTTAAATTTTTATCTCTTTTAGCTAATTCTTCTTTTAATCCTAATACTAATTTTTCATAATTGAACATTGATTTTCCAAGGTCAGGATATTCCCAATCAAGTTCTACTCCATCCAAATTATATTTTTCCACAAACATAACTATATTCTTTATAAGGTTATTTCTACTTTCTTCATTTGCAGCAAGTTTTTCAAATCTTAAATCTAATGCTACACCAGTTTCATCAAACCAGCCACCTATTGCAATTAATACTTTAACATTATTTTTATGCCCTAATTCAACCAAAGTTTTTAAGTCTTCTTCTTTTTTTAGTGGCACTAAAGTTCCATCCTCTTTAGGTATCAAAAATGCATATATTGCATGAGTTATTTTATCAAATGGTATATTGTCTTCAATCTTATCATCAAATACATCTGAACAATATGCAATCACCTTAAAATCTTTTTCATCTTTGATTATGTTCACATCTTCATTTGAACCTTTGTTTATTTGATTTTTACTATCTATTTGTGCATATACTAAATTAGAACATATAAGCATAGATATCAAAATCATAGTTATTATTTTTTTCAAAACTTTATCCTCCTTAAGCTTTTATTTACAGCCATTATATCAAACAAATAGTAAAATAACCTTAAATCAACTTTATCTTTAAGATTTTTGTAAATATTTAAATATTTTTTTAATTTATCTTATATATTTTATTATTACGGGGTATGAATATTATAAGTTTATAAATATTTCAAAGGGAGGTAATATATATGCTTAAAACTTATATCTCTTCAGTTACAGATGAGATGATTATCGAAGGGAATATGGATGATATTATAGAAATTGATTTGAGCGAAGAACCAGTACTAGGAATTATATGGCATATTAATATATTAAATGATGATATACTTAGGATTGTAGAGGATGAATATGAACCTTCTAATAATTTGGAACATGGTCAACATATATATAAATTCGTTCCTCAAAAATTAGGTGAAACTCATGTTGAGTTTAGCTCAAATGCAGATGTGAGTCCAAGGGATCCTGTTGTAAAGAAATTTCTTATTAAGATTGTAGAAAATAATAAATAAACATTTATGAAAATCATTAAACTTTGCTTTAACATATCAAAAAAGGACGACAACGTCGTCCTTTTTTAATATTATTTATAATTAATTCCTTGATAACTATCTCTTAATTTTAATTCCTTATCAATCCCATTTAGTACAGCTCTTTTATTTAAGCTCCACCAAGGTTCTATGAGTGTTTCTTTACTACCATCGCCCGTAAGACGATGTATCGTTATATTAGGATTTAATTTTTCTATCAAATCACATATAAAACTAATATATTCTTCTTGCTCAAAAGTTTTGAATTTCTCTTTTTCATAAATTTTTTGCAAATCAGTATTTTTTATTATATGCATAAGATGAAGCTTTACTCCATCTATATTTAATTTAGAAACAGTATCTATTGTTTCTATCATATCTTCCTTTGTTTCATTTGGAATCCCTATTATTAGATGTAGTACAATATTTATATTTGCATCATTTAATTTCTTTAGTATTTTAAGAAAATAAGAGTAATCATAGCCCCTTCTTAAAAACTTAGCACTTTTGTCATGTATTGTTTGAAGACCTATTTCCAATGTCAAGTAAGTTCTCTTAGATAAGTCTTTTAGATATTCTATAATATCATCTTCCAAGCAATCTGCTCTAGTACCAATTGAAATACCTACAACATCTTCAAATTCCAAAGCTTGTTCATATTTGGATTTTAATTCTTCTAAATTTGCATAAGTGTTTGTGAAGTTCTGAAAATAAGCAATATATTTAGCATCTGACCATTTATCTTTTAACAAATCAATTTGTTGTTTTAATTGGTCTTTAATACTCAAATTCTTATCTCCTGCATATTCTCCTGAACCTCTTTCACTACAGAATATACATCCACTTGTACTAATCTTTCCATCTCTATTTGGACAAGTAAATCCACCATCTATTGATAATTTTATTACTTTTTTATCAAATTTAGTTTTCAAGTCATAATTAAGAGTGTGATATCTTTTATCGAACCATTTAGACATTTAGTTCCACCTTTAAGTCTAAATCACCTTCATAATTATTAAGAATTGGATCTATTGCTTCTTTTATAAATTCTTCAACTTGAACATTTGCTCTACCTATGAAATTCTTAGGATCCATTATTTTTAATAAATCTTCTTTTTTCATATTAAATTCTTCATCTTTTGCTATTAAATCAATTAAGTTATTATCTAGTCCATCCATCTTAACTCTTTTTCCAGCTTCCATTGAATAAACTCTTATTTTTTCATGTAATTCTTGTCTATCTCCACCATTTTTAACAGCTTCCATAAGTATATTTTCAGTAGCCATAAATGGAAGTTCATTCATAACATTTTTGTTTATAACTTTATCATATACAACTAGACCATTAGTAACATTTATTCCTATTTCTAAAATTGCATCTACAGCCATAAATGCTTCTGGTATAGACATTCTTCTATTTGCAGAATCATCTAATGTTCTTTCAAACCATTGAGTAGAATGTATAAGTGCTGGGTTTAGACTTTGAGCTATAACATATTTACATAAAGAAGATATTCTTTCTGATCTCATAGGATTTCTTTTGTATGCCATAGCTGATGAACCTATTTGATTCTTACCAAAAGGCTCTTCTACTTCCTTTAAATTTTGTAATAATCTTAAATCATTAGTCATCTTGTGCATAGATTCTGCTATACTGCATAAAGCTTTAAGTACATTTGAATCTATTTTTCTTGTATAAGTTTGACCTGATACTTCTTGATATTTATCAAAGCCCATTTTTTGACAAACCAATTCATTTAACTGCTTTACTTTATCATGATTATCATCAAATAAATTAAAGAAACTTGCTTGTGTTCCAGTAGTTCCTTTAACCCCTCTAAATCTTAACGTATCTAATCTATATTCTAAATCTTCAAAATCTAAAAGTAAATCTTGCATCCAAAGTGTTGCTCTTTTTCCTACTGTAGTAAGTTGTGCTGGTTGAAAATGTGTAAAACCTAATGTAGGAAGGTCTTTGTATTCTAATGAGAATTTCTTTAGATTATTTAATAGTATTAATAATTTATGCTTTATTATTTTTAAAGCTTCTTTTAGATTTATTATATCTGTATTATCTCCAACAAAAGCACTTGTTGCACCAAGATGTATTATACCTTTTGCATTAGGACACAAATCTCCGTAAGCCTTAACATGAGCCATAACATCATGTCTAACTTCTTTTTCGTATTTTTTTGCAACATCAAAGTTTAAGTTCTCTACGTTTTCTTCTAATTCTTTTATTTGTTGATCTGTTATATTTAGTCCTAATTCTTTTTCTGATTTTGCTAATGCTACCCAAAGCTTTCTCCATGTTGAAAATTTATTAAAAGGTGAAAAAACATAACTCATTTCATCACTTGTATATCTTGCATTTAAAGGATTTTCGTAAATAGAATAATTTTTCATTTTATTCCTCCTAGTTTTATTTTTATTATTGATTTTCTTAAAACCTAACATTCTTTTAATATTATACTATATAATTCGTGTTTTTGCCAGTTTTAAAAGTATTACCTCGGGGAATTTTTGCACTTCCTAAAAATATAGTTCGTATTTTCTTTGTAAGCATTAGAAAACCTCATTTCTTATTTTTTTAATATCTTGCATTTTTAATAGAAAAATGAGGTTTTTGTGACCTAAAGTATAAAGCTCTCTTATTATCTTTTTATTTTATAAATTTAACAATGTTTTTTTAACTACATTATTTATTTGGCTATTATTTATTTTGTGCTTCTAATGACTCTTTGCTAAGAAGTATTCTCCTTTGAACTGATTCATCTTGATTAATTCCTAATAAAAGTACAGATTCATCCCAATTATAATTTTTATCTTTTAATTTCCATACATTATTATCTTTTTTTAATATATAATTTTGAGTTCTTAAAATATTATCCTTATTATAATAATCTTTAAAAACAACTTCATAGGATACACTTATTCCTGCTATATTTTCTTCTTTTTTTAGATCAAATCTATCTATATTAATTATATTAAATTTTTTTATATTTTTTATATAGTCCAAAGTAAGTTCTATTTCTTTGTCTTTTAATTCTCTAATTGATATTTGTTCTATATTTTTTTCAAATTCACCCTTAACTATTATATCAAAATAATATAAGATTGAACTCTTTAAATCATCGTTTTTTAATATTATTTGTTTTGAATCTTTAGTTATAATTTTATTTTGGTTTAATAAGTTGATTTTCTCAAGCTCTACCTTTGTATCTATTTTTGGAATATAAAAATAACTAAAAATTATAAAAAGAGAAATAATAAAAAAACTCAGGTTTCTTTTATCTACTTCCACCTTCATATATAGCACCTCCAGTTTTTTTTATTCTTATATAAAGTATAACTATAAATTATTATTATATTTATACCCCAAAACTTCTTATTCACTATGAATTAAAACTAAAAATATAATAGATTTTAATAATCAAAAAAACTTTAAAAAATTTGTCAAATTTTTTGAAGTTTTTTATAATGAATTTATACCAAAAATAATATATAACAAGCTCTTTTTATGCATTGTGCTAAAAGATTTTTGAATTTTATTAAATATTCTAAATATGTTCTATTATAATGTCATATTTGCATTCAAATACTTCTTTTTTATCTAGCATAATTATTCCTTCCTTATCTTTAAATTCTCCAGCGAAATCTACTTGATCTGCACAACCATACCAAGGTTCTATACATATAAATGGTGCATCATCTGTTTTTGTCCATATTCCTAAATATTTAAAATCTTCAAAGTTCATGGATATAATCTTTTGATTTTTATTATTTTTTAAAGCTATTTTATTTGAATCAAAATCTTTAAATACAATTGCATCATCTATAAATAATTCTCTATTTAAATTTATTATTTTTTCATCTTCCATAAACTCTTTATACTCCCCAGTATAAAGACCTAATTTATTATCAACCATTTTTCTTTTTAGATTTTCTTTTTTATCAAATTCTAAATAATAATCTTCAAATTTTTCACCTTCTAATAATGGGCAATTAAACCCAGGATGTGCTCCTATTGAAAAATATATTTTTTTATCATCTAAATTATTTACTTTATATTTGATTTGTAATTTATTATCTATTAGTTTATATTCAATAAGAAGTTCAAATTTATAAGGATATTTTTTTAAACTTTCTTCATTGTATTTTAATCTATATATTAAAATATCATCTTCATTTTTTAGTATTTCAAATTCACTATCTCTTGCAAAACCATGTTGATTTAGATTGTATTCTTTATTATCTATTTTATATTTATTCTCCTTAACCTTACCTACTATTGGAAATAGTATTGGTGCGTGTCTAGCCCAGTATTTTTCACTTGCAGTCCAAAGGTATTCTATATTTTCTTTATCCTTTATACTTGTTAACTGAGCTCCTAATTTATCTATTTTTATTTCTAATTTTTGATTTTTTAAAATCTCCATAAATTTGCACACCTTTCTTTTTCTTCATATTTGAAAACTATTATTAATTTATAATTACAAACTTCAACCAAAAATCACGAATATATTTATTTTGTTATTTTTTAAAAAAATAAGGAAGTGCAATTGCACCTCCTTATTTAATATAAGTAAATATTATTTATTTACTATTTCCTTAAGACCTTTTCCAGCCTTGAATACTGGAGCTTTTGAAGCAGGTATATCTATTACTTGCTTAGGATCTCTTGGATTTCTTCCTTGTCTAGCTGCTCTTTGCTTTACTTCAAAAGTTCCAAATCCAACTAATTGAACTTTTTCTTCTGAAACTAAAGCTTCTTCAACTGATTTCATAAAAGAATTTAATGCAGATTCTGCATCCTTCTTAGAAAGTCCAGTTTTTTCAGCCATACTTGCAACTAATTGAGCCTTATTCATATAAATCACTCCTGTTTAATATATTTTAAACTTCTTCAAGATTATTAAATCATATAATTAAACTAATTGCAAGGGTTATAGGACTATTTTATTATAAATTTAAAAAATTCTCTATTCTTTTTATACCTTCAACTATGTTTTCCATCGAATTTGCATATGAAAGTCTTATGAAATCATCATCTCCAAAAGCAATACCTGGAACTACAGCAACATTAGATTTTTCAAGTAATTCATTAGCAAAATCCATTGAAGTTTCTATATCTTTTCCATTTATTTTGCTTCCTTTAACCTTGCTTATATTAACCATTACATAAAATGCACCCTTTGGAGCTATGCATGATAAATTATTTATATTATTTATAAGCTCTATCATATTTTTTCTTCTCTTATCAAATTCTAACCTCATAGCTTCTACTTCATTTGCTGAATTTTTTAATGCTTCTATACTAGCATATTGTCCAATTGTACTTGGATTTGAAGTAGCATGACTTTGAATATTTGACATAAGTTTTGCAATCTTTGTATTTGAAGCTGTGTAACCAATTCTCCATCCAGTCATTGCATATGCTTTTGACATACCATTTATAACTATTGTTCTGTCTTTTATCTCTTTTGATAATGAAGCTATACTAATATGTTTCTTTCCTTCGTATATAAGTTTTTCATATATTTCATCAGATACTATAAACAAATCTTTTTCTATAGCTAATTTAGCTATAGCTTCAAGTTCTTCTTTATCATAAACAGATCCAGTTGGATTTGATGGACTATTTAATATTATAGCTTTAGTTTTATCATTTATTGCATTTTTTAATTCATCTATATCAAATTTAAATTCATTAGCTTCACTACATTTTACTATAACAGGTTTTCCACCAGCCATCTTTATAAGTTCTGGATAACTTACCCAATAAGGTGCAGCTACAATTACTTCATCCCCTTCATTTAGTATCGCTTGAAAAGTATTGTAAAGCGAATGCTTAGCACCATTAGATACAACTATATCACTAGCATCAAATTCTAAATTATTATCTTTTAATAATTTTTCTTTTATTGCTTCTTTTAATTCCATCAAACCAGAAGCTGGAGTATAGCCTATTTTACCTTCTTCTAATACTTCCATAGCTCTTTTTCTTATATTCTCTGGTGTTTTAAAATCAGGTTCTCCAACACCAAAACTTATAACATCTTTACCTTCTTTAACCATTTTCTTTGCCTTTGCACTTATAGCAAGTGTTAATGATGGTGATATTTTTTCATGCTTTTTTGATAAATTCATTTTTATGGCCTCCAATTTAATTAATTCAATAATTTAATAATAAATCAAAGTTTTTTGATTGTAAAACAAAATTTTAAAAGTAGCTTTTACTACATTATAAATCTATTTTGTAGTATAATCAACAAAAAAACCTTCTCTATTATGAAAAGGTTTTTTAATATATATATTTTTTTAAATTTGATATATTAACTCTTTAGTTTATTCCAATCTTTTTCAATATTCTCAGTCATTTTTGAAATCAAACTTAAAATTATTTTCTTATCATTTTCTTGAAATCCTTCAAAACAAATATCTATTTGTCTATTTTCTTCTGCTATTACTTTTTTATAAATTTCTTTTCCTTTTTTATTTGGATATAATAAGAATGCTCTTGCATCATTTTCATCTCTTATTTTTGTGATAAAATCTTCTTCAATCAATTTTTTTATAGTCTTTGCTGATCTTGTTTTGTCCACCTTCAATAAATTCGAAAGCTCATTTTGATTTATTCCTTCATTTTCACAAATTCTGCTTATATAAAGAAATTGCCCTCTTTTCAAACCATATTCTTTAAATTTTGGTTCTACTATAGCATGTATCGTTCTTGTTAATTCTCCTATTTTTCTTAATATTTCATGTTTTAATTCTACCATTAATTTATTCCTTTAAAATTTTTTATTATATTTACAAATTCTTTAACTTTTTCTTCTTTTGTCGCCCAAGAAAAAACAAGTCTTATACAAGTCTTATCTTCACTTATTTTTTCCCAATCATAAAAATTAAAGCTGTTTCTTAATTCTTTTATAAGATTATTTTCTAATATCGGAAATATTTGATTTGATGGTGAATCAACTAAGAATTCTATACCTAAATTTCTAAGCTCATTATTAGTATATTTAGCTAAACCATTGGCATAAGCACCTAACTTTAGATATAATTGATCTTCTAAAAGTGTCTTAAACTGGATTCCCATTATTCTACCTTTTGCTAACATCGCACCTTTTTGTTTTAATATATATCTAAAATCTTTTTTAAATTCATCATTTGAAAGTATAAGTGCTTCTCCTAAAAGTGCTCCATTTTTGGTTCCACCAAGAAAGAATGCATCACTATATTTATTTATATTTTCTAATGAAAGCTCCATTTCTTCTAATGCAATAGCAGATGCTAATCTTGCTCCATCTAAATATAATAATAAATTATTTCCTAAGCAATAATCATAAAGAGATTTTAATTCTTCCTTACTATAAACAGTTCCAAGTTCTGTAGGATTTGATATATACACTACCTTAGGCTTTACTGCATATTCAAAATTATACTTTTGTAAAACAGGCTTTAATAATTTCTTATTTAATTTACCATCTTCAGTATCAACCATTATAACTTTATGACCAGTCGCTTCAATAGCACCAGCTTCATGTGTAGCTATATGACCAGTTGTTGCTGATATACACGCCTCATGAGGTCTTAAAACCGAACTTATCGCTAATAAATTTGTTTGAGTTCCACCTGATATAAAATGTATATCAACATCATCATTATTTAATTCTTGCTTTAATAATCTTATAGCTTCTTTTGAGAAACTATCCATTGAGTATCCATCTTCTTGAACTAAATTACTCTTAACCAAACTCTCTATTATTTTAGGATGTGCTCCTTCACTATAATCATCTTTTAAATTATACATAATATCGCCCCTTTAATTTTATAAATCTCATTTATAATACGAAATTTCAAAATATATTTTAATCAAACAAATGTGCATTCTTACTAAAAAGCTCATGATATAGCTTTACATTATCAAGTTCTTGCCAATTTTTAATTTTAGCAGGTACATTATCTAAGTCATACACCCTTGCATCAGTTAATGACAATAAAAACGGCGAATGCGTTGCTATTATAAATTGACAATTACAATAATAAGTACAATCTATTATTAATTTCATCAATTCCAATTGAAATTTTGGTGATAAGCTATTTTCTGGCTCATCTAATAAATATATCTTTCCTTCTAAAAATCTGTAATCAAAATATTTTAAGGCAGTCTCACCATTTGAAAACTGCTCTATATTATTTCTTGTTCTATCTCTTGTGACATGCTCCCCCACTAAACTTAACAGTTTTGAGGGGGCTTCTTGGGATGTAGTAACCCTATGGTTACTATGATTACCAAGCTCTACGGGTAAGCCCTACCCTGTTT
>JAOARY010000043.1 GCA_025210335.1 Peptostreptococcaceae bacterium | reverse complement strand
GTATTTAGATGAACATGATGATAATACAAAAAAACAAAAAGGATTTAGATTACCACCAGTAATACCAGTAGTATTATATAATGGTGAAAATAATTGGCATGTACCAAGAAGTTTTAAGGAAGTAATAAAATCACATGAAATGTATAGTGATTATGTAATAGATTTTAATTATTTATTATTTGACATTCATAGAATGGATGACGAAGAATTAAAGAAGATAGCGAATGTGGTAAGTACAATATTTTACTTAGATAAAGAAGATAATATAGAATTGATAGTAAAAAGATTAGAAACGATAAAAGGCGTAATAAAGAGACTACAAATAGATAAGAAAAAGAACTTATTAAGATGGATAAAAAATGTAATAGTTGAGAATACAAGTTTAGATAATAAGGAAAAACTAATAGAATTAATTGATGAAACTATTGAAACACAGGAGGTGGATATGATGATTTCAAATATGGGTAGAGTTATAAATGAAGGACTAGAAGCTAAATTAGCTGAAGGAATAATGAAAGGCGAAAGAAGAGGAATAATAAAAGGTGAACAAATAGGAATAATGAAAGGTGAAAAAATAGGAATAATGAAAGGTGAAAAAATAGGATCAGAAAAAAAATCTATAATTACAGCAATAGAAATGCTTAAAGATAATATGAATATAGAATTGGTCGCAAAATATAGCAAATTAAATATATCTAAAGTAAAGGATATAAAGAATAATTTAGAAGAATATAAGCAAGTTTATTTAGATAAGTAATATTATAAAAAAACAAAAAAATTAATGAAACAAAAAAAGCTATGTGGAAGCGATTTAACAATCGTTCTTGCATAGCTTTATTATTTATATTGATTTATCAATCAAATTAATTTTGATACTTATTTTTCCTCTAGATAATAGACTTTTTCACTACTTTGCACATCAACATAAGATGCATTTTCCTTTTTTGTAGTACCATCATTATAAGTAACTTCTATATAAGATTTACTACTATCATAATGTGTATCTATCTTTTTTATATCATTACTAGAATACTTTAGATCATATCTTATAAGATATTTTTTTTGTTTGCAGTCATAAATCCCAACTTTTTTCTTTGTACTTTTATCATAAAAATAATACAGATTTTTATCTTTATTATAAGTATAAGAATTACTTTTATGTTTATCTAATATGGTCTTTGGTATAAATATATCTTTAAGATCTTTTTTAGGTATATCAACTGGTGTAGAGTTTTTTTCAACACAATGATCACAATTAGAATCAACAGTAGTATTTTCTCTTATAGATGTACCGTCTTTAAAGTAGATATCTACATAACCAGTACTATCGCCCAAATTAACCTTAAACATTTGAAGAATTTCTTTATTATAATTCTTAGTGTATATAGGAATTTTTATATTTTTATCATTATTATCATCAGATGCAAAAGATGTGCAAATATTCATCATGCATAGTAAAATTATTATTGATGTTTTTTTTATGAATTTTTTTGAAAACAAAAAACCAACTCCTTTTGTATTAGTAAAGTGTCATAAATTCTCTATTATGGATGTAGTTTATCATTAAAATGTGAAAAAGTAAATGATGAACAGATAGTTTTAAGAATATATATATGAGAGCTTAATAGTATGAAGGAAAAATAAAATTTATATGATTGTTTTTAATTGATTATTAATTGAATTATGAAAGAAAATGATTGATAATGATAAAAATATAAAAGCTTTTGAAAGAAAATGATTGATTTTGAAAGAAAAATATTTTATAATAAAAATATAGATAAGGAAAAAGGTGATTTATATGTTGACTCAAGAAAGACAAGAACTTATTTTGCAAAAGTTACAAGAAGAAAAGACTATAAAAATATCTGAAATTGTAGAGATTACAAACTCGTCAGAATCTACCATAAGAAGAGATTTGACTCAACTTGAAAAAGAAAGTAAGTTAAGAAGAATTCATGGTGGTGCAACTTTGATTGATAGCAAAATAGAAGAGCTTAGCTTCAATGAAAAGATGGTTTTTAATAAGGAGCAAAAGATTAAAATAGCAAAATATGCGGCATCTTTGATAAAGGATGGAGATTGCATATATCTTGATGCTGGAACTACAACTTTTGAGATGATTCAATATATAAATAGCAAAAATATTGTTATAGTTACAAATGGTCTAAAACATATAGATGCAATAGTTGAAAAAGATATTGAAGCTTACATTATTGGAGGTTTTGTAAAAAATAGCACAAAGGCTGTTATTGGAATCAATGCTTTGAAGGATTTAAAAAACTATAGATTCGATAAGGTGTTTTTAGGGATGAATGGTATTGATTTAAAAAATGGATTTACAACACCTGATTCAAATGAAGCTTATCTTAAAAAACTAGCTATGGATCTTGGCTTAGAGACTTATGTTTTAGCAGATAAATCGAAATTCAATAGAACTACATTTGTTAAAGTAGCTGATTTGTATGAGGCTACAATAATATTGGATGAAGAAGTTTTTAATATGGATAAATACTTAAATGAAACAAATATAAAGGTTGTGATTAAATGATTTATACACTTACTTTAAATCCTGCAATAGATTATTTAGTATTTGTGGATGATTTTGAAAGTGGAAAATTAAATAGAAGTAAAAAGGAATACAAATTTGCTGGTGGAAAAGGAATAAATGTATCAAGAGTATTAAAAAATATGGATTTAAAAAGCAAAGCATTTGGTTTTATAGGTGGATTTAGTGGTGACTATTTAAAGAGTTTGCTTGAAAAAGAAGATATTGAATCTGATTTTGTGAAAGTAGATGGAGATACTAGAATTAACATTAAATTAAAATCAAAAGAAGAAACTGAAATAAATGCAAATGCTCCTAAAATCAAAGAAAATGATATTGATTTGTTGCTTAAAAAGATAGATAGATTAAAAAAAGATGATGTATTAGTTTTGGCGGGAAATATTCCAAGTTCAATGCCAAATAATATCTATGAAATAATCTTAAAAAGATTAGAAGAAAGAGGGATAAAAGCTATAGTTGATACGACTAAGGAAAGTCTTTTATGTACTTTGAAATACAAGCCTTTTTTGATAAAACCAAATATAGTTGAATTAGAGGAATTGTTTGATGTAAGTATAGAAACTGAAGAAGAAATAATAAAATATTCAAAGGAATTATTAAAAAAAGGTGCTAAGAATGTAATAGTTTCAATGGGTAAAGATGGAGCTTTGTTTATTAATGATAATAATATTTATAAAGCCAATGCACCAAAAGGTGAACTTATAAATTCTGTTGGTGCAGGAGATTCTATGGTTGCTGGTTTTATTTATAAATATATCAAAACAAAAGATCTGTTAGAGAGTTTTAAATATAGTGTAGCAAGTGGTAGTGCAACTGCATTTTCAAAGGATTTGGCAAAAATAAATGATATAAAGGGTTTATTTTTAAATATTTTAGTTGAAGAAAGATAAGAATTTTTAATATTTTTATCTTCTTCTTGGTAAATTTTATTTAAAGGATTATGAAATTTTGATTTTTTAAAATAAAATTTTTGAAAATTCAAAACTTTAATCTCTTTTGATAAATGAAAGGAGAGTTTTATGAAAATTACAGAACTGTTAAAGGAAGATACGATAATACTTAGTTTAAAGTCTACAACGAAAGAAAACGTTTTGGATGAGCTTGTTGACAAATTATATGAAGCTAATAGATTAAATGATAAAGAAAAATTTAAATCAGAGATATTAAAAAGAGAAAGCCAGTCTTCAACTGGTGTTGGAGATGGTATTGCAATTCCTCATGCAAAGACTGATGCTGTAAAGATACCTTCTTTAGCATTTGGTTATTCAAAAGAAGGTATTGATTTTGATTCTTTTGATTCAAAAAAAGCTCATATATTCTTTATGATTGCAGGGTCAAAGGATGCTTCAAATGAACATTTAGAAACTCTATCAAAATTATCTGTAATGTTATTAAAAGAAGATTTTAGAACAGCTTTAGGAATGGCAAAATCTAAAGAAGAAATATTAAATCTTATAAATGAACAGGAATTATTAGAAGAAAAGCCAAAAGAGGAATTGCAAATAGAGGAAGATAAGGATTTGATTCTTGCTGTAACAGCTTGTCCTACTGGAATTGCACATACTTATATGGCAGCAGATATGTTAAATGAAAAAGCTAAGAATATGAAGATTAATTTTAAGGTTGAGACAAATGGCTCGACTGGTGCTAAAAATAAACTTTTAGCTGATGATATAAAAAGAGCAAAATGCATAATAGTTGCAGCTGATAAAAAAGTTCAAATGGATAGATTTGAAGGAAAAAATGTAATTGAAGTTCCTGTTTCAAAAGCTATAAAAGAACCAGAAAAATTATTAAAAGATGCATTAAATCAAAAAGGTAAGATATATACAAATCAAAGTTCTAATGAGGATAATCAAGGTGCAAAGAGAAATGGATTTTATAAGCATCTTATGAATGGGGTATCAAATATGTTACCGTTCGTAGTTGGTGGCGGTATATTGATTGCATTGTCTTTTGTGTTTGGTATAAAAGCATTTGATCCAAATGACCCATCATTTCATCCTTTTGCCAAACTTCTTATGGATATTGGTGGAGGAAATGCATTTAAATTAATGATACCTGTTTTAGCAGGTTTTATAGGGATGAGTATTGCAGATAGACCAGGTTTTGCACCTGCTATGGTTGGTGGGCTTATAGCAACTAATAGTGGAGCAGGATTTTTGGGTGGACTTATAGCAGCGTTTTTAGGTGGTTATAGTATATTATTATTAAAAAAATTATTTAAAAATTTACCAGATTCATTAGAGGGAATTAAGCCAGTTTTAATATATCCAGTACTAGGGATATTTATAACAGGTGCTATAATGCTTTTATTTGTAGTTTCGCCAGTTACAACATTAAATGAATCTTTACAAGCTTGGTTAAATTCAATGGGTACAACTAATAAGGTTATACTTGGACTTATATTAGGTGGTATGATGGCTGTTGATATGGGTGGGCCTATAAACAAAGCTGCATTTACTTTTGGTATAGCTATGATTGATGCTGGTAATTTTACACCACATGCAGCTGTTATGGCTGGAGGAATGGTTCCACCTCTTGGAATCGCACTAGCTACAACATTATTTAAAAATAAATTTACTAAAAAAGAACAAGATGCAGGAAAAACTTGTTATATAATGGGCATATCTTTTATAACTGAAGGTGCGATTCCTTTTGCAGCAGCAGATCCAGCAAAGGTAATTCCATCTATAATTGTTGGTTCATCAATTGCAGGAGCATTAAGTATGGTGTTTAATATAGGACTTCCAGCACCACATGGTGGAATGTTTGTAATACCTTTAGTATATGGAAAACCATTATTATATTTGCTTGCGATATTAATAGGATCTTTTGTAACTGCATTCATGATTGGATTTTTGAAAAAAGATATAAAAGAATTATAAATAAAAAATTTATTGTTGACACAGAATTTTATAGACTTTATAATTAAATAAAATTAATATTTAAAAAATGTTGAAAGAGCATAGTAAAAGAAAATTTTATTTTAAGAGAGCAAATGGTTGGTGTGAATTTGTAATGAAAGTCTTTGAATCTACTCTGGAGTTTTGGAATGAATTTAAGTAATTTCAACGTAAATAGGCGTTAACTATATAAGGTGGCAAAAGCATTATCTGTTTTTGCAACTAGGGTGGCAACGCGGAGAATATATACCTTCGTCCCTTTTTTATAAGGGATGGAGGTTTTTTTATGTATAAAAAAAGATTAATCAAATACTAGGAGGATGTAAAATGTTAGATATTAGAAGAATTAGAAATGACTTAGCAGAAATTAAAAGACTTATGTCTAAAAGAGGAGAAGCAGATTTTGATTTAGACAAAGCAATAGAATTAGATGATAAAAGAAGAGAGCTATTACAAGAAGTTGAAGCACTAAAGAGCGAATCTAACACATCTTCTAAACTTATACCAGTTTACAAAAAAGACGGAAAAGATACAGCGGAACTTATGGATAAATTAAAAGGTTTATCTGATAAAATAAAAGCTCTTGATGTTACAGTTAAAGAAGTTGAAGGAGAACTTAAAGATTTATTATTAGGAATACCAAATGTACCTCATGAAGATGTACCTCAAGGTGATACTGATGATGATAATGTAGAAGCTTGGAAATTCATGGAGCCAACTGAATTTGATTTTGAACCAAAAGCACATTGGGAAGTTGGAACGAATTTAGATATATTAGATTTTGAAGCAGCAGCTAAGATAACTGGTTCAAGATTTACATTATACAAGGATTTAGGAGCTAGACTTGAAAGAAGTATTATAAACTTCTTCTTAAATACACATGCTGATAATGGTTATACAGAAATGTTACCTCCATTTATAGCTAATAGAACAAGCTTTGTTGGTACTGGACAATTACCTAAGTTTGAAGAAGATATGTTCAAATTAGAAGGTTTAGATTATTTCTTAATACCAACTGCTGAAGTTCCAGTAACTAATATTCATAGAGATGAAATATTAACTTCTGATGTTTTACCAATTAAATATACAGCTTACACTCCTTGCTTTAGATCAGAAGCAGGATCTGCTGGTAGAGATACTAGAGGTCTTATAAGACAACATCAATTTAACAAGGTTGAATTAGTTAAATTCGTATTACCTGAAGAATCTTATAATGAATTAGAAGGTTTAGTTAAGGATGCAGAAAGTGTATTAAAAGCATTAAAACTTCCTTATAGAGTTGTTAAAATATGTTCAGGAGATTTAGGATTCACAGCTGCATTTAAATATGATATAGAAGTTTGGATGCCAAGTTACAATAGATATGTTGAAATATCTTCTTGTTCTAATTTTGAAGATTTCCAAGCTAGAAGAGCTGGAATCAGATTTAAAAGAGATAAAAAGAGCAAAGCTGAATTTGTTCACACTCTTAATGGTTCAGGTGTTGCAATAGGAAGAACTGTAGCTGCTATACTTGAAAACTATCAACAAGCAGATGGTTCAGTAGTTGTACCAGAAGTATTAAGACCATATATGGGTGTAGATTCAATCAAAAAATAATAGATTTTTATTTAATAAAAAATTTAAATTAAATAATTGAAGTATATATAAAGTAGAAAAATAACTACTATAAAATTAATATTGATATTTGTATCGATATTGTTTTATAGTAGTTTTTTTATGCAAAAATCTTCATGTAATACAGTAGTTAAATAATAATATAAAAGGGTAAATACTACATATAGAATATAAAGATAAGGAGTAGTATCATGAAAAAAATTTTTTTGAGCATTTGTTTAATTTTTTTGATGAGTATATCTATGATTACTTGTTCAAAGAAAGATATAAAAATTGGTTTTTCTGCTACTTTGACAGGGTCATATTCAGAAATGGGTGTAGCTCAAAGAGATGGTGTTTTAATTGCAGTTGAAGAACTCAATCAAAATGGTGGGATTAATGGTAGAAAAATAGATTTGGTTATAAGAGATAATAAAGGGAGCGTTATAGGTGCAAAAAAAGCTATAGATTATTTTAAATCACAAGGAATAGATATAATAATAGCTTTTGGAATGAGTAATATGAGTGATGTTATAAAAGATGCTATGGCAAAAGATGATCTTTTATTTATATCACCAACAATATCAACAACAAAGATGACTGGTTTAGACGATAATTTTATAAGAGTGATACCAGATTTAAAAAGACAATCAGAAGTTTTGGGAGAACTTATTTATGATGATTTAAAGGTCTTTGATATTGGAATTGTATATGATGCTAAAAACAGAGGTTTTTCAGATTTGTTATTTGATAATTTTAAAGAAATTTATTCGAATAAGGGTGGCAAAAGTGTATTTGAATATACTATAACAGAAGAAAATCCAAAACTAGAACTTATAAGGGATCTTTTGTTAAAAAGTAGTTCAAAAGGAGTTTTGATAATAGCAAATTCAGTTGATTCAGCATCTATAAGTCAAGAAATAAGAAAATATGATAAGGATATAAAGATATTTATAAGTAATTGGGGGATGACTGGAGATTTTATATCTTATAGTGGAAAAGCCGTTAAGAATATTTATTTCTCTACTAATTTTGATATAAATAATAAAGATGAAGATTATTTAAAGTTTTTAGATATATATAAGACTAAATTCAATAAAGAGCCTTCTTACGCTTCTATATATGGATATGAATCAGTAATTGTATTAAATGAAGGCATAAAAAAATCAGGAACTAATATCAAAAGATTGAAAAAAGCAATAATAGATATTTCGAAATATGAAGGTCTTCAAAGTGATTTTATAATTGATGAGTTTGGAGATGTAAAAAGAGAAATATATAAAATTAAAGTAGAAGAATCTAGGTATAAGAATTTAGATGAAAAATAATTAAGGAGATGTATTATGAAAAAATTATTATCACTATTGATTTTGATATCAATGATTTTTGTATTTATATCTTGTTCGAAGGAAGATATAAAGATAGGTTTTAGTTCAACACTTTCAGGAACAACTTCAGAATTAGGTGTTGAAAGCAGAAATGCCATACTTATGTATATTGATAAATTAAACAAAAATGGAGGAATTAATGGTAGAAAGGTAAAACTTGTGGTAAAAGATGATAAGGGTACAAATGATGGAGCAAGAAATGCTATAAAAGAGTTTAGAGATGAAGGTATTGATATAGTAATTGGTTTTACAACTAGTAATAGAGTAGAAGTTATAGAAGAGGCTATTAAGGATGATAAGATGCTTTTTATATCACCAACAATATCGACAACCTTAATAAGTAAGAAAGATGATAACTTTTTAAGAGTTATGTCTGATTTAACAAGTCAAGCTAATATTTTAAGCGAACTTGCATTTGAAAATAGGGGAATAAAAACGATGGCAGTTGTTTATGATGGAAAAAATTTAGCATATTCAAATGCTATTATAGAAACGTTTAGGAAAAATTTTGAGAAAAAGGGTGGAGAAATAGTTTATAAATATAAAATAGAAGAAGATATCCCTATGACTAATTTGATAAGTAATTCATTATTAGATAGTAGAGCTAAAGGAATACTAGTAATAGCAAATTCAGTAGATTCAGCAGCTATAATACAACAAATACGAAAATATGATAGCAAAAGTGATATATTTATTCCAGGTTGGGCTATGACTAATGATTTTATTAACTATGGTGGAAAAGCAGTTGAAGGTGTTTATTGTTCTAGTGTTTTTGAACCAGAAAGCAAAAATCCGAAATATTTAAATTTTGTAAAAGAGTATGAAGAGATGTATCATAAAAAGCCGTCTTTTTCAGCTAATTTTGGTTATGATAGTATGCTTGTTTTGCAAGAAGCTATATCTAAAAAAGGTACAAAAATAAAAGATATAAAAGAAGAAGTAATAAACATAAGAATATTCAATGGTTTACAAGGGGAATTTATAATAGATGAATATGGAGATGCTCAAGGCAAGGTATTTAAATTTAAGGTTATGGATTCTAAATATCAAAAGATACAATAATACCTTTGAGTAAAGAGGTGGTGAAAGCATTTTATTGCGATATTATGGATAAAAAATTAAAAATATTATTAATTATGGTTTTATTATTTGTATTTTCTTATTTTTCTTATATTAGATTTTTTAAAGAAGATCAAGTTATAAAAATAGGCTTTGTTGGAAGTCTTACTGGAAAAGCTTCAGAACTGGGTGTTGCAACAAGAAAAGGGACATTTATAGCTGTTAATAAAATAAATGAATCTGGTGGAATAAAGGGTAAGAAGATAGAACTTGTTATAAAGGATGATAAAACCAGTAGAGAAAATGCCAAAGAGGCTATAAGAGAATTTAATGAGGAAGATATAAATATAGTGATAGGATTTTCCATAAGTGGGATGTATGAAGCTGTATTATATGCCGATAAAAAAGATATGTTTATGATAAGTCCCACTATGACTACTATAAAATTGAGTCAAAGGGATGATAATTTTACAAGAGTATTACCCGAAAATAGTAAACAATCTGATTATTTTGCTAAATTAATAGAAGATAAAAATTCAAAAAAAATAGGTGTGATTTATGATGATGATAATAGAGAATATGCTACACCTATAGTTCAAAGATTTAAAAATAATTTAAAAAATTTAAATATTAATATATCATACGAAAGAAGATTTACTAAATTTGATATGAATGCAGAATTATTTGCAAAGGACATAAAAAGATTAGGATTGGATTCGATTTATATGGTATGCAATTCAACTGATGCTGCAAAGATTATTCAACAAATTGAAAAATTAGAATATAATCTTGATAAATATGCATCGAGTTGGGCTTTTAATGAGGAATTAATATCTTATGGTGGAAAAACTGTAGAAGGAGTTTATGGTGCAAGTGAATATAATTATTTGAATAAAAATAAAAAATATTTAGATTTTATAAATGAATATAAAAATTATTATAATGAAGACGCAACTTTTGGTGCTGTATTTGGCTATGAATCAATGATGATTTTAAAACAGGCTATAGAAAATGCAGATTCGACAATGTCAAAAGATATAAAAAATAGCATGTTAAATATAAAGGAATTTGATGGGGTTCAAAGTGATATAATATACGATGAATATTTGGATGCCAGTAGAGAAACATTTATCTATAGAATTGAAAATTCAGAGTTTAAAAGAGTGTATATAGATTTATAAAATATAGTAGATAGGATTGATATTATGAGAAAGAATAGTTTAAAATTCGAACTTATAACTAAAGAAATTTTAAATATTATAATAACTATAATCAGTATCAGTATTATAGTTCTATTTACTATGGATGGCATAATAAGAAAAGAAATAGAGATAAAAAATGATATATTGATATCTTCTGTTGAATTTCAAATTGAGAGTTATTTGGAACAAGCTAAAAATCAAATCTTACAAATCAAAGAAATTTTATATGATCAAAGAGGATTTAGATATTTAGATACAAATGAGATTTTAAGAATTTTAGTAGATAAAAACAGTAGATTTTCAGATGTATATATATTGGATAAAGAAGGAATTGTATTTTATTCACAACCATATGATACAAGAGTAATAGGAACAGACCAGTCTCTATATCCATATTTTAATGATGAATTTAATGTGGATGAAGTATATTGGTCTAGTGCATTTTTTTCTTATAATTCCACAAAACCACAAGTGGCACTTAGTATGAGGGTTAAAAGTGGTGATATAGTCGTTGGGATACTCAATTTAGATGAACTTGGGAATTTGCTTAAGCAAATAAATAAGAATGATGAAAATATATTAGCTATAACAGATAATAAAGGGACTTATATAGCTCATTCAGATATGAAATATGTATATGAAAGAGAGATTGATCCATATTTTAATGATTTTAAACAAAATAAAAATATGCCAAATATCGATTACAAAGGTGTTAAAGTTACAGCAAACTCTAAATTTATAAGATATAATAATTGGGCGGTTATAATATATCAATCTCATAAGGAAATAACAAAGCCTTTATATAATTCTATATATTTAATACTTATATGCACTGTATTTTTGGTGATATTTGCTTTTTATATGAATTATAATAAGGTTAGAAAGATAATGAATAATATTTTAAATTTAGAAAATAAAACAAAATCAATATCTGAGGGAAATTATGATGAAAAAATAGATGGTATGGATTATAAAGAATTAAATTCATTATCATCAAATTTCAATAAAATGATAGAACAAATTCAAAAAAGAGAAGCAAAAATTAAAGAGGGTGAACTTACAGCTATAAAGTTGAATGAAAAATTAGAAGCTCAAGTGAGAGAAAGAACAAGACAATTATTGATATCAAATAATGAACTTGCAAAATCATTAGAAGAAGTAAAAACAATGCAAGAAGAATTGGTTCAATCTAAAAAAATGGAAGCGTTAAAAGATTTGGTTACAGGAATTGCTCATGAATTAAATACACCTATTGGGATTGCTATAACAGCATCTTCGTATGTTGAAAATCTAAATAGAAATTTAGATGATACAATAAAAAATGGTAAGATTTCTGGTAAAGATATTAAAGAATATATGGACAAGAGCAAGAAATTGTATGATTCAATGTCTGTAAATTTAAGAAGAGCATCCAAACTAATTGAATTATTTAAGAAATTATCAATAGAGCCTATAAATCAAAATAAAGAAGAGTTTAATGTAAAAAATCTTATAAGAAATACTGTTACAAGTGTTAATATAGGAAGAAGTAAGGATATAAAGATAAAGCTTAAATGCGATGATAATGTTATTATCAATTCATATAAAACACCATTTGCAACAGTCATATCTTCAATTATAAAAAATTCTTTGGATCATGCTTTTGTAGATAGAGAAAAAGGTGAGATTAGTATTAATGTTACACATGGTGGAGATTATGTAGTTTTAGAAATTACAGATGATGGAGTTGGAATTGACTTTGATAATAAAAATAAAGTATTTCATCCATTTTTCACAACGGCAAGAGGTTCTGGGTTAGTAGGGCTGGGGCTTAATATTGTTTATAATATAGTGGATAGATTATTTAAAGGAACTATAACTTTTAATAGTGATATGGAAAAAGGAACTACATTTACTATACTTATTCCACTTGGGATAGATGTTATGGATTTTGAAGAAAATATATAAAAAAATATTAAAAACTACAATGATAAGTGTATAAATTTTTGAAATATTGATTTTAAGAAATTCTAAAAAATATTTCAAATTAAACTTATTATTGTAGTTTTTTATAATTATTAATAAAAAATGGTTTTTATAATAATTATAGGGTAATATATTCTTGTAAACATATTGATATATAGTTAAAAAATAAAACAGGAGGTTTATTATGTCTGAATTTAAGTATTTATTAGAAAATGTTTTAATGGATATACCAAAAATATTATCAGCATTGGTAATTTTGGTTGTTGGTATATTTTTAGCTAAACTTATAGCTAAGAAAATAGGTAATTTGTTTGCAAAGAATCAAAAATTGAACAATGTATTAAAATCAACTTTTAACGGTAATAATAATAAATCAGATTTTAAAAATATTGTAGTAAAAATTATTTACGCTATACTATTAATTTTTGTTTTTGTAGCAACTTTTGAAACTTTAGGTTTTTCTATAATAACAAACCCTCTAAATCAATTTTTAGAGTCTATATTTAGATTTTTACCAAATATAATGGGTGGTTTAGGATTATTTTTAATTGCATGGATAATTGCATCTGTTTTAAGAACTATTGTTGTTAAATTTCTTGTTATGATTGACATAGATAAAAAAATAAAAAATGAAAACAATACAATAACAAAACCTATAGGAGATATTTTATTTGGTTTTATAATAATAATGTTTCTTCCAGGTGTATTAAGTGCACTATCTATTCAAGGCTTATTAGATCCATTTGAAAACATGATAAATAAAGTATTATTTGTAATACCAAATATTATAGCTGCAATTTTAATAATTTTGATAGGTTTATATATTGCTAAAAAAATAAAATTAGTATTAGCAAGTATATTAAATTCTTTTGGTATTGATAATTATTCAACTACAGAAGATGATAAATTAAAATTATCAAATATGATAGCGTCTATTGTTTATATAATATTTTTAATACCAATATTCTCATCTGCTTTTGATTTTTTAGGGCTTAAAATGGTTGCTATTCCAGCACAGAATATGATTAATCAAATTGCAATGTTTATTCCTAGTTTATTTTCTGCTTTTATATTAATATATTTAGCATATTTCTTTGGGAATATAGTAGGAGATTTAGCTTCGAGTATAGTGAAAAAGATTAACATGGAGACTGTGTTTAAAAGCATAGGAATAAATAGAAATAATAATGTTAATTTAGATATATCAAAAAATATAAAAATATTTGTACAATTTGCATTTTTGTTTATTGGTATATTAGAAGCTTGTAAAATATTAGAACTTAATGAAATTGCTTTGATATTAAATGATTTTATATTTTTAGTAGGTCATATTGTGATAGGTTTAATTATAATAGGTTTAGGTTTATTTATAGCAAATACAGTTTCAGATATGATTACTGATACAAAAGACTCAAGTTCTATTATATTTAGATTTATAATAAAAGCATCTATAATGTTTTTATCTATTGCAATGGGACTAAGACAAATGGGAATAGCAAATGAGATAATAAATATGGGTTTTGGATTTATTGTTGGTGCAGTTTCAATAGCTTTTGCAATAGCATTTGGATTTGGAGGTAAAGATTTTGCTAAAAGAATGTTAGAAAAAATAAAATAATTGTTTTGATTTAGTATTACAAAAGGGGTTGCTGTATTAGAAAAAAATTATACAACATATTGTGTTTATTTCAAATTTGTGATGAACATTATATATTATAATTAAATTTTCTTATAGGGTAGTCCCTTTTTAATTCTAATTATTTTTTAATCTATTGTTATGAAATTTTTAAGGTTTTGATAGTAGTATAGTATATACAATATAATATATAAAAAAGAAAGGGTGTTTTTATGCATCACGATGTGCAATTATTAGAGTATTTAGGAAGTTTTATATTTGGAACTATTGGACTTGGGTTAATGTTTGTAATTTATCTTATAAATGCATTTGCTTGGTTTAATTTAGGTAAAAAAGCTAATTTATCATATTCTATATTAGCATTTGTACCGATATTACAATTCTTTGTTTTCTTTGGAATCATCAGAAAGAGTTTCTTATGGGGACTTTTATACTTAATTCCGGGAATAAACGTATTAGCATATTTATATTTTAATTATCTATTCTATAAAAATTTCAATACTTCAGATATTATTATTATACTTTGCTTAGTATTCCCACCATTAGGACAGCTATATATGCTTTATATGGCATTTTCTGATGATGTAAGATATGTTCCTTATTATAACAATTTTTAACTAAAAGAGTAAAATATAAAAGGCTATCATATTAAGAAATTAATTTAGAATATACTATGAATTTAAAAACATAGTATATTCTACTTTTCTTAGTATGATAGCTTTTTTAATAAATTTATTTAGAATTTAAAATATTTCATATTAATTTGTTTAGGATTCTTTATTTATGATTTCTAAAACTTTATCAACATAAATATCTTGATAATGAGTAAATGATTCAGTATGCAAAGAATCTTTTGTTTCAAATAGTTCTACATTTTTATTATTTTTAACTTTTTCATAAAGATTTAAACTCTTTGAAAGTGGTATTGCTTCATCATCTTTACTATGAATAAGCAATAATTTTTTATACTTATATTTATCTTCATTTAATTTAACAATATCTTTTATTGGAGAGACTTTATTAACATCTACACCTTTTAATTTTGGTAATGTAGAAAGTATCATTTGTGTAAAAGGAAAATCAGGTAATTTAGTCCATACTGTCATATTTTCCTCTAAATAAGTTTTTAGATCATCAAAGGGACTATCAGCAATTATCGTTTCAACGTCTAAAGATTCAACGCCAGCCATTAAAGAGGTTGATGCACCCATCGAAAAACCTAATAAATGAATTTTTTTATTGTTATATTTCTCTTTTGCAAAATCAATAGCAGAAAGCAAATCATATTTTTCATACAGACCAATTGACGCAAAATCACCTTCGGATTCACCGCTACATCTAAAGTCAAACATCAATATATTATAATTTCCCTTATCATGTAATTTCTTAACTAATTTAAGACCATCTATTCTTTTAAGATTTCTGTTTTTTCTATAACCATGAGCTATTATAATTGCTTCATTTGCATTTTCTTTTGGGATATAAAAACCTTTTAATTTTATATCATCATAGGAAGATTTAAATTCTATATCATTATAGCTTAGATTATAATCAGCTGGAGTTTTTGTTATAGGAACTCTTTTAGGACTTAGTAATTTAAGACCTACATAAGTTGATAATGAAAAACAAGCAATAAAGCTTATTAAAAATAAAACTCCTAGGATTTTTAATATATTATTTTTTTTATTTTTTATTTTGTTCATTTTTATAATTCCTTTCTTATAAAAAATTTAAAAGTAATAGCTTATATTATAAATAAAAAAGCTAAAAAGGTATATATTTTTAGTAAAATAATTAATTAAATATATATAATTTTCATTATTTTATATATAAAGAACTATTATTTTGTGTAAAAATCAAGTTTTGTACAAAAACTAATTGAAAAACTCAAAATTATATGATATCATTTTCTTTGTGAAGTAAATGCACCTATAGCTCAGTTGGATAGAGCGGTGGTTTCCTAAACCATGTGTCGAGGGTTCAAATCCTTTTAGGTGCACTTGTTTTTTTATTTGGAGGCGAAATGGAGCATATTACTTTCATGCAAGAAGCGTTAAAAGAAGCAAATAAGGCTTACAAACTAAAGGAAGTTCCTGTAGGAGCGATAATAGTTAAAGACGGCGAGATTATAGGCAGAGGATATAATAAGAAGGAGATTCTAAAAAATCCTCTGTCACACGCAGAGCTTATAGCTATAGATCAAGCTTGTAAGAACTTAAATTCATGGAGACTAACGAATTGTAGTCTTTATGTTACATTAGAACCTTGTGCAATGTGTGCGGGGGCTATATTACAAAGTAGAATTGATAATGTATTTATAGCTACTAAAGATTTTAAAACAGGAGCTTTGGGTTCAGTTATAGATTTATCTAATATAAAAGAGTTTAATCATAAGGTTTTTATAAATTATGGTTTGTTAAAGGATGAAGCCTCAACTCTTTTAAAGAAGTTCTTTAAAGAGCTTCGTTCGAAAAAAAAGTGGAGAGATGACCGAGAGGTTGAAGGTGCACGCCTGGAAAGCGTGTAGGCGGGAAACTGTCTCGGGGGTTCGAATCCCCCTCTCTCCGCCACAAAATTGTCATAAAGTTTGCTGTACTAGATGGGGAGTTAGCGGTGCCCTGTAACCTGCAATCCGCTTTAGCAGGATTGAATTCCAATTGGAGGTTTGTTGTCTTCATGGTCTGACTTATGTAAGTGGTGATGAGATTTGGGTCCTAAACAATGCTGACCTATAAACCCCGCCAGATCCGGAAGGAAGCAACGGTAAGTAGTCATCAGTGTGTGATTTGGGAGTGCCTAAGTTGAGCTAACTGCAAATGTAGCGCTTGGGGATGCAAATCGAATTTTGGTGTACAGCCTACATAATATATATAAGAAAGCTATCGATAAGAGTATTATCGGTGGCTTTTTTTAATTTATTAAAAAATATAGATTTGAATTGAGAATATTGGGTATAAATAAATTTAAATTATCTCGTTATATTAATCAGATAATTTAAATAGTTGATTAAGCAAAGATAAAGTCCTTAGAGGCTTTATCTTTATTTGCATGAAAACTTATTAAATTAGAAGAAGATTATATATTTTAATAAAATGTATTTATTTAAATATTGTTAAAGATTATTTTGCTAAAAATTTTGGATGATGATATAATATAAAAATGTCAATGAAAATCAATTTCAATTAGAAATGGATAATTAAAATAAATGGAGGCCTAAAATGAAAAGAACATTAAAAATTTTATTAGCAATAATAGTATTATTAGCATTTACTGCTTGCAATAATGAAAAGAAAGAAGTAGAAAAAGAAGTAATAAATATATCTTCATCAATACTTCCAATAGATAATTTTGTTAAGAAAGTCGGTGGAGATTTAGTAAAAACTACAGTCATGATACCACCAGGAGCAAGCCCAGCGAATTATCAACCGACGCCAAAAGAAATGAGTATGATGAGTGAATCTAGCTTATATTTTTCTGTAGGTGTACCAACAGAAGCTACAAATATAATTCCTGCTGTTAATCAAGCAGATGTAAAGATAATTAATTTGGACAAAAAGGTAAATGAAATATATGAGGACAGATATTTTGATGCAACTATACATCATGAAGAAATTCACCATGATGAAGAAAATCATTCAAATCATTCTCATCATGATGGACATGAAGCAAAACATGATGATTATCACGATGACCATCATGACGACCATCATGATGAAATTAATGAAGAAGAACATCATGACCATTCTCATGAAGGAAGAGACCCTCATATATGGATGTCACCTAAAAGAGCAATTGTTATGGTTGACCAAATACAAAAAGAACTTATGAATTTAGATCCAAAAAACAAAGATATATATGAAGCTAATGCAAAAGCATACAAAGAAGAATTAATTAAATTAGATGAATCAATAAAAAATACATTATCTAATTATAAAAATAAATCATTTATAATAATGCATCCATCACTTGGCTATTTTGCTGATGATTATGGTCTTAATATGGTTGCAATAGAAAAGAACGGAAAAGAAGCTACTGCATCACATTTAGCAAAAGTAATAGAATTTGCCAAATCAAATGATATACATGTTGTATTTTATCAAGCTGAATTTGATAGTCAACAAGCAAATGTAATTGCAAATGAAATTGATGGAAAAGTAAATGAAATTGCACCACTTTCACCAAATTATATAGATAATATGAACATAATAATTAAAGCGTTTGAAGAAGCATTAAAAGAGTAGGTGAGGAAATGAGTATTTTATCTGTTAAAGATTTAAAAGTAAATTATGGACATGTAAAGGCTTTATCTGGAGTAAATCTAAAAATAGATAAAGGGGAATTTGTTGGAATAATAGGGCCTAATGGTGGAGGTAAATCTACTTTTGTAAAAACAATATTGGGTTTAATAACTCCAAAAAGTGGAGAAATAAATTTAGAGGAAGATAGCGTTATTGGCTACGTACCTCAAAATAAATCATTTGACCATAGGTTTCCAATATCAGTTGAAGATGTTATATTGACAGGGCATTTGCCAAAAAAAATAAGACCATTATATAGCTTTTCAAAAGAAATAAAGGAACATTCAAAAGAGGTTATGGACAAATTAGGAATTTATGAGCTTAGAAAAAGACAAATAGGACAATTAAGCGGGGGACAATTACAAAGAGTTTTGATAGCTAGGGCATTGATGAATCATCCAAATATATTAATACTTGATGAACCAACTGCTGGAGTTGATCAAGATTCCAAAGTAGAAATATATAATTTATTAAAGAATTTAAAAAAGGAAATGACTCTAATTCTGATAAGTCACGAGATAAAAGAACTTCCAGAACTAGTGGATACTATAATTTATATCAATCAAAAAGCACATATTCATAAATTGAGCAAAGAAATTAAAAATGGTAAAGAAGTTTGTTGTCCTATTGATTGGTTTGTAGAAGGGGTAAAAATCCAAGAAGAACTTATGAAGGTAGGGAAATAGATGTTAGAAGCAATTTTTAGATATGAATATATGCAAAATGCAGTTTTTGCTGCGATACTTGGAAGTTTGATATGTGGAATAATAGGGACAATTATAGTTGAAAAACGTCTTGTAGGAATGAGTGGAGGAATAGCCCATGCTTCTTTTGGTGGAATTGGAGCAGGATATTATTTTTCCATAGAACCTATTTTAGGTGGACTTATATTTGCTATAATATCATCGCTTAGTGTTAGCCAAATACAAAAGAGAACAAATGCTTATGCAGATACAATAGTGAGTATGTTTTGGGCTGCTGGAATGGCAATTGGAATACTTTTTATATCAATGACACCTGGTTATCCACCAGATATGAGTTCTTATTTATTTGGAGATATATTAACTGTAAATAGATTGTATCTTTATATAATGGCAATACTGACTTTGATTGTAATACTTACTATCAGTAGTTTATTTAATTATTGGAAAATATATTTATTTGATGAGGAATATGCAAAGATAATAAAATTATCTGTAAACAAATTAGAAATAATAATATATATATTAATAGCGATAAGTATAGTACTTTTAATAAAAGTTGTGGGTATAATACTTTCTATTTCGATGCTTACAATACCACCAACCATTGCTAAGAAGTTTACATTTGATTTAAAACATATAATGATCCTAAGCTCTTTACTAGGAATAGTATTTTCTTTATTAGGACTTACTTTATCTTATTATCTAAATATACCATCAGGGGCAAGTATTATATTGATTTCTATAGTAGCATTCTTTTTAACTGGATTAAAAATAAAAAATTAAAAATAAAAATTTTTATATAAATAAAAAATAAAAACAATATATTTAGTTTTTTATTTTATAATTCAAGAGTTAACTTTAGTTTAGAAAAAAGAATCTGAATAAGGATTCTTTTTTTATTACAAAAAATAAATATAATTTAATATAAAAACAAATATAAATATAATTTTGCTAGAATTAGTTAAAAAAATAACCAATTGTAAATATAGCTTAACTACTAAAGCAAGAAAAATACAAAAAAATAATATATAATAAATAGATAAGAGTTTATATATTAAAAAAGGATGATATGAATGATTAAAGGAAGTAAAAAAAATTTTGTAAAAATTCTTTTTATTATTCTAACTACATTTTTATTTAGTGGATGTATTGGAATAGTAACCCCAGAAGAACTTTTGCAAAAACCCAAGATAGAGCCATATACGGTCGAGATAAAAAATGCAGTAGATACCTATATGCCTACAAATGGTAAGCTTGCAATACCATATGAATCAAAGGGTGGTAGTTCTGTTAATTTAGTTGATTTAGATGGAGATGATAAGGAAGAAGTTATTGTTTTTTATGAAGCTATGAAAGAATACTATCAAATAGGAGCCTTTGTACTAAAGGATGTTGATGGATATTTTGAAGTTTCAAACTATATTCAAGGTGATGGAATCTTTTTATTAGATGCTAGTTTTGTAGATTTAACGGGAGACAAAAATCCAGAGTTATTGATGGGTTGGTATAATGGTAAAAATAAATATAAAACACTTGATATATATACATTTAAAAATGATAATTTAAGAAAAATAGACACAATAAATTATACAAGTTTTGAAATTGGAGATCTTGATAATGATTTAAAAAATGAATTATATTCGATAAAAGTAAATAAGGAAGAAAATGAAGCTTTAGTAGAACAGTATAAATTAGATGATGAACTTAATTTGATAAAAACATCATATATAAATACAAATAGCTTTGTAGATAATGTATCCAAAAGTGAAATTGCAAATATGACAAAGAATAAAAAAGCTTTATTTATAGATTATGATGTTGCAAACTCTGGATATACAAATATTATAACCTATGAAAATGGTATGCTTAAAACAGTATTTAATGATATAACTGAAAGAATAGAAGAGATTCAAACATTCCAAACATATCCACTTGGAAGTATTGATATAGATGACGATGGAATTATGGAAATTGGAATACCAAAACCGATAACTGTTTATTCAAATGAAAATCTTAGGAATAAAGTTTTTATAAGAGTTTGGTATGAATATAATGGTGGATTAAATCCTAAAGCTGAATATTATATAGATTTTGAACAAGAGTATAAAATACTATTACCACAGTTTTTATATGGTAAGTTCACAATAGAAACAAAGGAAAGAAATTTCTATCATGAAACCAAATTTAGATACACAGGTAAGGATGTTAACCATAATAAAGAATTATTTACTCTTGCAAAAGTTAATAAGGATAGAGCTGAAGAAGTTAGAAATATCTTCATAAAAGAAGGAAGAACCTATGATGTACTTGGAAGAAATTCAAGATATGTATTTTTTAAATTAAATCCTAATTTGAATGAATACAAATATAGAGCGTTTAAAGAAAGTCATGAGAATTTATTAAAAAGAATAGATTTAAAAGATAAGTTTGAAATATTAAAAGATTAATGAATTTATACTGGGAGTGATAAAAATGGCAATAAAAGTATTAATATTAGAGGATGAATTTCCAATTAGAAGTTTTATAAAAGAAAATTTGATGTTTAATAATTTTGAAACAGTTGAAGCTGAAAGTGGAGAAGAAGCTTTAGAAATATTTGAAAAAACTGAAGAAAAAATTGATATTGCGTTACTAGATGTAATGCTTCCTGGAATCAGTGGAATAGATGTTTGTAAAAAACTAAGAGAAAAAAATCCTGATATGGGTATAATAATGCTTACTGCAAAAGGAACGGATGCGGATAAAGTATTAGGATTTGGTTGTGGTGCGGATGATTATATAGTAAAACCATTTAGTCCAATTGAACTTATTGCAAGAATAAATGCGTTATACAGAAGAGTTAGTAAGATGAGTAAGGAGAAATTCACAAATGAAATAAAATTTGCACATTTCTTATTAGATTTAGATAAAAAAAGATTCTTTAAAGAAGAAGAAGAGATAATATTAACACCAACTGAATTTGAGATAATAAGATTATTTATGGAAAATCCAAATAAGGCTTTAAGTAGAGATGATATCATGGATAGAGTTTGGGGAAAGAACTGCATAATAGATCTAAAAGTACTGGATGTTAATATAAGAAGAATAAGAAGAAAGGTAGAATTAAACCCATCTTCTCCAAAACATATAGAAACAGTATGGGGATATGGTTATTGCTTTAGAGGAGAGGAATAATATGGGGATAAGAGGAAAAATAATATTTAACTATCTTATTATAGTATTATTAGTCCTATTGATATTAGAAGGTGCATTTTTGGTACTTGTAAACAGATATTATGTATATGGTGCACAACAGTATTTACTAAACAAAGGTTCTTTGGCAACGGAGTTTTATAAGAGCAAAAAATCATTAGCAGCTTCAAAAGAGGATGATTTAAATTATATAATCGAAAATATAATAGTAAAAGATGATAAGACAAATGTTCAAATATTAGATACTAAAAATCATATAATATATGACAAAGAAGGTTTTGCATCGAATAAAGAAATAAATTTTTTAGAGTATCAAGAAGCCTTAAAATCTATGGAAATGGAAATATTTAAAGGTAAAAATGAGCTTACAGATGAAAATATAATGGCTCTTAGCATACCTCTTGTTAAAAATGATGAGATAAATTTTGTTTTAAGATACAGTGTTTCAACGGATAAATTATATAATCTTATTTACAAGGTTTATTTTACATCCATATCCCTAGGATTAGTTGTATTAGCACTTTCTTTGATATTATCTTTAATACTTGCAAATAGTATAGTTGTGCCAATAATGGAACTTAAGAAATCAGCACAACAAATGGCAAAGAAGGATTTTTCAAAAGAGGCTAGAAAATATAATGATGATGAAATTGGTGAACTTGCAGATGCATTTAATCATATGTCAAAAGAGATAAAAAAGGCAGATAAATTAAAAAATGATTTTATTTCTTCAATATCACATGAATTAAGAACACCGCTAACTTCTGTAAAAGGGTGGGCAGAAACCTTATTTTATGGGAATTACAAAGATGTAGATTCTTTAAATAGAGGACTTGAAATAATTATAAATGAGATAAATAGATTCATAACTTTAGTTAATGAGCTTTTGGATTTTTCTAGATTTGAATTAAATAGAATCAAAATAGAACCTCATAAGGTTGATATAAAACAACTTATGATACAAGTGGCAAGTCAATTTAGATATAGATTTCAAGATGAAATGATTGATTTGGATTTAGATATACCAGGGAATAAGGATTTTTATGTATTTGGAGATCAAAATAGATTAAAACAAATACTTATAAATGTTGTTGATAATTCTATTAAATATATGGACAAGAAAAAAACTTATAGATTTATTGGTCTAAAAATGTATAAAAAGAAAAATAAAATCTATATGGAAATTGAAGATAACGGAATTGGTATGAAGAAGGATGATCTTGAAAAAGCAAAAGATAAATTCTTTAGAGTTGATAATCAACTTCCTGGTAGTGGGCTTGGACTTTCTATAACAACAGAGATTATAAAGCTTCATGATGGAGAATTTTTGATGGAAAGTAAATTCCAAAAGGGAACAAAAGTAACAATAGTATTAAAAGAATTAAAAGAGACGATAGAAGATAGATTAAATAAAAGAATGCAAAAGGAATTAAATTATAATGATGAAAGGAAGGAATAATATGAAAAAAAATTTTCTATATTGCTTTCTTCTTTTCGTATTCATATTTACATTGACATCTTGCAATGATAAGGAAGAAGTGATAAATAAAGAAAAAAATGATTTAAAAGTGTTAAAATCATTTGATATGAAATTACAGATAAATCCCAATACATTGGAAATAACAGCTTTGTATAAAAATAAAGAATATTTAATATCAAAGCCTTTAAAAGATTATGAAATAAAAGATTTAAAATTAGAGGACAATAAACTAAGTTTTTATATACCAAATGAAGATATAAAATTTGATATAGAGCTTATAAAAAATAAAGTAGATGTAAATATTGAAACAAGTAAAATAGGGAGTTTTACATGGCCTAAAATTTCATATGATGATGATAGACTTAAAAATGTTATAATGCCATATAAACAGGGTTACAGCTATTCAAATAAAGATTTGGAGAGTATAGATTTTTTAAATGAAGTAAAATCTACGATGATTGAAGATTTTTCAATGCCTTTTTATGCACTTGGTTATAAGAATACTAATATAACTTATATAATGAAAAATCCATTTGATTCGTTTTTAGTATTTTCAAAAGAAGGTTTTTCATACAATCATGAATTTAAGAAAAACTGGAACAAGAGATATTTTGGTTTTGAAATAGTATTTAATGAAAATAATCTATTACAAGGAGCTTTTGATTATAGGAATTATCTTATAAGAGAAAATAAATTTATAAATATAAAAAATAGAATAAAAGATTATCCTATTTGTGAAAAACTTTTAGGAACTATACATTTTGTAACGGATTCTAAATTAAGAGATAAATATTATGAAGATGGAATTGATAATGTAATAAAATTGGAGAAACAAAATAAATTGATAGAAATGGAAAAAGAAATAAAAGAAGTTATTATAAATGAATCAAATCAAATATTGGTGGAGTCGAAAAATATTTTGGAGGAAGATATATCTAATGATGAAGTAATAAAATCTAAAGAAGATAGATTAAAAGTTATAAAAGAATATGATACTTTATTTGCAAGATCTTATAATAAGGATTTTGAAAGATTTTTTACAAAATTCCAAATAAAAAATGCATATATTCATGTTAATTATGAAGATACATTGCCTTTTTATGAATTTTGTAATGTTATGTTAGAACGAGGTTTTTTACTTGGTGTAACTGAAAATTTTATGAGAGTTACAACGCCTATAAGTGATAAGAAGTTAAATTATAATTATTTAAGAGATTTATCTAAAAATGGTTCGATTGTAAAAGAAGATGGAACAAATTTAATAGTTGATGATATGTATGTTTTAAATCCAGCTATATCTAATTATTATGTTCAAAAGAAATTAGATTCTATAAAAGAAGAAGTTGATTTTAATGCAGTATATTTAGAAGAAGATGGAACGATGAGCTTAAATGATGATTATTCACAGCTTCATAAGAGTAATAAAAAAGATGATTATTTAGGAAGAAAAGAAAGAGCTAAATATATAAAAGATAAATATAATTTGATTACGGGAACAAAGGGTGATAAGGTATTTACACCATTTAATTATGATTATTTGGAAAGATCATTAAATATAAAAAATCCAGACTTGAGGGATAGAGATAAATTTTTACCACTTTTTAATATAGTTTTTAATGATAGTATATTTAAAATAGTTGAAATAACAAAAGATGATATAAATAATAAAGAGCTTATAATGGATATGTTTATGTTTAATTATATGCCAAAAATAAATATGAATTTATTTCACATATCTAAGAATGAAGAGTTTATAGATACGATGAATAAATTATCAGCTTTTTCAAAGAAGGCATCATTATATGCATATACTAATTATAAAATGATTGGAGAGGAACTTTATCTTAGCAATTATCAAAACAGACTTCTAGTTGTGGGTAATTACTCGAATGAAGATAAGTATTATTTTGCCAATAAGATACCTAAGAAATCTCTGCTTATTATAGATAAAATTAATGATACAATAGAGAATATAACAATAAATTAAAATATATTGGAGGGTTTTTAGATGAGTGAAAATTATAAGCGTTTTCAAAACAAAGAGTGTGAGTTCTTTCCATGTCATAAAGGAATAGATAATAAAGATTTTAATTGTCTATTTTGTTATTGTCCACTATATCTATTAAAAGAAGATTGTGGTGGAAATTATAAATATGACGAAGCTTCTGGTATTAAAGATTGTAGCAATTGTTTAATTCCTCATTCAAAAGATGCATATGATTATATAATGAGCAAAATAAACCTTGTGATAGAAAGAGCAAAAAAAGAATAGGTGAAAATATGAATAAATCGATTTATAGAGTTTTTAGACCAAAGACCTTTAATGATGTAGTTGGTCAAGAACATATAACCAAAACATTAAAAAATCAAATACAAAATAATCATTTAGCACATGCTTATTTATTTTGTGGGACTAGAGGAACTGGAAAAACATCCACAGCAAAAATACTTTCAAGAGCTATAAATTGTCTAAATCCACAAGATAATGAACCTTGTAATGAATGTGAGATTTGCAAAGGAATATTAAATGAAAGTCTTATGGATGTTGTAGAAATAGATGCAGCATCTAATAATGGTGTTGATGATATTAGAGAACTAAGAGAAAATGTAAAATATCCACCATCAAAAGCTAAATACAAGGTGTATATAATAGATGAGGTTCATATGCTTTCAACTGGTGCATTTAATGCATTATTAAAGACATTAGAAGAACCACCATCTTATGTTGTATTTATTCTTGCAACAACAGAAATGCATAAGCTTCCAGCTACTATTTTATCACGATGTCAAAGATTTGATGTCAAAAGGATTACATTAGATGATATAAAAAAAAGAGTAGAATTTATACTAAGCTCTTTGAATATTGAGTATGAAGAAGAAGCTACTAAGTTAATTGCAAGAAGTGGAGAAGGTAGTTTAAGAGATGCACTTAGCTTATTGGATAAATGTATATCCTTTAATGAAAACAAACTTTTATATGAAGATTTGATAAATTTACTTGGTGTAACTGGGAAGGACGAATTAGCAAAGCTAAGTAATTCGATATTTGATTTGGATGTTAAACAAAGTATGGAAATTATAAATGAAGTAGTTTCTTGGGGTAAAGATTTAAAGGTGTTTGTAGATGATTTAATAGAATATATAAGAACTATAATGCTTTGTAAAATATCAAATAATCCAAAAGAAATACTTAATTTGACCGATGAAGAAATACAGGGACTTACTAAATTATCAACTAAAGTATCTAATAATGAGATTATAAGGATAATTAATATACTTTCGGAAACCGAAAATAAAATGAAGTACACAACTCATAAAAGAATGCTTTTAGAACTTAGTGTCTTAAAGTTATCTCAGCCATCTTATGATGAATCTATTGAAGCACAGTTAACAAGATTAGATAAATTAGAAAACCTGATTAAGTCAGGTAATATAAACATATCTTCAAGTCAAAATAATAATGAAAAAAGAAAAGATACAAAAATACCTTCAAATGAAGAAAAAGAACCTATTAAGACCAAAAAGGTTGTAAGAGGTGAAGAAAAGGAAGTCTTTAATAAAATCAAATCTCTTTGGAGAGATATTTTTGCTAAGATGAAAGAAGATAAAAAGCTTCCAATACAAGCGATGCTCAAAGAAGGTACGCCTTATTTGGTTGAAAATAATTCTCTTATAATAAAATTCAAGGATGATTTTGAATTCCATAGAAATGCACTAAATAAAGATGCAAATAGAAAATATATAAAATCAGTAATAACAACAGTTACAGGCTATGATATAAATATAGATTTAAAATTAGCAAAAGAAATTGATTTTGTAATTGTGGAAGAAGAAGATTTAGGAGAAAAACTATTAAAAGATAGTTTGCCAGAGGAACTTATTGAAATAAGAGAATAAAAATAATAAAATGCATGTTTTAATTATAATTAATAGTTTATAAAATTTTGTAAAGATTATTAATAGAATTTTTAGCAGTAAAATAAAATTAAATTATAAAAAAAACGGTAATAAACTGTAAAGTGGTAGTAAAAACAAGTATATGATATAATATTTTTTGTATTTTACAAAAGAAAAATAATATAGTTTAAATATAGGAGGAATTATAATGGCTAAAAAAAGAATGCCAGGCGGAATGCCTAATATGAACAACATGCTTAAGCAAGTTCAAAAGATGCAAAAGGATATGGAAAAAACTCAAAAGGAATTAGAAGAAAAGGTATTTGAAGCTTCTGTTGGTGGTGGAGCAGTTATAGTTAAAGCTAACGGAAAGAAAGAAGTATTAGATATTCAAATTAAAGAAGATGTAGTAGATCCTGATGATGTTGAAATGTTACAAGATTTAGTATTAACTGCTGTAAATGAAGCATTAAGATCAGCTGATGATGCTATGACTTCTCAAATGAGTAAATTAAGTGGTGGAATGAATATACCAGGATTATTTTAAGGTATAATCATGGAGAATTTTACAAGACCAGTTGCAAGGCTTATTGAAGAGTTTTCAAAACTACCTGGAATAGGTAAAAAGACAGCTCAAAGACTTGCTTTTCATGTCATAAATATGAATAAGATGGATGCTAAGGCGTTATCTTCAGCAATATTATCTGTACAAGATGAGATACAGTATTGCACTATTTGTTGTAATATAACAGATTCTAATCCTTGTGCGATTTGTTCTAATAGAAGTAGATCAGATGAGATAATATGTGTTGTAGAAGATCCTAGAGATGTAGCATCCTTAGAAAGAGTTAAGGACTTTAATGGTAAATATCATGTACTTCATGGAGTTATATCTCCAATGGATGGTATAGGGCCAGAAGGACTTAAAATCAAAGAACTTATGGTTAGACTTTCTAATGAAGATATTAAGGAAGTTATATTGGCAACTAATCCAAATATAGAAGGTGAAGCAACTGCTATGTATATAGCAAGACTTATTAAACCGATGAAGATTAAAGTAACAAGAATAGCACATGGTCTTCCTATAGGTGGAGATTTAGAGTATGCTGATGAGATGACAATTAGTAAGGCATTAGAAGGTAGACGTGAAATATAAATAATATCTAGATTAAAAATTTAGGTTTTTTAGATATGAATTAAAATAAAAAAATGGCCATCCTTTTTAATGGATAGGTCATTTTTTTATTTTAGAAAGAAAATAGTATTATTAACCAGCTATTGTTCCATTTGGTACAGGTTTTTCTGGTTGAGCTAATACAGGCGTTATACCACTTTCGTATCCAATGTCAAATAACATTCCTTCTGATATTTCGCCAAACATTTTTTTTGGTGCTAGATTAACTACAAACAATGCTTGTTTACCTACTATTTCAGAAGGATCTTCACGTTCCTTTTTCATACCAACTAGAATACAACGCTCAAAATCTCCAAAATCAACAGTTAGTTTGACCATTTTATCTGATTTTTTAATATCTTCAACAGACAGTATTTCTCCAACTCTAATATCAATTTTGCCTAAGTCATCAAAATCAATTACAGGTTTAATTTCTTTAGCCATAATTTTCCTCCATAATATGTATAAATTTATTTATCAAATTGAATATATCATTGTAGTAAACTAGAGTCAAGTTAAGTGGTATTTTGATATTTCAATAAATTTTATAAAATAAAATGCTTTATATCTAATTGATTTTATTATTTTAGAATTTTTTTAGATTAGATATATTAAATTAGATTAGATATACCAAAAAAGAAGCGATAAAAATTATTTAAATAATTTTTATCGCTTCTTTTTTTTGATTTTTAATATTTTATTTAGTAACAAAATATTATTTTAATTTATTTTAGGTTTATTTGGCTTTCAATTCATTTATGGACATATGATGAAGTGCGTTAAATTCATCTTGTGTAACATTTGATTCATCATTATCCTCAAGTTTCTCAACCAGAACATCTGGATTAAAATTAATAAGTTTTGATTTTTTGATTTTAATTTCACTTAAATCATTTTCATCTGTAACATCGATAGTAGTATCTGCAATTACATTGTTTGAAGTTTTAGGATCAAACATTTTCTCACTATTTTTCTTATTATTTATATGAACAAAAAAGCTCATAAGTAAAAGTGAACTAGCCATAATAATTAAAAAATTCATATCCATATAAAAAAACTCCTTTAAAAAAATTCTAAAATCAATAATTTATAATAATCAATACTATAATTTTTATTTATGTATTTGAGTTGAAAAATAAATAAAAATAATTGTAAAAAATATCTTATTCAATAATTATATTCTACAATAAAATTTGGTTGTTGGTTAGTCCTTTATTTAAATATAATCCAAAAGTATTAGAAAAAAAGTGGAAAGAATTTGATATCATTAGATATACTGATGAATGAGAAAATAATAAGGGATTTTCGAAATAGATAAAAAATAGGAGGATGTATGAAAAAGAAATATTTATTATTGATAAGTATTTTGATTATGAGTATCTTAACAACTGTGGCTTGTTCAAATAAGGATACAGAAAATCAAAATAATGAGGAAGTTAAAAAACAAGAAGTAACAAAGCAGACAAAAGATGATGAGGTTAGTGAAGAACCAGATTTACAAAAAATTAAGGATGAGGCTATTTTAGGACTTAATAAATTTTTGGGTAAAGAGGTAAATTTATCGGATTTAAATGAAAGTATACACATGAATGGTTCAAAATCAGTAGATATAAGCTGGTCTAATAATGAAGGTGATTATAGAAATTATTTTGTAACTATGAATTTAGATAATTATGAATATACACATATAAATGCATATGAATTTGGAAGTAATCATGTATACAAAGAAAAATTTGATGATTTTGATGTAGAAAATGCTGTTAAAAGAGCAAAAGATTTTATAATTGAAAAAGGTTACGCTGATGAATCAAATTTAAAGTTTTTGCACTATAGCAATGCAAATGAATATAGAGTGAGTTTTAGAGTAGCTTTTAGTTATGGATTTGATAATGAAGAAAATAAAACTAAAGTTATACAAATTGTTGTAGATAAAGACTTAAATGACATTGCTGAGATGTCAAAATTCTTACAAACAAAAGAGCAATTAGAAGATAAATCTTATGAAGATACAAATAAAAGCGGAGAATGTGAAGAAGAATATTCATGATAAGCTTAAATAACCTTTAGTTAAAGGTAAAAATAGTATAAATGGGGTTGTCACACTAAGGAAAAATGATACAGCATATTATGTTTTATAACACAGTATATTGTATCAAAATTTCTTAATGTGACAGCCCCATATTTAAATTAAATATCAATCTAGTTTGAAGTCACCCATCAAAACTCCTTTAATTTCATTCCCATCATATATAGGCACTGATATAGCAACGCAATAACTATTTGTATCTGGTGAAATATATGGTTTAGAAATATAATTCTTTCCGTTCATAGCTTCTTTAAAATAGTTTCTATGAGAAAAATCTATTAATGTTTCTCCTTTTGATAGATTTAAATTAGTAGCATGACTAAATCCAAATTCATCCATAAGTGATATAAGTTCAAACAATTTATTATTTTTATAATTTGAGCTTAGATATCTATTACATTTTTCATAATTCATACTAAGTAATAATTTTTCTTTTGAAATATCTTTTAAAAGTTTAATACCATCATCTATTTTTCTTTTCATAAAAGAATCTATTTGATATTCTTTTATGAATTTTTTTAAGTATTCATTCATAGAAAAATTAAGCTCTGCCAAATCTCCAATTGATATAAATATATTTTCTAAAGAGGCATTATGTTCGTTTGTAGATGCGTTAACTTCCTCAATAAAAGCATTGGTATCCATCGAAATTTGAGATAAGTCTTCACAAACCAAACCAAGTTGTTTTAAATCATTTACTTGTTTTTCTATATTTTTAGCCATAACTTCAATAGATTTATATGTATCATTTGACCTTTCGTATATATCATTTAATGCTTTTTTAGTATTTTTTGATTTATCAATATTTTTCTTTATATTAGTAACTTCTTCTTTCATATCTCTTGATATATTAAATACATCTTCTTTGATGCTTGTGATTATATTTTGAATTTCAGAAGCTTCTTTAGATGATTGTTCTGCTAATTTTCGTATTTCTTGAGCTACAACTGCAAACCCTTTACCAGCTTCACCAGCTCTTGCAGCTTCAATAGATGCATTTAAAGCAAGTAAATTTGTATTTTCACTGATATTATTAACTGTATCAGCGATATTTTGAATTAGATATGCTTTTTCTTCTAAGTTTTCAATATCACTAGATAGTTTTATATTTTGAGAGGTATTTCTTTCAATATCGCTTATAAGTGTATCAAAATCAGAATAACTGTTTGAAACAGTTTGACTCATTGAAAGTGCATTTTCTTTAACATTAGTAGAGTGATTTTCTAATTCATGTGAAGATTCGATAACTTTATTTACAAAGGCTTTACCTTCTAATACATAATTCATTTGTTTTTCTGCTTTTGCTGATATATCTGAAATTGCTGAATTTGCTTGAGAGGTTATCTCTGCTGCGTGCTTTGCATTTTCAGATAAGATTGTAGAATCATCAACAGTTTTATCAAGAAGTATAACAAGCTGGGCTATAAGACTTCTAAATGAAAGTATTGTATCATTTAAATAAGAACATAGATCATAAAACATGGACTTTTTATTACATTCTATTAATTTTGTAAGGTCACCATTTTTCAAATTATCTAGTGTTTTAATTATATTTGATTTAGAATTACTAACTCTTGTTATTGCAAAAATAGCAGAAGCTAATGATAAAACTAATGAAAATATAATAAATGCTATGTAATTATATATAAGCAAACTAGTCAATTCCATTGATTTATTAAGGCTATTGAAATACAAAATAATACAAAATATTAATGAACATAAAGAACTTAAAATTCCAAGCAAGATTGAACTTGCGTATTTAGAATTAAACAAAATAAGACCCCCTTAGATGTATATGTTTTTTAATTTATTATTTGGATAATACCCAGAACTATAAAATAGTAACTACATATTTTGTTTTTTTTATTATTTTTAAGCTTTATTATATTTAAGTTAAAGTATAATTTTTTACATAATAAATATATAATATGGGTAATTTTTTATTTATATAATGTTATTATATCAATAAAATGATTTTTTTTGATATAATTTTTTATTAATTTTTCAAATTTTATAATAATTGTAATATTTAATGCCGATTGAATATTAAATTATTAATTTTTTAATATATTATTAGAAAAATATCTTAAAAAACCGATAAAAAATAATAAAAAAGGGAATATAAATTACTATATTTATATTGATTTTTATCATTATCAAAGTGTATAATTTTATCAATAGCGTCATCCTTTATTTTTGTATTAAATGCTTGTGGGGAGGGATTTTGGGAAGTAAATTTTTATTTTTATACTAAACGAGAAAACTTTGTTTTAAAAGGTAGCAGTACTTATTTTTTATTATTAAAAATTTTTTAAGAGGTGTAAAAAATGCAAGGTGTAACAGCAGAAGAATATAGTATATTAAAAGAAAAAAGAACTAAAAGTATGAATCTAAAATCAAAAGAAAAAATGTTAGAGGATATGAAATCTCAAAAAAAGAGTAAAAAGAAAAAAGGTGGCGAAAAGAAGAAGAAATATAATAATTTAAAAAACTTTGATTACGAATCTTATGAAGAAGATGAAATCGAATTTGATTTTTAAAACTAACATATATAATATGTAAATAAAAAAAGGCTGATTAAATTGATTTTAAATCAATTTAATTAGCCTTTTTAGATAATATGATTTGTTATGCTTTTAATGCAGATTTTAAATTGGAGTTTATATAATCTGTATATAATTTATATATATTTTCAGATGAGTCCAATTTTTTTATATAATTCATATTTTCTTTTATACGTTTTAATCTGTGTGGATTTTCTATAAGAACTTCAACCAATATTTTAAGATCATATTTTTTTGTTGTTTTTAGAGCAAGCCCGTTATTTAATAAGAAATCTAAATTTTCGCCTTCTTGTCCAGGAATAAAGTATGGGATTATAAGTGGGATTTCCATAAGTAAAGCTTCTGTTGTAGTAAGTCCACCTGGTTTTGTAACCAATATATCACTTATATTCATAAGATTATTTATATTCTTAGTAAATCCATAAATTAAGACTTTTTTATCTGTAAAAGAATTTTCATAAGCTTTTTGTAATTTATCTTTTAAAGATTTATTTCTTCCTGCAACTGCAATTATTTGAATATCATAATCAACATCTAATAATTTATTAAACTCATCTAATACATTTCCAGCACCAAAGCTTCCGCCCATAAGAAGTACTGTTAGTTTATCATCAAATAATCCAAGTTCATCTAAGACTTCTTTTTTATCTCTAGTTTCAAGAAATTTGCTTTCAACAGGGATTCCAAATGGATGAATATCATCTGAATCAATACCTTCTCTAATTAAAAGACTTTTAACAAATTCATCACCAGTTATATAATAATCAATATTTTTGCATACCCATGTTGAATGAATAGTATAATCAGTTAATATACTCATAACAGGAGTTTTTAATATGTTTTTTTCTTTTAATTTTGAAACAGCCATAAGTGGAAATGGGTGAGTACCAATAATAAAGTCATAAGAATTTTGTTTGAAGAATTTCTTTAATTTTCGAACCATATATTCTAATAGTAAATTTTTATTTAATTCTTTTTTTGCAATATTTAAATCAGAATATTTATATAATCTACCATATGCCTTTGGTGTATATATTGCTGATTTTTCATATCCTTTAGATATGATTTTATCCATAGTTGGATTTACAAATTTTAATGTATCTAAAATATCAACTTGAATATTTTCTTTTTCAAAAGTTTCTTTAAGTGCATGTGCAGCTCTATTGTGTCCACCGCCTGTAGATGCAGAAAGTATAAGTATTTTTCCCATAAAAAACGCTGTATAAAACAGCTTTCCCTCCTTTTAAAAGCTATAAATTCATATTATAGTCTTTTTTTATAAATTTTTTTATGTGATTGCTTTTAGCTTAAGCAATGAAGGTTCTATTGTCATTGTTCTAAAGTTTTTAGTATATTATATTAATACCTAAAATAATTTACTCTATTAATATAATAATATAGAATTTTAGATTTTAATGTAAATTTCATTTTATTTAATGTAATTTTAATGTAAAATACAATAAATTTAAATGATATTGTGTTACTATTTTTATATTGATTTTTGTAGGTTTAAGCTTGATAATAAGAATATATAATAGTTTTGGGAGGTATTTGATTTTAATGTTTAAGGATATGTATTATAAAAAATTTATGTTTTCAGTAATATTTATAGCGATTATAAGCATAATGGTTATGAAATTTGGAAATATAGTATATGCTTTTAATTTGATTCTAAAAATATTAACACCATTTTTTATAGCTTTTTCAATAGCGTATTTATTTAATCCGCTTATGAAGTTTTTTGAAAATAAATTTAAACTCAAAAGAATATATGCGATTTTACTGATATATTTTATAGCTTTCTTTGGAATTTTTGTTGCAATAACTATGGTATCTCCTACTATTGCGAAGAACGTAGGTCAGATTTTTAATGATATGCCTAGTTACTTACAGTCAACTCAAGAGTTTGTAGAACAAAAGATAATAAATTCACCTATGGTTCAAAGATATGATAGAAATGCTGAACTTGAAAAGAATTTAAATAGTTTTATTACAAATATATCTGAATTTATAAAGATTGCATTAGATAATGTATTGAATTTTGTAATAGGATTTACATCTGTGTTTTTAAATGCGATATTAGGAGTAATAATATCTATTTATATGCTTAAAGATAAGGAAGAGTTTATAAATAAAACAAAAAATTTAATCAGATCTCTTTTTAATACTAAGCATGCAAGTCTGATAATTTTATTTGGAAAAGAAGTTAATATGATGTTTTCGAAATTTATAATAGGAAAAATCATAGATTCTGCAATAATAGGTTTTATATGCGTTGTAGGATTGTTTTTACTTAATATAAAATATGCACTCTTAATTGGGATAATCGTAGGTATTACAAATATGATTCCATATTTCGGGCCATTTATAGGTGCAATTCCGGCAGTTTTAATAACTTTATTTTATTCACCTATAAAAGCATTATGGGTTATGGTGTTTATAATAGCACTTCAACAATTTGATGGTCTTATATTGGGGCCCAAAATTTTAGGAGACCAAGTTGGTTTATCGCCATTTTGGATTATTTTATCCATAATAGTTGGTGGAGGAACATTTGGAGTTCTTGGGATGTTCTTAGCAGTTCCAATAGTTGCAATGATAAAACTTACAATAGAACGATTTGTATCAAAAACATTAAAACAAAAAGGTATAGATGAAATTTAATATAATAAATAAGAAAAATTCTAAATGATTATTATATTTATAGATTAGAATATTAAAAACTATTTTAAAATGCTTTATTGCTTTTTAGAGCTTAAAGACATTTTTAAAGTAGTTTTTTTATTTAGTTTAAATACGAAATTTTAGGGGAAATATATGATAGATTTATTTTTTCTTTGAAATATCTTTAGGATGGGTTATAATTAAATTGAGTTTGAAATGAAAATACAAATGAAATCAGAATAAATTGAAATAAAATTAATTTGAAAATAAAACTCACTTGACAATTATACCTACCTAGGGTATAATTTCTTATATAAAATAAAAGCGGAGGCGATAATCATGAAAAAGGTAAATATATATACTAGTAATACTTGTGGATACTGTACTATGGCTAAGGACTATTTTAAAGAGCAAAATGTAGAATATATAGAGCATAACGTTTCTGATAATGCAGATGCAAGAAAAGAGCTTATGAAAATGGGTTATATGTCTGTACCTGTAATATTAATAGAAGGTGAAGAAGAAGCTATACTTGGTTTTGATAAAGATAGAATAGACTCAGTATTAGGTTTATAAAAAATTCAATATTAAAAATAATAAAAGACTATTTCATTTGATGGAATAGTTTTTTTTATATTTAATTTTAATCATTAAATATATTAATTTTAATCATTAAATATTTTTGCACTTATGCTTAAAAATCATCCTTAAGTGCTCAAACTTGTTTTTTAAGTAAGAAATTTGTCGTTTTAGGTATTAATTAATTACTAAAAAGGATATATTTGACTAATCTTTCTCCCCGTGATAATATATTGAAATGAAGTTATATAAAAATATAAGGGGTTATTAATATGATTGATTTAGAATTATTTTTAGAACAAAATCATACAATCTTTTATTTCATAAGTTTTGCAGTGATTTTTTTAATAACACAATCAATTTGTACATATTTAATTTTTAAAAAACAAATATATTTTAATTCTGTTACTATGATTATATTTAGAAAGATAAAATATATTTCATTACTTTCAAATATTTTTGCAATTGCATTTTTTATATATTCAATAAGATATAAAGGTGGACCAATTGATATGGAAAAAAAATTATTAAATACAGTTGGTCTTGCTATGTTTACATTATCTTTGTATACATATTTGAAATTAAAAGAAGATTATGTTTAAAAAAATCACCAAAATCTTGTTTATGTAATTTAGGTAAGTCAAGTGAAATATGGGGTTTAAAAAAGGACTATAATAAGCAGTTATACAATATATTTAAGGCTATTGGCTTTATAATATATTGTAATTACGATGCTTGTTATAGTCCCTTTTTACAGTTATATGATTTATTGAAATATAAACTTTTTAATCAAAGATGAAATACTTTTAATAATTTTTTTCTTCTTCTGGTTTTAATATATCTATTTTTATTGAACTTAAATTGATTTCTTCTAATTTTGATGTTAAATCAGATGGATGAGATTTGATAAGATCAAAAGTATCATAATGCATAGGGATTATAGTTTTTGGTTTTATAAAATCACAAGCTAAAACACAATCATCTAAATCCATTGTAAAGTTCCCACCAATAGGAAGCATTGCAATATCTATATTTTCTCTTTCTAATAATTTCATTTCCATAGTAAGTCCAGTATCTCCAGCGTGATAAATCTTTTTATCTTCGATATTAAGAATAAATCCACATGGATTTCCACCGTAAACAACATGATTACCATCTATTATTCCAGAGCCATGTATTGCTATAGTCATTTTTACATTTCCAAAAGGAAAATCAAAACGTCCACCTATATGCATTGGATGGCATTTTATATTGTATTTTTGTAAATATAAACTTATTTCAAAATTACATATAACATTTGCTGAATGTTCTCTTGCTATAGAAATAGTATCACCTAAATGATCAGAATGTCCATGAGTTACTAATATATAATCGATTTTAGGTAGTTCTTTTAAGGATAAAGAACATAGAGGGTTATCCTTTATAAAAGGGTCGATTAAAATATTTGTTTCTTTTGTACTTATTAAAAATGCTGAATGTCCTAAATATTTAATTTTCAAAAAAACACCTCCGTAAGATATATAATTAAAAATATTGTAAAAAATAATAAATATTAAAATAATTATAACATTAAAAAAGAGTGCTTAGCACTCTTTTAATGAATTTAATTTGAAATAACTTCTTCTTCTAATTTTTCCATAGTAAGACCTGTAATACCATAGAATAAAGATACTAATGGATTTAAAAGATTTAAATATGCATAGAAAATATATTCAAATGGATGAACTCCTAAAGTCGCATGCATATAAGCTCCACATGTATTCCAAGGAATAAGTGGTGATGTTAAAGTACCAGAATCCTCTAAACAACGAGATAAATTTTTTGGTGCGAGCCCACGTTTTTTATAGGCATCTTTATACATTCTACCAGGGATAACAATTGATAGATACTGTTCCCCAGTAACGATATTAACAAATATACTTGTAAATAGGGTTATAAGAACTAAAGAACCAGTTCCATGTGCAAAAGTTAATAAACTCTCTGCTATAACTTCTAACATTCCAGTAGTTTCTAAAATACCACCAAGACATAGTGCACATAATATAAGTGATACTGTCCACATCATACTATCCATACCACCACGAGATAATAAACCATCAACTATTTTGTTACCAGATTCAATAGAATAACCATAATGCATAACATCTATAATAGATTTTAAAGATGCTTTTTGAAAGAAAAATGCAAATAATCCACCAAGTCCAGTTCCAGCAATTAATCCTGGAACAGCAGGAACTTTTAATATAACCATAGCTATAACAGCTATTGGTGGTAAGAATAATATTGGGTTTAGATTAAAGTTTGATGATAGAGTTTGTAATATTGCATTTATAGACTGTGTATCAAGTTCTTGACCTGCATATTTCATACCCAAAAATCCATAAAGCACTAGAGCGATTAAAAGTGCAGGACCAGTCGTATAAATCATATGTCTTATATGATCAAATAATGTAGCACCAGCCATTGCAGGAGCTAGGTTGGTTGTATCAGATAAAGGTGACATCTTATCACCGAAATAAGCACCAGATATTATAGCACCAGCTACCATTGGAAGTGGTATTCCAAGACCTTGACCAACACCAAGTAAAGCTATACCAACTGTACCAGCAGTTGACCAAGATGAACCAGTTGCTAAAGATACAACAGCACAGATTATACAAGTTGCAACTAAAAATATTGAAGGCGATAAAACCTTAAGTCCATAATAAATCATAATAGGAACTGTACCAGATAGAATCCAAGATCCTATTAACATACCAATAATCATAAGAATTATAATTGCTTGCATTGCCATTGTTATTGTTTTTACCATACCATCTTCAAGTTCTTTCCAAGTGTAACCAAGTCTAATTGCTACAATTGCAGCAATAACTGCACCAGCAACGATTGGGATATGAGGACTTGCCTCAAACTGAATCAAAGAAACTGCTAATATAACAATAAGTGAAATTATAGGAATAAAGGCCTCTAATAAGGTTGCCTTTCTTTTTTCCTTGAGTTTATAATCATCCATAAAAAATCCTCCTCAAATAATTTTGATATATTTTGAATAATCTTTTGATTATTTAAAAACATAAATTTAAAAATATTAAACAAATTAAAATTTTTGATAAAAATTGTAGTAAAAATAACACACTTCAACAAGATAAAGTGAAAATAGTATGTATAAAGAACATATTGAAAATATGTTTTAATATCTTTGTTTAAAGAAATACAATATTAATAAAATTAAAGCTTTTATTATGTGATTGATATGTTTCTGATTTTTGATTGCGATATTATAATTAGATAATAGAATTATTATAATTAAATATAATAAAAAATAAATACATATTGTGTGAGCAGAATATATCTATAAATAGATATATGTAGATAAGTTTTTGAATTGCAAAATTTGTCTTATGTTTATATAATAACATAAAAATTCTGAAAATTCAATTTTTGTATTGAAGACATTAAATAGAAAAATTGCAATATAATAAATATGTATTTTATATATACCCTTTGCAGATATTATAATTCAAAAATATATTTCTAAATAGAATACTATAAATAAAAAGAAAATGAAAGTTTTTAATTTAATTTATTTATATAAATTTATATATTTGTTATAAAAAATAAATATTCGACAAAAAATATTTATTAAAAATTTCAAAAAGATATCAAAAAGGAAAATTTTAAGATATAATTAAGTTTTGATGGATTTAGTGAGAGGACGATTTTTATGAATAAATTTTTACCAATGACAAAGAAAGATTTAAAAGAACGTAATTGGGAGCAGTGTGATTTTATAATAATAACAGGAGATGCCTATATAGATCATCCTTCTTTTGGAACTGCTATAATAAGTAGGGTTTTAGAAAAGAAAGGTTATAAAGTAGGAATAATATCTCAACCAAATTGGAATGACACAAAAGATTTTAAAAAGCTAGGCAAACCAAGACTTGGTTTTTTAATAAATAGTGGAAATATAGATTCTATGGTGAATCATTATACAGTAAATAAAAAGAAAAGAAAAAAAGATGCATATACAGATGAACAAAGGTCAGATAAAAGACCAGATAGAGCTGTTATTGTATATTCAAATAGAGCAAAAGAAGCATATAAAGATGTTCCGATAATTATTGGTGGGGTTGAATCTAGTTTAAGAAGATTTGCTCATTATGATTATTGGTCAAATAAAGTTAGAAGGTCTATAATATTTGATTCAAAAGCGGATTTACTCCTTTATGGTATGGGTGAAAAAGTTGTAATAGAATTGGCAGAGGCTTTAGATTCTGGAATGGATATAAAATATATTAATTATCTTAGAAATACAGCCTATAAAACAAAGGATATATCAGATGTGATGGATTATATTAATATACCATCATATGAGGATGTTAAGGAAGATAAAATAGCATATGCAAATGCGACTAGAATACAATATGAAGAACAAGATTATATTGCGGGAAAGACTATAGTTCAAAAACATAATGATTATTATTTAGTTCAAAATCCACCTCAAAAGCCGTTAACACAGGAAGAGATGGACGAAGTTTATAATCTGAATTATGTAAGAAAACAACATCCTTCATATAAAGAAAAGATTAAAGCTTTTGATGAGGTGAAATTTAGTTTGGTCTCAGAAAGAGGATGTTTTGGAAATTGTTCATTTTGTGCAATTGCATTACATCAAGGCAGGGTTATTCAAACAAGAAGTCATGAGTCGATAATAGAAGAAGCAAAAATTTTAATAGAAGATGAAGAATTTAAAGGCTATATTCATGATGTTGGAGGGCCGACTGCTAATTTTAGACATAAAGCTTGTAAAAAGCAAGAGGATAAAGGGGTTTGTAAAAAAAAGCAATGTTTATTTCCAAAGCCTTGTAAAAACTTAAATATAGATCATAAAGATTATTTAAATCTTTTGAAAAAATTAAGAACCTTAGATAGAGTAAAAAAAGTATTTGTGCGTTCTGGTCTTAGATATGACTATATAATGGCAGATAAAAATAGATCAAAGTTTTTAAAAGAATTATGTGAACACCATGTAAGTGGTCAGTTAAAAGTGGCACCAGAACATATTAGTGAATCTGTACTTTCTAAGATGGGTAAGCCAGGTGGAAAGATATTTGATGATTTTAAAAATGAATATGAGAGTATGAATAGCAAATTAGGAAAGAAACAATTTTTAGTTCCATATTTGATGTCATCACATCCAGGTTCAACTCTTAAAGATGCGATATTCTTAGCCTCATATCTAAAAAAAGCAAATATTTATCCAGAACAAGTTCAAGATTTTTATCCAACTCCAGGAACAATATCAACAGCAATGTTTTATACAGGGATAGATCCAATTACAATGGAGAAGGTTTATATACCAAAGGATATGCATGAAAAAAATATGCAAAGAGCACTACTACAATTTAAAAATCCGGATAATTATGATTTGGTTTATAAAGCATTATTAAAAGCAAATAGAAAAGATTTAATAGGATATAATGAAAATGCACTTATAAGACCGAAGAATGAAAATTATGATAGAAAAAACAATTCAAGGTTTAAAAAAGATGATAAATCTGATAATAAATCTAGATATAATGGTAACAAATCTAGATATAATAAGAAGGGATTTAATAAATCCAAAGAAGATGAAAAGAAAAATTCAAAAAGAAGTTTTAATGAAAAAAGTACAAATGGAAGAAATAAAGCCAATGATAAAGATAATGCAAACAATAAAAAAAGAAGAAAAAGAAGATAAAGATACAAAGAAAAATAAGATTTATGAATCTTTAATTTAGAATTAGCAATATTTAATAGAAAAATAAATATATTTTTTTGAAATAAAACAAACCCTAGTTAAAACGTTGAAAATACTAGGGTTTGTTCTTTGTTGTAAATAAAAAATGTGATTAAATCAAATTAAATTTTAAAAAACCTGTTGACAGTTTTTTTTGAGGATGATATATTATTACTTGTCTTAAGCAAGCGCTAAACGGCGCAAGACTTTTTAACATTTTTCTTTTATATTAAAATTTAATAACCAATATATTATATATAATATGTAGGAATTCAATTTTAATAAATTTCATTTTGAACTCTATACAAGATTTTAAATCTTTATAAGGGTGAAAAATAAGAAACAAAAAAGATTTAAAAAAAATGTTGACAAAGAAAAGTTAAGCTGATAAGATATAGAAGTCGCTGAAAGATAACAACGCGACAAACTAAAAAAATTAATTAAACACTTTAAATAATAATTTTAAAGAAAAGATTAATTTATATTTGAACTTTGAAAACTAAACAGCATAAGTTACTTTTTATATATTTAAACGAATTATTCGTTTTAAACCAAGTAAAAGATAAACGTTAGTATTATCTTGAGCATCAACTTTTATTAAGAGTTTGATCCTGGCTCAGGATGAACGCTGGCGGCGTGCC
>JAOARY010000042.1 GCA_025210335.1 Peptostreptococcaceae bacterium | reverse complement strand
GTAGAGCATCGCCTTGCCAAGGCGAGGGTCGCGAGTTCGAATCGCGTTTTCCGCGCCATTCTTGCGGGTGTAGCTCAGTGGTAGAGCCCTGGCCTTCCAAGCCAGTTGCGAGGGTTCGATTCCCTTCACCCGCTCCATTTATTTATGTGCCTGTAGCTCAGTTGGTTAGAGCATTGGCCTTCTAAGCCATGTGTCCGGGGTTCGAAGCCCTGCAGGCACGCCATTACATAGAGAAAAGAAGGAATCTTGTTTAGTTAACGGGGTTCTTTTTTTATGCCATTTTTTATATCCTTATTCTATTTTAATTCCATCTTAATAATAAAATGACTATTGAATGATTATAAATGATTATATATATAGATTTAGACAAATCAATATTAGTCAATATATTTTAAACTGTTATCTAAACTCAATTCATAATTTTTATTAATAATCTTTTTTAGATATTTTTTTGACTGTAAAAATAAAAAAAAATTAAAGTTAAAAAAATATACCAAAATGAAATTCAATCACAAATGAAAATAATTTGTGATTATGATGAAAATAATTCAGTTTGGTAGTTTATTAACGAAAAAAAAATTGATTTTATATAAATTATCAAAAAATTGCATAGTAAAAAATAAAGACACCAAAGCATAAGTATTTTAATGTATTTTTGTATTTTAATAATAAAGGGGTATAATGTCAAAAAAGTATGGATATTAAAATAATAAAATAGTTTTATTTTTTAGTTTTGTAATGTTAATGTAAAACTCTTTTGATAAAATAAATATATAATAATATAGTATGGATTGTTATATAGAATTTTAAAGTTTTTTAGATTTTTTATATTATTAAAATTTTAGAGTAAAGGACGGGTTATAGTGTGGAATCTTAAAGATGTTATACTTAATATCGGTATATTTGATATACTCGATATCACAATTGTTGCATATATATTTTACAAATTATATATGCTTATAAAAGAAACAAGGGCAGAACAATTAATTAAAGGTATTATAGTTTTATTAGTAGCGACAAAAGCTAGTGAACTTTTACAGTTTCATGTTGTAAACTGGATACTTAGAAATACTATGACCGTTGGACTTATAGCTTTACTAATAGTATTCCAACCAGAGTTAAGAAGAGCATTAGAATACATTGGTAGGACAAAGCTTTTGGATATAAGTTCGTACGATGAAGAAGTGGATGATATTATTGATGAAATAATAGAGGCATTATTTTCTTTATCAAGACAAAAAATCGGTGCACTTATTGTTTTTGAAAAAGAAACGGGCATCAATGATATAGTTCAAACTGGTACTAGAATAAATGGAAAGATAACAAGGCAACTTCTTATAAATATATTTATACCAAATACACCCCTTCATGATGGTGCGGTGATAATAAAAGAAAATAGAATAAAGGCAGCAGGATGCTTTTTACCCCTTAGTGAAAATAAGTACTTAAGCAAAGAACTTGGAACTAGGCATCGTTCTGCAATTGGGATAAGTGAAAATTCAGATGCTATATCGTTAACTGTATCAGAAGAAACAGGTCAAATTTCAATAGCAGATAACGGAAAGTTATATAAAGATGTATCAAAAGGATATATTAAAAATACTCTTGAAAAAATATATAATAAAAAAGATAAAGAAAGTAAAAATATATTTAATAAAGGGAATATTTTTTCAAAAGGTAGGTTTTTCAAATGAAGAAATTGATAAAAAGATTGAATAATAATTTTAAAATCAAGCTTATTGCTTTTTTCTTTGCTTTTTTTATGTGGGTTTATGTTATGGCAGAGGTTGATCCTATTGTGATCAAAAATTTTACAAGCTTAGATGTGATGATTGTAAATGAAGAATTATTAAATTCAAAAGATATGGTTTTGTCTCCTGAAAATGAGGCTAAGATGAATATGATTTTAAGAGGAAGAAGATCTATACTTTCTCATATAAAAAAAGAAGATTTAAAACCATATATTAAAATAACAGAACCAAAATTAGGTGAAAATATTTTTAAGATAAATATAGATAAATTAGAAAATATAGAATATAACATAATTGATACCAAGTTAAAGCTTGAGATAGAGCAAAAGGTAGAGGAAGAACGTGTTATAACCTTAGTCAAAGAAGGAAAATTACCGACATCATATGAAATAAACAGAGTTTTAAAAAATCCAAGCACAACTTGGATAGAAGGCCCTAAATCTGTAGTTGAAAAAGTAGATAAAATTCAAGGTAATTATGATGTATCTTCGAAAACAGATAAATTTAATTTTAAAACGACTTTATTGCCTTTGGATAAAGAGGGAAATATAGTTGAAGGGATTAAGCTAAAAGATAGTGAAGCAATATTAAATGTATATGTAGATAAGGTAAAGCATCTTCCAATAAAAATAAATATGGTAAATGAATTATCAGATGATTATTTATTTCATGAATTAACTTTAATGGAAGATGAGAAAATAACTATTAAGGGAAGCAAAACAAAGATTGATTCAATAAACGAAATAGAAAGTAGAACGATTGATTTATCTGCTTTAGATATGGTAAAAATTGAAGAAGATAATGGAGAGTTAGAAGTCTTTTTAAAGATACCATATGGCATAAAAGCGAATAAAACAACAGTTAAAGCTAAATTAAATTTTGAAAAAATAAAATCGAAAGATTTAATAATATCAAAAGAAAGAATTAATATAATCAATAAAGCTCAAAATTTAGATATTTCAAAAAATAATTTTCCAAAAGAAATAAAAGTGAAGGTTAGATATTTACAAAAAGATGAGGAGCTTATAACTCAAAAAGATACGCAAATTATTATCGATATGAAAGAATATAATGAAGGAATTGCAACACTACCTTTCATAGTAGAGACTAACTATCCATATGAAAGTATTGAAATTAGTCCATCAGAAGTAAAAATAGGGGATTTAGATTAACAAATCTAAATCCCCTTGTTGCTTTTTTTTTGTTTTCAATATATCATATAAATAGAGAGTGAATAAACAATTGAAACATTGGAAATACAATATTGCAAAATTGTATTTTTGGGATACAAAAACTAAAAATTGTACTTTTGATAAGTTTTTTTAGTTTTATTATTTCATAAAAAGGAAAAGGATTTCTCTTCTTTGGATTATAAGATTGTATACTATAAACAATTTTATAAAATAATTTTTTTGAAATATTATACTGCATAAATAGATTTTAAATTGTTTTATTATTTAGCGATAGCGATTCATTAAATATTATTATTTTTTCAAAATCATAGTATTTAATTATAAATCCTGTTAGTTAATATATATCACAAATAAATAAATATAAACATCAAATTCATATTGATGATAATAAATAAAAATGAGGTGGATTTAAAAATGAAGAACTTCAGTGAACTTTTAAGTCTTGCAAAAACAAGAGGTCCAAAAAAATTAGCTCTTGCTTGTGCAAATGACAAAGATGTTTTATTGGCTGTTGAAGCTGCTAGAAAAGAGGGAATTGTAGAAGCGATTCTTGTTGGAGATCAAAAGGAAATCAAGGAAATTGCAGATGCACAAAATATTGATTTAGGCAATTTTGAAGTTATAGATAGAACTGATTTAGTTGAAGCTTCAAGAACTGCTGTTGAGCTTGTTTCTTCTGGAAAAGCTGATATGGTTATGAAGGGACTTGTTGATACATCCATTATATTAAAGGCTGTTTTAGATAAAGAAATAGGACTTAGAGGAAATAGTATATTATCTCATACTGCTGTATTTGAAGTTGATGGTTATGATAGATTATTCTTTGTTACTGATGCTGCTATGAATATAGCACCAGACTTAGAAGGAAAAAGAAAAATCTTAGAAAATACAGTAAAAGTAGCTCATGCATTAGAGATTAAAGAACCTAAGGTTGCTGCAATTTGTGCAAAAGAAAAAGTTAATCCTAAAATGCCTGACACAGTTGATGCAAAAGCGTTAGAAGATATGAATAAAGAAGGTAAGATAACTGGTTGTATAGTTGGAGGACCTTTTGCACTTGATAATGCGATATCAGAAGAAGCAGCAAGACATAAAAAAATGGAACATGAAGTTGCAGGAAAAGCAGATGTATTATTAGTTCCAGATATAGAAGCAGGAAATGTTTTATACAAATCAATGGCATTCTTTGCAAAGAGTAAAAATGCTGGAATAATAGTTGGAGCAAAAGCACCAATTGTACTAACTTCAAGAGCTGATAATATGGAAGCTAAGTTAAATTCTATAGCTTTAGGAGTTTTAACTGCTGGAAGACTTTAAGTTAATTATTTTTAAATCCTAACAAAATATTAATGACTAAGAGTTAGGATTTAAAAATTTAAATATAAAAACTAAAGAGTTTATAAAAGTTTTAAATGTTTAAAAGGGAATCGGAATATCGATATAGATTAAATAATAGGAGGACTTTTATGTCTAAGAAAATTTTAGCTATAAACCCAGGTTCAACATCTACAAAGATTGCGGTTTATGAAAATGAAAAAGAAATATTTGAAAAAACACTAAGACATTCTAATGAAGAAATCGAAAAATATGAAACTATAAGTGCTCAAATGGACTTTAGAAGAGAAGTTATAGAAGCAGCTTTAGTTGAAGCAAATATAAAATTAGAAGATTTAAGTGCAATAGTAGGTAGAGGTGGACTTTTAAAGCCAATGGCTGGAGGTACATACAAAGTAAATGAACCTATGCTTAAAGATTTAGAAGTTGGAGTATTAGGAGAACATGCATCTAATTTAGGTGGAAGAATTGCTCATGAAATGGCTCAAAAAGTTTCAATAGAATCTTTCATAGTTGATCCAGTTGTTGTTGATGAACTTACTGATGTTGCTAGAGTATCTGGTAATGCTAACTTAGAAAGAAAGAGTATATTCCATGCTCTAAACCAAAAGGCAACTGCAAGAAGAGCTGCAAAAGAGCTTGATAAGAAATATGAAGAGTCTAATATAATAGTTGCTCATATGGGTGGAGGAGTATCTGTTGGTGCTCATCTTAATGGTATTGTTGTTGATGTTAACAATGCACTTGATGGTTGTGGACCATTTTCTCCAGAAAGATCTGGTGGAATACCTGCTGGTGATTTAGTAAAAATGTGCTTTAGTGGAGAACATACTTTAGATGAAATTAAAAAAATGTTAAAAGGTAATGGTGGTATAGTTTCTTACCTTAATACAAATGATGCTAGAGATGTTGAAGCTATGATTGAAAAGGGAGATAAGAAGGCAGAGCTTGTTTATAAGGCTATGGCTTATCAAATAGGAAAAGAAATAGGAGCTTGTGCTGCTGTACTTAAAGGTAAAGTAGATGCAATAGTTTTAACTGGTGGAATCGCTTATTCTAAGATGTTTACAGCTTGGATAGTTGAAATGATAGACTTCATAGGTGAAGTTAAGATTTACCCAGGAGAAGATGAAATGAGTGCACTTGCAATGGGAGCATTAAGAGTTTTAAATCAAGAAGAAGAAGCTAAAATATACAATTAATATATCAAATTGTTGATTGTTAATCGTATTATATAAATTAATTTAGGTATGATATTTTTTAATAGACCAAAAAGGTGATACTAATGATGAATGATAAGAGAATAAGAGTTATAACAGGCCATTATGGCAGTGGAAAAACTGAATTTGCAGTAAATTATGCTATGAAATTGGCTTCAAATAAAGATAAAAAAGTTGCAATAGCTGATATGGATGTTGTAAATCTTTATTTTAGATCAAGAGAAAAGAAAGAATTATTACAAAATGCAGGAATAAGAGTAGTAGGAAGTTCTATAGAAGGAAATGCGGTAGATTTACCAGCTGTTTCTGCTGAAGTTATGTCTCCAATTGAAGATAAGTCATATGATTATATAGTTGATGTTGGTGGAGATGCAATAGGAACTAGAGCTTTTGCTAGATTTGCTTATTTAGTAGATCAAAATGAATATGATTTATTCTTTGTTGTAAATGCTAATAGAGAACAAACAACTGATTTAGAAGGCGTTTTAAAACATATTGACCAAATCGAAACAATAACACAACTTAAGGTAACAGGTCTTATTAGCAATACTCATTTAGTTAGAGAAACAACAGAGGACGATATTATTAAAGGATACAATCTATCAAAAGAAGTATCAGAAAAATTAAATATTCCTATAAAATATGTATTTTGTATGGAAGAATTAGTATCTTCTTTACCAGAAGAAATAAAAGCGTTAACATTCCCAATCAAAACTCTTTATATGAGAGAAGATTGGATGTAAATAAATTTAATAACCATTTGGCTTTAAAAGTATAATTTTTTTCTAAGGAGGGCTTGGAATGGCTAAAGGAAAAGTAACGTTTGATCAAGATCGTTGCAAAGGTTGTGAACTTTGTACGACAGTATGTCCTGTGAACATAGTTGTAATAGACAAAGAAAAGATAAATGCAAAGGGTTACAACCCAGCAACTGTAAGTGACCCAGATAAATGTGTTGGATGTGCAAGTTGTGCACTTATATGTCCAGATGCAATAATAACAGTAGAGAGAGATTAATTAAAGGAGGATAAGTTACTATGGCTAAAATACTTATGAAAGGTAACGAAGCTGTTGGAAAAGCTGCTATAGAAGCAGGTTGTAAATACTTCTTCGGATACCCAATAACACCTCAAAATGAGATACCAGAATACATGGCAAAAGAACTTCCTAATAGAGGCGGAGTGTTCTTACAAGCTGAATCAGAAGTTGCAGCAATAAACATGGTTTACGGTGCAGCAGGTACTGGAGCAAGAGTTATGACTTCTTCTTCATCACCAGGAATCGCACTTAAGCAAGAAGGTATATCTTACCTTGCTGGAGCAGAACTTCCATCAGTAATAGTAAACATGATGAGAGGTGGCCCAGGACTAGGTGGAATCCAACCATCACAAGCTGATTACTTCATGTCTACAAGAGGTGGAGGAAATGGAGACTACAGACATATAGTATATGCTCCAGCTACTGTTCAAGAAGCAGTTGATATGGTTATGGAAGCGTTTGAAGTTGCAGATTATTACAGAATGCCTGTAATGGTTGCAGGAGACGGAATGATAGGACAAATGATGGAGCCAGTAGAATTTAAAGCTCCTAAGAAGAGAGATTTAAAAGAAAAAACTTGGGCTTCTGTTGGTACAGAAGGTAAAAGACAACCAAATATCATAAATTCACTATTCTTAGATCCTCAAGAACTTGAAGATCACTGTTTAAGATTAGAAGATAAATATGCAACTATAGAAAAAGACGAAACTCAGTATGAAATGTACAAGACAGATGATGCTGAATTAGTATTTGTTGCATACGGAACTACTTCAAGAATAGTTAAAAATGTTGTAGAAGAATTAAGAGCAGAAGGTGTTAAAGCTGGTTTAATAAGACCAATAACTTTATGGCCTTTCCCATTCAAAGCATTTGATGAAGTAGCAGAAACTGCTAAGAACTTCATAACTGTAGAAATGAGTACAGGACAAATGGTTGAAGATGTAAGATTAGGAGCTAATGGTAGAGCACCTGTACACTTTACAGGAAGAACTGGTGGTATGATACCAACTCCAGCTGGAATAAAAGAAAAAGCTCTAGAAGTTTTAGGAGGTGCTAGATAATGGCAGTAGTATTCCAAAAGACTAAAGGTTTAACTAACAAAGAAACTCATTACTGTCCAGGATGTACTCATGGTATAATCCACAGATTAGTAGGAGAAACTTTAGAAGAATTAGATGTACTAGGAAAATCAATTGGTGTTGCTCCAGTTGGATGTTCAGTACTTGCTTATAAATATTTTAATTGCGATATGCAAGAAGCTGCTCATGGTAGAGCTCCTGCTGTTGCAACTGGTATAAAAAGAGTTTTACCAGACAACGTAGTATTTACTTATCAAGGTGATGGAGACTTAGCTTCTATAGGTGCTGCTGAAATCGTTCATGCTGCTGCTAGAGGAGAAAAAATAACTACTATATTCGTAAATAATGCTATTTACGGTATGACTGGTGGTCAAATGGCTCCAACTACATTACCAGGACAAAAAGCTACAACTTCTCCATACGGAAGAGATGTAGATCATGCTGGTATGCCAATAAGAGTATCAGAAATGTTATCAACTTTACATGGTGCTGTATTTGTAGAAAGAGTATCAGTAGATACTCCTGCTAACATAAGAAAAGCTAAAAAAGCTATAAAAAGAGCCTTTGAAGTTCAAATAGAAGGTAAAGGATTTGGTATTGTAGAAGTACTTTCAACTTGTCCAACTAACTGGGGAATAACTCCTGTTAAAGCGTTAGAATGGTTAAGAGAAAATATGATTCCTTATTACCCTCTAGGAAATATAAAAGACCCTGCAAAAACAGAGGAGGTGAAGTAGTATGTCAACAGAAAAAATAATTTGTGCTGGATTTGGTGGACAAGGTGTTATGTCTATGGGACAGTTAATGACATACGCTGGAATGCTTGAAGAAAAGGAAGTTTCTTGGTTACCATCTTATGGACCAGAAATGCGTGGAGGTACTGCTAACTGTAGCGTTATAGTATCGTCTAAGCCAGTTGGATCACCTATTATAACTGATGATGCAACTACTGCAATCGTTATGAACTTACCATCATTAACTAAATTCGAAAAAGATTTAGTACCAGGTGGAAAGTTATTTATAAATAGTTCATTAATAGATATCAAAGCATCAAGAGATGATATAGATGTTTATTATATAAAAGCTAATGAGATAGCTCAAGAAGTAGGAACTATCAAAGCAGCTAATATGGTTATGTTAGGAGCTTACCTAGAAATAGTTAAGACTGTTGAAACAGAATCTGTATTAGAAGCATTCAAAAAAGTTTTTGGACCATCTAAAGAAAAATTTGTTCCTATGAACAGAGAAGCTTTAGCTAAAGGTGCTCAAGCTGTTAAAGCTTGCGTTAAATAATAAAAGTTATTAAACTTTTTAAAATAAAAAAAGAACTCTTTTTAAAGAGTTCTTTTTTATTTTAAAATTATTGATAATTTTAAAATATATAAGGGTATAAGAACTATGGTTGCTATTAATGTTTTAACTATGCCAAAATAAAGATTCAGAAAATTCGAATATTAACTATTGTATTTATTATGATATATAATTATATAAAAAGCTTTCGAGGTGAAATCTATGAAGAAGAAATTAATGCTTTACTTGGCGTTTTCAATTATACTTTCTAATATAATTCTTGGATTTTCAATAGAAAATTATGTACAAACAAGAATTGATAAGATGTTTTTGAATAATGAAATATTAGTACAAAATAAAATTGATATTTTGAATTTCTCAAAAGGTGGACTTGGCAATTTGATAAATCCTTATAAATACAAGGATTATGAAGAAAATATAATAAATCTAAAACAGGATATATATATTTATTCCACATTTATTATAGCATTTGTAACAATTGTAACAGCAATGATATCAACAAAATTATTTAACAAAACCATAGTTTCAAGGATAAAGAAAATACATAGATCATTAAGTTATATAAAAGAAGGTTTTTATAACCACGATGTAATACTTTGTGGGGATGATGAAATCGCTAAGATTTCAAAAGATATCAACTCCATGAAAGAAATAATAAGTGATAGAGAGGAATTATTAAAGAAGAAAAATGAACAAATAAAAGAAACTTTAATAGAATTAAAAGAAGAAAAAGAAAGAGTTGAATTTTTGGCGTTTTATGATCAATTAACAAAGTTACCAAATAGATATAATTTCTTGGAAAATAGCGAGAAATTTTTAAAGAATTTAAAACCAAAGTTTGCTGTAATACATATTGATGTTGATGATTTTAAAAAGATTAATGATTTATTTAGTGCGTTGGAGGGGGATAGATATTTAAGGGATTTATCTTCAAAATTAAAAAAATTTTTTAAAAAAGAAAATTATATTTTTAGAATTGGTGGAGATGAATTTTGTATATTATATAAATTTACAGATGAAAATCAATTATATATAGAATTAAATAGATTATTTAAATATATTAATCAAACATATAAAATTAAAAATAAAGAACTCGATATGAGTACGAGTATTGGAGTTAGTGTATATCCAAAGGATTCTAAGGATTTTCATCAAATAGCAAGAAATTCGCATATAGCTTTGAATGAAGCAAAAAGAAAGGGCAAAAGACAAATTATTTATTATTCAGATTATCTAAAGGAAGATTTAAAAACCAAATCAAAAATAGAACAAGATATGAAATTAGCTTTAGAAAATGAAGAGTTTTATTTACTTTATCAACCTAAAGTATCTATATTTGATAAAAAAATAAAAGGAGTAGAAGCTTTAATTCGTTGGAACAAAAACGGAAAGAACATATATCCTAGTGAATTTATACCTATTGCAGAAAGTAGTGGTCTTATCATTGATATAGAAAAATATGTTCTAAAAAAAGCATTGATGGATTTTTCTAAAATGAAGGATTTTGGTTTTAAAGATGTTGAACTTAGTGTAAATATATCAGCTGAACATTTTAACTCAAAAGATTTCCTTTGTGATATCAAAAAAATTGTAAAAGAAAATAAAGATATTTCTACAAATTTAGAATTTGAGATAACTGAAAATATATTCTTAGGAAATATTGATGAAGCAAATAATAAATTGATGGAATTAAAAAATAATGAAATAAATATAGCATTAGATGATTTTGGAACAGGATATTCATCTTTAAGCTATTTAAAGAATTTAAAAATAGATACATTAAAAATAGATAAATCATTTGTAGATGATATACAGATAAACAAAAAGAGTGAGTCTATAATAAAATTAGTATTAGATTTAGCAGAAGGTCTTGGTCTTGAGATTGTTGTTGAAGGGGTCGAAAAAAAAGAACAACTTGATGTGTTTGATGGAAGAAAAAAAGATTTTTTAATACAAGGATATTATTTTTACAAGCCTATTGAATTTCCAAGATTAAAAGAAGTGTTAAATTTTGATTCTAAAATTGAAGACAAGACTTTTTTTGCATAATGAAATATCTAAAATAAAAAATAACGATAAAGACACAAAGGAGCTAAGGCTCCTTTTTTGATGCTTTAGTTTTATGCAAAATTTTATTTTATATGATAAAATAATTAGAGATTAATTATTTATTCAAAGAAGTATAAAATCAAATTTAAGGTGGTAAATATATGAGAAAATATTTTGGAACAGATGGCATAAGAGGAATTGCTAACGAGGAATTAACTTGTGAGCTTGCATATAAATTAGGTAGAGCAGCAGGATATGTACTTAATAAATGTAATGAAAAATTCAAGGTATTAATAGGTAAGGATACTAGAATATCATCAGATATGTTAGAATCAGCATTAGCCTCAGGTATTATGTCTGTTGGTGGAGATGTTGTATCATTAGGTGTAATACCAACTCCTGGAGTTTCTTATCTTACAAAAAAATATAATGCAGATTTTGGAATAGTAATATCAGCATCTCATAACCCATATGAATATAACGGAATTAAATTCTTTAATAATGAAGGATTTAAATTGACAGATGAAATAGAATTAGAAATAGAAAAATATATAGATAATCAAGATCTTATCGAATGTAGATTTGACTCAAAGAGAATAGGAAAAAGTATAATAGAAGAAAATGCAACTAAAGATTATGCATCTTATTTAGAAGAAATTGTTGGAACTAACTTTAAAGGACTTAATATAGTTTTGGATTGTGCTAATGGAGCAGCATATAAAATTGCACCAAAGGTATTTGAAGAATTAGGAGCTAATGTAACAGTTATAAATAATAAGCCAAATGGAATTAATATAAATGTAGAATGTGGTTCTACACATACAAAAATGCTAAGAGATACTGTAAAGAAATTAAATGCAGATTTAGGTCTTGCTTATGATGGAGATGCAGATAGACTTATAGCAATTGATGAAAATGGTGAAGAAGTAAATGGAGATTATATACTTTTAATATGTGCAAATCTTTTAAAGAAAGAAAATAAATTAAGAGATAATAGTTTGGTTGTAACAGTTATGAGTAATTTAGGACTTCATATTGCAGCTAAAGAATTAGGAATTGATATACATCAAACAAAAGTTGGAGATAGATATGTTTTAGAAAAAATGAAAGAAGAACATTATTCTCTTGGTGGAGAACAATCAGGACATATGATATTTTTAGATTATAATACAACTGGAGATGGAGTGTTAAGTTCATTATTCTTAGTTGATGCAATGGTTAAAGAAAATAAAAAATTATTTGAACTTAAAAATATAATGAAAGAATATCCACAAGTTCTTATTAATGCAAAAGTTAAAAATGAACATAAAACTACTTATATGAATGATATAGAAATAAAAACTAAGATAGCAGATATAGAAAATGAATTAGATGGTAGAGGGAGAGTTCTTATTAGACCTTCAGGTACGGAGCCACTAGTTAGAGTAATGCTTGAAGGAGAAGATACAAACCATATAGATTCTCTTGCAAGAAATTTAGCAACAATGATAGAAAGTAAATTATCTTAATAAATGTTTTTATAATTGAGGTGGATTCTTTTGGACAAAAAAGATATCAAGGACTTAGATAGCAATAATATAAATAAAGAAACCAATAGGGAAAAATACTGCAAAAACTGTACAAAAGAATTATTAGAAGAATTAATAGAACTTAGACGAATCTCAAAAAAATTAGATGCAGTAATAGAATCTTCCTATGATGGAATATATATAACTGATGGAAATGCAAAGACTTTAAGAATCAATAAATCATATGAAAGAATTACAGGTATAAAAAAAGATACTTTACTTGGAAAAACAATGTATGATTTAGAAAAGGAAGGTTTTGTTTCAAAATCAGGAACATTGGTGGTTTTAAATAATAAAAGACCAACAACATTACAACAAACTCTAAAAACAGGCAAGAAAATACTTATAACAAGTACACCTGTTTTTGATGAAAATGATGAAATAGAGATGGTTGTAACGAATGTAAGAGATGTTACTGAACTTATGAGATTAAAAGAAGAGTTAGAAGAAAATAAAAAAAGAGCAGATAAATATTATAATGAATTAGAAGAAATGAGAAAACAAATAATAGATAGAAATTGTGTTGTTGTAAAAGATCATAAAATGAAAGATATTTATGTTAAGGCAAAAAGAGTTGCTTATCATGATACAACTGTTTTGATAACTGGAGAAACTGGTGTTGGAAAAGAGGTTGTTGCAAAATATATTCACAAAAATAGTAAAAGAAATAAAAAGCCATTTATAAAAGTGAATTGTGGTGCAATACCTGAAAATCTTATAGAATCAGAATTGTTTGGTTATGAAAAAGGTGCTTTTACAGGTGCTAGTAATAAAGGAAAGATGGGTTTGTTTGAAGTTGCTAATGGAGGAACAATATTTTTAGATGAAATAGGAGAATTACCTCTTTCTATGCAAGTAAAACTTCTTAGAGTATTGCAAGAACAAGAAATACAAAGAATAGGTGCAATAAATACCATAAAAATAGATGTAAGAATAATAACAGCAACAAATAAAGATTTGTTATTATTATCAAAGGAAAATTTATTTAGAGAAGATTTATATTATAGACTTAATATAGTCCCTATACATGTACTTCCGTTAAGAGAAAGGAAGGAAGATATAATTCCTTTAGCTGAGGAGTTTTTAACAAATCTAAATAAAAAATATGCAGAAATCAAAAAATTTGATTATAGTTCATATGATCTTTTATATTCGTATGACTGGCCTGGAAATGTTAGAGAATTAAAAAATATAGTTGAAAGAGTATTTGTTATGGGTAGGGATGACTATATAAAGGAAGATGATTTTCCAGATAGTATAATAAATGAAGCGAAAGTAAAAGAAAATTTGAATATTAAAGATGAAATATGGGATATCAAAAAGGCATCTGCAATAGTAGAAGCAAATCTTATAAAAAAGGCTTTTGAGAAATATAACAATGTAAGAGATGCAGCAAAAGCTTTAAATATTAATGCATCGACATTTGTTAGAAAAAGAAAAAAATACGAAGATGAAGGATATTTGCAATAAGTCAATTTAAAAATTAAATTGGCTTATTTTTTTATATAAAAATGTTTGATTATATAAAAATAAAACCTTAAAAGTTAATAAAATAGTTTATGGTATAAATTATGCTTTTTTAGATTAATATAGAATTTAAGTATAAAATTCTTATAAAAAATTAAAATTGGAGTTATATTTTAATTAAAATCTAAAAAGGGGGAAATTTTATGCAAGGTAGAAAAGAAGCACCACATATAAAGGCAGGGCCTTTTAAAATAAGGCTTCCTTTTGTTCATTACAAATTTGAAGGAGCAGATTATCTTCAGGGTTTACTTATGTGTGCAGTCTGTCTTGGGGCAATACCTATGTTACAAGAATATTTAGGTATGCCTTTTGAAATTGCTATGGCTGTTGTTGTTTTAAATGGTTTTTTGTATTTGGCTCACGTAACCTTAGGAGATCCAGTAATCCCTGGATGGATTACACCAGCAATACCACTTTTGATGATTCATATAAGTAATTATAAAATAGGTGTGGATAGAATGCATGCACTTATAGCTTTTGAGATGAGCCTTGGTATATTAGCTGTATTTTTAGGTGTAACAGGACTTGGTAAAAAAATAGTATCAATAGTGCCTAATGCAATGCAAGCGGGTATAATAATGGGTTCTGGCTTTGCAGCTGTAATGGTTATTTTTAAAGAAGGAGCAAGATTTGATCAATATCCAATATCAATAACTTTATGCGTTGGAATTGGTTTTTATCTTTTATTTTCAAATCATTTTAAAGAAATTAGAAACAATAATAATATATTAAAATATATATCTAATCTAGGAATCTTACCTGTAATAGTACTTGCAATATTTATAGCTCCTATAGTTGGAGAAACTTCTTGGCCAACTATTGAATGGGGTATAACAAAGCCTGATTTTTTGACATTATTTAAAGATTGGACTCCTCTTGGCAAATTAGGATTTCCAAGTTTAAATATGTTCATATCTTCAATACCTATGGTTTTATCCTCTTATATAGTTTTATTTGGTGATATGATTCAAAGTGAAGCCCTATTAGAAGATGCATCTAAATTTAGAGATGACGAATTAATAGATTATAATCCTAACAGATCTCATTTAGTTTTTGGACTTAGAAATTTTGTTATGTCTATTATTGGCCCAGACTTAACTATGTGTGGACCTCTTTGGGCAGCTATGCAAGTTGTTATTTGTGAAAGATACAAAAAAGGAAAAAAATCAATGGATTCAATAAATGGTGGAGCAGCTTCATTTAGAATGGGAACATTTACTGGTTATTTAATACTGCCAATAGTTACATTGGTAAGACCTATATTAGGTATAGCTTTAGCGCTTACTATGTTAATACAAGGATATGTATCTGTTAGAGTTGGAGTTATGAAAGCAAAAACACATAATGATTTAGGAATAGCTGGAGTTATGGCAGCTGTTTTAGCAACCAGAGGTGCAACAATTGGATTATTAGTTGGAATAATATTATGCCTACTTATAAAGATAGGAAATAAAAAACAAGAAGTTATGATTTATGACAATGAATTAGAAGAAAAAGAGGCATAAATCATAAAAAATATTATGGTAAAAAAAGTCGTTGCAAAATTGAAATCTTGTTGCAATTTTGCAACGTACTTATATTTTATTATATAAATTCTATAATCATTTATATAACAGAAAATAAATATTTTTTTAACAAAAATTATACATTTAATTACATTATATCGTTGCAAATTTGCAACATTTTTTAATAAATATAATGTATACAACAAAAATACATCAAAAATACAATAAAAAATTCAAAAAAGTATTTGATTTTTTTTTAACGAAAGTATATACTTAATAATATGAAAACTAGATATCAACATATATTTTTGGATATAAAGAAAAATATATTTCATAAAATTTAATTATTGTTACAAAACTTGCAATTACATAATTATGAAAAAGATTGTATATTTATTTACAAACTTTTAAGTAAATTTAACAAAGTATGTTCAAAGTTTTTAATTATATTAACAAAGTATACTGATTTAGAGGAATTTGAATAAAAAACACTCTTAATATGAGATATTAGATTAATATGATATTCCTAAAGAAAATGATTAAATAAGTTTAAATGAAATGCTTTTTAAACACTTATTATACCCAAAAATTAAAATTTTAAAATAAAAATGAAGTAATAGAGTATAAGTTGGTATGCTTATTGCTCATTATATAAATCATAATAATCAAAAAAGGCTATGAAATACTTTTGATTAAAAATAAAAAAACAGGAGATGATTTTAATGGCTTTAAAAACTAGAGAGGAATATATTGAAAGTTTAAGAAAATTAGATTTAAAAGTTTACATGTTCGGAGAAAGAGTAGAAAACCCAGTGGACCATCCAGTAATAAGACCATCATTAAATTCATTAGCTATGACTTATGAATTAGCTCAACATGATGAATATAAAGATTTAATGACAGCAACTTCAAACTTAACAGGAGAAATTGTAAATAGATTCTGTCATTTACATCAAGGAACTCATGACTTAGTTAAAAAAGTTAAGATGCAAAGACTTTTAGGACAAAAAACAGCTGCATGTTTCCAAAGATGTGTTGGTATGGATGCATTTAATGCAGTATTCTCAACTACTTTTGAAATAGATGAAAAATACGGAACAGATTATCATGAAAGATTCAAAAGATATATGAAATTTGTTCAAGAAAATGACTTAACTGTTGATGGAGCTATGACAGATCCAAAAGGAGATAGAGGATTAGCACCTTCTAAGCAAGCAGATCCAGATTTATTCTTAAGAATAACAGAAGTTAGAGAAGATGGTATAGTTGTAAGAGGAGCTAAAGCTCATCAAACTGGTGCTGTTAACTCACATGAACATCTAATAATGCCAACAATGGCTATGAGAGAAGATGACAAAGATTACGCTGTATGTTTCTCAATTCCATCAGATGCTGAAGGTATATTAATGATATACGGAAGACAATCTTGTGATGCTAGAAAATTAGAAGAAGGTGCAGATATAGATTTAGGTAACTCTCAATTTGGTGGACATGAAGCACTTGTTATATTTGACGATGTATTCATTCCAAATGAAAGAGTTTATATGTGTAAAGAATTTGACTTCTCAGGAATGTTAGTTGAAAGATTCGCTGGATACCATAGACAATCTTACGGTGGATGTAAAGTTGGTGTTGGTGATGTACTTATCGGAGCAACTGCATTAGCTGCTGAATACAATGGTGTTGAAAGAGCTAGTCATATAAAAGATAAATTAATAGAAATGACTCACTTAAATGAAACATTATACTCAAGTGGTATTGCTTGTTCAGCTGAAGGATATGCTACTAAAGCTGGTAACTTCCAAATAGATTTATTACTTGCAAATGTATGTAAGCAAAACGTAACAAGATTCCCATATGAAATAGCTAGACTTGCTGAAGATATAGCTGGTGGAGTTATGGTTACTATGCCTGCTGAAAAAGATTTCAAAGATCCTGTTTTAGGTAAATACGTAGAAAAATACTTAGTTGCTAAAGAAGGTATCGCTACTGAAAATAGAATGAGAGTATTAAGACTTATAGAAAATATAACTCTAGGAACAGCTGCTGTTGGATACAGAACAGAATCTATGCATGGTGCTGGTTCTCCACAAGCTCAAAGAGTTATGATAGCTAGACAAGGTAATATTCAAGGTAAAAAAGAATTAGCTAAGGCTATAGCTAAAGTTGATGAAAGCAAAAATAGATCTACTGTAAAAGCATAAGCCATCAAATATGAATTAATATATAAATGTATTTATATAAAGTTAATATTAGCCTATTAAGAAATTCATATTATATATAGGGGTCTATATTAGACCCCTAAAATTAAATCTTTTTAAAAAAGAGAATATTAAATGTATAAAAGGGATTATATATATTTAAGCAGTTTTTTTGATGAATTGGAGGAATTAAATTGAGTTTGGATTTACAAAACGAAATAAAAAAAGTATTAGAAGAAGAAATAAGTCCATCGCTTAAGGCACATGGTGGAGACGCTGAATTTAAAGAATTTAAAGATGGTGTAGTTTATATACTTTTTCATGGAGCTTGTAAAGGATGTCCAGGAGCTCAATCAACTATAGAAAATATAGTAGAAGCAAGATTAAAAGCTAGATTTCCTCAAATCAAAAGAGTTGAGCTTGCTAGCGAAATAACACAAGATATGATTGATTTTGCTAAGAAAATTCTATCAAAGAAAAAGTAGATTAGATGAGTTTAATTTTTAAATAAAAAAATAAAATAGCTTATTTTCAATAATTTATTCTTTTATTTAGAAATATAGATGAATTTAGGATTGATTATAGATAAGAAAGGGAGTGCATTTTTTGAGTTGGAAAAATATTTATAATGAAAGACTTGTAAGTGCTAAAGAAGCAGCTTTAAAAATACCATCAAATTCAAGAGTAGTTTTAGGGCATGCAGCAGGAACACCAGTTGATATAATCGATGCAATGGTTTCAAACAAAGAAAGCTTTAGTAATGTAGAGATTGTACATATGCTTTGTTTGGGAGAAGGTAAATACATGGCAGAAGATATGGATGGACATTTTAGACATAATGCAATCTTTGTAGGTGGAAATTCAAGAAATGCAGTAAAGGAAGATAGAGCTGATTTTACTCCTTGTTTCTTCCATGAAGTGCCAAAACTATTCAAAGATGGACTTATGAAGGTTGATGTAGCATTAATCCAATTAAGTAGACCTGATGAACATGGATATTGTAGTTTTGGAGTATCTTCAGACTATACTAAGCCAGCAGCTGAAATTGCTGATATAGTAATTGCAGAAGTAAATGACAAAATGCCTAGAGTAATGGGTGAAAACTTCATTCATGTATCTAAGCTTGATCATATAGTTGAAACATCAAATGATTTATATGAAATACCACTTCCTAAAATAGGAGACACAGAAAAAGCTATAGGTGAAAACTGTGCAACTCTTATAGCAGATGGAGATACATTACAATTAGGAATAGGAGCTATTCCTGATGCAGTATTATTATTCCTAAAAGATAAAAAAGATCTTGGAATTCATACAGAAATGTTTTCTGATGGAGTATTAGAACTTGTTGAATCAGGAGTAATAAACAATAGTAAAAAATCAATACACAAAGGAAAAATGATATCAACATTCTTAATGGGTAGTAACAAACTTTATGATTTTGTTCATAATAATCCTTCAGTTGAATTATACCCAGTTGATTATGTAAATGATCCATGTGTAATAATGAAAAATGATAATATGATATCTATAAATTCTTGTATCCAAGTAGATTTAATGGGTCAAGTTGTATCAGAATCAATAGGAACAACACAATTTAGTGGTGTAGGTGGACAAGTTGATTATGTAAGAGGAGCGTCTATGTCAAAAGGCGGAAAATCTATAATTGCAATACCGTCAACAGCATCTAAAGGAAAGGTATCAAGAATTACACCTTTTATAACAGAAGGTAGTGCTGTTACTACTTCGAGAAATGATGTTGACTATGTTGTAACTGAATATGGTATAGCATCACTAAAAGGAAAAACTCTAAGAGATAGAGCACAAAGTTTAATCAATATAGCTCATCCTGATTTTAAAGCTGAGCTAAAAGCAGAATTTGAAAAGAGATTTCCAAAAGCAAATATTATAGTAAACAACTAAAAGGGGGATTTTAAAATGGAATTATTTAAATTAAGCACTAAAATGCACAAATTTGATACATTCAAAGATTTTGCTAAAGAGTTTGACATCAAAAAAGGTGATGTTGTATTAACAAATGGATTCTTATATGAACCATTTATGAAAGATGCTAATGTTGATGCTAAATTCATCATGCAAGAAGAGTTTGGAACTGGAGAACCTTCAGATGAAATGATGAATGAAATATTAAAAGAAGCTAAAAAAGACGAATTCAATAGACTTATTGCTATTGGAGGAGGAACTGTAATAGATATAGCTAAATTACTTACTTTAAAGGGTATTGATGATGTTGTTGATGCTTTTGAAAAGAAAGTTGATATAGTTAAAGAAAAAGAATTAGTAGTAATACCAACAACTTGTGGTACAGGTAGTGAAGTTACTAATATTTCAATAGCTGAAATTAAATCAAAAGGAACAAAAATGGGTCTTGCTGTAGAAGCGTTATTCCCAGATCATGCTGTATTAATACCAGAGTTCTTAAAAGGATTACCTTATAAATTCTATGTATATAGCTCAATAGATGCACTTATTCATGCAATAGAAGCATATGTATCTCCAAAAGCTAATCCATATTCTAAAATATACAGTAAAAATGCAATAGAAATGATTATGGATATATACATGAATATAATCGAAAAAGGTGAAGATTACAGATTCGAAAGACTTGAAGATATACTAGTTGCTAGTAATTATGCTGGTATAGCATTTGGTAATGTTGGAGTTGGAGCTGTTCATGCACTTTCTTACCCACTAGGTGGAAAATACCATGTTCCTCATGGAGAAGCTAACTATCAATTCTTTACAGAAGTATTTAAAGTATACAATGCTAAGAATCCAAATGGAGAAATTAAAGAAGTAAATAAATTACTTGCTGATATATTAAATGTTAGCGAAGATAAGGTATATGACAAATTAGAAGAAGTACTTGGTAAACTTTTAAACAAAAATGAGTTAAAAACTTATGGTATGAAAGAAGAAGAAGTTGAAGAGTTCTCTAAGAGTGTATTAGTAACTCAACAAAGATTATTAGCTAATAACTATGTTGAATTATCACAAGAAGAAATCAAAGGAATATACCAAAGATTATATTAATATCTAAAAATATAATCAATTGAATTTTAAAATATCAGCTTAAGTTAATACTTAGCTTAAGCTGATTATATAAATATATAAAGAAAAATAAGAGGTAGTTGTACTTTTAAAATAAGAAAAAAACTATATTTACATTGAATTGGAGGATTTAAAATGACAATACAAGAAATGGTAAATAACGCTAGAATAGCTCAAAAGGAATTTGAAGCTAGATTCAATCAAGAACAAGTTGACGAAATGGTTAAAATAGTAGGTAAAGTAGTATTTGATAATGCTGAAGAATTAGCTGATATGGCAGTTAAAGAAACTAGAATGGGTGTTTACGAAGATAAAGTAGCTAAGAATAAAGGAAAATCTAAAGCTATATGGTATGATCTAAAAAACAAAAAGTCTATGGGTATAATCGGTAGATGTGAAGATACTGGAATGTTAGAAGT
>JAOARY010000041.1 GCA_025210335.1 Peptostreptococcaceae bacterium | reverse complement strand
ATTCAATGGATAGAGACTTAAATGCAAGTATCAATATAAAAAATCAAGGAAAATTGTTGTTAAAATATTAAATCATAAACAGGGTAGGGCTTACCCGTAGAGCTTGGTAATTATAGTAACCATAGGGTTACTACATCCCAAGAAGCCCCCTCAAAACTGTTAAGTTTAGTGGGGGAGCATGTCACAGAAGATTGTTTATCAAATAGTGCGGTTATAGAAAGAAGTTTTTCGATGCTAAAGGTAAGTGGTGTTCTTGATAGGATCGGTGGAATAATCTTAGGAAAACATGAATTATTTGATGATTTAAAAACAAATAAAAAACCATATGAAATCTTATTAGAAGTATTAAATGGAACTAAAATCCCTTTTATAGCAGAGTTTGATTGTGCTCACACTCACCCAATGTTAAGTATTCCAATTGGATGTGAAGTGGAATTAGATGCAACAAATAAAACTATAAGAATATTAGAGGAGTTTTAGTAATAAATGAATATTAAATACCATTTTTATTTGACAGTTCTTGTGGAATTAGAGATTATTGTAGATTTAAATTAAGAAAGAAAGATGTTTTTGATTTTAGAAAAATATATCTAGAAGAATTAGAAACAAATAATTATAAGTTATCATATGTATTATTGGGATTAAAGGATGTTGGATTAAAATTCTAAATGGTCGATGTTGGAGTTTTTATTTAAATTATTAGATATTATAGATGATAAATATATAAGTTTAGTAAATCAAAAATTAGAAAATTTAATATTAAATTTTAATAATTCGTTTTTGAAGCCAAAAGAAAATGAATTACAAAATATAATATATTTATTTAAAAAAATTAATAAAAAGTTAGATACTAAAAATAAATCATATATAGAATCAATACTTAAACTTGAATAGATAGATGAATAATAAAAGGATATGTTAAACAAAACTCTAAGTATAACATATCCTTTATTTATATTAGATTAAGATATCTAATATATGTTCAATTCTATCTATTTCATAAGTGGCTTTTGAATCAGCAATATCTTTAAAATGTTTTATCAAAACAGAATCTATTCCAAATTCATAAGCACCTTTTATATCTGAATTTACAGTATCACCGACCATAAGAGTATTAAGTTTATTCATCTTAGGGTACTTATCAAAGATTATTTTAAAGAAATTTTTATGTGGTTTTTCAAAACCTAATTCATCAGAAATGAAGATATCATCAAAGAGTTCAATTAGTTTAGAATCACTAAGTCTCATTCTTTGAGTCTTAGAAAGTCCATTTGTTCCTGCAAATATTTTATATTTATTTTCTTTTAATTTTATTAATGTATCAAATGCATTTGGAAGCATGTGATGACCTTTATTTATATGACTTCTATATTCATCCTCAACTTCATTTGCATTAACATCAAATCCGTAGTGGCAAAAGAATTCCTCAAATCTTCCAACCAAAAGCTCTTCTTTAGAAATAAGTCCATCCTCTAACTTAGTCCACATTTTAATATTTATTTCTTTATATTTGCGATAAGTTTCATCATTAAAAGGCATACTATATTTTTTAAATACCTTTTGTAAAGATATTTTTTGTGTATGCTGAAAATCAAATATTGTATCATCAAGATCAAAAATTATAAATTCATATTTTTTCATCAAATCACCTCTTTATTTTTAATAAAATTTAAGGGGTATCTTATTATTAAGGATACCCAATTAGCTTTAATTTATATTTAAGAAACTTTTTTGGATTTTAAATATCTAGCATGCATATTTTTTCCGAAATTCATAGCAGCAGATAATATGAACAAACTGATTATCGTACCTTCTCTTATATAGTAAGGTAGATTATATAGATACGAAACAATAATAGATATAATTACTGAAAATACATCAACGCTATATCTTAATTGTAAAAAAGAAAAATTAGTTTTTTCGCTAATAGAAATACAAAAGCTTTCTAGTGGAAAGGTTATAACATTATAACTTATTATTACACCGACACTAAGTCCTCCAATTACTGTTCCCATAGTAAAGACTAATACATTTAATAAGTAATTTGTTATATTTAGATTAGATAATAGATTATACACAAAGAAATTAATGAAGAAACCAAACATAAATACTGACAATGTTTGAATTATATATTTTTTCTTATATTTAAAATTACTAAGAATCATATAGCCTATTAAAAAGAGTATATTTAGTACTGTTGTTATGGTGCCAACCTTTATATCAAAGGCTTTTGCTATGGAAAGGTTCATTGCATTGTAACTGCTTATTCCAATAGATGCCTTTATGGTCAAACTTGTTCCAAGTGCACAAAGGACGTAAAAGAAATAAGATTTTAGCATTTTGCTTAAATTATTCATAAAAAACTCCTTTCATATTTAAATTCAATTAGAATGATTATATCAATTAGAACTTATATTGTATAGTAGTTTTGTATTAAAAAATATGACTTATGTCATCTTTTTTAACTTTTTATAAAAACAAACAAAAAGTAATTTTTAAATTGAAAACAAACAAAAAGTTTGTTATAATTCATTTAATAATAATTATTATTAAAAAATCTATTTAAAATGAATTTTATATTAAATATTTTATCTTTAGAAAATACTAAAAAAAGAGAAATGAGGTTATAAAATGATTACTAATAGCGATATAATTCAAGCAAAAGAAAGAATAAAAGATTATATAATAAGAACTCCATTGCTTAGAGCTCCTGCACTTGATAAAAAATTAGGTTGTAAGGTATATTTAAAACCAGAAAACTTACAACATACAGGATCTTTTAAACTTCGTGGTGCAACTAATTGTTTGTTAGCATTAAATAATAAACAAAAGAAAAATGGAGTTGTTTGTGCATCTAGTGGAAATCACGCACAAGGTGTTGCTTGTGCTGCTTTGAATCTTGGGATTGATGCGACAATAGTAATGCCTATAAATTGTAATCCAGTAAAATTAGAAGGCGTAAAAAAATATGGAGCAACAGCTATATTAGAAGGGACTTTATCTAGTGAACGTGAGGCAAAAGCAAAAGAACTTGTAAAAAAAGAATCTCGTACTTTAGTTCATCCTTTTGATAATGACTATGTACGTGCAGGTCAAGGGACTATTGGTATAGAAATTTTAGAAGATGAACCAAGATTAGATGCAATTGTAGTTCCTATTGGTGGTGGAGGATTGATTTCAGGTGTAGCAATGGCTGCAAAATCTATAAAATCAGATATTTCAATAATTGGAGTAGAACCTGCTGGAGCTGCTAGATATGGATTAAGTAGATTAAAAGATAAGCCTATAGAGCTTGAAACTGTAAATACTATAGCAGATGGAACTCGTACAGATAAAGCAAATGAAACTAGCTTCAAAATCATTCAAAAATTAGTAGACGATTTAGTTACTGTTAAAGATGATAGTATTTTTAAAGCTATGAAAGAATGTGTATCCACAGCAAAAATAGTTGCCGAACCATCATCGGTAATGGGTATAGCTGCTGCTATGGATAATAAATTAGCAGTAAAAGAAGAAGATAGAGTTTGTTTTGTAATAAGTGGTGGAAATAATGATTTAGATTTATTAATAGAAGCATTAAAACATAATTAATATAAATATATATAAATCTATCTTTCTTTGGTTAGAGTATTTAAAATTATGCTAGAATATTCAAAGAGGAGAGTGGTTTTAGGTGATTTTAGAGGAAAATCTTAATTTTGAATTTGTGATAAATCTTTTAGAAGGTGTGCAAGAACTTTTAGGTAGTAATTGTGAAATCATTGTACATGATTTTCGTAAAGGATATGAACAAAGCATTGTACATGCACTTAATTCACAATTAAGTGGTAGAGATGTAGGTGGAAAACCAAGAGGTGCTTTGATTATGAATCTTGGAAAAGATATAGAAACCTTAAAAAAGAGTAAAGTCTTATTTTATAAAGGCGAAAAAGGACAGATATTTAAATCATGTAGCACTTTGATAGGGGATTCTTCTAATAGAGTCATTGGTTCTATTTGTATAAATATTGAAGTATCACAGCTTTTGGGTGTGAATTCAATGTTAAATGAATTTTTGAGTACGACATCTAAAAATGAAATACTTAAAGATAAATCAGCTATAATGGCTCAAAATGTTGATGATGTATTACAATATTATATATCAACTTGTGAACAGATGATTAATTCTTCAATGGAGCTGATGAACAAGGAACAAAAGATTAAAGCAATAAGTTTTTTATATGAAAAAGGTGTATTTAAAATAACTAAAGCTAATATGTTATTGTGTGAAAGATTCCAGATTTCCAAATACACATTATATAAATATTTAGAAGAAGCAAAAAATTTATAAGAATAAGAAATGTGGTGTAAAAATGTGTATAGAAGAGAGATTGAAAAATAAAAATATTATACTTCCACCATTTAATAATGCTGTTGCTAATTATTCACCAGCAGTAAAGACACAGTCTTTGATATTTACTGCTGGTCAAACTCCAAGATATAATGGAGAACTGAAATATAAAGGGAAATTGAATAATCAAAATATTAAAAAAGGTATGGAAGCTGCTAGGTTATGCGTATTGAATTGTTTGAGCATAATAAAAGAATACGCAGGTGGTTTGGATAATATTGTTCAAATCGTTAAAATAAATGGATTTGTAAATTCTGAAGCTGATTTTATACATCATGCGAAGGTTATGAATGGAGCGACTGATTTATTAGTAGATATTTTTGGTGATATTGGTAGACCAGCACGCAGTTCTGTTGGAACAAATTCACTTCCAGGAGATGCAATGGTTGAAGTTGAAATGATTGTCGAAATTTTAGAATCTGATCAAAAATAAGATTGTAGGTGATATTTTGGAAATAGGTTTTTTAAATGTTGGTGAAATTGATGAATCAAAATTAGTTGTTGTACTTATTGTTTCAAAACATAAAGATAAATGGGTATATGTAAGACATGAAAAAAGAACTACATTAGAACTTCCAGGTGGTCATATTGAAGATGGAGAAGAAATAGATATAGCAGCAAGAAGAGAATTATATGAAGAAACAGGTGCGAAGGAGTTTGAATTAACAGCAGTTAATGATTATTATGTCAAAGAAGGAGATATAATAAATTATGGAAGACTTTATTATTCAAATATAAAAACATTTTCGAAACTTCCTGATTATGAAATTGCAGAGATTAAATTATTAGACTCTAAGCCAAAGTATATGACTTATCCACAGGTTCAAGAGGCTTTGTATTCTAGGGTGTTAGAATTTTTAGCTAACTAAAGGAGATGATTATATTGAAAAAAATACTTATAACTGGTGCAGGAACTGGACTTGGTAAGGAATTAGCAAAAATATATGCTAAAGAAAATAATCACATAATTTTGGTTGCAAGAAGAAGTGATAAATTAGATGAAGTCAAAAAAGAGATAGAAAAAGAAGGCTTTAGTGCAAGTGTAATGACTTGTGATATAAGTAATTATAATGAGGTTCAAGAATTAAGAAGAAAACTGATAAAGGATAATTCTAAAATTGATTATCTTATAAATAATGCTGGAGTAGGTTACTTTGGAGCATTAGAAGATCTTAAATTAGAAGAATTAAACACTATGATAGATGTGAATATAAAGGGAACAATAATGCTAACTAAAGAATTGCTTCCTTATATTAAAGAGAAAATAATAAATATAATATCAACAGCGGGATTAAAAGGCAAACCAAATGAAGCTGTATATGTTGCATCTAAGTTTGCAATAAGAGGTTTTAGCGAGAGTTTGGTAAAGGAATTGGAAGGCAAGGAATTAAAGGTAACAGCTGTTTATATGGGTGGTATGAATACACCGTTTTGGGATGACTCGACACATATAAAAGATAAATCAAGATTAAAGTCACCAAAAGAGGTTGCAAAAATTATAAAGGAACAGGATGATGGTAGAAACGAAATAATAGTTCCTAAATAAAAGGTAAGCACAAATATTTATGGGGGTATTGGCATGATTAATAAAATAAAAAGCTCAAATCCTATTGATAATTTTGAAGAAATAGACCATTATGGATTCAAAGAAAAGTCGGATTTTATAGCTGATTTATTAAACAAAGATACAGAAAATAAAGATAATAGTGTTTTTGAAGGGAATAATATGGTTGCAATTTATGGTGAGTGGGGAAGTGGAAAAACATCATTGATGAAAAATATATCTAAACAATTGGATGATAAATATAAGGTTGTATTTTTTGAAGCGTGGAAGTACGAAAAAGGAGATGGGCTTAATACATCCTTATTAAGTTGTATATTAGATAACATAGGAATCAAAGATGAGAGTATAACTAAAAGTTTAAGATATATAAATAATTATATAAAAGACAATTGGACTGCACCTATTTTTTATTTGATAAAAAAGTATACAAAAATTGATTTGAAAGAATTAGCTCATGAAATGAATATTGGTGAAGTTTTGGGAAAGATAAATAATGAGTTTTCAGAATATGATAGTTCGTTTTATAATAAAATAAAAAAGTTTGAAGAAGATTTAAAATCAATAGTTGAAACAAAATTACCAAAGAAACTTGGTGGCAAAAAATTATTAGTATTTATAGATGATTTGGATAGATGTGAACCAAAGCATGTTCTTGATTTGCTTTCAGATATCAAATTATTTTTTTCATTTTCAAAAGATATAGTATATTTTTGTGGTATAGATAAATGTGCAGTTTCTCAAGCTATAGAAACTGTATATGGAAATGTTATTAAATCAAATGAGTATTTGGAAAAGATATTTACATTGTCTTTTAATATGCCTAAGGTTTATACTGTTAAAAAAGTTATCGAATCATATTTTGATAAGAATGATAAGAACAATCAAAACAATCAAAGAAGAATAGAAGATATAACAAATTTTTTTAAGCTTTTAAAATTTGATAGACCTAGACATATTAAAAAGGTATTAAATAAATATATGTTTATAAAATATATACAGGATAAAAAATTAGATAAGGATGGTTATATACCACCACTAGATAATATTTTTTATGAAAAAATTGTTATATATACAATTATGCTTTATGAACTATATCCACATTTATATGAAGATAGTATAAATAATAGTACAAGTAAATATGATAGTTATATAAGAGCTGAAGCTGAAAAAGAAGGATCTTCCCTGACTAGTATAATGAAATCATATGGTGAATACAGACGTAATAAAAATATAGAAAATAGCAAGAAAGACTATAAGAAAATTCTTCGTTTAATACTTTTTTTTACACCTACATATCAATATAAATTTTTTAATATTGGTATAAATACATGCTCTACAACACCCCAAGGTAATAGCACTTTAAAGATGAATTTTAACAATTTTATAGAACAGTTTGAAACCAAAGATAATAGATTAATAGTAAATTTTTGCTTAACTATATTTGATTCATACTTTAGTGAATCAAATATAATAGAAGAAGTAAAATATGAGTTACAAAATATAAGAAAAATGGTTGATAAATATTTTTAATAAAAAAAGTTGATTTATGATAAATTCATGAATCAACTTTTTTGTCAATTCAGAAAAAATTATTTTGTAATGTTATAATTATTTAGTGTAAATAGAATTTATAAACAATAAAATTAGAATAAATATATAATTTATGAAAGGAGATTTGAATGCTAAATAAAACAGAACTTGTTTATGCTAATCTAAATGATGTTGAAAATTTATTAAATGGAAAAACAAATAAAATTGATAGTACAGCAATATTAACGAACTTAGGAATAATTAGTGCAATAATATTAAATCCTAATTTAGCAAATAATATAGGACAATCATGTACCATACTAGGTTTTACTGTTTCAGCAAATAGCATAAAGTATATTTTAGATAGGATAAAAATTTTTAAAAAGAAAAAATCAGGTGAAGAAGAAGCTGAAGAAAATTACAAAAAATATCAGATGGCAGAGTATATGATTTCTAAAATAGCAATACAAAGAGCTATAAATGATTTTGTAGATCCTAAAAATAGAATTTTTGGTAGATGGACAGTAAATAAAGAAATTGAAAATGATATAAAAAATAATATTAAAGAAGTAGAACAAAATAATAAAGAAATTGAATGCGAATATTTAAAAGATATTGATGATAAAAAACAAAATGTGCATGAATTATATTGGACTAAAATTGTAGATAAAGTATTTGAATGTATAAATTGTGAAGATGAAAATATAAATAAAAAAGAACTAATGTCAAGTATAACAAAAAGATATGAAAAATATTCTAAACATATAAAATATAAGAGTTCACTATATCTAAATTATTTAGGGGAGAGTAATTTAAAGGAAAAAATATCAATTAAATATATCCAAGGGAAGATAGATAATCTAAACGAAACTTATATGTATGATTTTAAGTATATAAATGATGAATTGTATAATAGAAATATATTTAGTGATTGTATAGATGTTCTAAAAAATCAAAAGTCATTGATGATTCATGGTAAGGCTGGTGTTGGAAAAAGTAGTTCAACAATAGCTTTAATTAATTATTGCAAAGGTCAAGGTATACCTTATTTAGCAATTAAATTAGACAGAAAACAACCTAAAATGTCAAGTAGCCATTGGAGCGAGGAATTAGGCTTTGAAGATTCGATATCATACATGTTAGATATAATATCAGAAGATAAACAGGCTGTTATTATATTAGATCAACTAGATGCATTAAGATGGACACAAGCACATTCTTCAGATGCTTTAGGTGTTTGTAGAGAGTTGATAAAAGAAGTGACAGATTTAAATATGGATAGAACTAATAAAATATCTATTGTTTTTGTTTGTAGAACTTATGATTTAAAAAATGATAATAGCTTAAAATCTTTATATAAAGATGATAATTCAATGTGGAAAGAGGTTGAGATTAAGGAATTAGATGAAAAATCAGTTAAAGAATTTGTTGGTTCAATTTATGATTCTTTGAATAAAAAGTTAAAAGCTTTATTAAAAATTCCAAGCAATCTGTATATTTTTAAAAATTTAGATGTAAATACAGACTATAAAAATATTTCAACAACGAAAGATTTAATTAATAAGTGGTGGGTTTGTTTAGAAGGCGAGGCTAAGAAGAAAAATATAGACCTCAAATATATTCAAGAGATAAGAGATAAGCTTGTAGAAAAATTAGAGAAAAATGCAGTGTTAGTTATTTCTGAAAGTAAATTAGGTTCAAGGATTAGTAGTGAAGCTTTGGGATTTTTGATATCTAATAATTTTATTATTAGAACTAAGTCAGATAAAAAAAATAAAGAAGAAATATCTTTTATGCATCAAAGTATTTTTGATTATTTAGTATTGCAATCAATGCAAGAAAAATATGATGATGGAGAGGATTTAGTTAATATAATTGGTGATATGAAAAGACAAGATCTTATAAAAAGATATCAAGTTAAAATGTTTTTACAACTAATATATGAAGAGGGTATAGAGGGATTACTAGAGGTAGGAGAAGAATTATTCGAATCTGAAGAAATTAGATTTTGTATAAGATTTCTTTTTATAGAGATATTAAATGAATATAGCGAAAATGAATATATACAAGATTTTATCTTAGATAAAATAGAAGATGAATATTGGCAACCATATTTATTAGAAAATATAATTTTTAACAATATTAAATTAGTTGAGTTGATGATTGAAAGAAAAATTATAGATAATTGGATGAATAATAATGAGTTAAAGAGTTATCTAGGTAGAATATTTTTTGGCTTTAGGAATAATTTAACTAAAAATATAGTTGATTGGATAAGAAAGTATATTTTTTTATCAGAAGAAAATACCAAACTATTTTTGCGAATATTTGATTATAATATATTAAAAGATAAAGATTTTGTACTTGATTTAAGGTTAGAATTATATGAGAGATATCCAAAATTATATGAAGGAATTATTAATTTTAAAGAATTATGTAAAAGAAATAAACAACAAACCATTAAACTTTTAAAAATATTAATTAAAAATAAAATAATATCAAGAATGTCTCATATATATGTAGATGAGAATGATATTATTGATTATGAAATAGCAAAAGTGATAATAGAAGAATTAATACCGATTATATCAACTTCTAAAAAATATTATGATATATACAAGTATTGGGATGCACAAAGACACAATGAGAGTTCTCAATGTAGAGCTTGTATAAGTTTACTAAAAAAAGCTAATAAAACTATAATAGAAAATGAACCTGAGTTATTTTTAGAAAGTTATCAAAAATTTATGGGTAAAGGATATATTATTTTTAATGAAATTATACTAGAGGGTTTATTAATACTACCTGTTGAGTATAGCAATATAGTTATTGATTATATTTATGAAAATTTAAATAGTGATAATATATTAGATAAAACAAGCAAAGCTGAAAGTAAAATTGAATTGATTTTGTTGATTGCTAAAAAGCATAGCAAATATTGTGATATAGATAAATATAAAAAACTAGAATGTAAAATAAATAAATTTATATATTATAACAGTAATAATTCATATACAAAATATGAAAATATTTACAAATATAAAGCTAGTTTAGATCATACAACTTTGTTATTAGAGGTATTAAAATATTTATATGAAAAAAGAATATCTAAAAAAAGTAAAGATTTAATTAGATTTCTTGAAAATAAATATAACAAAAAGAATTATTCTAAAAAGAAAATAGTTGAACTTGATGTTGGATTTAAACCTGAAGTTTCAAGTCTTATAGGATGCAAATTATCTGATAGAAAATGGATTGATTTATTGATTGGTAATGATAAAAAAAGAAAGAAGAGAAAAATAAGAATAAATAAAGATTATTGGATAGATGATTCTTTAAGTAATATAGCTGATTATTTTAATAAAAAAGTAAAAGAAAATCCAAAAAGATTTATTAATTTATTTTTAAATATGAACAATAAAACAGTTATCAATATAGAAGAAATTTTCATAGAAGACTTTTTTAGAGCATTAGAATTTAGCGAAAAATTAGATAGTATAGAACAAGAATTATTAGAAAAAATAATTCTAAAATATACTTGCTATGAACAAATAAATAGAATGAAATATATATGTGGAATTATAGAAAAATTAAAGCATATTAAATGGTCAAAAAATATAATTAAGACTATAAAAGATATATTAATTAAATATGATTATATTTTGGAAGATGAAGAAGATACTTTTCCAGATAAAAAAGATTCAAATAATTTTTTAGATAATAGTATAAATTGTTTGAGAGGACAAGCGATATGTGCTATGAAAAGATTAATAGTAGATAATAATAAGCTTTATTATGAGTTTAAAGATATAATATTAAAATTATTAGATGATAAAAATGATAACATCAAATTTACATCATTATATTTGATGAATTTTGTAATTAAAGATAATGAAAAATTAGCCTATGATAAAATTAGAGAAATTTACATCAACAATGAAAATTTTATAGAGCATAACAACTCTAATTATTTTTTATCAAATTTATATAAAGAATATAAAAATGAAGTTTTACAAATTATAAAAAAAGCCTATAATTCAAATATTAAAAATGTGAAAAGAAATGCTATTATTTTAATAACTATGTTTTATATAAAATATGATGAGTTTGAAGATGTATTTGAAGAAAGTAATATTATTAATATGAGTAAAGAATGTGCAGATTATAGTTTAGAAGTATTAATAGATTTTTTTGATAAAGCAGAATATAAAGAAAAAGTAAAACAAAGTATACTAAAATATAAAGATATTCAATTTGATCAGAGTTTTTATATAGAGAAACTGTTTTTAGAAGGTAGAATTGATTTAAAGAAAGATAGAAATTTTTTGATTGATGTAGTTAAATTTAAAAAGAATAAAAGATTGGTAGAATATTTTGTTGAGTATATAAGTGATAATTCGATATCTGTTATGGATTTTAAAGAGATAATTATATCTTTGGTAGAAAATATTATAAATAATTCAAAAGATAGTGATTATTCTATTTATTATATTTCAGATGAAATTTCAAAATTGATATTATCATTATATGAAGAAACAAAGAATAAAAAAGAAAAAATAAATAAGAAAACAAATATTAAATGTATGGATATTATAGATACAATGTTTGAAAATCAAATTGGATTAACTAGAAAATTTGCAGAAGAATTATTAGAAATATAGTTTATACTTATAAATACAGGCTAAAAATGAAAAGAAGATTATATGATTAAATCAAAACTGAAAGATATGAGAATAGTATTAGGAGAATTTGCAGAAACATTAGTAATTTCAATCTAATCTATGTAGATTAATTCAAGATTTTGAAAAAGGTGAGTTAAAAGTTGATGAAATAAGCAAGTTAAAAGAATTAAAAATAATTGATTTAGGAGCTATTTCACTAAAAATACAAAGGTATATTGTGTTTACTTTAAATTTATAACACAGCGTATTATTGTATTTTTTATGTAATAGCTTTTTATTTTTTTAGATATATTTTAGGTTTTGTAATTTGTAATAAATTATTTTTTTAGATATACTTTAGATATTCAAAATAACAGTGACAAGGAAGGACATTAAGATGTTTTTATACAAAATAGAAAAAGATAATTTAAAAGAAATAAAGGAAAAACCATTTAAAAAAGAGATAGAACTACATAAACTTTGTGAAAATAATTTGGAAAATATATTTGGACTTAAATTTGTAAAAAGAGAATTTGCATTTAAAAATTTTAGATTAGATACCTTAGCATTTGATGAAAATACAAAGTCATTTGTAATAATAGAATACAAAAATACGGGTAATTTTAGTGTTATAGACCAAGGCTATGCTTATTTATCGTTGATGCTAAACAATAAGGCGGAATTCATTCTTGAATACAATGAAAATTGTAATAGTACATTAAAAAGAACTGATGTAGATTGGTCGCAATCAAGAGTTATATTTGTTTCGCCTGTATTTAATAATTATCAAAAGGAATCAATTAATTTCAAAGATTTGCCTTTTGAACTTTGGGAAGTCAAAAAGTTTAGCAATGATACTGTGTATTTTAATCAGATAAAAGCATCCAAGAAAGCTGAATCAATAAATAAAATATCCACAAACAGCAAGGAAGTTAATATAGTTAATAAGGAAATTAAATTATATACAGAGGAACAACATCTAAAAAATACAAGTGAAGAAATAGCAGATTTATATGAAAAACTAAAGAGCTATATATTATTATTGGATGATAATATTGATCTAAAGCCTAAAAAAAGAGAGATAGGCTTTATGTACAAAAAAAGAATGATGGTGGATATACTTCTTCAAAAGAAATCACTAAAAATGTGGCTTAATGCAAAAAAAGGTGAACTAAAAGACCATAATAAAATAACTAGAGATGTATCAAATACTGGTCATTGGGGTAATGGTGATTATGAGATACAAATAAGTGATGATGAAGAGATTGAATATATATTTATTTTGATTAAACAATTATATAAAAGTAAAAATAAATAGTAAAATAATTATGTTTTAAATAGAATTATTATTGTATAGAATATAATAAAGATATTTTAAAATTGTATAGCAGTCTCTTGTAGCTAAAAAGAAAGAGGTGGAATAAATGCTTAAATGGAAATTAAAAGTTGAGAACTTTGGAAAAATAAAAAGTGCATGTATAGAACCAAGTCCATTGATGATTTTTTTGGGAGATAATAATAGTGGGAAAAGTTATTTGATGAGTTTGATTTGGGGATTGATGAAGAATTATACACATATATTTTTAAAAGAAGATAATTATAAATTAGAGTCATATAAGAATTTAGAAGAAGTTATTGATAATGTATTGGAAACAGATTCTGAAGATAATATAGATAATTTTTTTAGATTATATGAAAAATTTTTGAATGAGATATTAGCATTAAATAAAGATTTTTTAGTTAAGGAGATATTTAATAAAGAGATACAGATTGATAAATTAGAGATAATTTTATTAAAAAGTCAAAAATACGATGAAATATTTTGTAATTTAAGAAAAAAATCAAAAAAAGAATCACACTATCTAGCGCTTCTTAAAAAATATACTGGAGATATGTCGTTATTACTAGAATTTGCAGAAGGTGGATTAATAGATGAATATATAAGAAACTTTGGTCTATTAAAATATTTTAATTTAAAATCTCCATTATTTTTACCAGCATCAAGAACAGGCTTTATGTTAACCTATAAGACATTATTAAATGAAAGTATTAATAATGCATTTGGTTCAAATAATGAACAAAATAGTAGATTTACAAAGCCTATTATTGATTTTTTAAATAAATTTGTAAACCTAGGTACAGAAAATAATATTAATAATAAAGAAATCGTAGAATTTTTAGAGCAGAATTTGCTTCAAGGACGAATAATAAAAGATCAATCGCCTATAAAAAATATTTCATACAAACCTAAAAATATGGATAATGATTTGCCATTATACCTAACTTCATCTTTGGTTACAGAAGTTGCACCTTTTGCATTATTTTTAAATGATAAAGATTATAAAACAGTTATGATAGAAGAACCAGAAGCACATCTACATTTGAAAGCTCAAATAATAATGGCTAGAGCGATTAGTATGCTAGTAAATAAAAATACTAATGTTTGGCTTACAACTCATAGTGATACTTTTTTACAGCAGATAAATAATTTAATCAAATTGAATAACCATCCAAAAAAAGAGGAATTATTAAATAAATTTGGATTCAAAGAAAATGAAATTTTAGATTTTAATGATGTAAGAGTTTATGAATTTGAAATCAAGGATGGTCAAACTACAGTTACTAATATCAAAGGAAGTAATGAAGGTTTTCCAACACCAACATTTAACGATGTTCTATATAAATTGACTAATGAGATGCTTGATCTAGAGGAAGATTATGATGATTAAATGTACCTTTAATCAAAAATTAAAAGCTCTTAATATAGGAAGTCAAATATTAGTATCTGACAAGGAATTTATTTTAGAAGAGAAGAAAGCTGATGGGAGAGCCTGTTTAAAATGTATTTTAGATAAATATAGTATAGCCTTTACAAATGCAGACGAGAATACATGTAAATATTTAAAAGAAAAGAAATGTGCTGACGTTATTATAATTCAAAGAGAAGAAAATAAATGGAATCTAAAAATTATAGAATTTAAAAAAACTATAACAAGTAAAAGTCTTAAAAAATCAATAGAACAATTCAAAGGTGCTATTTTAAATGCTTTAGTTATTGGTGGTTTTTTAGAAATTAATAATTTTAATAATGTATCTTTTTATAGTGCGTATAGATCTGATAAAATGAATGATTTTATCAAAAATACTACAAATCCAGTAGCATTAAAAAATCCAAAGTTAGTAAAAGAAAATAATGAATTAATTAATATATGGAATGATGAAAGAATAAGTTTTGAGATATTGAAATTTCCTTGTATATACAAAAAGATAGTATTAGATGAAGATGGAAATGGAGAGGTTAAACTTTAATTATAAAGGAGTGATTTTTATGGCTATAAATAAGGTAAGAGAATATTTGAGCAAATGGAATGTATCTGAACGTATATTGGAATTTGAAGTATCTAGTGCCACTGTTGATTTAGCAGCCAAAGCAGTAGGATGTGAACCTAAAAGAATTGCAAAATCTCTGTCATTTTTGGTTAAGGAAAATCCCATTTTAATTGTAACTGCTGGTGATGCTAAAATAGATAATAAAAAATTTAAAACTATATTTGAATCGAAAGCTAAGATGATAAATAAAGATGATGTAGAAAAATTAATTGGCTATGATGTTGGTGGTGTATGTCCTTTTGGTATAAATGAAAATGTAGAAGTTTATCTTGATGAGTCTCTAAAAAGATTCAAAACAGTGTTTCCTGCTTGTGGAACAGCTAATAGTGCAATAGAGGTTGATTTAATTGAATTAGAGACTTTTTCTAATTATAAAAATTGGATAGATGTATGTAAGGATTGGGAATAATAATGGTGCAGATTTATGAAGCTTAGTTATTATTATATGGATGAATTAATTGAATTTGATTTGGAAAGAAGAAAAAGGAAGAGTATATCTATAATAATACATCCTAAAAAGAACATAAGAGTATTAGCTCCAAGATCTTTAGCTAAAGAAGATATACTCAAATTCGTCAAATCAAAATCAAATTGGATTAAGGATAAATTAGATAAAATAAAAGAAATCAGACCTTATATAAAGGAAAAAGAGTTCAAAGATGGAGAAAAGTTTTTTTATCTTGGAAAAAGATACACATTAAAAATAATAAAGGATAAAAATTATATAGAGCCCAAAGTAACTCTATATAGAGGACATATAAACATATATACAAAATCAGTAGCAAAATCAAATATCAAAAAAGCTTTAATTGATTGGTATAAGATAAAAGCAGAAGAAAAAATAATAAATAGTATAGAAAAATATCAAAAATATATTGATATAAAGCCTAGACATATAAAGATAAAGGAACAAAAAAGAAGATGGGGAAGTTGTAGTAGCAACAAAGATTTGTTTTTTAACTGGAAGATAATAATGGCACCATCTAAAATAATAGATTATTTGGTTGTGCATGAAATGAGTCATCTTATACATATGAATCATTCTAAATCATTTTGGAATTTAGTTGCCAAGATTATTCCTGATTACAAATCAAAAAGGGAATATTTAAAAAAAGAAGGATTTAAATATGATATTTAAAAAAGATTAGTAAATTGATTTATTAAATAATTAATTTACTAATCTTTTTTATTTAATTATATATTTTACACAAACTTAATATTTTTTGATTAGTTTTATGATAATATATAATATATCGAAAACTGATATCGAAATACGATATTGGGTATAAAAATACGAGGTGAATTATGAAAGATAAGATATTACGCAAACTTTTTTTAGGTTTTATACAGATACATATATTACATCATGCAAAAAAAGAAGCTATATATGGATCTTGGATGATTAAGGAGTTAAATCATCATGGATATAAAATAAGTCCAGGTACCCTATATCCTATATTACATACATTAGAAGAAGCAGGACTATTATTAAAAGAGGAAAAATTAGTAGAGGGGAGAATAAGAAAATACTACAAAATAACTAAAGATGGAGAAGAAGTTTTGGACTTAGCTGGCAAAAGGGCATATGAATTATTTCATGAAATAAATGAAAATGAGGTGTAAAATGTATAGGTTTAAAGATGTAAAATACAAAGGGATATTAGATATAAAAAGTTTGAACATAAATGATAAGAAGATAACTAGTATAGTTGGTGAAAGTGGAAGTGGAAAAACTACTTTGCTTAGATTATTAAATAAAATGATAAGTCCAACAAGTGGAGAGCTTAATTATTTTAGCAAAAATATAAATGATATTAATTCAATAAGATTAAGAAGAGATGTTTTGATGTTACCTCAAAATCCAGAGATATTTAAAGGTAGTATAAGAGATAATTTGCTTATAGGTCTTAGGTTTTCTAAAAAGGAAATATTAATGGATTCAAAGTTAAAAGAAATATTGAAATTAGTAAAACTAGATAAAGAGTTGGATTTGGATGCAAAAAAATTATCAGGTGGAGAAAAACAAAGATTGGCTCTTGGTAGGATTTTTTTATTGGATCCAAAAGTATATTTATTGGATGAACCATCATCAGCGTTGGATGAAGAAACCGAAAATATAATAATCAATGAATTAGTAAAACACACAAAAGAAAAGCAAAAAACTCTTATAATGGTTACTCATTCATCTTCGGTTGCAAGCAAATATTCAGATGAAATTATAAGGCTTAAATCGGGAAAAATTATTAATTAATATGAACGTAAAGCAATTACTAAAACGGATAAAAAAATATATCTAAGTTTTTGGTTAAAATAAAAAATTAAGACATAAGAAAGGAGTCGAATATGGAGAATGTAATAGATATTGAGTTTTTTAGAATGATTTTAGCATATTTATTGATTGTAATAATTTTAATAATGGTAAGATTAAGAGGCTTAAATAGAGAAAAAGAAATTATAATATCAACAATAAGAATGAGTTTGCAATTATTTTTGACTGGTAATATCTTAGTACATGTATTTAAAAACCCTAGTCCTATTGTTACTATATCAATAATTTTTGCAATGGAGATTTTTGCAATAAATAATATATATAAAAGAGTTAAAACTAATTTATCAAAAGATCTAAAAAAAATCATAGCATTATCTATGAGTGTTGGAACAATAAGCAGTTTATTATTTTTCTTATTGATAATAGTAAATATCAAACCTTGGTATAATCCAAGATATTTTATACCAATAGCTGGAATGCTTATAGGAAATTCAATGACTGGAATAACCTTAGGTGTTTCTAAATTAGTAAGTTCCATGAATGAAAGAAGCAATTTGATAGAATCGGCACTTATGATAGGTGCAACTCCTAAGATGGCATGCAAAGAAATAGTAGATGAATCAGTTGATTTTGCTATACTTCCAACTATTAATTCCATGATTGGAATGGGAATTGTGTTCTTACCTGGTATGATGAGCGGACAGATATTATCAGGTATATCGCCAATAACTGCAATAGAATATCAAATAGCAATAATGCTTTGCATATTTTTTAGTGTATCACTTACAGTGCTTTTATTTGTAAACTTAGGTTACAAAACATTTTTTAATAATCAAAGTCAATTAATTTTGGAATAAATATATTGATTTAATATTTATTTGTTTGTAAAAATCAATTTCGCTGATATATAATTATATTAAACAAATATAGATATTAGTTGGAGGTTTTTTTATGGCTATAAAGTATGAAATAGAAAAAGAAATAGGTGCTATATCAGATTCAAATAAAGGCTGGACTAAAGAATTAAATATGATAAGTTGGAATGATAGACCTGCTAAATATGATTTAAGAGATTGGGCACCAGATCATGAAAAGATGGGTAAAGGAATAACTCTTTCGAAAGAAGAACTGATAAATTTAAGAGAATTATTAAATAGTATGGATATATAGTAAATTAATTAAGAATATAAATTTTGAAAATTTTTCATAAATAAAATTGAATAATGATATAGATTAATAAAAAATGCTTTTTTAATATATAAGTAAAATGATTGTCTTTTGATAAATAGGATATGAGTTTTAAATATTATTAAAAGAGCGTTTTTATTTTTAAGATAAAATTTATTATGTTTTTTAGAAAGATTAAAGTTTTGTTCAATAAGTAAAAATATAGTAATACAAAACCAAAAATGTATAAATATTAAAAAAATATTTTTTCTAAAATTTTTGATGGGTATATATTAAGCGAAATTCAATAAAATTATTGGAGTGATAATATGGATTTTAATTATAGATTTTATGAATATATAAACAAGCATCTAAGAGAATTATCTTTAGAAATAATAGCTACACAATATCATGAAATAGCTCTCAAAAATTTACCTGAAAAATTCAAAGAAGATTATATAAGATATTCAAATGAAAATTTAAAATATTTAGCAATGTCTATAAAATATAGAAATCCTAGATTATATCATATTTATTTAGAACATTTTGCTTACAAAACAAGACATAGATGTGCTTCAAAAGATTTAGTGTTAAAATATTTTTTATCTGTAAAGATGGTACTTGATTTTAGACTGGGTTTTATTGATATAGATTATCTTCAAGAAATTTTAGATAAATACTTAGGCGAAGGGGTCAATAATTACTTAAAAAGTTATCATAACAATATATCTGAAATGGATATTTATAGTAAAAATTTCACAAATTATTTATTGGAATTAAAAAGAGATAAGGCAAAGGAATATATATTGGATAAATTAAAATATAAAATAGATTTAAAAGAAATATATTCATTTATAATAAGACCTAGTATTTATGAACTTGGTGTTATGTTAGATAATGAACAAATAACCATTCAAAAGTCAAGATATATAATAGATATGTTAAATGATATGATAAATAGTTTGGAAAAAGAAGAATTTAGAAATATAAAAAGATATAGTAGGAATATGGTTGGAATTTGTGCAGGTAATGAAATTCATGGGATGAATATGAAGATGGTCTGTGATTTTTTTGATTTGAGTGGTTGGAATGCCAAATATGTAGGACATAATAAGAATATAGATAAAGTAATAAATTTATTAAAATCAAAAAAGCCAAATTTCATAATAATATCTGCAAACTTAATTACAAGTATTGAATATGTTATAAATTTAATTGAAAAAATAAGATTAGTAGAAGATATATCGGATATTATGATACTTGTTGGGGGTAGAGTGTTTGATAATTGTGAGGGTCTGTGGAAAAATCTAAAAGCCAATCATTATGTCAAAGACTTGTATAGTGTTTTTGAAGATGTGAACTATGTTATAAATGATTAAAATTAGATGCTGAAAAATATAATAATTATAACAATTGGCTAAAGACTATACTTTATAGTTTTGAAACAAAATTTCTTAATAAAAATTTAGTAAAAGAATTGATGCGAAAAGTAATAATGAAAAGCCTATGACTGTGATTAAAGTTATAATTAATATTTTAAACTCATCTTCTTTTTTATGCGTGTTTTTTAGCTTATTATCAGATTCATTATTAATAAAATCATCATATAGTAGATAGTATTTATTGTCGCTATATTTTGATTTATTTTTTTCAAAAAATACTTTTATATTTTCTATACTTATATTATCTTTTATAATTATATTTTTTATATCAATGTCCAAATTCGTTTTATTTGCATTAAGTGATAAATATTTTTCTAAATTAAAATAGGCTTTTTCGTAATCCTCTATTTTAATATTCAATATAAATAACCATTTAAAACAGCTACTGGGGTTAAGTTCATTATTATTACTAAGCGATTCAATACAATTTTTATAGTAAGTTAAAAGATGTTTTTTATCATGCAAGAGACTTTCAAATAAATTTTTATATTTTTCACTATGATCGAAGAGTTCTTTTAGTTCAAGTACATAATCATATGCTTTGTTTATAAATCCTATTTTACGATTGATAAGTGAAAGTAAATATATAACCTTAGGATTTGAATTGTTTTCCTTTAAAGAGAGATTTAAATAATCTAAAGCGAGTTGAAACTTCTCCACTTTGTAATAACAATATCCAAAATTATAATAAACTCTATAATCATCTTCATAATTTTTAGTACATTCAAGTAATAATTCGATAGCTTTTTGATAACTTTCATTTTCGATATACTCTTTTATGGTTTGTAAATCATTATTAAGCGCCATAATTTTCCTCCTTTTAATACTCTATTTTTAAATACTATAATATATTAATTATTTTATAAAATCCACAAAAATCATAAAAATAGTAGCCTTTGCCCATTAAAAAACAGGACTTATGATTATTGAAAAATGAACGACCAACGTTATTTTTACTAAAAAATTCTATTTTTATTGAATTAATTTTATATTAATGTATAATTATATTAATTTAACAAAATTAAGCTTAAAATATATTTTATAGGGGTGATCATTATGATTATAAGAAAAATAAAAACAGAGGATGCAAATAATTTTTTAAATATGGCATTACAATTAGATAAAGAAACCAAGGATATGATGCTAGAAGAAGGAGAAAGAAAAACTACATCAAAACAGATGAAAGAAGGAATAGAAAAGACAATTAATAGTGGTTCTGTGATATTTATTATAGAAGATAAAGATAAAATTGTAGGTTTTTTAAAAGCTTATAGAGGTGAATATAATAGAATAAAACATAGTGCACATATAGTAGTAGGAATATTAAGAGCATATAGAGGAAAGAAATTAGGAACTAAGTTATTTGAACAGTTGGATATTTGGGCAGTAGAAAATAATATAAAAAGATTGGATTTAACTGTTATAAAATCGAATGAAATAGCATTGAATTTATATAAGAAAATGGGATTTAAGATTGAAGGCTTAAAAGAAAAAACAATGATTGTAGATGGTGTTTATAAGGATGAATATTGTTTAGCTAAAATTTATGAATAATATAAATTTATATTATTTTATAAAATGATTTATAGTTTTTGGGGTATATGTATATTTAATGGTATAAGTTCTTTTTAGTGTTAGAAATTAGGAGTGTCTTTATGAATCTAAATGAAAATATATATAAGTATATACAAGATAATAAGGAATTATTATCAAAAAAGACATTAGAAGAACAACATAAAAAATCAATGGAATATTTAAAGGAAAATTATAAGTCAAAATACATTCAAGATAGTATATATAATTTAGAGTTTTTGGCTATATCAATAAGGTTAGATACTCCCAATATATTTTTTAGTTATATGAAATGGCTTGGAAGCCTTATGAAAAATTTAAATGTTAAAAGAAATGATATGATTAATTATTTTGATAGTATAAATACAGTATTATTAAATAATATGACTGATTATTTTGAGAAAAAATATAAAGAATCAATTATATCAATATTATCTACATATTTTATTGATTCTATAGAATATTTTACAAAAGAATATGATAAGAAAATAGATGCTAACGATATGAATAATTGTAGTGTAATTAAAAATTATGAATCTGATAATAATATATTTTTAGAATATCTTTTGAATTTAAAAAAAGATAAAGCTATAGATTTTGTATTAACTAAATTAGATAAAAACAAAAATCCGAAAGATATATATATGAATATATTACAACCGACCTTATATAATGTTGGTTTATTGTGGGAAAAAAATATAATAACACCTGCAAAAGAGCATTATATTACTGCTGTAATACAAAATATAATTGCTCTTATGTATCCTCATATTTTTGATTTAAATATAGAGTCAAAAGATAAATCAATGTTTGGCGTCTGTGCTGGAAAGGAATTGCATGAGCTTGGAATAAGAATGGTTTGTGATTTTTTTGAAATGGATGGATGGGATACTACTTATTTAGGTGCAAATCTTCCAATTGAATCTGTTATTGAAGAACTAAAAATATATAAACCAAATTTAATTGCTATATCAACAACTTTGGTTATTAATTTAGGATATACATTGGATTTAATAAAGAGAATAAAAGAAGAAGATGAATTAAAAGAAGTTTTAATTTTTATTGGAGGAAAATTCTTAAATGAATGTGAAGGTGTTGTAGATTCAATTAATGTTGATGGTTATGGAAAAGATGCAATAGAAACATTGAAAATAGCTAATAAGATGGTTGGTGATGTTAAAGATGGATTACAATTGTCAAGGTGAAGATAAAGATATTGTTAGACAGATGGTAGAGATTCAAAATGAATATGTAAATATGTTAAGAAAAATATATAAGGATATGAAAAGTAAGAAAAAGGAAGAAGTTTTTGTTTATAATGAAATAATAAAGTTGAATAATGAGCTTTTAAATTCAAAGCGAATAATACAAAAAAAGAATCAGGAACTTAAAAAATATAATAAATTATTAGAAGAAATTGCTATGAAGGATGAACTGACGGACTGTTTTAACAGAAGATATTTTTATGATTATATAAAAAAATATATAAGAAAATTAAGTGGAAGAGATAGTATAATAACTATTGTTGCAATTGATTTTAATAATTTTAAAAAAGTAAATGATTTATATGGACATGATATTGGTGATGAACTTTTAATATATTTTGCAAAAGAATTAAAAGAAATGATAAAAGAACAAGGTAATTTATTTAGACTTGGTGGAGATGAATTTCTTTTATTGTTTATAAATATAAATAAGCAAAATATATTAGATTATATGAAGGAGATTAATAGAAAAACTAATTTAAAAAATAATATAGTGTCTTTAGCCTATGGAATATTAGATTTGAATATGGAATTTATAGATTCGGATTTTGAAATAAGTGAATATCTTATTAAAGCAGATGAACTTATGTATAACCATAAAAAAATAACAAAGACTCAAAAATATGATTTTGAGACCAATAAATATATAAATAATTAAAAATATTATACCAAAAATCATTTTAAGACATTTAAATGTTTTAAGATGATTTTTTTATGTTTATAAATATGCTTGAAAATATAGTGCAAAAGTGCTAAAATAATTGAGAAGGATTATCAATAGATAAAAAATATCAAAAAATAGAGGTGCAGTATGAATATAAAAAATAAACTTAGATTTACATATAGCCTTATGACTATATTTTTAATTATCACAGTAATTATAAATTTAAAAACCTATACTTATTTAGAATCAGATGCTCATTTTATTAATTTTGCAGGAAGATTAAGAGCTTATAGTTTTAAAATGGCACAATTATCAAATCATTATTATCATGATAATCATATGCATGACAAAGAAAATTTAGATCAAAAGATAAAACTATTTGACAAAAGCTTAATTGATTTAGAATCTGGAAATCATGAAATAGGAATTGAATTTTTAAATCATGAAGAAAGTTTAGACAGGTTAAATCAAATAAAAAAAATATGGAAAGAAGAGTATAAGCCTTCTTATCAAAATATTATAAATAACAAAAATGAAGATTCATTAATGTTTATAAATCAAAATATAGATGATTTTGTAAATAAATTAGATGAATTTGTTACAGGGTATTCAAACTATTCAAATAAAAAAGTTTTAAGAGCAAGGAGATTAAATTACATATTTTTAATAATTTCGATATTATATTCGATTATATCTATTTTGGTATTACATAGATGTATACTTAAACCTATAAATACAATCAAAAAACAAATAAAGGCATTATCTGATGGAAATGGAGATTTGAAAAAGAGAATTGATATAAAAACAGTGGACGAAATAGGTGAACTTAGTGCATATATAAATAGATTTTTGGATGATGTACATAATATAGTAAGTGATATATCTAATATGTCTCATATAATCAATTCAGATATAGATTCTATCACAAAAACTACAAAAGATTTATCAACGGCAACAGAATGTATGGCACATTCTATACAAGATATATCAAATGATTCACATGTCCAGTCTCAAAAGATACACACATTTAATAATATAGTTGAAAATTTAAAGCAAAATTTAAATGATGTGGATGACAAATGTAGTTTAATGTTTGATTATTCAAATTTAACTAAGGAATCAGCTGATGAAGGAAATAATTTTATAAATATTCAATCAGATCAATTAAAAACATTTATGCATGAAATTGAGGAAGCTTCTGATATAGTAAGTGATTTGGATGTTCATTCAAATGATATTAAATCAATAGTAGAACTCATACAAAATATATCAAGTCAAACTAATTTGTTGGCATTAAATGCATCAATTGAAGCCGCAAGAGCAGGAGAACATGGTAAAGGGTTTTCTGTAGTTGCACAAGAAATTAGAAATTTGGCTACAGAAACAGCTTCATCAGCATCAAAAATTAGTGAGCTTATAGAAACTATTGCAAGTAAAACTACAAATGTTAATAATAGAATGAATCAATTAGTATTTAATATATATACTCAAGAAACTTTCATGGAGGATTTAGCTAATAAAATCAAAGATATATTAGAAAAATCAAATACATCTTTTGGAGAATCAAAAGAGATTGCAATTATATCTGACGAGGTAGTTAGACATTTTAGTAAAATAGTAAATGATTCTAATCACATAGAGGAATTAGCTTTATTAAATAAAGATAATACAAGTTCTTGTGCTGCACTTGTTGAGGAACAAACAGCATCTTTTGAAGAATTGTATGCAAATATAACTTCAATAAATGAACTTACTTATAAATTAAATGATATAGTAAATAAGTTTAAAATATAGTTAAATATAAATTAAAAATAAAAAATTTAATATAAATTTGTATAAAAAAACTCTTTTTAACTAAAGAGTTTTTTTGTTGTATAAATTTAAGTAAAAAATATAGTTATATAAATAAATAATTCTTATGTTTACAAATTAAAGGTACAGCTCGTTTTTTTATATTAAAAGATGTTTTTATAAAAAATGGGGTGTATTGATGAAATTTATTAATTTGGTAAAAAGATATAAAAAATTATCTGATAAAGAAGCATTAGAAGAGCTTATAAGAGTATTTAATCCTTTATTTATGAAGCTTAAAAGAAAATTAAATTATGAAGAATCTGAATCAGATTTAATAATATTTTTTATAGAAAAGTTAAATGAAATTGATTTAAGTAAGATTAAATATGATGGTCAGGTCATTAAATTTTTTGATAAAGCATTAAAGAATAAATCCATAGATTTATATAGAAAAAATATTTTGAAAAAAGTTACTTTTCAAAATATTGATTGGAGTTTAGTTGAAGATAATAAATCAGATATTAGCAATGATAAGCTTGAGCTAAATATTGCTTTTGAAAAAACACTTACAAGTTTACAAAGAGAGATTTTAGATAAGAGATATTTTTGGGGGTTAAGTGACTCAGAGATTGCAAAGTCACTTAATATATCACGACAAGCAGTTAACAAAGCTAGAAATAGAGGTTTAGAAAATATAAAAAATTATTTAATCTAGAAAGTTTACATTTTAAGTTTTGTTTTCGTATATAGTTATTGAAAGCAAATTTAATTGAAAGGGGTGATTATAGTGTGACGATAGGTATATATTTATATGATGAATGACTATTTAGGTTATGGAGAAAGATTAATAAAAAAACGTTTAAAGGGAGGATTAATAAGTGACTAATTATACAGTAAAGATAAAAAATAATGGGAGTTTCAAGGGAGATATAGCAGTATATCAAAGACAACCAGATTTAGAGAAAATGGGAGCTATGTCGTTAGCTTGGTTTACAAAAGGATCAAATCCTAATACTGAAGTTGAATTTGGTTGGGGAATAGACTATAGTTTTGTTTGGTCAGAAGTTGGAAAATTAAAGCCTGGTGTTATATTTAAAGCATCACAAACAGTAGATGCTGGACTTAAAGTTAATAATAAGGTTAAACTAGATAAAAATGATTATGGATATTTATTTGAAAATTTAACTACAGATCCAGTGCATGCAGGAACATTATTAATTGAAGAAAGTGGATTAGTTCCAGGTGGAGAAGCATCTGTTGGTATTGGTATGTCAGGCTTTGGAACTTTTGTTTGGCAAGCAGAACCAAATGTTGATTTAGCGATACAACCAAAGCCAGAATATTGGGTAACTTATGGTACGTATAGACAAGGTGAAATCTTAGATGTACAACAAATGGTAAATAAATCACTAAAATTAGATTTTCCTATAAATAAATACAATGCAGTAGTAACTCTAAATTCAGATAATACTTGGGGAAATATAGAATATAAATAAAAATATTAAGGAGGAATAAATATGCCAAGAACAGTAGAATTAAATGACAAAATACAGTTATTAATGAATGATAAAGAGGAAGTTGATATAAACTGGCAACAAAACTTTAAAAAGAGAAAAAAAGATTTTTTTGTAATACCTTTTAAGGTTATTGATCAAGAATATGCAGGGGTTTTATTTGTAGAAAAAGATAAGTTTGATGAATTTAATGAACTTATATTTGAAACAGATAAAGTTGCGGTAAGTGAAAAATTCCAATATGGACAAAGTAAAAATAAAGTAATAAGATTCTTAGTATTTCATGATAAAAAAGATAATATATATCAACATAGATTTAAGGCAACAGGAGAATTTAAAAAAATGATGATTATGATGAGTGAAAAATTTGACATAATCCCTTGTATAGGAAAAGAACTTAAGATAATTGCAGAGAGTTTAAAAGCATATGTAGGTGATCCACTTAGAAACTTCTAATTAAATAATTTATAACAAAAAAGAACCTTTAAGTGGTTCTTTTTTGCTGTAAATCAAAAAATAAACATAATATGCAAAATAAATTTTCTTTAGTACAATAGCCACATATATTTTTTTACAATATCATTAAAAAATTCTAATTTAAATTTATTTAAGCTTAAGATATGCTATTATAAAGGAAATATAATATAAAGGGGTTAATTTATGGGGGCGATTAGTAAGCAAAAAGATATAGTATCAAATTTAAATAGTTTTTCATTACCACTTATATTTAATGCAGTATTTAACACTATAATAAGTTCATTTATGGCTGCGATTGTTGGAAGAATATCTATTCAAGCAATTGCTTCGACTCAAGTCGTTGATAGTTTTATATATGCACTGCTTGGAATACTTGGGGTTTTTAGTTTATCTTTTAATATCAATTCTTCAAAGATAAGATTAAAAGATGAGAATTTATTTAGAAATTATTTTAAGTCAATATTAGAGGTTAATTTTCTTATCGGTTTAATATTTTTATTTGTATTTATATTTTTCTTTAAATATATTTTAAAAATATTATATGGTTTTGATGGTCAAGTTCTTTATATTGGTTCACTTTATTCATCTGTATTGTCATTTTCTATATTGTTTCAAATGCTTATATTTGCAATGTCTAACTTAATGAAGGTAAGAAAAAAAACAAAACCTATAATGATGGTTGGAATTATTAGTTCTATTCTTCAACTACTTACTACTTATATATTTGTTTATTTTGTATTTGAAAGTGAGTATAAGATTATTGGAGTGGCATTAGGTTTTGTAATATCTTTATTTACTCAATTAAGTTCGTATATATACATATTAAGAGATGATTTTAAGAAGTTAAAAAATATTAAAAGTAGTAATAAATTATTATTATTAAAAAAAAGTATACCTCTTGTAATGCAAGAGATATTAGAAGGAGCAATATTTAGTGTATGTATTACAGCATTAATAAGTAGATTATCCATAATAGAATTTTCATCATATAGTGTATGTTTAAAAGTAACCAGTATATCTTTTATGATGGTTTATATGTATTGTAATGGAATAATAATCATAATTGGAGAGTGTATTTCGAAAAAAGATATGGAGTCACTTAGATTGATACCAAAGATAAGTTTGAAATTGATTTTAGGAATATATTTTATAACAGGAATCATATTTGCATTATTAAAGGATTATATAATCAGATTTTTTACAGATCAAGCGGATATAATTACAAGAGGATTGGAATTATTATTATTTATAATAATAATAAATTCTTTTCAAATTTTCTTTGAAGTATCTAAGTATTCATTACAAGCACTGGGTTTTGAACATAGAGTGCTGAAAATAACTGGTGTTGTTAATTTTAGCATTATAGCTATATTACTTATTGTTAATTTAGTATATGAAATAAATATATATATAATACTTTCATTTTTAGCTTCTAATTATTTTGTTTTATATATTTTATTTAATCAAAATTATAAAAAAGAAGTAAGTAAATTGGAGGTGTAAAATAATTAAATTTATGAGGCTGTTACATTAAGAATTAAAATAAAAATACATAAAATAAATTACTTTTTTCATTGCAACAGCTTCATAGTTTAATATATTCTTTTATCATCTAATTTCTATATGAATATCTTTACCCAAACTTTTAGCTATTTTTATTAAAAAATCTAAAGAAGGATTGTAAGAACCACTTTCTAATCTTGAAATATTTGATTTTCGTGTGCCAGATCTTAAAGCGAGTTCTTCTTGTGTCATGTGCATTTCTTTTCTAGCTTCTACAATTTGAGAAATTACTTCATATCTTGGTTTTAATTTTTCATATTCTGTTTTAAATTCTTCATCTTTCATCAATTGAGTTTTTAAATCATCAAATTTAACACCTGGATTTTTTGTATCAGTTTTTAGGTTATCCATTTTAACACCTACCTTCATAATCTTCTTTATATTTTTAAGTTATATATTAAAAGCAAATTCCCATTGCATAATAATCATAATATTGATCATTCATAAACACAGCATTTTTTATAGTACCTTCTATTTCAAACCCCATTTTTTTATATAATTGTATAGCTCGTTTATTATGAGTCATAACAGATAAATCAACTTTTGTTGTTATGTTATTTGATTTAGCCCAATCAAAAAACACTTCAAATAATTTAGTTCCAAGACCAATTCCCCAATATTCTTTTAATATAGATATACCTAATGCTCCAGTATGTTCTATTTTTTTTCTTGTACCACCTTGATAATCAAATGCTGCAATTACTTTATTATCTATTGTAGCAATTAAAAATATCTGATTTTCTCTTTGTATAATACTTTCTAAGAAGTTTTGTTCTTCTTCTATTGTAGGATTAAACTCCCCATCACTAAAAAGTAAGAATTCTGTTTCTTTAGATACTGTATGAATATATTTTATTAGCTCTTTAGCATCTTTTTTTGTAGCTTCCCTTATAACTATAGTACCTTTTTTACTATTAAATTCCATTATATAGCCCCCAATACCATTTATTTAGAAATTTATAAAATTAGAGATATTATATCTATAATCAAAATTAAAGTCAATAAAAAAATTTAAGAATTTTTTTATTAGATTTTGTAATAATTTTAGTTAAGGTATATAATAAATAGTAAAAAAGCACTACTTCATAATTATAACTAATATTAAAATAATTATTTAAATTGTGATTAAAAAGGAGTTTTTACTATGATTAAGAAGATATTAAAAAAATTCAAAGAAAATATTAAAGAAGAAATAAAAGAAGAGATATTAAAAGAAATAAATCAGAGTAAGAATGAATATTTTAAAGAAAATGAAAAAATAAAATTAAAAGAGAATTTAAATGGTAGGTCAATACATAAAAAGGTAATTCCAACTGTATATAATTTAAGTAATTTACTTATAAAATTAAAACAAAATAATTGGAATTATTCTGAGTTAAAGCAATGGGAAAAAAGATGTTATAAGGCTTATGATATAGCATCGATGGAAACTAGATTAAAAGAAAAAGATTTAACTGAACAAAAAAATATAATAAGAAATCATATATTAAGTAATGATATAGATTGTTTTGGTGCACATTTAGTAGATATTTATATAGTAGCTTATGTTAGTGAAAATTATGGAACTAAAAAAGAGATATTTGAAAAATATTTAATGGATAATGATGTTACAAAAAGAAGTGGAAGTGTAAATGCAATTTATCAAGTTGGAAAAAATGATGGAATATTCTTAGGTATATTAAATAATGATGGAACAGTATTGGATTGGGATTTTATGAAAAGATGGATTTCTTAATAAGCGAATAAACAAGTAATTTTAGATAAATAATACAAATAATATTTGGTTAATATTTTAAAAACAAGGAGCTATAGAATTAAAATATTTTTAATGCTATAGCTATTTGTGTTATTTAATTACAAGAACAAAATTAAGCCTATCTATTTTAATAGTTTCAATTGTTTTATTATATTTTATAAACTCCTTTTCTAACTTAGATATATCACTATAAAACTCACAATTAAACTCTCTTAACTCATCCTCATCAAAACTATCCAATAACTTTGATTTAATATCTTCATTCTCATACATCAAATCCCCAATAATGATTAATCCCTCATGCTTTAAGACTCTAAGCATTTCTTTTATAGCCATTAATTTTTGTTCATCATTAAGATGATGAAATGCATAAGTTGATATTATAAGATCAAATTTAGAATCATCAAAAGGAATCTTTAAAAACTCGCCTAGTCTGACTTTAAGGCTAGGGTATTTATTTTTGCATACATTTAACATCTTCCTTGATTGGTCAAGACCTATTATATTAGTATAATCATCATCCAAAAATAATTTAGATAAATTCCCTGTACCTATACCTATATCTAATATATTTATATTTTTATCTTTTTTTAATTCGCTAGATTTATTATAGACTGTATTTAATACATCATTATAAGTCTGATATATTTTTAGACTACCCACATTATTTTCTACGGACTTATCATAAGTTTTAGCCCAATTATCAAAATCCCAAATATCTTCAAAACTATTTTTTAGATTCTGTTCTTTAGCACTTTCCTTAGAAATTTCAAGAATTTTATCTATATAATCATTATCTTTACTATCATAGATTACATCCATTGATTTTTCTAATGATTTTTTTAGAATTTTTAGCTTTTCAAATTCATTATTGATAAATTGGATTTGATTATAAAAATTATCTAACAATGTGTTTTTGGAATCTTGATTATCTAATATTGATTTGATTGATTCTATTGAAAAACCCAATTTTCTATAACTTAAAATAAGTTGTATTTTATATATGTTTTTTTCGTCATAATATCTATAGTTATTAATATCATCTCTGGTTGGTTTGATAAGACCTTTCTTTTCGTAAAATCTAAGTTTATTAGGACTGATATTAAATATGTCACTTATTTCTTTTATCTTATATTTTTTCATATTAACACCTACTTTTTGATTTAGAAGATATCGTTCTTAATTAGATTCTAAACCTTAGCCTTAGATGAATGTCAAGTGTATTAAATCCATTTTTTATGTTTAAAAAATCTTATCATTGAAAAAGCTACTAAAACACATATACACAAAAATACGGGATAAGAATATTTAAAAGATAATTCTGGAATATATTCAAAATTCATACCATATATCCCAGCAAGAAAAGTAAGAGGTATAAATACAGCTGAGAATATAGTTAAAGTAGTCATTATTTGATTCATTTTATTACTTACATTTGTTTGATGTGATTCAAACATGCTATTAATCATTTCTCTATATATAGTGACAAAATCCATTATGGATATTATATGATCAATAATATCTTTGATGTATTTGGAAGTATTAGAAGAAATAAAAGCTTTGGTTTCTCTTAGTTGATATAGTATTTCTTTTAATGGCCAAATTGAAGTTTTTAATAAAAGTAATTCTTTTCGTAGTTTGTATATTTCACTTATAATATTTGTTTCTTTATTATTTATTATATTATCTTCTATTATTTCTATTTTTTCTTCGATTATATTTAATATATTAAAATTGATATCTACAATAGAGTCAATAATTGCATACAGTAAATAGTCTGCTTTATTTTTTCTTATATTTCCGATGTTTTTATCCATTCTTTCCAAAATATTTTTAAATATATCATTTTTATTTTCTTGAAATGTTATTAATATATTTTTAGTTAGTACAAAGGATATTTGTTCTTCTTTAAGCTTAAATGCTTTTTCATCAAATGAAAGGATTTTAAGTACTAAGAATATATATTCATCATGCACTTCAATTTTAGGTCTTTGTCCTACATTTAATATATCTTCTAAATTCAACTTATCTATTTCTACTATATTTTTGATTTCTTCAATCTTTTGTATATCTGATAAACCAAGAATTTTAATCCAATTAACATATTTTAAATTTATTAAATTGGAGTCTATGCTTTTTGATTGTATGTTTTCGAAATTATTTAGATTAAATTTTATATGATTTATTAAAACTTCTTTTTTTTCTCCTGAACCTGTATAAACTAGGTTTCCAGGAGGTCTTCCTATTTTATCTAAATTCTTATTATTGAAAAACATTTTTCAAGCCTCCTATATGATATTTTTAGAAATTATACCCTTAACATTAATAATTTTTCAAAAAACAATTGATACTTATTAAAAAAAAGGGTATTTTTTTAATGTAAAAAACAAAAAATTAAAATAAATTTTAAAATAAATTTAAAAAAAGAAGGGAGTATTTTAAATATGTATAGAAGAATATTTAATTCCATTAGTGAAGCTATTATGGTTTGTAAGATTAAGAATATTGAAGGTAAAGAAAAATTTATTTGTATAAATGTAAATGAAGCTTTTGTTGATAAATTTGGATTAAGAAAAGAAGATTTATTAGAACAAGATATATTTGATATATTTGGATTTTGGGATAAAGATATCTTAAGAAAATATATATTTGCTGTTTTGAATAATAAAAAATTTAGAAAAACAAAATATATAGATAGTTTAAGAAAATATTTTGATATAGAATTAGGTTTACATGAAAAAGATGAGTTTTTTATAAAATTTACAGACATAACAGACATAAGTGAAATGAAATTTATGGTTGGTAAATATGAATTCCTATTTGAAAATGCAAGAGATGTAATATTATTTATAGATATGGATGGTAATATTTTAAAAGCCAATAATGCTGCTGTAGATCTTTATTATTATACAAAATCTGAACTATTAGAAATGAAAATATTTGATTTGAGATTTGATTTGGACTCTTTTGTATTTAATCAAATGGATATGGCCAATGAAAATGGAATAATATTTGAATCAGAACACAAAAATAAATTAGGACAAAAAATTCCTGTTGAAATAAGTTCAATAGGTACAGATATAAATGGAGAAAGAGTTCTTTTAAGTATAATAAGAGATATAACAGATAGAAAAAAAGATAGAGAAAAGATAGAGAGGTTAGCTTATTATGATACTCTTACAAGACTACCAAATAGAAGATTTTTTATAGAGGAATTAAATAATAATATAGATTATAATGGGGGTATTAAAACTAAGGTTGCGATAATGTTTTTGGATATAGATAAATTTAAATTTGTTAATGATAATTATGGGCATAATGTTGGAGATATATTACTTTGTAATATAGCAAGAAGAATTGAAAATGTGATTAGAAATGATGATTTAGTAGCAAGACTTGGTGGAGATGAATTTGTAATATTAAATTATAATATAAATAATGTTAATGTTCTTAAAAATATAGCATCAAGGATAAATTATGTTTTAAAGCAAGAATTTATGATTGAAAATAAAAAAATTAATGTTTCTGCAAGTATAGGGATAAGTATTTACCCAGATGATGCTATTAACAGTGAAGAATTAATGAGAAAAGCTGATATTACAATGTATAGAGTAAAAGAGTCGGGAGGCGATTGCTATTTATTTTATAATAAAAAAGTAGCAATAAAAATTTGATGAAATTAAAAATATTAGGTTGTATAATTTTTGGTGTTGGTGAAATATCCAACACTTATTTTTTTACAAAAAAAAATAGACATTTAGCACAAGATCCTTGTATAATGTAATCGCCTAAAACCACATTAAGGAGTGAACTAAATGTCTAATAATAAT
>JAOARY010000040.1 GCA_025210335.1 Peptostreptococcaceae bacterium | reverse complement strand
TTTTTATAAATATGGATATTTCATCTATTAACAAAATAAAGGTAGCATAAAAATGAGTTTTTTCATTTTCATACTACCTTAAAAGATTACATTATTTTCTTGCTAAAATTCTTCACCAACACCATTTGACAAAGAACCAAATAATAAAAGCTATATAAAACAAGAAGACTATCTTAAAATTTTTAAGATAGTCTTTTTTTAAATGATTTCTTGCTAACGATTCTAATATCTAGTAATGACACTTCAATGGAATCCTACTAATGTAGAATAAACCGTAGGATCCCTTTTATATTCTACATTAGTGGGTATTCCATGATTTGCGCATTGCTTGATGATGTTTGTAATGTAAATTTCAACCTTGGCGAAACACCAAAGCATAAAGACCAAGAAATCATTTCAATATTCATTTTTATAAATATATAATAACATTAAAAAATAATATAATCAAGTTTTACAATATTAAAGATCTTTAATTAGTTCTTTAGCATCATCAATTATAGTTTTATATCTATCTTTATTAACCATATTTAACCATGCGATTTTTCCTTTTATTTCTTGAATTTTATCTAAAGAAATTTTTTCATTATTATTTTTAGATTTTTTTGTATTATATATAGTGGCTCTTAATATTTTTAGCCATTTTTTTGATACACCTAATTCTTCGTTATTTATTATTATACCCGTTATAGATTGACTATTATTTTGTCTTAAAAATCTTGTTTTATTTACGTTTACCTCAAATCCTTCTTCATTTATAACTTTATTAATATATTTATAAAATTCTAAAATTAAAGAATTATTTTCATCAAGTTTATTATTTAAACTAAAACTTAAATCATCTGCATAACGACTATAGTTAAATTCATATTTTTTAGATAAACCTTCTAATCGTCTATCTAAATTATTACATATTATATTTGTAATCATAGGACTCGATGGAGCACCCTGAGGTAATATTCGATTAGAGGTTCTTATATATTTAATTTCATCTTTGATTTTCATTTCTGTTCGTTCGCAATAAGTGCATAATATAGCTAGTAATGAAGATATATAAGGAGAATAACCAAAGGATTTAAACATACCAAGAACTCGTTTAAAGTTGATTGTAGGAAAAAAATCTTTAATATCCATATTTATAAGAAGTTGAGTTTTTGTAAAATGTGTATTTGCACCAGTTAAAACTGAAGTATTTTTTAAAAATCCATTGGCAGATTTAGATACTGGAATTTTAACTAAAATATCATCGAGTATTTTTCTTTGAGCTTTTTTTAATTTAGTTTTTGGTGCTGCAATTTGTCTAAATCCACCTTTTTTCTTAGCTATTTTATATCTATTATAGTTATCGATGTTTAAAACATCTCTATGATAAGTTAAGAATCTAAGGGTTTTATATTCTATATCTAAAAAATTTGCTAAGTCCTTATCATTTTTTATCACTGGTAGATCAAATTTATTTAATCTTTCTTCATTATATTCCTTATACTTTAAAGAAGCTGAATAATTACGACCTATAAATATTATATTTTCTTTTTTTCTTTTTTGATAAGCTTCATATACTTTCTTTTTTTCTAATTCTTTTTCTTCCTTTTTTATACGTCTTCTTTCGATGGATTCTTCCATTATATGTCGTGCTATTTCTCTTCTTATTTGCTCGCTATCAAAAGTTTTATTATATTGTGTTTTTAATTCATTTAATTTACAATCAATTTCGCTTTTTTGGGAATACAAAGTACTCATATCAGAAATTATGTTTTCGTATTCTTTTAATAATGCTTTTCTTTTTTTATAATCTTCTTTTGATTCATTTTCTTGTTTTTCAAATGGTGTTGGAAGATCTTTTGGCCAAAATCCATATTCTTGCATTTTTAATAATGTAAATTCTTTTTTCCCCATAGATTTAGTCATATCTCTATAATTTGCTCTATTATTTTCTAACATAATAACATCTCCATAATATCATTGATTTTATATTCTTTATTTATTTCATAATCGAGTTTTAAAAATTTAGAGGACATAAGGTATAAAGAAAGAACATGTTCACAAGGGTCTGATATATTTTTTTTGCTTTTGTAAAAATGATTGCATTTGCAATCTATATCAATTATTTGTCCATCACCATCTATTTTTATTTTGCTTTCCTTTAATATAAATTCTTTGTTGTAATCATCTGTATCTCTATAGTTATAACTTTTATAATGTGGATTTTTATATTTAAATTTATTTTTAAATTCTATTTCATTATTTTCATTTTGAATTAGAGAAAAATCGTTCATACCAATATCTAAATGTTTTTTTACATTTAATTCTAAATTTGTAGTCTCGTATAATTTTTTATCAATATCAAAACTACATAATTTTCTAAATCGAATTAGATTTTTGACTATGTCAAAATAAGCTTCACCTTTTTTGAACAGTAAACCAATACCTGCATTAATATCTTCTTTTGAATAAGTATTTAAATTTTTATAAATATCATCAACATTCATAAATCTTTTGTCTTTTAGTAATTCATAAACCTCTTTATAGCAGCCATCGCCTATGAAGCCACTCATTATATTAAAAGCAGTTCCTTTTACCCAATCATTTGAAGACCAAGATGAAAAACCTATTGTCATCTTCATATTTCCTAAATCACAAACGATAAATTGAGGCATAGAAAATCCAAGTAATTTTATTTTAAATGATTTAGCAAGTGGAATTAATTTATCTAATACAAGCCATCTTCTTCTTCCCCAAATTTTTTCTTCTCGCTTTTTCTTTCCATTGTATTTAGTTTTTAAAATTAATTCTTTTCCAAATGGTTCTAATACTATTTTTATATATTTTTGTGGTTCTAATATCCATTTCATATATCTAGGACTTTTTTTGGCTTTGTTTTTTCTCAAAAAAGAACAAAGATCATAAATATCTACATTTGATAATTCTATTTCTAATCCATCTAAAAAAGAAGCACAAGAAACTTGATTAAAGCCTTGAATCCAAGTTTCAGGAAGATCTATTTTCTTTTCTAAGTAAGAAGGCATTATATTTGAATCCACGCTAAAACCTTCCTGTGATACATTTAATCTAACATCATTGTAGGTTCTAAATCGTTTCATTTCAGTTGCTAATTTTGCTGAAAAATCAATATTTGTAGTTCCTAGTTTAGGTTTTTTTAAAAGTTCAAATTCGTCTATATTAACAGATAGACAGCCATAACAAGATTCATCTAGTGAAAATGCTTCAAATGAAACCATATCTGGATGAACTGTTATTACAGGGTCTAATACCATCCATAAATCAATATCTCTTTTATATATAAAATTCCAAAAGTCTTTTTCTATTTTATAATAATCTTTCCATATATCGGTTTTATTTATTTCTTTTTCTAATGTATTTTTCTTTTTAGATAGTATTTTAATTTCTTTTAGTTTTTGATTTAATTTATTTATTTGCACTTCTTGTTCTTTATTTATATTTCCACGTACAAACTCCATTTGTTCTTCTTTTGCTTTTGCTTTTTCTTCAATATGATTTTCTAACCAATTAAAAAACTGCGTTCTATCTTTCTTTTCAACTCTCATATCTAAGGTTACAATATCTCTTAACATAAGCATGGAATCTCTAAATAAAAGAGGTTTTTTTAATTTTCCATCAAATGATACTTTTTCTTCTCGAGATAAATCACAGCTAAGTCCAAATGTAGATTCATTGCCATTATTTATACACATTGATTCGCTTGAATATTTATGACTTACGTTCATTTAACAAACCTCCTTTTTTATCTTTGCTAAAGCAACTAAAGCACGTTCAGAATCCACTATTATATTGGAACAACCAATATTAAAAAGCAGGTTTTCTATTTCATCTTTTTTATCTTTGTTCTTATTTATAAATTCAGGTAAAATATTATAAATAAAATCTTTACTTTTAGAGACTTTATTAGGCATAAGAAGAAGTGTATTTACATAATAAACAAAAATATCTTTATTTAAACTACTTAAATCACTTAATATTTGATTTAGTTTATCACTTATATAAGATTTAATAGTAGTATTAGGATGCTCTAGCATTTGAAGTATAAATTCTTTAGGAATATAGTCATTATATTTTTCTTTTAATTTAGATATTGCGTAAGAATTAACTTTTTCAAATGGAGAATCTAACACAAGTTTATGAAGTTTTATTTTATTTGAATCATTAATACTTTCAAACACAGATTTTGCAATAGTATTTAATGCAAACACATCAGATTCAAATAAGATAAGTATAGTTTCTAATCTATTATTTAAAAGAATTTTATTAGTTTCAATAATATCTATTAGAATTTTTATCATAGCAGAATTGCCATTTTCAAGTAAATTTACAATCTGATAATCTTTAGGGATATTATTATTTTTTATAGAATCAAATATAGATATAATTTGCATATTCTTAGCAGAAATCTTGTTAGTGATTTCTATGTTTGCATGATTTAATATTTCTTTTAAATCATTATAATTAATTGAGAATATTAAATGGTTTAAAAAATCTCTAATCCATGTATTTATATTGATTTTATTTAATAATGTATGAATTATTTTATTAAATAAATTTTTCTTTTCTAAAATAGAAAAATCTAAAATTATAGAACTAGAAGTATTCAATATAGTTTTTATATCATCAAAAAGAAATTCTATATTGTTAAATTTATTTAAATTAGAAAGGATATAATCTATAAAATTTATATAGTTTTCATTATCAAATTTTTTCAATGAATTAGATAATATTGATTTTGTACAATCGATATTTGTTAAGAAAAGCAAATTGGCTGTATCTATACTACTTAGTTTTGTATTTGAATTTTCAAAATAAGTAATACCTAAATTGACAAGATTGTTTTTATCACTAGATATTAAATTTAATAAAATATTAGAATCAAAATCTTTAGATTCTATATATATTTTAAGATGAGAAATAAATAAATTAGAAAGAGGTTTATAATTACTACTTGCTAAATTAATTATCTTTTTAAAGTCTAACAAATTTATTAAATTTTCAATATCATCAAAATCCATTAAAATATAATAACAAGCTTTTTGTATTTGTTCTAATTCACTTTCTAATGCAATATCAATTACATAATTTATATTATCAGACCAAATATCTCTTTGATATTCATATCTACCGGTTGCTTTTAAAAGAGGATCTATTAAATTATAATTATTATCATAATGATTGCAATTTACAAATTCAGATTCTAAATCATTATATAAATAATATCTAATAAATTTATTAAATCTAAAGTCATTTTTATATTTACCTAAATAATCATAATTTTTATAACTTGTCAATAATACTTTCATAACGTTCATAAATTTAAGAGGACTATTTTTAGCATAATCATTTATAGTTCTTCTTAATAATCTTATAAAATAATTGAGAGCTTTGAAATTTTGACTTCCTCTTAGGTAATAAACTAATCTAGGAGAATCTATATAATATGCAATTTTTGCGATTACATCATATAAATCGTATATTATAGCTTCTTGTAAAGTATTTTTAAGCTCTACAATATTTAGATTGATTCCATCACAATAAAGAGTTTTGTCATATCTTTTTTTTGCCTCATGTTTAATTCTTTTATATCGTTTTTCTATTTCATCATAGTCCCATGAGTAACGATATTCAGCTAAATATCCATGTTCACATTGTTTTTTATATACAGATGAATCTAATACATTTTTATCTTCTACCAAATCTTTATTATTTAATAATTTTAAATGCAGTTCCATTTTGTTGAAATTTTCATAAATAAATTCTATTCTTTCTTTTTTAAATTTTTCTTCTAATGAATTTACATAAATTTGGATACATCTTTTTAACCCTTTTTTACAATTATCAGATGTACAATCTATATTTTCTTTTAAAATATTTTTAGCTTCTTCTAATAATATATTATTATTTAATTTTGCTAAATCTAAAAATAAACCAGATATTAATTCATCACTTCCGAAGTCTAATAATTTTAAATATAATTCTTTTGGTGGATTTTTAGATATTAAATTTCTTAAAGCTTTTTTTCGATTATATAAAGACGAATCTAAGGTTAATTTTAATAAATAATCATAATATATCATTTGATCTTGGTTTAATTTGAATAAATCATTTGGATTTTTAATTAGTTTTAAATTTGGGGGAAGTATATTTAAATCATTTATCATGTTAACGAAATCTTCATAAGATATATCTTTAAAATAAGGAATTTCAAATTTCATATCATCATTTAAAGTATAAAAATCTTCATATAAATAATCATCATCAAGATCCCAATACCAATTGTATTTAGCTCCTTTTTTAAAGTACATCTTAATTTCTTCTTTTCTTCTTCTACTATAATTATCATCATTCACAATTCTTACTGCTTTAAATGATGGGAGTTGCTTTTTACTTCCTTTAAATATAGCAAAACTAGTATATGTAACATTATTGCTTAAAGTATATTCGTTTCCTTGACGTCCTTCAAAATCATGACGAGCATAAAATATTAATCTTGAAGGGGTAAAATCATCTAAATAACCTAAAAGAACAATTTTTCTTAAAGGATTATATTCATGAGACCATTTATTCATAATTTTCCTCCACTTTTTAGAGTTCAAAAATATTTTATATGTAAAAATATTTTGTTTAAACTATATTTTAAAATATAAAGAGAAGTAAATCAAAACATAGTTAAAAATAATTTTCGATTTAGTTCTTTTTGTCTAATTGTAATAGGAATAAAGTTGTTATAATTTTTATTATAAAATTAATTATAATTATTTTATAATAAAAATTATAATTAAGGTCTAAATACATAAAAAGATAGCTTTTAGAATAATATTATTCTAAAAGCTATCTAATAAAATAATTATCTTTTACCAGTTGTGAAATTAAGCTTATAATTTTTTTTACAATAATCAATTAACAATTAAATATTATTTGTTTTTATATTTAATTATTTAAATTGAATTAATTACATATAAAAATATTTAAAAAAATTGCTGATGATTTCCTAATCGTGATTAGAATGAAATTTAAAAAAAATATTTTTCTTTTTTGAAAAATTTTTAGTTGAAATATTTTTGTTTTTTTTATATTTAAAAGTTTTTCAATTGAATAATTATGCTGATTGTAGAGTTTTAAAATTAATAGATAATATACTGTGTTAAAAAAAAACAAACCTCAAATCGAGTAATTGACACGAAATTAACATTTAAAAATAGAGGAAAACGCTTGACACTTTAGTTTGAAAAAACGTATAATCTATCATATGAAAAATATTCTTTTTAAAATTTTTATTATTTTAAATTTTCTAAAAAATAAATGTATTAAAAATAAAATGTCATTTATATAAATTATAATGAGGAGGGTACATATTTATGAGTAGATTAAATATAATAACACCTAATAAGGCTCAAATGGTTGTTGAAGGACTATATCATGATATAGAACGTAGAATAACAGCAAGTCCTCCAGGGCTATGTCCTGTAGATATATCATTAGCTTTTTTAAAGCTTAGCCATGCCCAAACTTGTGGAAAATGTGTTCCATGTAGAGTTGGTTTAGGTAAATTAGCAGATTTAATAGAAGATGTACTTGATGGAAACGCAAATGATAAAACTATTGATTTAATAGAAAAGACAGCTAGAACTATAAAAAATTCAGCTGATTGTGCAATTGGATTTGAAGCTGCTTCGATGGTTTTAAAAGGTGTAATAGGTTTTAGAGATGATTATTTAGAGCATATAAAAAATGGTCGTTGTTTATGTCATATAACTCAGCCAGTTCCTTGTGTAGCACTATGTCCAGCGCAAGTGGATATTCCTGGATATTTGGCTTTGATTGCGGAAGGCAGAAATGAAGATGCAGTAAAGCTGATAAGAAAGGATAATCCTTTTCCAGTTGCATGTGCTTTAGTTTGTGAACATCCATGTGAAGCTCATTGTAGAAGAAATATGGTAGATGACTCTGTTAATATAAGAGGTCTTAAACGTTATGCTGTTGATAAAGCTGGCAGAGTAGAAGTGCCTAAATGTAATGATTCAACAGGTAAGAAAGTAGCAATAATAGGAGGAGGGCCAGGTGGTCTTTGTGCAGCATATTATCTTTCTCTTATGGGACATTCGGTTACGATTTATGAAAAACAACCAGAACTTGGTGGTATGCTTAGATATGGAATACCTAGCTATAGACTTCCAAGAGAACGATTAAAAGAAGATATAGATGCTATTTTATCTACTGGTATAGAAGTTTATACTGGCATAGAAATCGGAAAAGATATAGACTTCAAAGAATTAAGAGATAAATTTGATTGTATTCATGTGGCTATAGGTGCCCAAGTAGATAGAAAATTGGGAATTGAAGGGGAAGATTCTAAAAATGTTATATCAGCAGTAAAGATGTTAAGAGATATAGGTCTTTGTAAAAATCCTGATTTCAAGGATAAAAATATAGTTGTAATAGGTGGCGGTAATGTTGCGATGGACTGCACTAGAAGTGCAAAACGTTTAGGTGCAAAATCTGTAAACTGTGTATATAGAAGAAGGTTAGTAGATATGAGTGCCTTAAATGAAGAAATAGAAGGTGCTATAGCAGAAGGTTGTGAAATTACACCATTAAAAGCTCCTCTTAGAATTAAATCTGATGAAGATGGAAATGTATTAGGACTTTTTGTACAACAACAAGTTGTTGGAGAAGTTGACAAGTCAGGTAGACCAAAACCTATGAAGGCAGACATGGAAGAAGAGTTTATTCCTTGTGATATCGTGGTAATAGCAATTGGGCAAAAAATTGAAACAGAGCAATTTGAAAGTCATGGAATACCAACACAAAAAGGTGTGTTTGCGACAACTAATACAAGTGATTTTAAAGATTTAAAGGGTGTATTTGCTGGTGGAGATTGTGTTACTGGACCTGCAACACTTATTCGTGCTATAGCTGCTGGTAAGGTTGTTGCAGCTAATATAGATGAGTATTTAGGTTTTCATCATGAGATAAAAGTAGATATAGATATACCACCTGTAAAGTTAAAAGATTCAAAACCTTGTGGAAGAGTAAATATGAAAGAAAGACCTGCTGAGGAAAGAAAATATGATTTTTCTTTGATGGAATACTGTATGACAGATGAAGAAGCATTACAAGAATCAAATAGATGTTTACGTTGTGATTATTTTGGTTACGGTGTATTTAAGGGAGGGAGAAGTGACAAATGGTAAAATTAACAATAGATAATATCCCTGTTGAAATTAAAAAAGGATCAACAATAAAACAAGCTGCTAAAAAAGTTGGAGTAGAAATACCTACCTTATGTTTTTTAGAAAATATAAATGATATAGGAGCATGTAGAGTCTGTTTAGTTGAAATAGAAGGCTTAGAAAGATTAGTAACTGCATGTAATACACCTGTTGAAGAAGATATGGTTATATATACAAATACAGTTAGAGTAATAGATGCTAGAAAAACTAATGTTATGTTTATATTATCAGAGCATAATTGCAATTGTACTATATGTGTTCGTAGTGGAAATTGTAGTTTGCAAAAACTTGCTAATGATTTAGGTATTTTAGAATTGCCATATAAAAATAAACCTGAAAAATTTAAAGGAAGTGAAAATTTTGCATTGATACGTGATGCTTCTAAATGTATAAAATGTATGAGATGTGTTCAAATTTGTGATAAGGTACAATCATTAAATATTTGGGATCTTGCTGGCACAGGTTCGCGTACAACGGTAGATGTTTCACATAATAAAAAGATTGAAGAAAGTAATTGTAGTGCTTGTGGACAATGTATAACACATTGCCCAGTAGGAGCATTAAAAGAAAGAGATGATACATCAAAAGTATATAAGATGTTAGAAGATAAGGAGATAATAACAGTTTTACAAGTAGCTCCTGCTGTTAGAACAGCTTGGGCTGAAAGTTTGAATTTAAAAAAAGAAGAAGCTAGCGAAGGTAAAATGGTTGCTGCTATGAAAAGAATTGGATTTGACTATGTATTTGATACTAATTTTGCAGCGGACTTAACTATAATGGAAGAAGGTAGTGAATTTGTAGATAGATTAGTAGAAATAAAGGAAAATAAATTGCCAATGTTTACTTCTTGTTGTCCTGGATGGGTTAGTTTTGTCAAAAGTCAATATCCAAGTTTAGTAAAACAACTATCAACAGCAAAGTCACCACAACAAATGTTTGGTGCTGTGACAAAAACTTATTTTGCTAAAATATTAAATGTGGATCCAAATAAAATTGCTTGTATTTCTGTAATGCCTTGTTTGGCGAAAAAAGAAGAATGTGATATTAAAAACATAAATGATTCTAACGCTAAGAAAGATGTTGATATCGCATTAACAACAAGAGAATTTATTAGAATGTTAAAGACACAACATTTAAATTTAAAAGTATTAAAAGAAGAAGAATTTGATTCTCCACTTGGAGTTGCAACTGGTGCTGGGGTTATATTTGGTGCTACAGGAGGGGTTATGGAAGCGGCTTTAAGAAGTGCTTATTTTTTAGTAAAAGGAAAAAATCCAAGTGTAGAGGCATTCAAAGAAGTAAGAGGAGATAAAGGTTGGAGAGAAGCTAGCTTTAATATAGATGATATAAATATTAATATAGCTATAGCAAGTGGACTTTCTAATGCTAGAGATTTAGTTGAGGCTATTTTAAGAAAAGAAGTTGTTTATGATTTTGTAGAGATAATGGCATGTCCAGGTGGTTGTGCTGGTGGTGGAGGCCAACCTATACATGATGGTTTAGAATTAGCAAAAGCTAGAGGTGAAATATTATATGAATTAGATGAAAATTCTAAATTAAGATTTTCACATGAAAATCCACAAATAAATAAATTGTATGAAGAGTTTTTAGAATCTCCATTATCAAAAAAAGCACATCATTTGCTTCATACAGAGCATTTGATATAAAAAATCTACAGTATTAAAAAAAGAATATTAAAATTTCAAAAAATGAGTGTTTTAAACCGATTAAAAGGTTTAAAATACTCATTTTTTATTTATATTATGTTTTTTTATAAAAAGATATTACAATCATTTTTAAAGGGTATATTCTTAAAATATAATTATAAATAAAAAGAAATAATAGACTATGGGTTAATAATATTTTTAGGAGGTTTTTATGAAAAGTAATTTAAGTAAAATGTTTTATTTAAATTTATTTTTGATTGTTTTTACAAGCTTTTTTATATTTTTTGATAAAACGTATGCTAACAATATAACAGGAGAAAATATTTCAAAAAGAGAAGATATTTTAATTTTAACTGAAAATAAAAATAAGGGAACCCAAGCAACTATATATAGAAATATATTTAAATCACTTTCTATAAAATTTAATTTAGTAGAATATGATGATTTAGATTCCATTGATTTAAATTTAGTGAAATTACTTGTAATACCAAGTGAGCTTGATGGTTATTTAACAAATAAAGATAGAGAATATATTAAAGAAGAAGTGAAAAATGGGCTTTATATAATTCTTGAAAAAAAATCAGATTTATCGAAAGTATTTGGTATAAAAAGAATAGAAAAAGATATTAACATAAAAACGATAATAGATAAAAATCATAAAGATGTGGAAATAATGCTAAAAGAAAAATTAAAAGTGGATAAATTTAAAAATATATTTGATCAAATTTTTTATATCTCTAAACAAAAAGAAATCCCTTTATTAATGGGGCTTGATTATTTTGAAGGCAAAATATTGTTTTTAGCTATAGAGTTAGATAATATAAATAATTTTGGATATAATAGATTTTTATTTTTTCACGAAGTTTTAAAAGAATATTTTGATATTAAACCTAAAATAAGCAGAAATAATTTATCTGTATATTTAGATTGGGGTTTTGCATATGATGAAAATCCAGATGAAATTGCAAATGATTTAAAACAGTCTGGCGTGAATCAAGTTCATATAAGTTATTGGTATTGTCAAAATGGATGTGAAAATTTTATAAAAGAATTAATAGATTCTTGCCACTCAGAAAACATACTAGTTTATATGTGGCTTGAATTACCTATGGTTAGTAAAAAATATTGGGATGAAAATCCAACTTTAAGACAAAAGACTGCAACTTTAGATGATGCACATATAGACTGGAGATACTTAATGGCACTTGAAGATGAAAGATGTATGGATTTTGTTAAGAATCAAATAAAAACAAGAATTGATAAATTTGATTTTGATGGAATTGATTTAGCAGAACTTTATTTTGAATCTCCTGGGAATGGATTTGATGAGCCAAAAAAATTTACACCAATGAGTGATATAGTGAGAAAAGAGTTTAATTCATTGTATAAAGTAGATCCTATAGAAATATTTAATCCCAAAAGCAAATATTATCATAAAAAAAATGAAAATATTAAAGATAAATTTGTGAAATATAGAATAAATTTATGTAAGAAATTAAATGAAGAAATAATTTCTTATATAAAAGAGATAGATAGTGAAAATAAATTACAAATAATTTTAACCCAAATTGAATCTAATGTTGATTCGACTATGAAAGAAAAAATAGCTGTTGATATGGATAAATTTATTGAATTACAAAATAAACATGGTTTTACATTGCAAGTTGAAGATCCATATACCTTATGGAACTTAGGGCATAAAAGATACGAAGAGATAATAAAATATTATGAAGGTAAGATAAAAGAAGGTAGCAATATATATATGGATATAAATATAGTAAATAGAAATGGTAAAATTTATCCACATAAAAAACAAACAGGTTTAGAAATTATATCCTTGGTTAATACAGCTTCAAATATATTTGATAAAGTGTGTTTATATGAATATAATACAGTTAATAAATTTGATTTTGATTATCTAAAGTATTCTATATCAAATGATGTTAAATATGATAAGTTAAAAAGTAACAGCTATTTTTTTGATTCTCCATATAAATTTAATTTTGAAGTAGATACTAAAAATAAAGATATATATTTGAATGATAAAAAATGGATATATTATAATGATAAAGGAATTACAATTCCAAAAGGAAAGAATATGTTAATTCTAAAAGATAGATTTAAAATAGAAGATGAATTACAAATTATTGATGTAAATGGAGAGATTAGTGGAATAGATTTGAATAAAAATATTTTAAAATTAAAATATAATAGTGATAAAAGCAAATATATTTCTTTTAATAAATTACCAAAAGTTATGTTTGTAAATAATGAAGAAGTTAAAATAAAATCAATTTATAAAAAAAATAATTATACAATATTTTGTCCAAATGGAAATAATGAGATTGAATTTAAATTTGATAATAACAATAAAAAACAAACTATAAAAATTAGTGTAGATGGTCAAATTTATGATATAAAAGGGCAATATATTATAAGAGATAATCAGATATTATTTGAAATGGATGCATTAATGAATTATTTGGGTGCAACTTATAAATTTAATAAAGAATACAACACTTTAAGTGCAAATTTAAATGATTATTATATATGGATTGAAGCAGATAACAAAAAAGCATTAGTAAATGGTAAAAAAGTAGATTTAAATATAAATGCAAAAATTTATGAAGGGAAGATGATGTTACCACTTCGTTTGACTTGTGAATATTTAAATCATGATGTTAATTGGATTAAAGAAGAAAACATAATAGAGATAATAAAAAAATAGAAATTGTTATAAAAAATATCTATAAAAAAATATTATTTTTATAGATATTTTTTATTAATCGTTGATATATATAATTTTTGCTGTGATATATAAATGTAAAACTAACTAAAAAAGGTATATAGTTATTATATAAAATATATTTGAATTTATACTTTGATTTTTGAAGGGAGTTATTATTATGAAAAAAACAGCATTAATAACAGGTGCATCAAGTGGTATAGGAAGAGAGTTTGCAAAATTACACGCATCAAAAAAAGGAAATTTAGTTATAGTTGCTAGAAGAAAAGAAAAATTATTAGAATTAAAAGAAGAATTAGAAAGTAAATATGATATAGATGTATATGTTATAGAAAAAGATCTTGCAAAAGAAGAAGCACCACAGGAAATATATGATGAATTAAAAAAAAATAAAATTGAAATAGATTATCTTATTAATAATGCTGGTTTTGGAGGTAGAGGAAAGTTTTATGAAAGAAAAATAGAACAGGATTTGGCAATGATTAATTTGAATATTATAGCATTAACAAAACTTACAAGATTATTTTTATCTGATTTTGTTAAAAAAAATAGTGGTAAAATTTTAAACGTATCATCAACGGCAGCAAAAGTTCCAGGAGGACCTTTACAAGCAGTCTATTATGCTACAAAAGCATTTGTAAGTTCTTTTAGTTATGGAATTTCTGAAGAACTTTATGATAAGAATATTACAGTAACAGCATTACACCCAGGAGCTACGAAATCTGAATTTGGAAAAACTTCCGGTATGGATAAGACAAATTTATTTGATAAATCAGTAAGTCCAAGTAAAGTTGCTAAAGATGGATATGAAGCGATGTTAAATGGAAAGTTAGAAATAACATCAGGACTTACTTTTTCACAAAAAATTTTAATCAAATTAACACCTATGATACCTAAGAAAACAATGCTTAAGCAAGTTAGAATAATGCAAGAAATTAAATAGTACAATTTTAAATATATTAAGATTATAATTTAGTATTGTAAAAGGATGTGATTTGTTGGATAACATAATGAGAATAGAATCTATATCAACTTTGCACAAAATTATAGGTTATGAAAAGCCTAAACACCCACTTATAACATTGATTGATTTTAAGAATTTGGATACAACAAATATAAATATAGATGAAAAAAGTATGAGCTATATTGCAAATTATTATATGATATCTTTAAAAAATTGTACAGATTGTATATTGAAATATGGTAGAAAATATTATGATTTTGAAGAAGGTAGTTTGATTTTTACATCACCTGGCCAGAAATTATTAGTTGAAGGAAATCCAAAAAATATAGATGGTTGGATGCTTTGTTTTCATCCTGATTTAATTAGAGGTTCAACATTAGAATCTAAGATTGATGAGTATAGCTTTTTTTCTTATGATACTAGTGAAGCATTGCATTTATCTCAAAAGGAAAAAGATATAATAAATAATATAGCAAATACTATAAAACTAGAATATACACAAAATATAGATGTTTACAGTAAAGATCTTATAGTTTCAAATATAGAAGTACTTTTAAATTACGCTAAAAGGTTTTATGGAAGACAATTTATTACAAGAACAGCAATAAATAAAGATTTAATAGTCAAATTTGAACAAATATTAAAAAATAGATTTAAAGATGAATTACTTGAAGAAAATGGTATTCCAACGGTTAAAGAACTTGCTATGAGGATGGGATATTCAACAAATTATTTGGGAGATTTATTAAAAAAGGAAACTGGAAAAAGTACACAGGAGCATATCCAATTTATGCTTTTAGAAAGAGCTAAATCATTATTGGTAGGAAGTAATGAATCAGTATCACAAATAGCATATTCTTTAGGCTTTGAATATCCAGCACATTTTTCTAAATTCTTCAAATCAAAAACAGGAATATCTCCTGTGCAATATAGAAAAATTAATTAAATTAAGCTTACGAATATTAAATTAAGATATATTAATTATGATAGTATAGATAAAGTATTATTAATTTTTGTAAAATACATTTAATTAATATGTAATATTAAAAATATATAAATATGTTAATATATGAATATATTAATTGGAGGTATTTTGGTGAATTATATTAATAAAACATATTTTATAGCCTTTCGCTTTAGTTAGTGGAGGTGATAAAATGAGTAGATCTTATAAAAAAACACCAGTGTTAAAAGATTCAGGTGATAATAAATGGGTCAAAAGACAAGCATCAAAGAGTGTTAGAAGATATAAATATATAATCAAAAGTGGTTCTTCTTATAAAAAATTATATTGTTCATACAATATATGTGACTATAGATTTTTTAGACCATGGGCTGTATATGTAGAAAAAGAATATTCATACTCTAAAAATGAGTGGGAAAAATATTTTTTTAGAAAATAATATAAATTAAAAAATATAGAGCTGTTAAATTTATTATTGAGATATAAATTTAATAGCTCTATATTTTTATTTTAAAACATCAGAAATAAATTCTATTATATCGCTTGCCATAAGACTGTGTTCACCATATTTTTCTTTTGCTAAATCTCCAGCTTTGCTGTGAATTACAACTCCTTTTTTTGAAGCATCTAAAATATTAAGACCTTGAGCACATAGGGAGGCAATTATTCCAGCAAGAACATCACCACTACCAGCAGTTGCCATTCCAGCATTGCCAAATGTATTTAAATATACATCAGTTCCATTTGATATTATAGTTTCATGATTTTTTAATACTGTTATTAATTTGTTTTCCTTACTAAAATTCAAAGCTATTTCCTCTTTATTTTTTAAGATTTCATTATTAGTTAAATGCATAAGTCTAGACATTTCACCGATGTGAGGTGTTATTATAATATCTTTATTTAAATTTTTCAATAAATTTAAGTTTTGACTAAGAGCATTTAACCCATCTGCATCTATTACTATCTTGCATTTAGCATGTTGTAATACCATTTTTAGAAGATAAATACTATAATCGTCTAGAGAAAGACCGGGGCCTATGAGAATTGAATCAGCCCATAAAATATCTTGAGTTAAAGAATTTTCATTATCATAATCAAAACGTGTATAAGTATTTACAATTGCTTCTGGAATGCTGCTAAATAAACAATTTGTATTTATATCTTCAGTTAGAATCTTGACAAGACCACAACCACTTTTGTAGGCGGATTTTGAAGATAATATACAAGCACCCATCATGTTTTTGCTTCCTGCTATTATGAGTGTTCTACCATAAGAATTCTTATGACTTTGTTTTTTTCTTATTTCTAATTTATGATTAAAGTTTGAATCTAATATAATTTTATTCAATAAAAACACCTTCTTTATTAATATTATTTTAGATCATGTGTTACTGAAGAATCTGATTTATTTATATCGATTATATTACCTAAATATTGAGGTTTTGGTTTTATCAAATTTACAAGAATAAAATCTTTAATTCTAGCTAAAAATTCTCTTCTTTTATAATATTTTATTTTTGGATAACTGTGTTTATCGCTATTAACACCATAAGTATTTATTCCTATTTTATTACCAATATAGACTGCTCTTTTTAAATGATAGTCTTGGGTTATAACTATAAGGTTTTTAACATTAAAAATATGCTTAGCTCTGTATAAAGAACTATAAGTATCAAATCCAGCATGATCTAAGTATATATCCTTTTTATCGACACCTTTTTTTAAAGAATAATTCATCATTGCATTTACTTCATCGTAATTTTTCTTTGAATGATCACCTGAGAATAGTAATTTATTGATTTTTTTTTCATTATAGAGCTTTATTGCAATATCTAATCTGTCCGCTAATATGGGAGAAACCATACCATTTGTATATACTCTTGCACCTAATACCAAGCCTACATTACTTTGTTTTACATCATCTATTTGATTTAAAGAGTAGATTTTCTTTTTAGATTCATTTACCACAATATTATTTATTATAAATAATATTAAAATAGAAAATGATAAAGAAATAAAGATAAATAATATTAGGTTTTTTATATTATTTTTAATTAAATTCATAATAAAAAAATTCCTCCTTTTAAGATATTAATATTCTATATTAATATTCTATATTAATTTTGATATTAAAAATAGAATATTACAAGAAGAATTTTTTACAAATTGTTTGCATTAAAAAAGAAAACTACTTGGAATTACAAATAGTTTTCTTTTTTAATAATATTTATTTTAAAAACTTTTAATCAAAATTAATTACATTGCTTTAGTTGTTTTTATTTGAGTATCATCTTCTAATAAAGAGGTTAATTTACTATCAAATATAAATAAAAGTATACCACTTATAAATAGGATAATAGGTATTGCTATATAAGCTTGCATAATAGAAAATTTAAGAGTAAAAGCATATACATATGAATAGCATTTTCCAGCAACAAATGTAGCAAAAGTCCAAACACCTATAAGTACAGAGTAGATTTTATTAGGTGCATATTTAGTTATAAAAGAATTTCCTAGTGGAGAGAATAACATTTCTCCAACACTTAAAAGTACACCGAAACTAAATAAATAAAGTAGACTGGCTTTTGAAGTTCCTGGAGCACCTACACCTCTTGAAATTTCAGCTAATACTAGCATTAAAAATGCTAAACCTAAAAATCCAAGTCCAAGTGCTAGTTTTTTAAACAAACTTAAATCTCCCTTTGGTCTTTGAGATAATTTAAACCATAATGCAGCTAAAACAGGACCTAGTGCAATACATGTAAAACTATTTAAAGAGTCAAACCAAGATAGTGGAACTTTAAAATCGCCTTGATTAAGTTTGATAAACTCAGCACCATAATCATAAGCTGATAAGTAACTTAAATACCAAAATAGCCAAAATATAATAGAAAACATAGAAACTAATATAATTGCGAAAACTCTTCTTTTTTCAACTTTAGTAAGAGGTTTAGTATCAACTTCTTTTACATCTGATTTTTCTACATGCTTACCATCTTTAAATGGTTTTTTACCAGCTTCACCTAAAAACTTCATTCCAAACAAGAACCATAGTGCATCTATTGTACATATTATAGTACATAATTTGAATGCTGGTCTAAATCCTTGAATATCACCATTTGCAAAAGTTGAAACAACCAATATTCCAACAGCTGTAGTTCCGATGAAAGCACCGATATTAACAAATGAGTATTGTAAGGAAAATGCAGAATCTAATTGGTCTTTATCTTCAAATAAAGATCCACTTATAGCTGAAACATTACCTTTAAATAATCCTGTACCTATTGAAACTAATGCAACCATGATATTCATATCAAATGCACTGCTTGCACTACCACCTATATAATACCCAACTGCCATTAATGCAAGACCTACTGGAATACAATATCTAGCACCAATATATCTATCTGATATATAACCACCTATCATTGGTGCAAGGTATGTAAATGCAACAAGATTTGATTGAATTAGTGCAGCCTCTTCTTTACTAAGACCTAGACCGCCTGCTATTAATGTTGCAGAAACAAAGACGAAAATTAAATATTTTGCAGAATAATATGCCATTCTTTCTAATAAAAAGGCAATACTACAAACATAAAAACCAAATGGTTTTTTGTTATTAACTGCGATTTGACTCATTATAACACCCCCATAGATAATATATTAAATTTTTTATTATGTTTTAGGAATTTCAAAAAACCTTTTCCTATTAACAAAATAAAAAATAAAAAACGATTTACAAAAAATTTTATATAAAAATTATATTTTATTTATTTAAAATTTTCAATATATATAGATGATTCTAAGTAATACTAATGTTTTAAAAAAAAATATAGTTAATATAAAATTAAAAATATTTTTAAAATTCTATAATATCTTTTAATTTATTATAGATTTTTGATAATATAGAATTAGAAAGGAAGTGTTTTTATTGGATATAAAACAAAAATTATTTGATTTAGCAGATATAGATTATAAAAAATTTCAAGAAAATCTATGTCCCAATGTAGATAATATTATAGGAGTTAGAATTCCTAAATTGAGAAATTTGGCAAAAGATATAGCTAAAAATGACTATAAAAAATATATTGATTATGATAATAAAATATATTATGAAGAAATAATGTTAGAAGGAATGATTATAGGATATATAAAAGTCGATTTAGAAAAAAGATTAGAATATATTAGTAATTTTGTGCCTAAAATAACTAATTGGGCAGTCTGTGATAGTTTTTGTTCTGGACTTAAATTTACAAAAGATAATAAAGAAGAAGTGCTTAATTTAATAAATTTTTATTTATTATCAAATAGAGAGTTTGAAATTAGATTTGCAGTTGTGATGTTATTAAATTATTATGTTGATGAAAATCACATATCTAATACTTTGCAATTATTAGATAAAATAAAATTAGATGCTTATTATGTAAAGATGGGTGTGGCTTGGGCTATATCAAAATGTTTTATAAAGTATCCAAAGATAACGATGGAATATCTAAAAAATAATTCGTTGGATAGATATACTTATAATAAATCATTACAAAAGATAACAGAGTCTTTAAAAGTAGATAAAGAAACTAAAAATAAAATAAAAAATATGAAAATAAAATAATATATTCAAAAAGATTAAACAGGCTGTCGCACGAAGAAAAACTATAATAATATAATATATTTGCATTAAATTTACAATATATCATATTATTATTAAAATTCTTTATGCGACAGCCTATTTAAAATTTATTATGCATCTAAAGTAGAATTTCTAATTTCATTGACAATTCGATAAACTTTATTTGCATCAGTTATATTATGAAATGAAGGAGTTAATTCTTGATGACTTCTTCTGTTAGATCTATAGTTAGAACGATAATTATTACCAAAAATTAGAGTTCCGCTACCATCCATTCTTACTTTTTTATTTATTGTTGGAATTTGACTTATGTATTTGGACTCAATGTTTTGATAATTAGTGTTAGTTAATATAATAATTCTTTTATCTGTTACATAATAATAACGGTTTTTATATATATAAGCTTTGTAAAAAAATCGACCTATAAGTAGATAGATACCGACTAAAATAAATGGGATACCAAACAATGCCATAAAATTAAAATGCCCCATAGATGGAAAATTAAGAACTTGGTATTCCCAAAAGGCAATAAAACTACACCAAAAAAAACTAAAAGGAATAAGAAGAATATCTTCAGATTCAAAAAGTTTAAAATTTGGTTGATCAGACCATAAAATAGTTTCATTTAAAAGTAAATCAGAATTTATTAATTGATTCATAATTATTTACCTCCCCTATAGTATTAATTATATTAAAAAAAGCAAAATTGTCAAAAATGAATTTTAAATCATAAAATTTGAAAAAAATATAAATTATACATCGATGGAGGATATATAATAATTATGAAATTAATTGATATTTCTCTAATGTTCTTGCTATTTTTTTTCGATTTTCATTTGTCCAACCATTTTCTTTATAAAAATCCCAGTCTTTTTTTTCATCTGTAACGTATTTATAAATATATTTATAAATACGATAACCATAAATTGCAGAGTCATTTATAGTATTTTTTATAAATAATTCAATTGTTTTTGCAGCATAAGGATATACACTAATACCTACTAAATTTGTTTCAAGTATTAAGGCTTCGATTATGTCTCTTGCTGCAATCAAAATCTCCTTATCAACAACATCTTTTGAAAGTTCTTTATTTAAATCACCACAATTAGCAGCTAGTAAAGCTAGGTAATCGTACATTATATTGTTTTTATATCCTTTTGTTAATATCCAATGTTTTATATTTTTATTATTTGTTTTAGAAAGAAGTTCAACCAATTGAATTCGTCCCCAACCATCGACTTTTTTAGCTAATTCAAATAGTTCTGTTTCAAAATCAATATTCATAAATGATAAAGATTTAAAAACAATTAATGAAAACTCATCATGAGTAGCTAATATTTTTATTTTTTCTTTAAACACATCCATATGAAAAATACCTATTAGTGAAACTCCTAATTTTACAGCTTCTCTATGAGGACTTTTAAAGGTCAAAAATTCTATCCAATCATATAGATTTTTATTTATTTTTATGTTTAATCTCTTTATTTCTCTATAAATATTATCAATTATATAACTAATATTAGAGTTTATAGCAATTTCATAAAATTTAATCTTATCTTCTGCTGTGGAATTTAAAGATATTTTTTTTATATAATTTGCTAATTGAATATCATTTTCTTTGTTGGATATTCTGCTTTTTATTATAGTTTCTAAATTAGTATAAAAATCATTTGATGTGTCATTTTTGTTTACAAAATGATCATCAGGAAGTTTATATCCTTTTAAATTGAGTTTACCATCTTCATTTAAGTTATTACTTATATGATCATATATAGATAATTTGTTTTCAAAAGTTAAATTTACAGTGTTTTTAAATGAATTTGATGTATTCATTTTAACTCCTCCAATTATAAAAAAATAGTGTAAAACAGTATTATTTTATTTATATCGTCTTTTATTAAAATTAAAAATATAAAACTATTTTACTAAAAATTTATTTTAAGAAAATGATTATTTTTAATATTATTACCCAAAAAAATAATAGTAAATAATAGGTGTTTTGGGTTCTATAGGTATAATATTTTTATAATATTTTAGCGAGATTGTTTATGGTTAGATCCTCATATATAAAATTAAGTTTTTTTATAAAAATAAAATAGTTAAAAGTTTTATAAAATTTTTTTTCAATGGCACAAATCATAGTTATTAATGATAGTGAATCACCACCTAATTCAAAAAAATTATCATTGATATCTATAGATTCTTTATTTAAATCTAAAATGGATTCCCAAATATCTAAAAGTTTTTTTTGATTAGTGGTTAAATCAATATTTGTATCTATAGTTTTTACAGTAAATTGATTATTTATATTCACTTTAGGTAATTTTTTTAAGTCGATTTTTCCATTTGAAGCTATGGGGAAACTTTCTATTTGAATGAAATATTTTGGAATCATATAATTTGCTAATTTTGTTTTAAGAAATTCTTTTAATTTTAAAATATCAATGATTTTGCTAGATGTAAAATAGCATTTTAAAATAATTTTTGTATTCCATTTAGTATAATTTATAAATACATCGTTAATATTTTTATATTGTTTTATTAAATATTTAATTTCTTCAATTTCTACTCTATGTCCATTTATTTTTAATTGATTATCTTTTCTTCCGATAAAAATAAAATTATTTTCATGATTAAGTTTTGCTAAATCCCCAGTTTTATAAGCAATTTGACCATTTAGATTTATAAAATTATTTTTGGTTATATTTTCATCATTATAATAACCTTGCGCAAGAGGACTACCTAAAATATAGATTTCTCCAATTTTATTTGGTTTCACAGAGATAAGCTCATTATCAAGTAGTAAAATTTTTGTATTAAATATAGGCTTACCAATGGGAACATTAGTGTATTTAAAATCATTAGAATAATCAAATTTGTAAGCAATACATCCGATTGTTGCTTCAGTAGGACCGTATTCATTTATAATTTTACATTTCTGACCACAATTTTTCTGAATTGAATAAGCTAGTTGTGTATCTAATTGTTCACCACCGATAATTAATAATTTTTTATTATTAAATTTTAGATTTAAAGAATTAATAAGACTTAAATGTGTTGGTGTAAATTTTAAAGAATTAATATTAGAATTTATAAGCATTGATTCTAATATTTTATGGTTGAATTCTTTAAAAATATATAGAGTACCTCCGTTTATAAGAGGTAGAAATATTGATGTTAAGGTAAAGTCAACAGAAATAGATGAAAATAAAGCAAAGTTATTGTTATCATCTATTTCATAATAATTTTTAGCCCAAAATAAATAATTTTTAAAAGCTTTATTACTGATTTGTACCCCTTTTGGAATACCTGTAGATCCCGATGTATATATTTGATATAAAATATTATTGTCATTAACATTTTGATTATCAAAATTTACTTTTAAGTTTAAATTAATAGAATCAATAGTCAGTATTTTTTTATTTTTAATACTAGAAACATCAGCTTTTATAGAGCTGTTGGTAATTATAAATTTGATATTATCATCATTTAAGATATTATTAATTCTGAATTTAGCGGAAGTATCAATAGGTATATAAATTGCACCTATTTTAAAAATTGCTAATATTACTATGATTAAATAAATACTTCTATCAAGATAAACAGCTATATGTGTAGATTTTTTTAATCCTTTTTTTAATAATATATCAGCTAATACATCTGATTTTTGGTTTAATTCTTTGTAGGTTAGATTTATGTTATTTTCAGATAATGCTATATTTTGTGGATATTTAAATACAGTGTTTATAAACATATCTATAATGTTTAATTTAGGGTCGATATTAAAATTATTATTATTTAATTCTTTGTATATATTTTTTTTACTTAAAAAATATTCAATTTTTTTACAGATTGCATTCAATTGAGCTAAAGGAATTGCTTTTTGATAAGCACTAAATACAATTTCTGTTGTATTTTGATTTTCAACAATAACAAGAGAAAGCGGACTAAATGGTTGAGAAACTGGTATAGAATAAAAATTTGTAGCTTTAAATTTTTTAGTACTAAAATCATAAAGATCAACTGTGCCTAGATTAGATACTATAGAACTAATTAAATATTTATTTTTTAAATTGTTAATTAAATTTAAAGCTTTTATTAACAATTTTAAGTTATTTAAAGATAATTTATTTAATAATTTAAAATTAAATAAATTTAAATTTAGATCTTCTTTTTGTTTTAATTTGTCTAAAAGCTTATCGTTTATATCTTGCCATGAGTCAAATTTAGTGCATTGAAGATAAAAAGGAAAAGTTAAATTCGATGTTGTATTTAAGTTTTTTATATATTTTCTTAAATCTGATGGTATTAAGTATAAGCTATTTTGATCGTTGAACATTTCTGTTAAAATTTTAGTTATTTTAGGTATTATAGCTATGTATTTTCCTTCTAAGCTTAATCTAAGAGTATTAATTTTATTTGTATTATTTTTAATATTTAAAATCTCTTTATCAAATTTAATTTTATTTTTTTTATTTTTTATTGGTAATTTTGATAGTATAGATAAGTCATTTTCTGTAGATAAAGTTTTTATAGGAATTTTATTATTCAAGATTTTAAAAATATTTTTTATCCAAGTCAAAGCTCCTTTGCCATCCATAGCTCCGTGAAAAATTCTAAATAATATTTTAGTAGGTTTTGAATGTATAATAAAAATTTCTGCAATTGAAGTATTATTGTGATCAATTTTTCTTTTAAATAAATCTGAGGAAAAATCAAAACCATTAAAATCAAAGGAATTTAAATGATGAATTGGAGGGTATTTAGAATCCTCAACCCATTTATTATTTGAATAGATACATTTGCATAAAGGATTATAGTCACAAGATTTTTTTACAGCTTTTTTAAATTCATTTATATCAATTTCTCCAAAACCTTCGACTATAATTTGTATTGCTAGTGATTCATAACTATTTTCTAGTACTTTGTATAGTTTTTCATTAAGACTTAAATTTCTTTTATATTTTTTTTTACTCATTTTAACACCACTTTAGTTTATTTGTTAGAATTATTAAATTTATCTATATACTAATTGTTGAATAATTAATAAAAATAACATAAAATTTTATTTATATATCGGAAAAACAATATGAATGATTATAAATTAAAGTCGGATTAAAAAATATAGTTTGAAAATTAATATGAATTTAATTTAAGATTAATTTAAATTTGATTTATAGAGGATAAAATTAATATGCTTATATTTTTAATATAAAAAGGTGGTAATATTATGAAATTTAATGTTAAAATTGCAGGTGTTGGAGTTTATGAACCCCAAAATATTGTAAGTGCATTTGATGTAGACAAAATTGCAAATGTGAAAAAAGGAACTGTTAAGAAAAAAATAAAAGTTTTAAATAGAAGATATGTAAAAGAAGAAACGGTATCATTTATGGCTAAAGAAGCAATTTTACAAGCTTTAGAAAATGCAAATTTAAAAAAAGAAGAATTAGATTTGATTTGTTATGCAGGAGCTTCTATTGAACAAATAATTCCATCAACATCATCTTTGATACAAAAACAATTAGGTTTATTGGATTTAGGAATTGCTTGTTTTGACATAAATTCAACTTGTTTAAGTTTTGTAACAGCATTAGATCATTTAGCAATATTAATAGAATCTAATAGATATAAAAATATTGCTCTTGTTTCAAGTGAAATAGCATCAAAATGCATAAATTATAATCATTTAGAAAGTGCAGGTCTTTTTGGTGATGGTGCAGCTTGCGTTATTTTAAAAAAGAGCAATGACCAAAATTACATATATGAAGGACTTCATAGAACATATAGTATTGGAGCAAATTTATGTCAAATACAATACGGTGGTTCGAAATTTCCTCCAAATGATAAAAATTACACAAAAGAAACTAAAGAAAAATTTTTGTTTGAAATGAAAGGTAAAGAGGTTTTTGAATTATCATATAAGAAATTACCAGATTTTTTAGATGAACTTCTTAAAAAGACAGAAATTAATTTAAATGATCTAGATTATATAGTTCCACATCAGGCATCTCCATCTAGTTTAAGAATTATATCGAAAAAATTAAATTTTAAAAAAGAAAAACTTATAAATATAGTTTCTGAATATGGTAATATGATTGCAGCTTCAATACCTTTTGCATTTAGTAAAGCTATATTAGAAGGGAAAATTAAAAGGGGTAATAAAATATTGTTAATAGGCACATCTGCGGGTGTATCTATTGGAGGAGTTGTAATAAAATATTGATGAAAAAAATATTATTAACTGGAGCGAGTGGGTTTTTAGGAATTAATACTAGAGATTTTTTGCTTGAAAAAGGATACTTTGTAGTTGGTGTTGGACGAAAAGATATTGATATTAAAATAAATAATTATAAATATATAAGGGCAGACTTGTCTAATGAGGTTGAATTTTTAAAATTTGATATGGATTTTGATTATATAGTACATTGTGCAGCTTTAAGTACTGATGATGCATTTTTTAATGATTATAGAAAATCTAATATAGTTCTTACTAAAAACTTAGTTGATTTTGCAAAAAAAAATAGAAATCTAAAAAGAATAATAAATATATCAACTCCATCTATTTATTTTAATTGTGATAGTAAAGAAAATGTTTGTGAAAAAGATATTTTTGGTGATTTTGTAAATTGTTATGCAGAAACTAAATATGAAGCAGAGAAAATAATTAGAAATTCTAAGCTTAATAATATAACACTAAGACCAAGAGCAATATATGGAGAGTATGACAATACATTACTTCCAAGATTAATTAAGATATCAAAGAGAGGAATACCTCTTTTTAAAAATGGAAATTGTAATGCGGACTTTACTTATGTTAAAAATGTATGCCAGGCTATATATTTGGCAATAAATGCTTCTGATGAATTTAACAATAATTCATATAATGTAACAGATGGAAGACCACTTAAATTAAAAGATATATTTGAACTTTTGGAATTGGAATTAGGAGAAGTTTTTGAGTATAAAAAATTAAATTATAAATTGGTTTTAATAGTAGCATCAACAATTGAATATATAAGTAGACTGTTCAAAATAAGACCAATAGTTACAAAATACGCAATATCGGTTCTTGGAAATTCTCAAACTTTAGATATAAGCAATATAAAAAATGATTTAAATTATAAACCAATTTATACAACTAAAGAAGGTGTTCAAAATTTTGCAAAATGGTATAGAACTAAGTAAAGATATATTTATATATAATACAGGCTATTGTTTAAATGATATAAAAAATGCTTTACCAAATCAAAAAAGTAAAAAAATAAAATTTAATTCAAAGATAATATATATAAAAAATTCAAAATTGAAAAATGTATTGATTGATACAGGTTATTCAAATTATATAAATGAATTGGATAATATAAAAGTAAAAATACATAATTTTATAACCCCAATAAATTTGATTAAATTTGATTTTTTTAAATTAAAGCCAGATATTATAATATTATCTCATTTTCATATAGATCATATTGGTGGACTTTTTAATTATAAAAAAATTCCTATTATTTGTAGTAAAGAGGCTTATCTTAATTGTTTAAACTCAAGAGGATTTAATAAATTAAAAACTGGGTTTATAAAGGAATTATTGCCAAGTGATTTTGACCAAAGAGTAATATTTATAGAGGATTTGAAAAAAGTAAAACCTTTTTTTGGGTTTGATAAAGTTTATGAATACAAAGAGTTTAAATTTATAAATTTAGAAGGGCATGCAAAAGGTCAATATGGAGTTGTATACAAAGATTTATTTTATGTTGCAGATGCATATTGGCAAAAGGAAAATCTTATTTATAATATGATGCCAAGAAAATTAACTAAAATAATACATGATAATTATGAGGAATATGAAAAAACATTAAATAAACTTCATAATATATATATAAAAAATAAATATAAAATGGTGGCAACGCATGATTAAAAAATTAATGATACTTTATTATTATTTAGAACAAAAAATTATAGAGAGATTTGTATTAAAGGATAGAAAGAAATTACAAAAATATCAGGAAAAAAAATTAAAAAAACATATTAAATTTTTAAATAAAAATTCTTATTATTACAAAGATTTAACTTATGAAGATTTAAAAGAAAAAAATATAAAATATATGAATAAAGAAGAGATGTTGAGTAATTTTAATGATATAAATACTGTAAATGTTAAGCTTAAAGATGTGCTTAAATTAGCTGTGGATTCAGAGCTTAATAAGAAATTCGATAAAAAATTATCCGATATTTCAGTTGGTCTTTCATCTGGAACATCTGGAAATAAGGGTGTCTTTATATCTTGTGAAAAAGAGCAAGCTAAATGGGCTGGTAAAATTCTTTGTAAAACTTTATACAATGGTATTTTTTCAAATTATAAAATAGCATTTTTTATGAGGGCAAATAATAATTTGTATGAGAGTGCTTCATCAAAAAACATAAATATAAAATTTTTTCATTTACTTGATGATTTTGATAAAAATTTAAAACAATTAAATGATTTAAAGCCGGATATATTAATAGGACAGCCTTCATTATTAATAGAAATTGCTAAAGCTATATCCAGTAATAAGATAGAGATAAACCCTAAAAAAATAATATCTATTGCGGAACTTTTAGAAAAAAAAGATGAGCAATATCTAAAAGAAATATTTAAAGCAAATATAGATCAAATATATCAAGCAACAGAAGGATTTATTGCATCCACTTGTGAAAAGGGAAATTTGCATATAAATGAAGAAATTATGATTGTTGATAAAATGTATTTAGATGAAAAAAGATATCATCCTGTTATAACTGATTTTACAAGAAGAAGTCAACCTATTATTAATTATTTACTTAATGATATTTTAATAGATGATGATTTTGAATGTGGTTGTAATAATAAATCAAGGGTATTAAAAAAAATTGAAGGTAGAATGGATGATGTTTTTAGGTTTGAAACACCAACGGGAAATATAATGATTTATCCTGATTTTATAAGAAATGCAATAATAAAATCAAGTTCAGATATATCAGATTATCAAGTTATAAAAGAAAATGATAATTTAATAAAAGTATATTTGGGATATGAAGAAAATACAAAAGAAAATAAAAAATATGTTTTAAAATCATTAAATGAGCTATTTGATTTAAAATTAAAAAGTTATAATAATGTACAGATTGTATTTATAGATAATATTGAGTATGAGATGGGAAAAAAGTTAAAAAGGATAATAAATAAAAAAAGATGAAATAATTTTATTTCATCTTTTTTTATTTATTAGCTTGTTTTAATTTTTCTTTAAGTTCTTCTTTTAGAGCTTCCGCAGCAGCTATATAAGCATTTAATTTTACACTTGAAATATCTCCACGACCAGTCCAATCATTACCTTGATAAGTTAACATATTCTCTAACGTTGTTTCTAATATATTTATTTCTTTTTTCAAATCATTTGAAAGTGCATTTTTTAGAAATCTATATGATTGATCATAATGTTCTTCATAAATTTCATCTTCAAAATCATAATACATATTAATCACCCAATCAAAATTATAATAAAAAATAAATAAAAAGTCAAAATAAATGTAAAAAAAATACATAATAAATTTAAAATTATAACCATAATAAAAAAAGAACCTATACATTTTATAGGTTCTTTTTTTTATTATATATTAGTTATTTTGTTTATTTTCAAGATATTCATCATAAGTTGTCATTTTATCTATACAACCATCTTCTGTAAGTTCGATTATTCTATTTGCTATTGTTTGAATAAACTCATGGTCATGAGAAGTAAATAAAATATTACTCTTATAAGCTTTAAGCCCATTATTAACAGCTGTTATAGATTCTAGGTCTAAATGGTTTGTAGGTTGATCTAAAATTAAGAAATTAGCATTCTTAAGCATCATTCTAGATAACATACATCTTACTTTTTCTCCTCCTGATAAAACAGAAGCATTTTTAAGTGGTTCTTCTCCTGAGAAAAGCATTTTTCCTAAAAATCCTCTTAGGTAACTTTCTGATTTTTCTTCAGAATATTGTCTTAACCAATCAATAAGGTTCATATCAATACCGTTGAAGAATTTAGAGTTATCTTTAGGGAAATAAGATTGTGTTATTGTAACTCCCCATTTAAAACTTCCACTATCAGGCTCCATTTCTCCTGTTAGTATTTTTATTAACGCAGTATTTGCAATTTCATTTTCTGAAACTAATGCTATTTTATCATTTTTTCCTATTGTGAAACTTACGTTATTAAGAACTTTTACACCATCTATTTCTTTTGTTAGGTTTTCAACAAATAATATATCATTACCAACTTCTCTATCTAAAGTAAACCCAACAAAAGGATATCTTCTAGTAGAAGGTTCTATATCATCCAATGTTAATTTATCTAACATTTTTTTTCTTGAAGTTGCTTGTTTTGATTTCGAAGCATTAGCACTAAATCTTGCGATGAACTCTTGTAATTGTTTAACTTTTTCTTCTCTTTTTTTGTTTTGATCTTTCATCATTTGTAATGCTAATTGGCTTGATTCATACCAAAAATCATAATTACCAACAAATAATTTAATCTTACCAAAGTCAACATCGCACATATGTGTACAAACTTTATTAAGGAAATGTCTATCATGAGACACTACTATAACAGTTCCTTCAAAATTAAGTAGGAATCTTTCAAGCCACATAATAGAATTTATATCTAAATGGTTAGTAGGTTCGTCAAGAATTAATATTCCTGGATTACCAAAAAGAGCTTGTGCTAAAAGTACTTTAACTTTTTGTGCACCAGTTAAATCTTTTAATAATTTATAGTGTAAATCTGTTGTTATACCTAAACCTTGAAGTAAAGAAGATGCCTCAGATTCAGCTTCCCAACCATTCATATCAGCAAATTCAGCTTCTAATTCTGATGCTTTTATACCATCTTCATCAGTGAAATCTTCTTTTGCATAAATAGCATCTTTTTCTTGCATTATTTCAAACAGTCTTTCATTCCCCATTACAACTGTTTGTAAAACTTCTGTTTCATCATATTCATAATGATCCTGCTTTAAAACAGACATTCTACTTCCTTTTGCAACTGAAATTTCACCTGTATTAGGTTCTAATTCTTTTGAAAGGATTCTTAAAAATGTAGATTTTCCAGCACCATTAGCTCCTATAACACCATAACAATTTCCTGGTGTGAATTTTAAAGTAACATCGTCAAATAATTTTTTATCAGCAAATCTTAAACTTACATTAGTAACAGTAATCAAATCAATTCCTCCATTATTCTAATCTAAAATAAAATTATAACATAAAATTATTAAATTTTACATTCCTTATTAAATTAAATACAATAAGATATATTAATATTTTTGTATAAATAAATATTAATTATGAGAATATGAGTGGTGGTAATTAAAATGTTTATAAAAAGCGAAAAAATTAGATTTAATTATTTTAGGTATATAGTAATAAAGATGAATTTTAATTTTATATTTATAATATATATTAATAAAACAAAGGAGTAATATTTTATGATAATTAAAAACTTTATTGAGACATTTAGGAATTTTAATAAAAAGGAGTTGACATCTTTTGCGGGCTTAGCAACATATAATCTAATATTATCTTTTTTTCCATTTTTAATAATGTTAATAGCAATATTAAATTACACACCAATAGATAATGAGGAAGTATTGACTCAGATATTAAGTTTTATACCAAAAACAAGTTATGATTTGGTATTTGCAATAATAAATGAAATAAAATTAGAAGATTCTCAAACAATAGTATCATTAGGTCTTCTAAGTAGTATATGGGTATCGTCAAATGGAACGAAGGCACTTATAAAGGGAGTTTCAAAATCATATAATGAAAAGGAAAAAATCAATTTCATAAAGATTAGAGTAATTTCTGTAGTAATGACATTTTGTTTTGCATTATCAATAGTATTACTTATTTCATTCATAGTTTTTGGAAAACATATAGCTTATTTAATTTTTGATTTTTTAAAAATTCCAAAAGTATTTATAACACCTTGGTATTTTGTTAAATATTTTATGCCGTTAATCTTTATTATTTTTATATTGACAATATTTTATAAATTTTGTGATATTAAAAAAAGACCTTTGAAAAAATTTTATAAGGGGGCATTGTTTTCAAGTGTTATTTGGATTTTAATGTCTATTTTATTTTCGTTCTATGTTAATAATTTTTCTAATTATAATAAAATGTATGGAAGTATTGGAGGAATTATTGCATTATTACTATGGCTTTATTTAAGCAGCATAATAATACTTTTAGGTGCAGAATATAACACAGTTATTGAAGAATTATAAATTTTTCTTATAAAACTATAAGTAAATATAATTTCTAATTATTAAAAAGTTGATATATACTTACTTATGGAGGCGATTAATGTGAAAAATAATTATAAAGGTATAATTTTTGTTTTTTTATTTTTGATAATTTCTGTAATAATAGAGAAATTATTGGGTAATATTTTGAGTTTGGAGATTCTCACAATTGGTATAATTTTGGGAATGATTTATTCAAATGTATTTACTGTAAAGGAAGAATATAAATCTGGTATAAATTTTTGTCTTAAAAAACTATTGAAATTTGGAATTATTCTACTTGGATTTAAATTAGATTTTTATTTGGTTAAAAATGCAGGTCCTAGGACTTTTTTTAGTGTAATATTTATTATAGTAATGGCTTTGATGCTTGGATTTTATTTATCTAAAATTATGAAAGTCGATCAAAAAACAGGTGTTTTAATAGGTGTTGGATCTAGTATTTGCGGAGCTTCAGCGGTTGTTGCTATGGGACCAGTTATACAAGCAGAGGAAAAAGATACTGTCATTTCTGTATCCATTGTTAGTGTACTTGGAGCTATAGGAGTTTTATTATATTCTTTTATTGGAAATATTATAAATTTAACAGATGCTCAGTTTGGTGCTTTTTGTGGAATATCATTACATGGGGTAGCACATGCACTTGCAGCTGCTGGTTTAAGAGGTGAAACTTCATTGGAAGTTGGAACATTTGTAAAAATGCTTAGAGTTTTAATGTTGGTACCTGTTTCTTTAGTACTTAGTAATATATATAAAGAAAAAGAAGCAAAAGTTAAATTTCCTACATATCTAAAATATTTTTTATTAGCAGTTTTAATAAATAGTTTATTTAATATAAATAGTTCTATAACTTTTATTTTATCAAAATTAAGTTCATATTCGATTTTGATGGCAATGATATCTATGGGACTAATGGTTGATTTTAAAGATATAAAAGATAAGGGTTTAAAATCAATTAGCTTAGGTGTTATAATATTTATATTCACATCAATAACAGGTTTTATTATATCTTGTAAAATAATGAATTAAAGTAGGTGAATATATGATAGAAATAAAAGGAAAATTAAATAAAGCTATTGTCTATACAGATAATATCGATGAGGGAAGTATATCTCAAATTATGGAGCTTTTGAATCATTATGCATTTAAGGATGCTAAAATAAGGATAATGCCAGATGTTCATAAAGGAAAAGGTTGTGTTATTGGATTTAGTGCATGTATGAAGGATTTAGTTATTCCAAATTTGGTTGGAGTTGATATTGGTTGTGGTATGCTTGCAGTTAATTTATCCAAAGTTGAATTAGATTTAGAAGAACTTGATTTATATATAAGACACAAAATTCCTCATGGAATGAATGTTAATAGTAAAAGTAAAGTTAGGTTAGATAAGGTATTTAATGAAAAGCTGGCTAAAATAAGCAAGAAAACAAAAGGTGATTTAAAAAGAGATTTATGTTCAATAGGTTCATTAGGTGGAGGAAATCATTTTATAGAAATTGCTGTTGATAAAGATTACAATAAATATTTGATAATTCATAGTGGTAGCAGAAATTTAGGTCAAAGAATAGCTACATATCATCAAAAAATTGCAATTGACTATTGTAAAGATATGTTGAATTTCTATGAAAAAGAAAAATTAGAGAAGATAGACTCTTTAAAAATTGATTCGAATATTGAAAATAAAAATGAAATTATAAAAGATGTTATTGATGAGATTGAATTATTAAAAGAAAAATATAAGGTTTCGAAAAATTTAGCTTTCTTAGAGGGTGTAGGTAGAGAAAATTATTTAGAGGATATGAAATTTGCACAAGAATATGCAAGTCTTAGTAGATTTACAATGGCTAAAACTATTTTAGAATATTTAAATCTAGATATTTCTAAATTAGATTATTTTGAATCTATACATAATTATATAGATTTTGAAAGTCAAATAATAAGAAAAGGTGCAATATCTGCAAATGATGGAGAGAAAGTAATAATACCAATAAATATGAGAGATGGAAGTATAATTGCAAAAGGAAAAGGAAACTCTAATTGGAATAATTCAGCTCCTCATGGAGCAGGAAGAATTCTAAGTAGAAAACAAGCTAAGGAAGAACTTGATATGGATAATTTTAAAGATTCTATGAAAGATATATATAGTAGCTGTATAAGAGAATCTACATTAGATGAAGCCCCAATGGCTTATAAATCAATTGATGAGATAATAAAAAATACAAAAGATACAATAGATATAATAGATATTTTAAAACCGATATATAATTTTAAAGCATAAAAAAAGTCTTAAGATGATTGATAATCATTTTAAGACTTTTTTATTATATATTATTATGTATATTAAAATTTTATAAAATATATTTAATAATATCTTCTATTGCTGTATATATTTCTTCTTTTATTTCTAGTAAAAAATTTAATTATAAAAACTATAAGAGCTAAAATTAATACTAAAGCAATTATATATATATATAAATTTTTAAAGAATAAATCTTTTTTAGTCACAGATGTATATAGATCATAACTTTTATTATAATCTCTAATTTGAATATTTAAATTTGCTAGAGAAAATTTATCATCTAAATCCCAAGGGTTAAAATCTTTTAGTATTATTTTTTTGTTTACATCTAAATTAGAATCATAATATAATATATTTTCTTTTGTGAATATAGGAATATCTATACTTACAGTAGGCCCTATAAAGGGAATAATATTATATTCTTTTTTTATGGTTTTCAATATTTCACCTTTTTTATATAAAATAGATTGTTTTTTATTGTAAGCAAAATCAGCTAATTTAGACATATCTTCAAATACAATAGAATCTTCTGGTAGATTATATTTAGAATTCATAACTGCCATTATTATTTTTTTATTATCTCTTTCATAAATACTAAGCAGACATCGTCCTGCTTTTTTTGTATATCCAGTTTTTCCACCAATACAGCCATTATTGCCAGTTAATTTATTTCTATTTTCAAAATGAGCAACAGGACCATCCAAAAAACGAACATCCGCATTTGTTTTGCTTATAGAATTTCGAATTAATTCACTATCATAAGAAGCTTTCATTAATTTTGTTAAATCATATGTTGTTGTGTAATGATTATTAGTATTAGAATCCAAACCGTTTGGTGTTATAAAATTTGAATTTAACATATTCAATTCTTTTAATCGTTTATTCATAAGTATTTCAAAGTTTTTAGAATTACCACTTACATTATCAGCAACCATGTAAGCAATATCATTAGCAGAATATAAAAGAAGAGCATCTAATGTGTTTTTTAAAGTCATTTGGTCACCTATTTTGACAGGATGCACATTTTTGCTATAAGAATATGAAGGTTGTTCTGATGCTGTTTTTGTAAATGTTAAAAGAGAGTTTTCATCTATTTTTTCGCTTAATAATAATGCTGTTAACAGCTTTGTTATAGATGCAGGATAAACTCTAGTATCAATATCTTTAGCATAAATTATTTCATTTGTATCATAATCTATAGCTATTGCATTTGTAGCTTCTATTTGTAGATTATCTTGTGCAAAAACAATATTAAAAGATAGTATTGTTAGTAGTATCACCATATTTATAATTTTTTTTGTTTTCAAAATATCACTCCTTTTAATTTTTATCCCTTGTAAATTATATATTATTAAAAGCATTGATTAAAGTGATTTTAGATAAGCTTAACTTTATTGTAACTATTGGTTTTAATTTGTACTTATAAATTAAAATTAATATTAGTAAGAATTGCTTAAGTTTTAAAAAGTAAATTAAAAAGAGGCGTTAAAATTAACCGCCTCTTTTATTGCAAGAATTTAATTTATGTGAATATATTATGAACAAGATTTTTCTTTATCTTTAGCTATCATATTATTTTTCATTAATAAATAAAATGGTGCTACTACTACTAATCCACCAAGACCAAATACTATTTTACTTGGTGTTCCAATACCTACTTTAACTAATAACCATACACTTACTAATGTTGCAAACATAGGAATAAAGTTTCCAAATGGAACTTTAAAATTAAGCTTTTGATTAGGCATTCTCTTTCTAAAAATCATAACTGATATACATGTTGGTATATACTGAATAAATCTAACTATAACACTTAATGCTGCTAGTGTTTGGAATTGACCAGAAAGAGCTAGTAGACCTGAAAGAACTATTGTAACTATTATAGAAACATAAGGTGCACCATACTTATTATTTTTTGCAAAAATGTCTGGAAGGACACCTGTTTCAGATAATGCAACTGCAACTCTTGGTGTAACAAATGACGCTGCTATATTTATTCCAGCGATAGATACTAAAGTACCACCTAATATTATACTCTTACCTATAGGGCCTAAGAAGATTTCAGCTGTATCTGCAACTGGAGCATTACTTGTTGCTAATTTAGGTCCTAAAACTCCAATACAAATAGCTAATATAGCTATATAAACAACTGATACTATAAGCATTACCATTGCAATTGCTTTAGGTAAGTTTTTATCTGGATTTTCCATATCTTCAGCAGCTATTGCTATAGATTCAAATCCTGTAAAAGCAAAGAATAATAATACAGATGCTTCAACAAAACCACCAGAAGAAACTTCTATATTAGATATAGATGGATCAAAATTCCCTCCGTTAATAAAGAATATACCTACAGATATAAATAGTATAAGTGGTATCAATTTACCTATAGTTATTACATTATTAACAACTTTTGAACTTTTAACACCTAATAAATTAACAATACCTAAACTTCCTAAGGTAAATACGATTATAATAATTTTACCTGCTTGATTATTTAATGCAGGAACCAAAATTCCAATTCTTTGTGCAAAGAATGCTGCAAAAGATGCCCATGCAATTATACTCATAAACCATTTCATAAGTCCAACTTCAAAGCCAAAAAAGTTACCAAAAGCTTCTTTAGCATATAAATAAGGACCACCATTATTTTTAAATCTACCTGATGCTTCAGCAAAGCATAATGCTATAGAAACAGCTAACATCATATCAAATAAAATAACCCAAATACTAGAAACCCCTACCATTGCATAAGCTTTATTTGGTAGACCAAAAATACCTGTACCAATAATAGAGTTTATACCTAAAAGTACAATACTCCAAAAACCTAGTTTATTCTTACTCAAAAAATTCACTCCCTCTTTAAATATTCTTCATACTATGTACAAAATATATGAACTATTATTTCAAAATAATAAACAAGCAAGTAGCATACCATATGATAATAGATTGAGAAAAAACGAAAAAAAAATAACAATAAAAATTTTTTTATATAAAACTTGCAAAAGTTTAAAAATTACTAAAAGTATTAGAATTGTTTAATTATAAGAATAAAATTATTATTTTTCTATAAGAATAAAAAATATCGTTTTCATTAATGAGAATAAAATTATTATTTGTTGAAAAAAATATTATAAAAAATAATAAAAAAATAAATAGGTGTATAAATAGGTTGTTTAACGAGTTGTTAAAAACCAATTTATATACCTATTTATCCTCCGATTGAAAAAAATATATTATTTTTTTTTGTTTTTAAGATAATTCAAAAAATGAAATCCTTGATTTGTTAGTTTATGACCAGCTCTTCCTCTTTTTGATTCAAGTAAATTTAAATTTTTTAAAATTTCTAAAACTTTTCTTATTTTAGAATCACTTAAATTAAGTTCATTTTGGTTTAAATATAAAGAAATATTTTTTCTTCCAGAGCTAATATTTAAATTTTGTAATTGCAAAATGATATTTAATATATTCATTGATTCATTTTCTATACCTTTTAGATTCAATATATTAAATATTTGTTTAAAATCATCATCTGATGTACTTTTTATTTCATCATTTAACTTGCTGTTTACCTCAGTATTTTTGATAATATGTTTTGGTAAAATACTTAAATCAACTTTATTGTTTTCACATAGAGCGTTTATATAAGATGTTAAATTCATTAGTTCTCGTATATTACCAGGCCAATTATAGTTAAGTAAATAGCTTATAACTTTATCATCTAATTCATACTTAAAATTGCTAAATTCATTGAAAAGCAAGATAATATCATCAAAGCGGTCTTTTAATGGAGGTAAGTTTAATGGAAGAACATTAAGTCTATAATAAAGATCATTTCTAAATTTTTGTGTTTCGACCATGGAAAGTAGATTTCTATGCGTTGCCGCAATTATTCTAACATCTATATCGATTACTTCGTTTGAACCTATTGGCATAACTTGTCTTTCTTGAAGAACTCGAAGTAATTTAGTTTGTAAGTGTAAAGGCATATCGCCAATTTCATCTAAAAAAATAGTACCATTATTAGCTTGTTCAAATAAACCTTGTTTTCCTTGTTTTAATGCACCTGTAAAAGAACCTTTAGTATAACCAAATAGTTCTGATTCAAGAAGATTTTCAGGCATTGCTGCACAATTTAAAGCTACAAATGGTTGACTAGATCTAGTTGAATTATTATGAATGGCTTGTGCTAACACTTCTTTTCCTGTACCACTTTCACCTCTAATCAATATAGTCATATTATTTTTTGATATTTTTTTTGCAATATCTATTGTTTTTTTCATTATATCTGATTTTGTTATAATACTATCGAATGTATATTTAGCAATTTGGCCTTTTTTTCTTAACTTTTTGCTCAAATTTTGTTCTAAATGTTTTATATGAGTTATATCATCAATTGAAAAGAATAGTCTATTTTGGTTATCAAAATAAATTAAATCTTTCTTATTTAAATTCAAATATTTGTTTTTATAGATAATTATTTCATTTTTTATTTCATTGCTGTTTAAATAATTTTTAAAGTCAAAATCCTTTAAAATATTTTTTATATTCTTATTTTTTATTTTTGTACTTATAGAAAATATCTTTTTAAAACTTTCATTGCATTCAATTATATTTCCACTTATATCTGTTAGTAAAATGCCTTCTTTTGAAAGGTCTAATAATAAATCTAATTCTTTCATTTTGATTATTAAATTTTTATAGTTTTCTTTAATTCCTGTATTTTTACTAACAATTTTTTCTAAATATTTAATTATATTATTTTGAATATTATAATCATCTATTTTTAATATAGATAAAATCCTAAATATTGTGGAGATATCCATAACTCTAGAACCGAGATCTATTATATTTTCTATATACTTTGGAACATGTTCTTTTTCTCCTGGTGTTATAGCTATTTTTATATTTTTATAGTCCTTATTGTTTTCAATAGGTATTAATTTGATATGTTTGATACCTGTTTGATAAAGAGCGTTTATAGTCTCTAATGTAGTATCATAACAATCGTTAACCACAAGTACAGATTCATTTTCTTTAATTTCAAATAATTTATATATATTATTTGATAAAAAAGTTCTTTCTGTTATTATTATTTTATTTTTATTTTTAACGTAAGGTTTTATTTTGTCTATTTTTTCTCTTGTCATAACAAGTATAATATCTTCTTTTATTTCATTTATTTTATCAAGGTTATCTAAGTAATAATTATTAACAGTTATTTTATCTTCAAGTATTTCATTTAAGTTGGTTTTTAATATATTACCTGTACTACTAGGGATATTTTTTTTCTTAATAGTTTCTGTTATCAATGCGATTGAATACATTTATATCACCTCTATTATATTTATTTATAAATATTATTGAATAATGGCATTTATATTGCTTCTTAATATTATATATTATGTATTAAATGATAACATATTTAGGGAGGCTATTATGAAAAAAAATATAGAAGTAGAAGATTTTTTAGATTTTAATATACTATCAAATATAAAAATAAATGAAGATGCTACTTTTGCTTGTTTTTTAAAGATGAATCATGATTTAGAAAACGATTCTTATAAAAAGGAATTTTATTTATTAAATTTAAAAACTAAGGAAAAAATTTGTTTAAATATAAAAGTGGATTTTTATGATTTTATAGACAAAGAGACTATATTATATAAAGAAGTAATAAATAATAAAACATTTTTAAAGAAAATAAATATAAAGACAAAAGATATTCATACTCATTTAGAAGTTGATGATGTATTTAATGATTTTTACATATATAATGAAGCAATTTTTTATACAAAGAGAATTTGTAATAATGATTTAAATAAAAATTATGAAATGGGAGATGAATTACCATTTTATCAAGAAGGTGCTTCATTTTCATCAAATCATAGAAAAGCGATTTTTAAAATGGATTTAAATACAAGTAAAATTAATAGAATAACAGATGAAAATTTAGATGTTTCTGATATAAAATTCAAAGATAATAAAGTTGTTTTTATAGGCTATGATATAGATGGTATAAAGAAAGTGAATTCAAGCATTTTCCTTATGAATTTAGATGATTTAGAAATTAAACTTATATCTTCTAAGGATAAATACAGAATATCATATGTACATTTTTTAGATGATAATATAGTTTTTTGTGCAACAGATCAAACTAGAGCTGGAAGAAATTCTAATCATGAATTTTATAAAATTGATTTATTAAATTTTAAAGAAAGTCAAATAACTACAGATTTTGATGAGAGTAATGAAGAAAAGATGATTATGACTGATGCTAAATTTGGATCATCAAGTGATACTTTAGTTTATAAAAATAAATTGTATTTTTTAATAACTAAAGATTTGGGTTCTTATATATATTCTATAGATAAAGATGGTAATATATGCAACCATAGTTATAAATCTGGTTCTATTGATTCTTATGATATAAAAAATGATGAAATTTATGCTATTTGTTTAAGAGAAACTTCATTGCAAGAAATATATAAGATTAATATGGATGTTGAAGAATGTATAACAGATTTTAATTTGAAGTTTGAAAATACAAGAAATATTATAAAACCAAAACATATTGTTTTTGAAAATTTAAACCAAGAAAAAATAGATGGTTTTATATTAGAACCTTTAAATTTTGATGAAAATAAAGATTATAGTGCGATATTAAACATACATGGTGGACCAAAAGCTATTTTTTCTCATATTTATTTTCATGAGCTTCAATTACTTGCATCTAAAGGTTATATAGTGATTTATTGTAATCCTAGAGGAAGTGATGGAAAAAAAGATAAATTTGCAGATATTAGAGGAAATTTCTATGAATATGCATATGAAGATTTGATGTTATTTACAGATATTATTTTAGAAAAATATAAAAATATAAAAAAATTAGGTGTTATGGGTGGTTCTTATGGTGGTTATATGACAAATGTTATTATAACAAAAAATAATAAATTTGATGCTGCTATCTCTCAAAGAGGCATAAGCAATATGATTTCGATGTTTAATTCTAGTGATATAGGATTTCAATATGTATATGATTATATGGGTGGAATAAGTTTTTGGGATGACAAAGAAAAATACTTGGATGCATCTCCTATAAATTTTGCAAATAAAGTAAAAACACCGACTTTATTTATACATGGAAAAGAAGATAGAAGATGTCCAGTTACACAATCTGTTGAAATGTATAGTGCACTTAAATATTTCAACGTTGATACAAAAATGTGTTTATTTGAAAATGAAAGACATTCACTTGTTAAGCTTGGTAAACCATCAAATAAAATAGTAAGATTCAACCAAATTTTAAATTGGTTTGATAAATATTTAAAAATAGATAATAAATAAAAGGAGATAAATATGGATACTATAAAATTATTAGAAGAACTTGTAAAAATAGATTCGTCAACAAAGGAAAGTGCTAATGGCGCTATTGAATATAGTGCTAAATATTTATTAGATAGAGGTATTGAGGGTAAGATAATTGAAAATAATGGACATAAATCATATGTAAGTATTATTGGTAACGGTGATAAAACTATAATTTTAAATGGTCATTTAGATGTTATAAAAGCAGACGAAAAGATGTTTAGTCCAACAATAAAAGAAGGTAAAATGTATGGAAGAGGTACAGCTGATATGAAGGCTGGATGTGCTTCTATGATTAATGCTTTTATTACACTTAGTAAAATGGATTTGGACTGCAAAATAATGCTACAATTAGTTTCTGATGAAGAAGATGGTGGGCTTAATTGTTCGAAATATTTAGCAGAACAGGGTTATTTGGGCGATTTTGTAATATGTGGAGAACCTACAAATTTAGGTCTTGGAATACAAGCCAAAGGATTTATGAGACTTGATATTGAAGTTATTGGAAAATCTGCTCATGGAAGTAGACCTTGGGAAGGAATTAATGCAATAGAAAAATCTATTGAAATTTATGAAAAGATAAAAACATTGGATTTTGCAAAAGAAAGCACCTCTTTATATGAAGGGTCTTCTATTAATTTAGCAGTTATAGAAGGTGGAGATGTATATAATAAAGTTCCAGATAAATGTAAAATTGGTCTTGATATAAGATATGTACCACATTTAAATCCAAATGAAATTATTGAAGATATAAAGAATAATGTAGATGGTAATGTAATAACTAAACTTATAGGTCAAAGTGTAAATACCAGTGAAGATGATAAATTTGTACTTAAATTAAAAGAAAGTACAAAGAAAATAACAAATAATAATGATATTAGAGTATTTGGGCAACATGGATCCGCTGACACTAGATTTTTTGCAAAGGAAAATATACCTGCAATTGAATTTGGACCAAGCGGTGCAAATTGGCATGGAGATTTAGAATATGTAGAAATTAATTCAGTATATGAGTATGAAAAGATTTTAATTGACTTTATATTAAATTTAAATATTTAAATGAAGTAAGATAAAAAAATCCCTTTTTATTTTTTTAAAAAGGGATTTTTTTTGTAATATTTATTATTTGTTTTACATTCTATCAAATCATATATTTTATAGATAATAAAAATGATAGCAATATTCCTAGAATACTAGATATAAAGATATATTTTGTATCATTCCATTTGATATTTTTATGATAAGACTTGTATCTGTCTAGAGTTACTTCATCTTCATCTGCGTCTTTTAAAGATTTTTTTCTAAAAACTTTCATGAATTTTTTATGAGAGTAAATCGCAAAATTAAAGAAACCACCTTCTCTTATAAATTGAAATCCAAATATGACAAAAAGAATTATTGAAATCATAAAGATGCAATTTATGAAATTTAATAAATTTTTTTGAATAAAAATTAAGAAAAATGAAGATGCTAAAAGTATAGCAAGTAGATATCCTGATATTTTTTTCATTAAATCTCCTCCTTTTAAACGTGAATGTATTTGAATAAGTGATTTTAAACTTGGTTTGTATGTAAAAAAATCACATATTAATAAAATTTAATAAAGTCTTGAAACATAAAAAATGACTAAGTTATATAGTATTTTTTTTATGTTGTTAATAATCATTATATAAAAAATGTTTGAATATGTAAAATCAAAATGTTAAAATTAGATTAAGAAATTATTAGAAAATTCATAAATATGATTAATTATTTTTTTCACATATAAAAATTATAAAATTATAAAATTTTTATACACAATAAAATGAATAAATAAAAAAATAAAATTGCATACTCAAAATATAAGAAATTCAAAATGATTAAGAGTATTTATGAACGAAAATATAAAAACAAGAAGGGGGAAATTTAATGTTTAAAAAGAAGTTAGCACTTATAATGACTGTTTTAATGGTAGTACTTAGTTTTACTGCATGTGGTGGAAATTCTGCAGTATCAAGTTCAAGTGATGAGGGTAGTTCTACAGATGGAGGAAAGGCTATTGATGGTCTTACTCTAGTTAGAAATGTAAATGCAAGAAAAGCTATATCTATGGCTTATGATAAATCATTCATATGTGATGAAATACTTGCAAATGGTTCTTTTGTAGCTGATTATTTTGTTCCTAAAGATTTTAATTTTAATTCAAAAGGTGAAGATTTTAGAACAAAGTATGATGGATTTAATCACTTTAATGTAGAAGAGGCTAGAAAATATTGGGCTAAAGCAAAAGAAGAACTTGATTTTGATAGTGCAAAATTAGAATTCTTAGTATTTGATTCAGAATCTTCTAAGAAAATATCAGAATATATACAAGCACAATTAACAGATGCTTTACCAGGGCTTTCTGTTCAAATAGTTCAGCAACCATTTAAAAATAAAATTGATTTAGCTAATAATGGTAAATTCCAAATGGAATTTGCTATATGGGGTCCTGACTATGTTGATCCAACAACATTCCTTGGTATGTGGCAAAGTGATGATGGAAATAATGATATAGGATATAATAACAAGAAGTATGATGAGATATTAAAGAGTGCTTTAGTAGGAGAATTAGCACTTAATCCAGATGAAAGATTTGAAAAATTACAAGAGGCTGAAAAAATGTTAGTTGAAGAAGATGCAGCTTTATCACCTTTATATCAAAAGGTTGTATCTATAGTTCAAAAGCCATATATAAAAGATGTATATGCAAATCCTGTTGGTGGAGATTATACATTTAAATATATGGATAGCCAAGTTGTAGATGGAGAAAAATTATTTAGATTCTATGATGCATCTGATATACCATCATTAGATACAAATAAGGCTATGGATCAAGTGTCATTTATAAGACTTGTTAATATGATGGAAGGTCTTTATTATCCAATGGGAGAAAAGTTAGTTCCTGGAGTAGCTAAGGATCATACTATAAGTGCTGATGGAAAAACTTATACTTTTAATTTAAGAAAAGATGCAAAATGGTCAAATGGAGATTCTGTAACTGCACATGATTTTGTTTATTCTTGGAGAAGACTTGCAAATCCTGATACTGGAGCACAATATGCACAAATGGTTGAAGTTGCAGGGATAAAAAATGCAAAAGCTGTTATGCTTGGAGAAAAACCAATTGAAGAATTAGGTGTTAAAGCTATAGATGATTATACATTAGAAGTTAATTTAGATGTTCCAGTACCTTATTTTAAAGAATTAGTTTCATATTTCCAAGTATTTTGTCCAATAAATGAAAAATTCGTTAATCAAGTTGGGGAAGATAAATTTGGAACAGGTCCAGAGTATATAGTTTGTAATGGTCCATTTAAGATGAGTGAATGGAAAATTGGTTATGGTGATACATTAGTTAAAAATGAAAATTACTGGGATAAAGGTTCAGTGAATGTTGATAAAATAACATTTAGAGTTATAAAAGATAATAACGCTGTTGTTAATATGTACGAATCAGGTGAGCTTGACAGAATAGGTTTAGCTTCACAAAATGTAGAAAAATATTTAGATGATCCTAATTATCAAAAGATAAGTAGATTTGGTATTGCTTATTTAAGATTTAATGTAGGAAATGATAAAAGTAGATAATAAGCATCTTAAGGCTCTACAAGATGTAGAGCCTTTAATTTTAAAAAGGAGTGATTGTGTTTGTTTAGATATATAACAGAGCGTTTAGGTCTTAGTTTATTGACATTATTTTTAGTAGTTTCAATAACATTTTTAATGCTTCAATTTTTACCAGGTTCACCTTTTAATGATGAAAAATTATCAGAGGAACAAAAAATTATATTAAATGAAAAATATGGACTTTCAGATCCTTTACCTGTAAAATATGCAAGATATATGGGGAATGTTATGAAGGGGGATTTTGGACTTTCATTTAAATACGATAAACAAAAAGTTAGTGATTTAATAATTCAAAGACTTCCAATAACGGTTAAAGTTGGAACGCAAGCTTTATTTATGGGTGTTTTAATAGGAATTATTTTGGGAGCGATTGCAGCAATAAAAAGAGGAACATCAATTGACCATATAACTATAATAATAGCTATTTTAGGGGTTTCCGTTCCTTCCTTTGTTTTTGGTTCGTTAATGCAACTATATTTAGGAGTTGTAATACCAATATTCCCTGTAGTTTATAATATGAGTTTTATGTCAACTATAATGCCATCAATATCACTGATGCTTTATGTAATATCATCAACTACTAGATTTATGAGAACGGAATTGGTTGAGGTTTTAAATAGTGATTACATACTTTTAGCAAGAGCTAAGGGGTTAAAAAGAAGTGTTGTAATTGTTAAGCATGCAATAAGAAATGCACTTATACCAGTTGTCACAATTGTTGGACCTATGACTGTTACATTACTTACAGGTTCTACTGTTATAGAAAAAATATTTGGTATACCAGGAGTTAGTTTCTTGCTTATAGAAGGGGTTACATTAAATGATTATTTTGTAATATTAGGTGTTGCAACATTCTATAGTGCTCTTTATATAGCAGTAATATTTGTTGTGGATTTACTGTACATGGTAATAGACCCAAGAATAAGACTTCAAGGAGGTGCAAAATAAATGTTAAATCAACAAATACCAGATTTTCCAAAAGAAAAATTTAAACTTATAGAGATGGATACAACTTTGAATGAAAGAATAGAAAAAGAAAGTTTAACATTTTGGCAAGATGCGAAAGTAAGATTATTTAAAAATCCAGGAGCTGTTACTGGAATGATTATACTTTTATTTTTAACATTTATGTCAATTGTTGCACCGTTTTTTAATCCATATTCGTATAAAGATCAATTAAGATCACCAGAAACTAATCAGATTTTATCTAAATTGCCACCTAGAGTTCCAGGTCTTGAAAATATGGGGATTTTTGATGGTACTATAAAGAAAGAAATTGGAGAAAGAGGTCTTAGTAGATACAAAGATGGAGAATATAAGATATTAGGCGAAAGAATGGAAACAATAGGTGATACACAAGTAAAGAAGTATATGATAAAAGAGTATTCTTATGTTAAAAATGGAGCTAAAGATATTTATTTTTGGTTTGGAACAGATGAATTAGGAAGAGATCAATGGACTAGAACATGGCAAGGTACTAGAGTATCTCTTTTAATGGGAGTTATTTCAGCTTTAGTATGTATGATAGTTGGAATTGCATATGGTAGTGTTGCTGGTTATTATGGTGGAAGAATAGATAATATAATGATGAGATTTTGTGAAGTTATAAGTGGTATTCCTTATTTAGTTGTTGTTATAATATTTATCTTACTTTTAGAACCAGGTTTATTATCAATTTTATTAGCACTTACTGTTACTAGTTGGATTGGAATGGCTAGAGTTGTTAGATCACAAATACTAAAACTAAAAAATCAAGAATTTGTTTTGGCTGCAAAAACATTAGGAACATCTGATTTTAAAATAATATTAAAGCATATGTATCCAAATATAATTGGACAAATAATGATAATGATAACATTTATAGTTCCTTCAGCGATATTCTATGAAGCGTTCTTAGCATTTATTGGATTTGGACTTCCAGCACCAGCAGCATCATTAGGAGTATTAATAAGTGATGGTCAAAAGATACTAATAACGTATCCTCATATTATGACTATGCCAGCAATTGTAATAAGTATATTAATGCTTAGTCTTAATATCTTTGCAAATGGACTTAGAGATGCATTAGATCCAAGAATGAAGAATAATTAAAGGAGTGTTATTTATGCCAAAGGAACCTATTTTAGAAGTTAAGGATTTATGTATAGAATTTAAAATACATGGTGGAAGTGTTAAAGCAGTTAGAGGAGTTAATTTTGATCTTTATGAGGGAGAAACTTTATCAATTGTTGGAGAAAGTGGATCAGGTAAATCAGTAACAGTAAAGACTTTAATGGGTCTATTAGCTGGTAATGGTAAGATAACAAAAGGTCAAATTTTATATAAAGGTGTAGATTTAGCTAAATATAGTGATTCGGATTTTGAAAGTATAAGAGGTAAAGAAATATCTATGATATTCCAAGATCCTATGACTTCACTAAATCCTACAATGACAATTGGAAAACAAATAATGGAAGGGATTATAAAACATCAAGGAAAGAGTAAGGAAGAAGCAAGAGAAAAAGCTATTGAACTTATAGAGCTTGTTGGAATTAGTGAGGCGGAATCGAGAATGAAACAATATCCTCATCAATTCTCAGGTGGAATGAGACAAAGAATAGTAATAGCAATTGCTTTAGCATGTAATCCTAAAGTACTTATAGCAGATGAACCTACAACTGCTCTTGATGTTACAATACAAGCACAGATATTAGAACTTATAAATGATATTCAAAAGAAAACTGGAGTAGGAGTAATATTTATAACACATGACTTGGGTGTTGTTGCAAATGTTTCAGATCGTGTTGCAGTTATGTATGCAGGTAAAATAATAGAAATAGGAAAGTGTAGAGAGATATTTTATAATCCACAACATCCTTATACTTGGGGACTTCTTGCTTCTATGCCAACTTTAGATTCTACAGATTTAGAATTATATGCAATTCCAGGCTCTCCACCTGATATGACAAAACCACCAAAAGGAGATGCATTTGCAAGAAGAAGTGAATATGCTCTTGCAATTGATATGGAAGAAGAGCCTCCATTTTTTATGGTTTCGCCAACTCATAAGGCTGCAACTTGGTTGTTACATCCAAATGCACCAAAGGTTGAACCACCTGAACTTGTAAAGAGACTTAGAAAAAAACTAGGAGGTGCATCTGCATAATGAGTACAAAAGATATTAAAACTGAAAAAAAAGATATTTTATTAAAAGTAAGAGATTTAAAACAATATTTTAAAATAAATAGACATACTACTGTTAAGGCTGTTGATGGAGTAAGCTTTGATATTTACAAAGGTGAAACTTTTGGACTTGTTGGAGAAAGTGGATCAGGAAAGTCTACAACAGGAAGAACGATAATAAGACTATATGATGCAACTAGTGGAGAAATTGTGTTTAATGGAGAAAATATACAAGGAAAAAAATCTACAAAAGATAAAAAAGATATAAATAAAAAAATACAAATGATATTCCAAGATCCACAAGCTTGTTTAAATCCAAGAATGACTGTAACGGATATAATTGCTGAGGGCTTAGATGCACATGGGATTGCAAAGACCGCAGAAGAAAGAAATAATATTGTATATGATTTACTAGAGACTGTTGGATTGAATAAAGAACATGCAAGTAGATACCCTCATGAATTTTCAGGTGGACAAAGACAAAGAATTGGAATAGCTAGAGCTTTAGCAATAGAACCAGAACTTGTAATAGCAGATGAACCGATTTCTGCTCTTGATGTTTCAATTCAAGCTCAAGTTGTTAATCTTATGAATAAATTAAAAAAAGATAGAGGTTTAACTTATTTATTTATAGCTCATGATTTATCAATGGTTAAGTATATAAGTGATAGAATTGCAGTTATGTATAAGGGAAAAATTATGGAACTTGCAAGTAGTGAGGAGTTATTTAATAATCCACTACATCCATACACAAAATCATTATTATCTGCAATACCTCTTCCAGACCCAGATTATGAAAAAACTAGAGTTAGAAAAACATATAACCCAAAAGAAGATCATGATTATAGTACGCAAAAACCTAAGTGGGTTGAGATTAAAAAGGACCATTTTATATATGCATCTGATAATGAAGTTAAAAAATATAAAAAAGAATTAGAATCAAAAGAAAAAATGTCTGTTTAATAAAAATCATATAAAAATACCTATTAATTCAATTGGATTAATAGGTATTTTTAATATTTAAAATAAAATACATATTAATTAATGATTAAAATAGGTTCTTTGTCAAATGGTGTTGGTGAAGAATTTTAGCAAGAAAATAATGTAATCTTTTAAGGTAGTATGAAAATGAAAAAACTCATTTTTATGCTACCTTTATTTTGTTAATAGATGAAATATCCATATTTATAAAAATT
>JAOARY010000039.1 GCA_025210335.1 Peptostreptococcaceae bacterium | reverse complement strand
TGTGCTGGTTGTGGAGAAACTCCATACGCTAAGTTAGTAACTCAATTATTTGGAGATAGAATGATGATAGCTAATGCAACAGGTTGTTCTTCAATCTGGGGTGGATCAGCTCCTACAACTCCATACACTACTAATGCTAAAGGACAAGGTCCTGCTTGGGCTAACTCATTATTCGAAGATAATGCTGAATTTGGTTTTGGTATGTATATAGCTCAAAAACAATTAAGAAATAAAGTTGAAGACTTAATGAACGAATTAAAAGCTGTAGCTTCTGATGATGTTAAAGCAATCGCTCAAGAGTGGATAGATAACAAATACGAAGGTGAAGGAAGTAAAGTTGCTTCTGATAAAGTAAGAGCATTATTTGGTACAGATTTAGGTTCTAAAGAAGCTAATGATGTACTTGCTCAATTAGAAGATCACAAAGATCATCTAGTTAAGAAATCTCAATGGATAATCGGTGGAGACGGTTGGTCTTACGATATCGGTTATGGTGGGGTTGACCACGTACTTGCTTCAGGAGAAGATGTAAACATATTAGTATTTGATACTGAAGTTTACTCTAATACTGGTGGACAAGCTTCAAAAGCTACTCCAACAGGATCTGTTGCTAAGTTCGCTGCTTCAGGTAAGAAAGTTAAGAAGAAAGATCTTGGTATGATAGCTACAACTTACGGATATGTATATGTTGCACAAATCGGTATGGGTGCTAACCAAGCTCAAACTCTTAAAGCTATAAAAGAAGCTGAAGCTTACAAAGGACCATCACTAATAATCGCATACGCTCCATGTATTAACCATGGTATAAAAACTGGTATGGGAACTACTCAAAGAAGAACTAAAGAAGCTGTTGAAGCTGGTTACTGGCATTTATACAGATTTAACCCAGAGCTTAGAAATGAAGGAAAGAATCCATTTATCCTTGATTCAAAAGAGCCAACTGCTTCATTCCAAGACTTCTTAAGAGGAGAAGTAAGATATACTTCATTAGAAAAGACATTCCCAGAAGAAGCAAAAGAATTATTTGTATCAGCTGAAGCAGATGCTAAAGAAAGATATGCATCATACAAAAGAATGGCTGAAATGCAATATTAATAAAAATTGACATAGATTAAAAAAGCTTAGGATAATATCCTAAGCTTTTTTTTATGGTTTTACTGATTCATCTAAATTTTTGTTTTGTAATGCATTTTTATCTGTTAATGTTGTAATTCCTATAAATTCATATATTTCTATTTCATCACCCTTATTTTGATTTTCTATAAGATTTTCTAGTTCGACTGTATTTTCATCTACTATATTTTTTATTTCAGAAACTCTCCAAAATCTCGAATTATTTCTTATGCAATCTCCTTTTTTTAATCCATGATTTTTTATTTTTAATATTTTACTATTAGTTCCTTCATATGCTATTTGATTTGGTTTTCTTTTGTACTTATTTATTAAGTCACCTGGTTCTTGATTTATTATACCAAATGGACTATATAAAGTTTGTTCATCTAGTTTTTTTATCATTCTAAATTGCTTATCTCTAGTTACATTCATTATAGCATCGTTATCTTCTAGGCCATGAAAAAATATATTAAACTTATGTTTTGATTTTTTTATCTCTTTTTTTAAGTTTAAATCAACTTCTGAATTAAATGGCAATACGGGTAAATTATCAATCTTATCATAAAGTGTTATACTAGGATAATTTCTCCAAGCATAACGAACTCCTTTGGGTTCTTTTATTTCATCATTATAAACATATAGTTCTTGACCATTTATTGCAATTTTTGCTTTAGCTTCAACCCATTTATCTTTTGAGTTTTTTATTTCAAAACCACTAATGTCCTTATCATATAGCTTCAAATCATAATTTTCATCATCAAAATCAATTATATATATATTATTTTCAAGCGTAATATTTTTGCTTTGTATACTTTTTATATTTAATCTTTTATTGTAAATCATATCTGTAGCTAAATAGGCAATTCTTCTTCCTATTGGTTTTTTATCTTTTGGATGAATTTCTAAAGGATCTTTATCTGCTAAATCTATTGCAGTAACTATGCCTACATTATTTGTTGTATTTGCGACTCTCATTTGAACAGCTCTTATAATAGGCCAAGAATCGATGTCTGTTTCATAGTAATTCTCGCCATATCCAGAGATTTGAACTAAAAATATAGGCAACAATGGATTTTTAAATTCTTGTCTTAAAAATTTTATATAGTTTCTAAGTAAAAACTCGTAATCAAAGCCTAATTGTGTGCTATTTTCTCCTTGATAATATAATACACCTTTTATAGCATATGGAGTAATACAATCCATATAACCATTCCAATAACCGGACATTATTGGTTCATGATCATGTTGTAAATGATTTACTCTTTTTATAAAACCCTTAGGTAAAAATAATTCTATAGTGCTACCTCCATAAGTAAGAGGGATTATTCCAATTGGAATATCTTTTAGTTCTCTATTTAATTCTAATAATTTTTCAACGTAAAAACTACCTATAGCGGAAGTCCAATCTAAATACCAATATGATGGTAAATTCCAATTTCCTTTTGCATTAAATTTTGGTTTAACAGCTAAAACTTGTTCAGTTTTATAATACCTAATATGGTTTTTATCAAGTAAAAAATTTTTTGTAGTCGTATTATAATTACATTCGTATAAATACATCTCAGCATTAGATTGACCAGCTACAAGAAACACATCGCCAATTAAAATATCATTGATATTGATTTGGTCAAAGGAATCGGATATAAGTAAATCATAAGGACCTCCTGCTTTTTCTTCATCCAATTCTAAATACCAATATCCATCTTTTACAATCGTTGTTTTTACTTGATTATTAAACTTTACATTAATGGTATCACCTGTATGACCTCTTCCCCAGATTGGAATTTTACTATTTCTTTGAAAAATTCCATGTGTTGATATTATATTTGGAACTTCCAATTTATAATTTATTTTTCTATAATCATCGTCCATAATACTTAAGATAATTTTTGCGTAATCGCGCCTTTTAATGTATTTTTCACCATCAATTTTAAAATTATCAAATTTAAGATGTCCATTTTGAAAACAATAATTTAATGAATTATAATAAGGATTTTTTATATCTAAATCAAGAAATTTTAATAATTTTGGATCTGGTTGTTTTTCATTAAAAAATCTATGAATTAGCAAAGAAGCTTCATTTTTGGTTATAGGTTTATTAAAATCTAGAAATTCATTGCTTCTTATAAGACTTGATAATATTCCTTTTTTTATATAAATATCATCATAAAAAGAACTTTTTTTAAAGCTCATATGATTTTCTTTTAATTTTAATAAAGATATCAAAAAATCTTTAATTGTAACATATTCATTTGGTTTAAATAATTTATTTTCAAAAACGTTTACTATATTTTGATTAATTAAATAATTTATTTTATCATTATCTTTTTTATCTCTAAATTTTTTTGATTTTAAATCGATAGCTTCTATAGAAATCAAATCTTTTATATGTTGTTTATATTTATCATAAGTATCAATATCATAAAGCTTAATATTATCATATTGAACTACTGGGTTATGACCCCACCCATCATTTGAATATCCTGTCGAACCAAAAGCAATTTTTTTACTTTTATTGCTAAGTATTTTATCATCAGAACTGTCTATATATTCAACAATAGGTTCATACTTTTTTTGAGGATTTATTGGACCGTCAATGTAAAACTGTATTTTAACATTATCGTCCTTTGTATTTTTTATTACTAGTCGTGCTTTATAATCAACATTTTCTCTTAGTAAAAAATAACCTTCAACTAGAGGTTTTAAACCATTTTTTGAATTTGTATTTACAATAGCCCACTTACATTTATATAGGTTAGCAACTATTCTTCCCATTCTTTTAGTTTCTAAAAAATATGTTACTGCGTAATATTTTTTAAAGTTTTCATCATTTGTTCTAGGAATGATAATGGCAATTGGACGTTCGCTATGACCTGCATTACCAATATGTTTTACATTTATTGTGAAATCCATACATAAATCATCAGAAAAATTTTTAATATGATTATCCAAAATTAATTTTTGCATATACTGATTAGCACATATATTAAGATCACCATTTTTTATACTTGTATCATTATATATTTTAGAGTAATCTTCCTCTAAAAACCATTCATGATTTGTTGTTATTATATTGTTATTATTCTTTTTTACATCATTGAAATTTTCTTCAAAGAAAGGTTTGATATCAATATCTTGTGCATAAACAATAGATATATTAATAAAAATCAATAAACTTATAAATATTTTATAAAATATTTTTTTCAATAGAACGGCCTCCTTTTTAAAGTATTCATATTGAAGTATACCCAAAATAAAAAATATAATATCAAATTATGGATTTCCAATCTTAAAAATACATTACAAAATCATGAAAAATATTTAAAAAACAATTTAAATATAATATAATTGAATAATTGTTATATATATAATTAAAATTCAAAAAACTAGGACTTTTGGATTAAAGTTAAAAATAAAGCTTTTTAAGAGTGAAGATTAATTATATAATAGCAAAAGGTATTGGAAAAATACATAAAAAATAAAATAAAAAGGAATAAAGGAGAAAAGTAATGGAAGTAATGAACAACAATGAATTTAGCAAGGAATTTAAAATCGGGGAACAAACAAAGGAATTTTTTAACCAAAATATGAATACTTTATTAAAAGCAAGTGCTATTGTAGCGTTTATTCGTCTTATACAGGATTTAGCTATATACACTATAGGAGATACTTCTTTAGGTGGCGGGATTGCTATTATAACGCTGATTGCATCTTCGTTAGCTTTATTTTTTTTGGGATTATCAATAAAAGTTATAGCAGGAAATTGGTATTTAAATAAAACTAATATAGAGTTAAAACAAGCATATGACAGTCTAAATGGTAAGAAATTAACTTTGTTTATATCAAGTACAATAAAGGGTATAAAAATAGGTCTTTGGAGTTTATTATTTGTTATACCTGGTATATATAAGACTTTTTCTTATATATTTAATGAAGATTTTGTGATTTTTAATGATGCTAAAGCTACAGAAGCAATAAAATTAAGTAAAGAGTTAAGTAAAAAAAATATATTTGAAATTTTTATATATTATTTGGCATTAACAATACTTGCATTTATACCTGCATTTATAATTAAGATTTTAGTACCTATTTTTATTATGATGGGATTAGGAATTATAGCACCATTTATTTCATTTGTATCAAATATGATTATGTACTTAGTAGCACTTTCTATAATGAGTGGAATTACAATGAAATTCATTGATTTAACTCAAAAGATAGGATTAGAATTAAATATAAAATAAAAGGAAATAAATATGGAAAAAGAAATGGAAATATATAATACTATAGGAATCGTTGAATTGATAATAAAAACATATTCTTTTTTAAAGGAGAATATAAAAGAGATATTGAAATTAATATTTATAATGATTATTGTTTATGCCTTATCTTTTATAGTAGTTGTCATGGGTAGTTTGATAATAAGTTCTGGTCAAATAATCAAAAATATTTTAGCATGTGTGATAATAATGAGTTTGATTGGTCTTATTGCTTTTTATTTGGAATCTATATTTATATCAATATTAAAACATATGACTGCGACATGGTTTTTAACTGGACAAAAAGCGAAATTAAAAGATAGTTATAGAAAAATAAAGTCAAAAAAATTTAAATTATTTAAATCCAATTTAATAAAAAAAATTATATTATATTTCTTTTTATTAATTCATATAAGTCCCTATATAGTGAATTTTATTGGAGTGATTACAAGAAACCATGACTATAAATTTGAAAATATAGTATTAAACTCTTTTTTTAATCCTACAATTGTATTAATAGGATTTATATTTTATATACCATGTATATATTTTGGTTTGAGAATAGCGTTTAATTTAGAATCTGTGATTTTTAATGATAAATTATCAATGGAATCGATAGATGACAGTATGAAAGTAACGAAAAACAAAGTTTTATCGCTTGTATCTTATTATGTTTTGATAATGATATTTACAAAGTTCATCACATATGGATTATTATTATTTATAGAGTTTTTATTTGTAGTACCAACTATTATTTTGTCAAATTTAAATATAAATGAAACTTTTTTAATTACAATAGGTGCGATTATATTTATTTTTTTAATAGCTATTGGTTTGGTTTTAAATAGTGCAATATATGTTGGAGAAACTATAAAGTTTATAGATATATGTAGAGAAAAGAATCTTAATACTTTTTTACAAAATAGCTAATAATATTCAATAATACCCATAAATAATATATAATACTGTTTATATAGTATTATATATTAAATGAGGTGATACCATGAATGATAAAGGCTTAGATAAAGAAGAGATTGAAAAAGAATCGAAAAAAGAGGAAATAAAAATAAATACCATAGATACGGATAATTTAGATATAGAGAAAGTAAAAACAAAAGAAGAAATAGAAAAAATAAAAGATTTTTATAAGAATTTAGAGGGTATGACTTGTAGTGAAATATTTAAAACTGTATTAAATGCATTGAAGGCAAATATAAAAAATGTATTAATTTTGATATTAGCTTTCATAGGTGTTTCCATACTACAAGAGCTTATAGCTACGTTTATATTTGAACAAGGTACATTTGCTTGGGCTAATATGTTATTAGGTGAAGTTCAAAATGAATCAATTTTTTTAGCTGAAGAATTTTTTAGATATATATTAATTTTCTTAATAATGCTGTTGATAGAATTTACAATTATTTATATAATTGCATCGATCACAAAGGTTTTTATGCAAGAGTTTTATTATAATAAAGGAAAATCAAGTATAAGTGAAGCTTATATGAAGGTTAAAGATAGAATTATTAAATATTTCTTAGCAGATATTATGTATGTTGTGCTAAGTTTTGGAGGATTATTTTTAATATACTTCATATTATTAAAAGTGGCATCTGGTAATATTTTTAAATTCTTTGGTATTGCTATAGTCTCAATTATAGCCTTATTGATAATATATGCATATATATCATTATTATTTGTGTTAAGAGGAGATTTGATAGTACTTTCAAAAACAAATATAATCGAATCTTTTAAAATATCAAGAGAATTGGTTAAGGGTCATAAATTTGATATATTTATAATGCAATTATTCATAACGATTGGTGGATATATAACTGATAAATTATTAGGAATAATGATTAGTAATATTAATATTTTTAATGAATCTTATTTAAATGAGTTAAATGGAATAGAAAGTGTTATAACAAGAATACCAGTAATAGCATTATCAAGTACTGCAACTATTATTTTTCAAATGTTGCTGTTTGGAGTTATATCAATCAAATTTTTTAACATATTAGATATAAAGGGTAAAGATATAAAGCTAAAAGAAAAAGAGATAAGTATATAGAAAAAAAGGCTATGTACCAAAATAACCCAAATTATTTTGATACATAGCCTTTTTTATATATTTGATTATTACTTAAAGAATCATATGTTTATTTTAAAATAAAGAGTATTATCAATATCTACTTTATTTATTTTATTATGGTAACATAGGTGAAGCAAATGAGTCATAGCTTCTCCACAAGCAAACCATTTTTGAGGATTAGGAAAATCTAAAAAAGATTTGGCTCTAAACTGCCAATTCATTTTGCTTGCCACATCTCTTACTGTAATTTTAGGATTTTCTTTTACAATTTTTAAGATTTCTTCTAATCTTTCGTTATGATGATTTTTAAGTTCTTTAATTCTTCTTTGATGATCTGTTATAATATTTCGATGTGCTGGAAAAACTATATCAATGTCATAATCATTGATTTTATTTAAATTATTTAAAAATACATCTAAAATATCACCATGTTCATAACCCCAAAAGGCTATATTTGGAGTGATTCTATCTAATATATGGTCTCCGCTAAAGAACAATTTATGATTTTTTTCATAAAGACCTATATGACCTGGAGTGTGACCTTTTATATCGACTACATCAAAAGAATATTCTCCAATATTGATTGTATCTCCATCATTTAAAGGGATAAAATCAATTTCTTCTTTTGGACAGTATTTATAGCCTGGATGGTCATCAAATGTAATATTATCTTTATCAAGCCCAAATATTGTTTTGTAATTATTAAAATTATCCCAATACTCTTGTTTGGACATTCTATTAATCATTTTGCCATCAATTTCTCCAGCGTATAGTTTAATACCTTCTTTGCTAAGTTTAGAAGCCAAACCACTATGGTCTGAATGCAAATGAGTTATAAGTAAATATGTATTATCCAAATCCAAATTTAATTTTGAAACTGCATCAAAAAAAGCTTCTTTGCAAGCTTCGTGATTAAATCCACTATCAATGATAAGATTTTTATCATCTGAAGTAATAATATAAGAATTTATAATTCTTAGTGGATTATTTGGTAAAGGTATTTCGTTTTTATAAATATTTTCATATACTTTTTCCATAAAAAAACCCCCAATAAAAAAATAATCATCTATAATTTTATCATATAAAAATAAAAGAATATGATAAAATTATAGATGATAAAAAATATCAATAAGAAACTATATTAAACTTCAAATTTACTAACGATTTCATCAAGAACTTGAGCCAAATGATTTAAGTCCTTTGTTTTTAGATTTAATTCTTGTATAATATCTAATTGATTTTCTGTTGTTGCTGAGATTTCTTCAGAAGAAGCAGCAGATTCCTCTGTAACAGAAGAAATTCCCTCTATTGCACCAAATACTTCGTTTTTATGATTATCAACTTTATTGATATTATCCGATAATGTATCTATTTTTTCTAAGGTTTCTTTTATAGATTTTTCAATAATATCAAAAGTTCCACTCATCCCATTCATAACAGAAGAAGAGTTCATAACAGCATCTTTGGATATATTCATATTTGAATTTGTGTTTTTAATTTCATCAAGAATTTCAGTTATAATATTTTCAATTTGACCTGTAAAATTAGAAGTTTGTTCAGCTAATTTTCTAATTTCTTCAGCTACAACAGCAAAACCTTTACCAGATTCACCTGCTCTAGCAGCTTCAATAGCGGCATTAAGTGCAAGTAAATTAGTTTGTTCAGCAATGGATTGAATTGTATTTATAATATCTCCTATAAGTGTAGATTTTTCAGATAGATTATTTACATTTGTAGATAATCTATTTGTACTTTCTTTGGTTTCATCAAAAGTACTTTGTAGATTGTTAATAGAAGAGACTCCTTTTTTGTTAACTTCATTAACTTCATTTGATAAATCTCTTACAACCATCGAAATTTTAACTATACTTTCGATTTCATTTGCCAATGTATTTAATTTATCAACAGCAACTTGAGCATCTTCAGCTTGTAATTGAGCTCCCTCTGCAAGTTCTTGAATAGCTGTTTTAACAGCAGTGATACCCAATACTACATCAGATGAAGATCTATTTAGAAGTTTAGAACTTGAAGTAACTTCTAAAGAACCTTCTTTAAGTTCCTTAACTATTTTTCTAAGTTCAACTCTTAGATTTGCAACTGAATGAGCCATAATACCTGTTTCATCTTTATATTTTAATAGATAATCAAAAGACGAGTCATTTTTTAATTTAAAATTAGCTGTTTTGTCTACCAAATCACTTATAGCTGTAATTGGTTTTGATATTTTTCTACCTATGATAAGAGCAATTATAGAGGAAAAAACAACAAATACGATAACAAGTACACTTAGTCTTATAATACTATTAGCCAATTCCTTTTTTGCTAATTTTTTTTCATTATCAATTATATTATCAATATTATCAATATAATTACCAGTACCTATAACCCAGTCAAATGGGGCATAGTATTTAACAAAAGATCTTTTTGGAAGTGCTGTTGTGCTACCTGCTCTAGGAAAATAATAATTATAAAATTCATTATTGCCATCTTTAGCGATTTTTATAAGATCTCTTATTATTTCATTACCTTTAGCATCTTTTAGACCTATTCTATTCTTACCTTCAGAATCTTTATTGCCTAAAAAAACTACATTTGTACCATCTGATTTATCAACCCAATAATACCCATCAGTTCCGTATCTAGAATTTCTTATAAAATCAGCTGCAATTTCCATACCTTCTTCTTTTGTATATATGCCAGATTGTATTTTTTTGTTAATAGAATCTAATTGTGATGTTACAGATTCAACCATACTTTGAATACTGTGATCATAATCATCCCTTAATACTTTATCAAGTGCCTTTATATTTTCATTGCTTTGTTTAGTTGCTAGATATATACTTCCTCCACCAATAGATAAAGCCACTACAAGTATAATGGATATAGTAGTAAATGTTATTTTATTGCTTATTTTTTGCATCGATGAGTCCTCCTTTGTAAGTATCTTGTAAAAGTATTAAAATAATACCCCTAGCTAAAAATTTTACACTAAATTAAGTTTTATTAAAAATTATGTAATAATTTTAGTAAAATTGACCTAGATATGTATGAATAATTTAAATTTATATAAAATAATAAATAATTAAATTTAATTATTTATTATGAATTTTATGAAAAATACAGTTAAAAAGTAGTTTTAATAGATTTATATTATCAAAACTACTTTTTATATTTACTTTACTATATTTAAGTATAAATACTTTATGTGATTATATCAAATATCAAAAATTTATATAGATTATTTGATTTATCAAAAATTATAATTCAAATCTGTGAACTATATTTTCAAGAACAGAAGCTAGGTGATTTAAATCTTTTGTTTTTGAACTTAATTCTTGAATAATATCAAGTTGATTTTCCATTGTTGCAGAGATTTCTTCAGATGAAGCGGCAGATTCTTCTGTTACAGAAGATATCCCTTCTATAGCACCAAATACTTCATTTTTATGTCCATCAACAGTTGATATATTTTCAGATAATACATCTACCTTAGATAGTGTTTGAGTTACAGAATTATCTATGATTTTAAAAGTTTGACTCATCTCATTCATAACAGAAGAAGATTCCATAACAGCTTTTTTAGAAATATCCATATTAGAATTTGTATTTTTAATTTCATCAAGAATTTCAGTTATAATATTTTCAATTTGTCCTGTAAAATTAGAAGTTTGTTCAGCTAACTTTCTGATTTCTTCAGCAACAACGGCAAATCCTCTACCAGATTCACCAGCTCTGGCAGCTTCAATAGCAGCATTAAGTGCAAGTAAATTAGTTTGTTCAGCAATGGATTGAATTGTACTAATAATATCTCCTATAAGTGTAGATTTTTCCGATAAATTATTTACATTTGTAGATAAACTATTTGTACTTCTTTTAGTTTCGTCAAAAGTAGTTTGTAGATTAGTAATAGAAGAAACTCCTTTTTTATTTACTTCATCAACTTCCATTGATAATTCTCTTACAGTATCAGAAATTTGAACTATGCTATCTATTTCACCCGCTAATATATTTAATTTATCAACAGCTATTTGGGCATCTTCAGCCTGCATTTGAGAACCTTCAGCTAACTCTGTTATTGCTGTTTTAACAGCAGTTATGCCATCAACAACTTCAGAAGAAGAATGGCTTAATATTTTACTGCTAGAATTAACCTCTAAAGAACCTTCTTTAAGTTCAGTAACTATTTTGCTTAGTTTCTTTCTTAGATTAGCAACAGATTTTGACATTATACCTATTTCATCATTATATTTTAGTAGATAATCATATTTTGTATCATCTTGTAATTTTAAATTTGCAGTTTTATCAACTAATTCAGATATAGCTATTATAGGTTTTGATATTTTTTTTGAACTAAATAAGGCAGTTAATGATGAGAAAACAACTGATATAAGGATAAATAATATCAATCTAAATACAGAAGAACGTAAATCTTTATTTGCATCTTCTCGTTTTTGTGCAATGATATTATCGATATCATCAATATAATTACCAGTACCTATAACCCAATCAAATGGTTTGAAATGCTTAATAAAAGCTCTTTTAGGAAGTGCCTCACTTCCTCCTGCTTTTGGAAAATAATAATTTGAAAAACCTTCACCATCTTTATTAACTATGTCTATAAAATCTTGTATTATTTTATTTCCCTTCTTATCTGTTAAACTTATTCTGCTTTTACCTTCAACATCTTTATTTCCAAGTAAAACTACATTTGTTCCATTCATTGTATCTACCCAAAAATAACCAGAATCGCCATACTTTGAAGTTCTGATTAATTTGGCGGCTATTTCCATACCTTCTTCTTTAGATATGATTCCAGCATTTATATCATCATGGATTATATTTAATTGAGATACTATAGCTTCTACAATGCTTTTGATGTTTTCATCATAATCATCTCTTAAAACTTCTTCAAGATTATTTATACTAGCTTCATTTTGATTATAGGAGATATATATACTTGTACCTCCTATTAATATAGCAACAATTAATATATTAATAACCGTTCCTAATATGATTTTAGTTCCTATTCTCTTCATAAAATCAACTCCCCTTAGATATTTTTTTGATAATATCATGTATAATTCCCCATATAATCTATATCGTAAAAAAATGATAAATGGATAAATATTTTTAAAATATATTTTAATATATATATAATTAAAATTTATTAGAATATATTTTGGATTATAATATCATGAAAATAAAAATTTATAAGTATATATAATTTAGTTATTTTTTTATTTTTATATTTTTAATACAATTCTATATGATACTGAATTTAATGCAAAATTTAACTTCTTTGTTGTTTTAATACCCTGAATATATTAAAGAAAAACTAATATAAAATATATTTTATATTAATATTTTTTATATTATTTAAATATATTACAAATGTAATTATTATTAAAAAAAATATATATAATTATAATAAAAAAAATATTTATATAATATAAAATTATAAATAGATAGAATCGATATTTTTAATGGTATAAAAAAAATAAATTATGGTATTATTAAAGATGAAAGACAATAACAAAAAAGATATTATATATCTTTATGATGAGGAAGGATGAAGTATATGTACGTACCTTTTGGTAATGAAATGGTAGATAGCGAAGAAATAAAATTAAAAATAGAAGAATTAACACCATTTAAATGTATAGCAGATTTATCATTTGCAACAAAAAGAGAAGATGTGATTGCATTACATCTTAAAATTGAAGAAGAAGATTTAAAGGATATATTGGAAGAAGAAGGCTATGATCTTGATGATGATCAAGTAGAAGGTGAAGATTTAGTTGAAGAATTTTTGCAATTAAGTGATGAGATTGGTATAGATATAGAAAATATATTAGAAGAGATAAAATACACTATGTTTAGAACTTATTCGTATAATTATGATGCAGGAAATAAGGAAGTTAAGGCAATCTTTTTGATGGCTCATAAAGATTTAGGAATCAAAAAATTAAATGATGTTCTTGGTAGATTATTAAAACAAGTATAGATTTTTATTTTTGAAAAAATAAAGACTGATGAACTTGTATTAAGGATTTAAAAAATTATAGAGTAAGAATGTGACTGTCGTATTAAAAAAAGACTAACAATATTATCTTTGTTTTGAATTTAAACAGAGTATATTGTTAGTGGATTTTTTTGCGACAGTTTTTTGTTTTTTAAAATAAGTTTTAAAGAATTAACATTAAGGGTAAAAAAACAATTAAGCCAAAAGATATATGTAAAGAAGCATATAATTTTATATTTTGTAAAAATTAAGGGGGGATTTTTTTGAAAATAGCTTTAGGTATAATAACTAAAAATATAACAGAAGATATTTCAGTACTTAGTTTTATCGAAAATGCAAGAAATCATGATAAAGAAATAGATAGACTTATAATAGCTTATTCACATGAAATAGATTATGTGTATCTAAAGGAATTAGAAGCACATATTGATGTTGATATCATAAAGATTAACGAATCATATTCACTTGAATCAGATCTTAAAAATATGGGAATTGATGAAGAAATATATAAGACATTTACTAAATCTTTGGATTTTGAATTATTTGATAAAGTACCCTATAGTTTTTCAAGGAATCTAGTATTGATAAAGGCAATGTTACTTAATATGGATTATCTCTTCTTTGTGGATACTGATGTTTATCCAAGTATTGTAACTCAAAATAATAAATTAGAAGAAATTGATTTTATAAACTCACATTTGGAATATTTAAAAGAACCAGATGTAGCAATAACAACAAGTGATTATTCTGGATATTTTATAATACCGCCGATGGATGAATTTTATGGACTTAAAGAATATATGAAAGGTCTTCAAAAGGAATCAGCATATAATAGAGTGGTTTGCACAGATTGCATAAGTTATGGCAGAAAAGAAAATAGGCAAATAAGAGATACAAATAAAATTCTTGGTGGAAATGTAGCTATAAAATTAGATGCTTATTACAAAAAAAATCTTCCACCATTTTTCTCAAGTACCTATAGTGTAAATGGGGAAAGAGTATTAACAAGAGGTGAAGATACTTTACTTGGATTATTTGCAAAAAGAAATAATGCAAGAATAGTGGATATCGATTTACTTATATTCCATGACACATATAAACACTTTCCTACTATTCCAGACATAAAAACCCAACAAAACGTAAAAGACAGACTTTATTACGCATCCCTAGGTTGGATTGGAAGAAACCCATTTTTAAATTTTGTTAAAGAAGATAATTATTTATCTAAATATAAAGAACAAAGAGAATATCTAAAAAAATACTCAAAATATGTAGCAGAACATCTAGATGATGACAGATTTTTGGTTATGGAAAATGCTATAGACTTAGCTTTTGATCAATTACCTAAATTTGTTAAGCAATATGAAAATACAAGAGAAAAATTTACTTTGATAGTTCAAAAAATTGCTGGAGGTGTACTTGTTAATGAAAATAGTACTTGCTAATCACTTTCCATTAGAAGGTTCGGGAAGTGGGATTTATACGAAAAATTTAGCTATGGAACTTGCTAAAAGAGGTAATGAAGTTTTAGTTATATTACCAGATAATGAAGAATACCATCATCCTATGTTTAAGACAAAGACTATTATATTTAGCAATGGAATGAATCAAAATTGCGATCTTAATTTTAATTTCCCTTGCTTTACAACACATCCAAAGAGTAATAAGACATATTATGAGTTAAATGAAGAACAAATACAAGCGTATATAGATGCATATAAAATGGCATTTAAAGAAGTTATAGATGAATTTAAGCCTGATATAATTCATTGTCAACATCTTTGGATAACACCATATGTGGCATCTTTATTTGATATACCATATGTAGTAACTGCACATGGTACGGATTTAAAAGGTTTTTACAAAGATGAAAGATACCATAAATATGCATTAGAAGGAGCTAAAAATGCAGATAAAATAATAACTATATCAAAACAAGTAGATTCTGAGGTCAAAAAACATTATAAAGTTCCAGATGTTAACACAAAATTAATATTAAATGGTTTTGATGAAGATATATTTAGGGTAAAGAATTTAAATAGAAAAGATGTTTTAGAAAATCTAAATCTAAAAAAAGACTATAAACATGTAGTTTCTTTTGTTGGAAAATTAGCAGAATTTAAGGGTGTTGATGTATTAATACGTTCAGCAAAAATATATAAAAATCATCTAGAAGATGTAGCAACATTGATAGTTGGAAATGGTCAATTATATGGTCCTCTTGTTAATTTAACAAAAGAATTAGACTTAGAAGATGTATATTTTTTAGGTCATCAAAACCAAGATATAGTAGCAGATATTTATAATATTGCTGATGTATCAGTTGTACCATCTAGGGTAGAACCATTTGGATTAGTTGCAATAGAAGCACTAGCTTGTGGTACTCCTGTTGTTGCAACAAATCAAGGGGGACTTCCTGATTTTATAGATGATAGAATAGGTTCATTAGTTCCAGTTGATGATGATATAGCACTTGGAAATGCAATAGTTAAAGAGGTATTAAATGAAAATAAAGATGAAAAAGGTAAAAGAGCTGCACAGATAGCAATTGATGGTTTTTCTTGGAAGCGAGTATTAGATGATGTTGTTTTATTATATGAAGAAAGTATAAAAAACCACCAAATGGTATAGTAATTTAATTATGCTTGATTATTGTAACTATTATTTTATTCTTAATAGAAGGAAGTGATTTTGTGAGAAAGATGGTAGTAATACCGACTTATTGGTCAAGAAAATCAACCGAAAAATGGCAAGAAGGGGATGCAGTTTATGACCATCCTACACCACTTGACTATGAAGGAACTTTGGGAAGAACTTTAGAAAGTATGAAATTATTAAAGGATAAAGATTATAAATTAGTATTACTTCTTTGTCCAACTACAATGGAAATATTAAATGAAGCAAGAACTAAGGTTGCTAGAATATTAAAGGAAGCAGACTTAGGAATTGATTCATATATAATTACTCCACATGAATTAGAACTTATAAGAAATATAGCATCATCAAATAGAGTAGATCCAGCAGCTATTAATTTATTGAGTCTACATGGTTATGCAAATGTAAGAAATATGTGTATTTATTCTGCATATATTTTAGGTGCAGATGTAGCGATGCTTATAGATGATGATGAGCTATTTGAAAAAGAAAATTTCATAGAGCTTGCAACTGAATATATAGGTAGAAGAATGTATGGTAAAACAATAGATGGAGTTGCAGGATATTATCTTAATAAGAAAAATGAATATTATGATGATGTTAATATAGAGCCTTGGATGACTTATTGGAATAGATTTGGTTCAAAAACAAAAGCATTTGATAAGATTATAGGTTCACCTCCAAGACTTAAACCAACACCATTTGCATTTGGTGGAGCTATGATAATTCATAGAAATTTATTTAAGACTGTGCCTTTTGATCCAAGAATAACAAGAGGAGAAGATATTGATTATCTTATAAATTCAAAGATGTTTGGATTCCATTTCTTCTTAGACAGAGAACTATCTATAAAACATCTTCCACCTAAAAAATCTCATCCAATTTGGAAGAGATTTAGAGAAGATATTCATAGATTTATGTATGAAAAAGCTAAGATAGAAACACAATATGAAGTGCCTAATATGAATATGGTTGATGCGTCAGAATTTGACCCTTATCCAGGAGCATTCTTAAAGCCTGGTCTTGAAGATATGGTATTTAAGGCAAATGTAATGCTTGCAATGGACTATATGAGCCAAAATGATATGGAAGGTGCAAGAGAATGTATCAAAAATATTTATATATCAAAATATGAAGCAAAACCACATGATGATGTATTTACGTATTTTAGAGAACTTCAAAGAAGTTGGAGAGAATTACTCGCATTTACAAAATCTCATATGATGGTAGTAAGAGATATAGTTGAATACTGTGATGAAGAATGCCAAGCATTAAAATCAGAGAAAAAAGAAGTTATTTGTGAAGATTTATCACCAGAAGAAGTACAAGTATTGTTAGAACAAACTACTTTCTTTGGCGAAATGGATAAAGATTTCAAAGAAATAATATCTGGAGTTGCAAAAGTAAATGTATTTAAGAAAGATGAATTCATAGCTTATGCTGGTCAAAAAAATGATAGATTATATATAATTTCTTCAGGTTCTGTTAGAGTAACAAGAAAGAATGAAGAAAGCGAAGAAGTTATATTAGCACAACTTAATAAGAATGAATACTTTGGAGAAACTAATTTAGTTAATGAAGTTGTAAGTGTTGATATAATAGCAGAAGAAGAAACTGTATTAATATCATTTGATGAAGAAGAGGTACTTTCACTAATAGAAACATATCCAAAGGTTGGGGTAGATCTTCTTATGATGATTACAAGAAAATTAGCTACTAAGCTTTCTAATGCGAACAAGAGATATATGGACGCAGCAACTAAAAATACAGAGCTTACAATGCAATAGATTTGGATATTGATTAAAATAATATAGATTTAAACAAATATAAAGAATTGATGGGACTAGAATGTATATAAAAATTTATGGGAAATGAAATGAGATTATATAGATAAAATATAATAAAGTTAAAAAAATAAGAATGATAAAGAAAAGACTAAGAAAAAATCAGTCTTTTCTTTATTTTTTTAATCTTTTATATATTCAGTTTGATTTTATGACTGTTTATTATATAATAAATTTAAAACATAAAAAAAATTTATAACAAAACAATAGGGAGGATTTTTATGAAGACTTTAGTTTTATATAAAGATCAATTTGAACCACTGTGTGATACACTTATATTGCCTTTTTATGAAGGAATAGAATTTCCAAAAAAAGATATTGTATTAAATGATGATTTGGAAAGTACAATATCATATTTAGTAAGAGAAAAACTTTTTATTGGAAAGTTTAATCAAGTTGAGAGTTTTAGAACTTTAAAAGAAGAAAATCCTAAAAACATAATACTTATAGGTCTTGGAAAAGAAGAAGATTTGGACTTGGAAAGAATAAGAATTTCTATGTCAAAAGCAATAAAAAAAGCAAAAGAATTCAAATCTCGTTCAGTAGAAATCCATCCATTTGGAATGTCATCTAATATATCTTATTTTGATTCATGCAGAGCTTTGGTTGAAAGTGCGATAATGACAGATTATAGATTTGATAAATACAAATCAAAATCAGAAACAGAAAAATGCATTGATATAGAGGAATTAAATATATTACATCCATCTTCTAAGAAAACAGAAAAAGTAGAAGATGGTGCTGATGAGGGTAAAATATTAGGTATGGCAACTAATTATGCTAGAGATTTAGTAAATGAACCTTCAAACAATTTAACTCCTAAAGATTTAGCTAATAAAGCTTTAGAACTTGGAAAAGAAAGTGGTTTTGAAGTTGAAATATTAGAATATGAAAAAATAAAATCATTAAAAATGGAAGCATTTTTAGAGGTTTCAAAATCAGCAACTAATGCTAATAATGAGCCAAGACTTATAGTTGTTAAATATATGAATAATAAAGAATCAGATGAAATACTTGGACTTGTAGGAAAAGGACTTACTTATGATAGTGGTGGCTTATCATTAAAGCCAACTTCTTCAATGCTTACAATGAAATCAGATATGGGTGGAAGTGCATCTGTACTGGGAGCTTTTAAGGCAATTTCGGAAGCTAAATTACAAGCAAATGTAATAGGTGTTATAGCTGCTTGTGAAAACTCTATATCAGCACATGCTTATAGACCTGGAGATGTTATAAATTCTATGGCTGGAAAAACTATTGAAGTTATGAATACAGATGCAGAAGGTAGACTTACTTTAGCTGATGCACTTCATTATATAATAAATGAAGAAAAAGTAAGCAAAGTAATAGATGTGGCAACTTTAACAGGTTCAGCAGTGAGTGCTTTAGGTTCATTTGTAGCAGCATCTATGACTAATGATGATGAATTTTACAAATATCTAAAGAAAGCAACATATTTATCTGGAGAAAAAGTTCATAAACTTCCTATGTATGACCATTATAAAGAACAAATAAAATCAAGTATAGCCGATATAAAAAATACAGGTGGAAAGGAAGCAGGAGCCATTACAGCAGGATTTTTCTTAAAAGAATTTGTTGGAAATACACCTTGGATACATGTGGATATAGCAGGCCCTTCTTATTTAGATAAGGATAAAGATTATCTTAAAAAGGGTGGTACTGGATTTTTGGTAAGAACATTATATCATTTTGTAAATGAATATAATAAATAAGATATATTTTGATTATCAAATAATGGTGACTATATATTTATAAAATAAAAATAAAGTCAAAAAAGAGGCTGTTTTATTAAATTTTTGATATGACAGCCTCTTTTTATATGAATAAATATTATAATTTAATTCTTTCTATTTTAATCTCTCTATTTAAATCCAAATCATAAAACATATCATTACATTTAACTAAAGGTCTTGATATATTATTTACATTCATTTTTATAATATTACCAGTTTCACCATTGCTAAGAAGAACAGTTGAATTGATATAGTAATTTATAATTTTTTTGATAAAAATCATAGAATACTTAGGATCTAAAAGTCCATAAGATTCTTTTTGGAATACATCCAAAACCTTAAATAAAGAATCTCTAGTTTTGTATGGTCTATTTGATGTTATCGCATCAAATATATCGCTAAGAGCAGTTATTTTACCAAAAGGGTGAATTTTATCTCCTGTAAGTCCAAGTGGATAACCTGTTCCATCTTCTCTTTCGTGATGCATCAAAACACCATATTTTATTGATTTTGATAAGAAAGGAATTCTTTTTATAAGTTCATAGGTCAGAGTAGGATGTTTTTTTACAATAGCATATTCTTTATCAGTAAGCTTGCCAGGTTTATTAAGAATTTCCTCTTTAATTTTTACAAGCCCAATATCAAATAAAAGACCAGTTTTTATAAGGAGTCTTAAATCTTTACTTTCCATAGTATGCCATTTTCCTTGAATATAGTTAAGTATGGCAACATGAGTTATATGGTTATATAAATAATTTTCTTCCTCAGATTCAACAGCTATAATTTCAATAGCTTTTTTAAAATCAGTGATATTTAAAATGATATAATCAGTCATATAAGTCAAGAAATTTGTAGTTTTTACTGTACCTTCTTGTAATACATCCATATTTACTCTGATTTTATCAGTTATAAATGCAAAATGATCGGATATTGGCATATCTATTTTTTTTGCTTTTGAATTAGGTGAAATCAAGATATTACTATCTTCACCATCTGTTTCTTGTAATTCTTTAAGTTCTTTAGAAGCATCTAAAGTATCTAGATCAATTTTATTTATTTTTGTTTGAATTTTTTTCTTGATTATTTTATCATTTGTATCTGTATGATATACGGATACTTCTGTTGAAGAATAATCTCTAAGTCTATCAGCTAATAATTTTGACAGTTTTGTATTTGCTTTTATAACACCTTCACCATATTTTAAATCTTTAGCTAAAACCATACCAGGCATTAACTGTGAAGCTTTTATAGTTACAACTTTGCCAGAATGAACAACACCCATAAAATCAACTCCCAAGAATACAATAATGTATTTATTATATCATAAATAGTAAAAAAGTCCTAAATTCTATTTGGTTTTTAAAATCACAATCAAGTTAAATATTTTGCTTAAAATTATAAAAAATCATTAAAAAGCTTTAAATATAAAGATTTAATAGTTATAATAATCTATTATATAGATTAAAAAGGATGTGAAAAACTCCATGGAATATATATACCCAAAAATAAAACAAATCACAGATAATGAAGAAGTTTCATTTCATGTTCCAGGACATAAAAATGGAAAAATTCTTTTAAAATATGAAGAAGAATATGCAAAAGAACTTTATAAAATTGATACTACAGAAATAAATGGAACCGATGATTTGCATGATGCAAAAGAAATTATAATGCATTCACAAATCAGAGCTAGTAAATTATATAATTCTTATAAAACATATTTTTTAGTAAATGGAACAACTGTTGGAATATTAGCATCAATAATGAGTCAATTTAAAGAAAATGATAAAGTTGTAGTTCAAAGAGATTGCCATAAAGCAGTTATAAATGGTCTTATATTATCTGGAGCAAGACCAATATATATATATCCTAAGATAGACAAAAGAACAAATCTTAGTTTGGGTATAGAATCATTAAAATTAGAAGAAATATTAAAAAAAGATAAAGATATAAAAGGTGTTATAATATCATCTCCATCGTACTATGGTATAGCACAAGATATATCAAAGATAAGCAAATTAACAGATGAATATAAAAAAATCCTTATAGTAGATGAAGCACATGGTGCACATAGTATTTTAGATGATAAACTGCCAAAGACTAGTTTGGAACAAGGGGCAGATATTAGTATAATGAGTATACATAAAACATTACCATCATTTACCCAAAGTTCAGTGCTTCATATAAATAATAAAGAAGATATAACAAAGAAAATAGATATTGATAGGCTTTGCATGTACTTAAAGATGTTACAAAGTTCATCTCCTTCTTATTTACTTATGACATCATTGGATAAAGCTTTTAAAATAGCAGAACAAAAAGGTAAGTTCTTGATGAGTAAATTATTAAAAGAGATAAAAAAAATCAAAGAATATTTTAAGAATAACAATGTGTTTGAGTTTTTAGATAATGATGATATGACTAAAATTTATATAAAAACCAAAATTAATAGTTTAAATGGCAAAAAAATGCACGATATATTAGAAGGAAGATATAATATAATTCCTGAATTTCATGATGAAAAGGGAGTGCTTCTAGTCACTAGCATAGGAAATGATGAAAAGGATTTTAGTAAATTAAAAAGAGCATTAGAAGAAATTATAAAAGAATATGATATAAAAAACAAGTCAAAAATAGAAGTAAAAGCTTCGAAAACAAATCAAAAGACGAAAAAGATAAAAATAAATCAAAATGATAAAATCAAAGAATCTAAAGAATATAACGAAGATGAATTAAAAAAAGAAAAGAATATATTTAATATATTAGATGATAATTTAGTATTAACCCCAAAAGAAGCCTTCAATACTAAATCAAAACAAATCATAAAATTAAAAGATTCAGTTAATCAAATATCAAATGAATTTATAATACCATACCCTCCAGGAATACCTATATTAGTTCCAGGAGAAAGAATAACAAAAGCTATAATAGATTATGTTATTAGTAATAAAGATACTATAAATATATTAGGATTAAAAGATGATACAAATACAAATATAGAGGTGAGCAACAGTTAAAACAAATCTATAAAAATTTATAAAAAACTATTGAATTTTTACACATATTAATTTAAAAATATTATTGAGGTGATAAGTTGTGAAATATTATTCAATAGGCGAATTTGCAAATAAAATAGGTAAAACTATTCAAACTTTAAGAAACTGGGATAAGAATGGTTCATTAAAATCTTCTCATATTACAAAAGGTGCAGCACGATATTATTCACAAGAGCAACTTAATCATTTTTTAGGACTCAAAGGCATTGAAGTTAAAGCTAAAAAAGTAATAGGTTATTGTAGAGTTAGTTCTCAAAAGTAAAAAGATGACCTTGAAAGACAATGTGTTTAGTTGTAGACTTCAAGGTAAGAGAGCAAACAAAGCTAAAAAGATGATTAAGGAGTTAATGGAAAATGATAAAAGCGATTAATATACGGCTATATCCAACGAAGCAACAAGAAAAGCTTATGTGGAAACATATAGGTTCTATGAGGTTTATTTATAATTGGGGATTAGCAAAGCAAATTGATAATTTTAAGGAAAATGGAAAGAAGATATCAACTACAGATTTAGGAAAAGAAATGACTAAATTAAAGAACACAGAAGGTCACAAGTGGCTTTATGAGGTTTCTAATGCGACATTAAAAGAAAGTCTTAGAGATTTAGATAAAGCCTATAAGAGGTTCTTTGATAAACAGAAAAAAGATGTTAAATACACGAAAGCTAAAATCCAAAAATCAATTAGAACTGGTAAATTACTTGGTGTTTATGATTTGAATGGACATCCAAAGTTTAAAAGTAGAAAAAAATCAGAACCTAAATTTTATAGTAGATATGACAATATTTATTTCAAAGATGAAGCAGTAAATCTTGAAAAAATAGGCAAGGTCGAATATAGATGTGATTATGATATAGATTTAACTACTATAAAGAAATTCAGTAATCCAAGAGTGAAATTTAATGGTAGAGTTTGGGTTCTTTCAGTAGGAATTGAAATTGAAAAAGAAAGAACTAAGTTAAATGACTTTAGTTTAGGGATTGACTTAGGAATTAAACAACTTGCAATAACTAATGCAGATGATTTAGATATTAATAATATTAATAAAACAAGTAAAGTTGGAAAGTTAAGTAAGAAATTAAAAAGATTACAAAGACAATGTTCAAGAAAATATATTATGAATAAAAAAGGAGGGAGTTACCAAAAAACTAAGAATATTGCAAAGCTCGAATTGAAGATTAAGAAACTTCACAACCGATTATCGTATATTAGATTAAATCATATCCACCAAGCAACTTCTAAAATGGTGAAAGCCAAACCATATAGAATAGTTATGGAGGATTTAAAAGTATCTAATATGATGAAGAATAAACATTTATCAAAAGCTATACAACAACAAGGTTTTTATACTTTTATAAATCAGATAAAATATAAATGTGAATACAAAGGTATTGAATTTGTTCAAGTACCGACATTTTATCCTTCGAGCAAAACGTGTTCATCATGTGGTGCAATAAAAAAGGATTTGAAGTTATCACATAGGATTTATAAATGTGAGTGTGGTTTTACTTGTGATAGAGATAAAAATGCAAGTATAAACTTAGCTAATTATGGTTTAGAAATATCACTTTAAAGGTTTTCTAAATTGGGTAATCGTTACAACCCACTACTAAAAAAGTAGCAAAGCCTATGGAGTGTTATAGCAAACCAAAGTAGCTTCGGCAAAATGGGACATTGTGAAGTAGGAAAGAAACAAAAATCTTTGATTTGTAGATTTTTATAGGTTTTTGGTAACGGTGATAGAATGCTAAAAATACTAGGTTTAGGGCCAGGTAGTTTAGATTATATAAGTTATAAAGCAATTAGTGAGTTAAAATCAGCGAATGAAAATAAAATAAAAATATATTTAAGAACAATAAAGCATCCAATAGTTAGTGATATAAACAATATGGGTATTAATTATGATGGTCTTGATTATTTTTATGAACAAGAAGATAATTTTAATGATGTATATGAAAATATTGCAAATTATATAATACAAGAGTCCAAAAAAGAAGATATTATATATGTTGTACCAGGACATCCAATGGTTGCAGAAAAAAGTGTTGAACTTATAATAGATAAGGCTAATTACAATAATATTGATTATGAAATAATAGAATCAATGAGTTTTGTTGATGCAATGTATAGATTGTCTGATTTTGATCCAGTAAACGGATTTACACTTGTGGATGCATTATCAATAGAACAGAGTAATATAGATATATATAATCATTATATAATAACCCAAGTATATGATAGATTCATAGCTTCTAATCTTAAAATATTTTTGATGGAATATTATAAAGATGATAAAAATATCAAAATAGTAAAGAATGCTGGAATAAAAGATATGGAAAAAGTGATAGATGTCAAATTATATGAACTTGATAGAGTTGATGAATTTGACCATTTAACATCCATATATATAGAAGCTCAAGCTGAAAAAACATATGAAAGCATAAATGATTTTATAGATGTTATGAAAAGATTAAGAGGCAAAGATGGTTGTCCTTGGGATCAAAAGCAAACACATCAAAGCTTAAAGACCCATTTGTTAGAAGAAGCCTATGAACTTTATGATGCTATTGAAAAAGAAGATATAGATGAAATGATAGAAGAACTTGGAGATTTATTATTACATGTTGTATTTCATGGTTTAATAGCTTCAGAAGATGGATATTTTAATATAAAAGATATAGTAAAATCAATAAGTCAAAAACTAATAAGAAGACATCCACATGTATTTTTAGATGAAAAATTCAATGAGGAAGAATATGATAAGAGATGGGAAGAAATAAAGAGAAAAGAGAAAAAGGAAGAAACGATAACAGAGGGAATTAGAAGGATTCCAAATGCTTTCCCAGGTCTTATGAAGGCTAGAAAAATTCAAGAAAAGGCAAAAATTGTTGGTTTTGATTGGGCTGATATAGAAGATGTTTATAAAAAAGTAGAAGAAGAATACAAAGAAGTGGTTGACGCACATGCCAAAGGAGATATACAATACATAGAGGAAGAGGTTGGAGACCTTTTATTTGCAGTTGTAAATCTTTCAAGGTTCTTAAAGGTAGATCCAGAAGAAGCAATAAACAAAACTTCAAAAAAATTCATAGATAGATTTGAATATGTTGAAAAACAAGCTTTAAAATCAAATAGACAATTAAACGATTGTACGCTTAAAGAGATGGACGAGTTTTGGGAAGAAGCAAAGAAAGAAGAGAAGACTAAAAAGAATTAATATTACAAATATCGAACATAATATTACAATTTAAATAAAAAGTATGTAAAATATTTAAAAATAGTTTATAATGGAGATATCCATTTATAATAAATAATAGGATTTGCAAGAATTTAAGGAGGTTTATTTAAATGAATAAAGCAGAATTAGTAGCAAATATGGCTACGAAAAGTGGATTAACTAAGAAGGATGCAGAAGCTGCATTAAACGCATTCATGAAATCAGTTGAAGAAGCTTTAGTTTCAGAAGAAAAAGTTCAATTAGTTGGATTTGGAACTTTTGAAGTTAGACAAAGAGCAGCTAGACAAGGTAGAAACCCAAGAGACCCTAAGCAAGTTATAGAAATACCAGCTTCTAAAGCTCCAGTATTCAAAGCTGGAAAAGGTCTTAAAGAAATAGTAAATAAATAAGCATATTTATAAATTCTATATTATTTTGTATAATAATATAGAAGGACAAAAGCAGTTCTTTTTAAGTAAATACTTTCAAAGAACTGTTTTTTTATATAAAATTCTTTAAAAACCTTCAGCTTTATTTAACTAACTAAGTGAGATTTTTATAAGTAAAATCTCACTAAAATAGTTTACAAAAATCATTAAAAGGATGTGTTAATATGCGTTTAGATAAATATCTTAAAGTATCAAGAATAATAAAAAGAAGAACAATAGCAAAAGAAGCTTGTGAAAGTGGAATGATACAGATTAATGGTAAGGTAGCAAAGCCGTCAACAAAGGTTAAAGAGGGTGATGTTATAGAAATAGAAATAGGAAGTAGAAAAACAAAAGCAAAGATTAAGATGATTAAATCACATGTATTGAAAAATGAAGCAGAGGTAACTATGTGTTATAAAAAATCTAATGAAATATGTATAAATTTTTTGTAATAACAACCTCCCATGTTTGTAAAGAGCATGGAGCGATGGATTGATAAAATCTATCCAAAATCCTTTGAACTGCTGGAAACCCTTAAAGCTAACTAAACCACAACATGACCATGAAATAAGGGTGAGTGTGATGGTTGCGAAAGTAGAAAAAATTAGTTAGATGGCATAAGGTTAAATCCTAAGTGTTTTGATAATAGGCAATCAGCAGCCAAGACCTAAATAGGGTAAGGTTCAACGACTATCCCATAAGGGAGTACATCACAAGTTATTGGTGGTGGAAGTGGAGGATACCTAAAACATTGAAAAATGAATGGTAATGATATAGTCTACGCTCATATGAAAGTATGAGAAGTTCATAAAAGAACTGCATAAGAAGTAGCGTTCTTATGTGAATGCGCATAAAATTTATAACTGTTCTTTGAAAATTTTATAAAAATCTATGAAAATGATATTTTCAAGTAATTAAGGTTTTAATTTTTAATCTTTTATTTTAAAAATATGCTCTATTCTTTATTGGGACTTATTTACACTAGATTTCTAACTATTATTAATGGGTATAATAATCATATAAATAAAGATAGAAAGTGAGGTGAAATAAGATGATAAAAGCTATAAAAATAAGATTAAAACCAAGCAAAAGTCAGGAAATATTAATGTTTAAATCTACTGGAGTTGCAAGATTTGCTTATAATTGGGGTCTTGTAAAATGGGAAGAAATGTCTAAACAAGGTTTAAAACCATCACAACTTAAAATAAAAAAAGAATTTAATAACACTGTAAAGACGAAAGAAAAATATAAATGGCTCTATGAAGTTAGTGGTCAAGTGACAATGAAAGCTTTTGATGATTTAAATACTGCTTATAAAAATTTCTTTAAGGGAAAATCAAAAAAACCTAGATTTAAATCCAAGAAAAAATCAAAAAAATCATTTTATGTTAGGTATGATGCTGTAAAATTTAAAGATGGCAAAGTAAATATAGAAAAAATAGGTAAGGTTGAGTACAAAACAAATTATAAAATTCCAAAATTAAAAAAATACAACAATCCAAGATGTTGTTTTGATGGGAAGTATTGGTGCCTAACATTGGGATTTGAACAAGATGAAAACCAAGTCGAGTTAAATAAAGATTTAAGTATTGGAATTGATTTAGGGGTTAAAGAATTGGCAGTAGTAAATTGTGTAGATAAACCATTTAAAAACATTAATAAAACAGCTAAAGTCAAAAAATTAAAAAAAAGACTGGATAGATTACAAAGAAAAATATCAAAAAAATATAAAATGAATAAACAAGGAAATTGTTTTATAAAAACTAATAATATTATTAAATTAGAAAAACAAATTAAACTTATTCATAGAAAGCTAGCAAATATAAGAAATAATCATATACATCAAGTAACTGCTAAAATAATTAAATTAAAACCATATAGAGTGGTGATGGAAGATTTAAATATAAGTGGCATGATGAAAAATAAGCATTTATCAAAAAGTATTCAAGAACAAAAATTTTATGAATTTATAAGACAAATGAAATATAAATGCGAATTTAATAAAATTAAATTTGTTAAAGCTGATAGATTCTATCCAAGTAGTAAAAGATGTTCTTGTTGTGGAAATGTAAAAAAAGATTTAAAACTAAGTGATAGGAAATATAAATGTGATGAATGTAAAATGATTATGGATAGGGATAAAAATGCTAGTATAAATCTTTCAAAATATAAATTAATAGTATAATAATTTTTCAAAAAACTATTAATATGTAGGGTGCGTTGTATCCGAATTTAAGCCCTTGGATTGCTATATAAAACTAGAGTAGAATACTATTATTTGAAATAGAGCAGTAAGAATAGGGAAGGTTATTAGAGATGATAATCAAAGTAAATTTTATAGATTTTTATAAGATTTTTTATAGAGTGTTATAAATTTTATGCAACGGAAATGTATGAGATCTTACTATAGTGATGGTAAGAAAAAAACTAAAAAGAAAAAACAAAATAAGATATCTACAAATAAAACAAAAAACAAAAGAAGCAGTAGTAGAACTAATAAAACAAAAGAAAGAACAACAGAAATAAAAAATAATGAAAATATAAAAAATCATCTTAATGATAATATAATAGATTTTGAAGATAAATTAAAAGAAAAAGAAAAAAGAGATAAAGTAAAGAAATATGTTGAAAATGATATAGATGAAAGTGAGCAATATATCAAAGATAAAAAAATAAAAAGAAAGAAAAATAAAAAGAAAAATAGCAATAAAAATACTAAAAATATATCATTAGAAAATATAATTTTTGTTTTGATAAGTCTGATGCTTACAATCTATATAATATCTAGTTTTGTAGAACAAGATAAAAAGATTAAAGAAATTAAAGAAAATAAAGCTAGGATAGAAAAACAAATACAAAGAGAAAAAATAATAAATCAAAATTTAAAAAATCAAATAGAAAATGTTGATACAAATAAATTTGTAGAAAGAACAGCTAGAGAAAAATTAAAAATGGTCTATGATGGTGAAATTATGTATATAGATACAAATAAAATGGAGTGATATTATGAAATATGCTGCTATTGATATAGGGACTAATTCTATGAGATTGCTTATAAGTGAATATAAAGATGGTAAATTTCTAAAAAGAGATAAGTTTATAAATACAACTAGAATAGGCAAAAATGTAGATAATGAAGGTGTAATATCAAAGGATGCAATCGAAAAAAATATAGATGCTCTTTGTAAATTCTATAATCAAGCAAAAGAAAGTGATTGTAAGGATATATATATAATTGGAACATCCGCACTTAGAGATAGCAAGAATAAAAATGAATTTGTAAAAGAAGCTAAGGATAAATTAGATGCAAATGTAGATATAATAGATGGCGATATGGAAGCTAATATGGGATTTATGGGTGTATTAAGTGGAATGGAAGACAAGAAGGAAGATATACTTGTAATAGATATTGGCGGAGGTTCAACTGAGTTTATAGTGGGAAATGAAGAAGGCATTAAATTTTGTAAGAGTGAAAATGTAGGTGCTGTAAGGATGAGCGAAAAATTCCTAAAAAAAGACCCAATAGATGAAGTACAATATCAGCAAATGAAAGATTATATTCATGAAACTATATCAAATACATTGAATATAATAAATGAGTTTGATATTAAAAAAATAATTGGAATAGGTGGAACTATAACTACCTTAGCATCAATGCATCTAAAATTAGAAGAATATGATATGCAAAAGACTCATAATCTTAATTTGGATATAGTGGATTTAAAAAGACAAATAGATTTGCTTATGCCTTTAAGTAAGGAAGAAAAAAGAAATATCATAGGATTGCAACCCAAAAGAGCAGATATAATAAGTGCAGGTTTTGCAATATTGGAGATAATTCTTAATAATTTCTATATAGATAGTCTGTATGTAAGTGAATACGACAATCTTGAAGGGCTTATTTATTTTAATTATACAAAATAGAAATAAGTAAAATATATAAATATAGAGAAAAAATATAAAAATAAATCTTTCATTTTCTGTGAGAGATTTATTTTTATATAAAAAAACTGCCATATCAATATAGTATGACAGCTTCTATTTATATATTATTTTATATTATTTCTTATTTTCAACACTAGCCTTTATAAAATCTCTAAATAAAGGATGTGGTCTAGTTGGTCTTGATTTGAACTCTGGATGGAATTGTCCAGCCACAAACCATGGATGGCTTGGAAGTTCAACTATCTCAACTAATCTTTCATCAGGAGAAAGACCTGAGATTACAAGACCCTTCTTAGTAATTTGTTCTCTATATTCATTATTAAACTCATATCTATGTCTATGTCTTTCATAAACTAATTCATCACTATAAGCATTAAATGCTTTAGTATCAGCCTTAATCTTACAAGGATAAAGACCAAGTCTCATAGTTCCTCCCATATCCTCAATATCCTCTTGTTCAGGCATTAAGTCTATTACTGGGTATTTAGTGTCTTCATTTAATTCTTTAGAATGAGCATTCTTAAGACCTACAACATTTCTAGCAAACTCAACAACTGCAAGTTGCATACCTAAACATATACCAAAGAAAGGTATATTGTTTTCTCTAGCGAATCTAATTGCTTCAATCTTACCTTCAACACCACGATCACCAAATCCACCAGGAACTAAGATTCCATCCATAGAAGATAGGTATTCTTTAACATTATTCTTAGTTATATCTTCAGATTGTATCCATTCAATATCAACTATATGATCATTATATATTCCAGCATGCTTTAAACTTTCTGCAACAGATATATAAGCATCTTTTAATTCTATATATTTACCAACTAAAGCTATTTTAACTTTGTTCTTAAGGTTAATTTCTTTTTCAACTATGCTAATCCATTCACTGTGGTCAGCTTTCTTTGTTGGCTTTAATTTAAGTTCTTTTATAGCAATCTCATCAAGACCTTCTTTTTTAAGCATTAAAGGCACTTCATAAAGAGTTTTTGCATCAAGATTTTGAACAACATTTTCTTTTTTAATATTACAAAATAATGCTATTTTATCTTTCATTTCTTTAGTTAAAGGCATTTCAGATCTACAAACAATAACATCTGGTTGAATACCTATACTACGAAGTTCCTTAACTGAATGTTGTGTAGGTTTAGTTTTTAATTCTTCAGATTTTTTTAGATATGGAACAAGAGTTACATGCACATATAATACATTTTCTTCACCAACATCATATTTAATCTGTCTTATAGCTTCCATAAATGGTAGTGATTCTATATCTCCTACAGTTCCACCTATTTCAGTTATAACAACATCAACATTTCTTTCTTTAGATACTCTATGAACTCTATCTTTAATAGCATTAGTTATATGAGGTATTACTTGTACTGTAGCACCTAAATAATCTCCTCTTCTTTCCTTATTTAATACAGACCAATAAATCTTACCTGTAGTAACATTAGAATTCTTAGAAAGATTGATATCTATAAATCTTTCATAATGACCTAAATCCAAATCAGTTTCAGCACCATCATCAGTAACAAATACTTCACCATGTTGATATGGTGACATTGTTCCTGGATCTATATTTATATATGGGTCAAATTTTTGTATAGTAACATTTAACCCTCTATCCTTTAATAATCTACCTAAAGATGCAGCAGTGATTCCTTTACCTAATGATGAAACAACTCCACCAGTAACAAAAATATATTTAGTAGCCATAAAAAACCTCCTATAATAATAACTATTTATATAGTCTTAAAATTTAAATAAAAATAGATAATAATGACTAAAATACATTTATTTCTTGACATCGCATCTTAATTATATTAAAATAGTTCTTACCCAATGAAACAGATTTTTATATTGACAGTATGTCAAGACTAAAAATTATTTATTAAATGTTTAAAGTATTTTAGTATTTTTTTATATTAAAGGTTGCGAGCCTATTAATATAATATTACATATTTTTATTTAATTAATTTTATAATTTAATAAGGCAGGTTACCCTGCCTTTTTTTTATTAATAACTTTTATATAGTATCACTATTTATTTAATAATTCAATAGCTTTTTTTAATTGTTCATCAAACTCTTCTTTTCTCATAAGTTCTGCGTAAGATGTTAATATTTTTTTTGTAGTATCTATATTAGCTATACCAGTTGAATTTAATGCATGTGCTGTTTGAAAACTACTAACAGCATTTTTTGTACTTTCATTATACATTCCACTACCATCTGCTATTTGATATCCCAAAGCTTCTAACATATTTTGAAGACGAACAACCTCAAGACCAACTTCGTTTATAATAATATCAGATTTGGTGTCTATACTTAGGTTATCTTTAACAATATCTTCATCTTTGAATCTATCAATATCATAATCAGGAACCAAACCTGTATCGTTTATGCTTCTGCCAGAAGGTAGATAATATCTTCCGATAGTAAGTTTTAAAGATTCATCATTTTTAAATTTCTTTAATTCTTGAACAGTACCTTTACCATAAGATTTTTTACCAACTAATAAACCTGAATTAGTATCTTGAATAGCACCTGCTAAAATTTCTGAAGCTGAAGCAGACCCATTATTTATAAGAACAACAACATCATCAAATTTCTTAGCTCCATAAGATTTTATAGTTTTTTTAGTTCCATCACTATAATTTACAGATACGATAGTTCCTTTATCTATAAAGTTTTGTGCAACTAATATAACTTCACTTAAACTTCCTCCTGGATTTGATCTAAGATCTAATACTAATTTTTTTACAGATTGTTTTTCTAAAGTCTCAATAGCTTCATTTATATTCTTAGATACATTCTTATTAAAATCCTCGATTTTTAGATAACCAATATGATTAGCTATGATTTTTTTAGTAACTGGATTTATTTCAATTTTATCTCTAGTTATGGAGATATCAATTTTATTTGTACCTCTTAATATTCCAAGGGTAACAATAGTTCCTTTTTCTCCACGAATTTTTTCTATATGTTTATCAATTTTTTTGGCATCAACAATATCTTGTCCATCAATTTGTAAGATTATATCATCTTTTAAAAGCCCTGCTTTTTGTGCTGGTGTATTTTCAATAACCTTAAGTATTTTAAGTTGATCATCTCTAACACCAATACTAGCACCTATTCCAAAGAATTCTCCACTAGTTTTTTCTATAAATTGTGTACTTTCATCCACAGGCATATAATAGCTATGTTTATCTAATTTTTCAAACATACCATCAACAGCACCTTCAATTAACTCTTCTTCTGATATTTCACCTTCATAATTATTAAGAATATAAGATTTTATAGCTCTAAAAAATTCTTCATCCTTTATAATCTTATCATTATTTTCTGCAAAAACATTAAAACTAAAAGTGTTTATTATTATTAATGTTAATGTAAGTAGTTTTGCTAAATTTTTCTTCATCGAAAAACTCCCTTCTTATTATAAGATAATAATATTGTACTACTAGATTAGAAATTATTACGAATTGTAACTATATTGTAAACTAAAAAATAGTGCTAATTTATTAAAATTTGCTTAAAATCTACTTATCGATGTTAAAAAAATTTTTAAAGTGATATAATATATATGAGATTGAAAATGTTTATATTTGCTAAATGTTTTCAATCTATATTTTTATATATTGTTGATTAAATATAATTTAAATATATTTGTAGTCAAAACATCATCTGTAAAAAATTATATTTAAATTCAATTAATTTTTATCAAAGTATTAAAAAATTTTAGGAGGGTTATTATGAAGAAAAAATCATTAGTTGCCTTAATCCTAGCAGTTGTATTATCAACTTCTATGGCTTTTGGTTTATCTGGTAAAAAAGCAATTGATGCTTATTATCAAAACATAAAAATTTATAAGGATGGTAGTTTATTAAAGACTACACAAGAACCATTTATATACAATGGAACTACATATGTTCCACTAAGAGATGTAACAGAAAGTTTTGGATATGATGTAAAATGGAATGGAGTTGCAAGTTCTATAACATTAACATCAACAGGTAATATGTCGAATACTGAAATAGCTAATTTAAGATATCAATTACAACAAAAACAAATAGAAATAAATACATTAAAATATGAAATTGATAAATTAAAGAAAGAAAATAAAGATAGTGACAAAGATGATGACGATGATGATAAAGATGATGAAAAATATATAAAAGATAAGATTGAAGACGATTATGAAAAATACAAAGATGGAAAATATGATATAAAAGTAAAAGATGTAGATGTAGATATAAGCTCTAAAAAAGTAGAAATAGAAATAAAAATTGATGCTGAAAGAGATAAAAAAGAATGGGAAAAAAGAGATTCTGGTGATTTTAAAGACTATATAGAAGATATATGTAAGATGGCAGCAAAAAGAGCAGACAAAGATGTAGAACTTACAGTAAAAGATGATGATAATGATAAAGCTGGCGAATATGAATATGACGAAAGTAAAAAAGATTTTGATGTTAAGTCTGAATATGGTGACGATGATGATGACGATGATGACGATGATAAAGATGATGAAGATTATATAGAAGATAAGATAAAAGAGGATTATGATAAATATGATAATGGAAGTAAAGATATTGATTTAAAAGTTAAAAAAGTAGACATTGGTTCTAAAAAAGTAGAAATCAAATTAGAAATGGATGTAGATAGAAGATCTGATGAATGGGACGATAGAGATAAGAGTGACTTTAGAGATTTAATGGAAGATATCTGTGAAATGGCAGCGAAAAAGACTGATAAAGATGTAGAGATAGAATTAGTCGATAAAGATGATGATAAAGCCGGAGATTATGAATACGACGAAAGCGAAGAAAAATTTGAACATGACAATGAATATAAAAAATAAAAATCTAATATATTTACTTTAATATAAATATTAAATCTATATATTGATTAAATAAAAAAAACTAGGGTAAAAAACATTAACGTGTTGCTCTAGTTTTTTTTATTGATTTATTTAGATTTTAAAAATAAGTATTTTAAGTCATTATAACTCTAATTAGCATATGAAATATAAATGTAATAGAGCTGTAATACTACATGTAATATTTTTAGTATATAATACTAAAAGAAGGATTAATATATATAGCAAATAAATCTAGCAATCAATATAGCAAATAAAAATAATAATAACATTATAAATTAATGACTTTTAAATAGAGCATAATTGATATAAGGAATATTAAAATATTTTATCAAATATTAATGATTAATTTCTTATATTACAAATCAATTACAAATGGGTTTATTTAATTGACCGACAATATTTTAAAATGATATACTCTATTTTGTATAACGGGATAATGTCGGTAGTTACATAAAAGACCCGTGACAAATTATTTATTAAGAAGGAGTGGAATTTAATGAAAAAGTTTATGTCAATCATGCTTACTATGGGCCTAATGGCTTCAAGCATGAACATGGTATCTGCTGCAACTGCAACAGATGATATTCAAGATAAGCACGTTAAAGAAGCTGTTGATAGATTAATGGCTTTCGGTATAGTAAATGGTATGGAAGATGGAAAATACCATCCAGAAATGAAAGTAACTAGAGAGCAATTCGCTAAGATAATGGTAGAAGCTTTAGGATTAGCTGACGCTGCAAAAGCTACTCAATCAGCTCCATTATTTACTGATATAGAATCTTCAAGATGGTCAGCTGGATACATTTCAGTAGCTATCGGAGAAGGAATCTTAAAAGGATACCCAGATGGAACATTCAGACCAACTAAAGAAGTATCTTACGCTGAAGCAGTAACTATGCTTGTTAGAGGATTAGGATACAAAGATGAATTCTTAAGTGGTGCTGCTTGGCCTCACAACTATATAGCTAAGGCTGCTTCTGAAGGAGTTACTAGCCATGTAGATTTCGATACTACAGGAACTGCTGATAGAGGATCTGTAGCTGTAATGGTTAACAATACTTTAGATGCTGATACTATATCTGCTTCTGAATATGCTAATGCGACATTTGGAAACACTACTTACTCTAAATCAGGTAAAACTCTTTTAGAAGATAAACTTGAAATAACTAAAGTAGAAGATGCTACTATAACTGGTACTCCAAAAGTAGACAAAGATGTAGATGAAGATCAAATCGAATTCAGAGCTGATGATGATTATGATTCTTTAGATATAAAAGAAGATAAAGAAGTAATATTCGATGTTAAAGAAGGTATAGAGTTAAATTCTTACCTTGGAGAAACTGTAAATGTATACATCAATGATGATGAAGAAGTTGTTTACTTCGAAGAAACTTCAAGAGATACAGATGCATTCTACGGTGTTGTAGATGTTGAATCTTCAGCTATTGAAGCAATAACTAAAGATGACGAAAAAGTTGAAAAAGCTTTAGATGAAGAATTAACTATAATTGACGCTGAAGGTGACGATAAAGATTACGATTTAGCTGATGAAGATGAACTTAAAGTTTATGTAGATAACAAAGAAGTAGATTTTGATGATTTTGCTGAAATGGTTAAAGAATCAGGAAATACTGTATTTGCTAAATTCATAAAAGATAACAAAGGTAAAATAGCTACTATAGATGCACAAATATTCGAAGAATTAGCTGCAATAGCTGTTAAAGCTGATGATGATAGATTAACTTATAGAGATGCTACTGCTGACTCTAAAGATGATGAAGAAAAAATCAAATTTGGTAAAGATGAAGATATCGAAAAGATAATCGTTATGGATGTTAACGGAAAGCAAATGTCTGTAGATGATATCAAAGAAAATGATGTACTTTACATCAATAAAAACCTTTCTGAATTAGATAACGGAAAAATAGATTCTGATGATGATTTAGAAGAACAATCAAGTAAAGATGTTATAGCTTACGTTGTAGTAGTAAGAAACACTGTTGAAGGAGCTCTTAAGACTTTCGATCAAGAAGATGGAGAAGTTAAGATAGGTTCTGAAAGTTACGATGTTGATACTAAGTACGGAACAGTTACTGCTAACGAAAATGAAGATATCTACGAATTTACTGATGATAATGATGGTAAAGATGCTTTAGAAGCATTATCAGACGTTGATGATGAAGTTGAAGCTTACAAAGGAATCTCTGGAGACCTAGTTCATATTCAAGGTAAAGCTGAATCTTCTTCAAGCGAAAAATACGCTATAATAACTGATATCAACACTAGCAAGAAGAACGCTAAGATTGATATATTAACTGCTGAAGAAAAAATATCTTCAGATATGGCATTAGACTTTGATGAAGACGAATTCTTAGGATACGATGATGAAGACGACTTCAAATCAGACGATGTTATAGGGGATGTTATCAAGTACACTGTTAATAGTGACAATGAAATAGACCATATAGAAAAAATAGCTGAATTAAATTCTTCTTTAGAATTAAAAGTAGCTAACACTAAATTCGAAGATGATTTCGAAGTTAAGATGGGTAAATTAACTGATGACTTTAAGTCTGACGAATTAGAAATAGATAATGATGATTTATCTGTTGATTCAAAAGTAGTTGTATTTAAGTATGATGAAATAGATAGCTTAAACGATGTTGAAGATATCGAAACTCAAAAATACGAAAAATTAGATGGTAAAGGTGAAGATGAAAATGTTGTAGTATTCTACAATGATGATGAAGAAGTAGAACTTATACTATTAACTTCTGATATATCTTCAGATGATGAAGCTGCTGGTTACATCGTAGATGCTAACCAAAAATCAGACGAATCAGTTGCTGATATCCACAAGTTTGGTGAAGATAAGAAAGATGAAGATCAAGTAGTTGATGAATTAAACGGTTCTTCTGCTGATGAAGATGATTACAAAGAAATCAAAGAAAGAGTTGTTGTTTACACTGAAAATTCGGATGGAGAATTAGAAGTATTCACTACTCAAGAAGAGTATGAAAAAGAATTCTCTGATAGAGACTTTGAATTCGTAACTGGTAAAGTTATCGAAGATTCATCATCTTCTATTAAGATAGAAACAGCTGATGGAGATAAAGAAACTATAACTCTAAACAGCAGTACTTTAGTATACGAAACTGATGATAAAGAAGATAGAAGCGATATCGATAAAGATGATATAGTAACTGTTCTTAAAGAAGGTAAGAAAGCTAGAATCGTTAAGATTTACGATATGGATGAAGATCTAGATCAAGAAATCGCAGCTGAAAATGGTTGGGATGAAAAAGATTTCGATGATCTTAAAGATGATGCTGAAGATTTAATCGAAGATTACGAAGATATGGATGAAGATGATTACACTGCTGATTCATGGAAAGATCTTAAAGATGCTATAGAAGATATGAAAGAAGCTATAGATGATAAAGATGAAGATGATTTAAGAAAAGCTATAGCTGACGTTAAAGAAGCTATAGAAGATCTTGAAAAAGAATCTGGTGGAGGATCAGATGCTGATGTAGATGCTAGCTTTGAAGTTTCTGCACTTAACCCTAACTTAGGAAATTATTCTGTAGAAATAGATAATGTAACTGCTGATGAATATACAGTAACTTACCAATTATCTGATGGAACAGAAAAAACTACTAAGAAAGCTGATATCGATGCAAAATCTGTATTAGCTGGAAAAGATAACGATGGAGATGTAACTGTTACTCTTTACAACGATGGAGATAAAGTTGGAGAATACGAAGTATCTCTTTAGGAATTAATTTTTGTTTATTTCATTAGAGCTATAATTATATAGCTCTAATGATTCAGTATAAGGATGTTGTTTATGAAGAAGATAATATCAACAATAACTTGTCTGACTTTATTTTCGTCAATATCTTTTGCAGCAATTCCAGAACAATCGTTTATAGTGGGCGATGACGCATATTCAAATGAATATTTATCTACGAATGAAGGTATTGGGGCTTTATCAAATCTCATAGATGCATTTGGGAATGATGTAGTTGGCGATGTATTTTTCAAATTAGATATCGATACTATTTATGATGTTGAAAATGGAAAAGAGGTTTCCAAAGATATTCTGCCACAAATAACATATTATGATGCTAATGGTAATAAGTCTATATATGAAAAAGATGACGGAAATAAAATAACAGATGGATTTTATATAGAAGATATAAAATAATTATTAAAATTTTAAGGAGGCAAATTAATGAAAGCTACTAAAAAGATAGTAAGTACTGCTCTTGCTAGTGCTTTGATTGTATCTGCTGGTTCAACTGCATTTGCAGCAATCCCAGAACAATCATTCATATTAGGAGAAAATGCATACTCAAATGATTATTTATCAACAGATGCAGGTGTATCTGCATTATCAGATATAATAGATGGATTCGGTAACGATGTAACAGGAGATGTATTCTTTAAATTAGATGAATCAACTGTTTATGATGTAGAAAATGGTGCTGCTGTTGATGCAAGTGTATTACCAGAAGTAACATACTACAAAGCTGATGGAACAATGACTAAATATGCTGCTGGCGATGGAGAAGAAATAGTTGCTTCAGATATGAACATAACTGCTGCTACAGCTGTAAATGATGGAAACTTTACAGTTACGTTTGCAGAAACTCCAGCAATGGATTTAAATGGAAAAACATTAACTTTGACTAATGGAAATGTAACAGCTACTGCTACATTTGTTAGCTTAGAAGGAAATGTTGCTACATTTGATATAGCTGATACTACTAATATGACTTCAGGTGACTATGCTTTAGCTGCTAGCTGGACACAAGTTACTGCTGGTGTTACTGTAGAATTTGCTGCTGATGCTGCATTAGATATGAAAGCTACAATAGATGGAGAAGAAGTTACAGAAGTAGTAGTAAATGCTACTGGTGCTCAAACTCCAGTTGATATAGAATTATCATTATTAGATTTTGGTGATAATGTAGAAGCTACAGTATCATACACTTCTACTTGGGGACAAATATCTGAAGAAGAAACAACTCAAGGACAATCTTCAGTTGTTAAATTATACCCACAAGAAGATTCAGAAGTAAGAGTTGCTACTATAACAGCTACTGTAACAAGTGCTAAGAATGTAGTAACAGGTGAAATATTAGAAGACTTAAGAAATATAAGCAAGAGTATTCAAGTAACATTTAAGCCAGCTGGTTCGTCTGTAGAAGACGGTAAAGTATATACTATAAATGCAGGTCTTGCAGATCAAGCTGATAGAGTATATGTTAACTTAAACCAAGGTTTAACAGCAGAAGCTGAAGAACTAATACTTGCAAATCCTCAATTCTTCGAAGTAACTAATAATACTGCTAAAGATCCAGCTGAGTTGGTAGAAGTATTAGAAGTTAAGAAAAAAGATTCAGATACATTAGTTCTTGTTTTAAAGAAAGATGATGCTAATGTTGCTGGTGACAATTTCCCATTAACAGACAACGTTAACCACAAAGTTGAAATGGCTGATAATGCAAGTAAAGATGGAATATTCTTCACTGGTTCTGCTACATTCACATTAGAAGATTCAGAAAACATAAAAATGCTTTCTGTTCAAACTCAAAAAGATGATGAAACTTTAGAATACAACCAATTAAAAGTAGTATTCTCAGAAGCTGTAAATGATCAAGTTGGACATGAAGCTTCAGTTAAAACTTTAGATAACTGGACTATAAATGGTCTTAACTTAGGAAGAAACCTTCCATCAGGAAATGCTGCGAATGTAGAGGTTAAGGTTGTAAGTACTAAGACTCAAACAACTGAAAGAGAAACTGCTATCCTTACATTTAAAGATGTTAGAGATATTCAAGAATTCTTAGTAGGAGCACAACACAGATTAGAAGTTAGAAACATAGGTGACTGGGCTTCTATAACTCATTCAAGTAACATAGTTCCTACATTATCATTAGTTTATGCTGGTATCGATGAGCCAACTGTAAACTTAGACTGGACAATGGATTCTCCAGAGCAATTTGTTGTTGATTTTGGAACTTATGTAACAGATGGAGATGCAGCTAACTTTGCTGATACATTTGAAATAACTGTTCCAGATATGACTAAGACTAATCCTTATGATGTAGCTAATGCTAAAGATGTATTAACTCAAGCTAATGATGATTTTAAAGTTACTGAATTAGAATCAGGTAGAGTATTCCTTATAGAAATGAATAAGGACTGGACTAAGTACTATGATACTGATACAACAACTGATAACTATCACATAAACAAGCACAACCCTCTTAGATTACAAGCTAAGAATGTTCTTGATGCTGTAGGTAACCCAGTTAAAGATAGTGGTTCAACTGCAACTGTTAAGACTGCTGCTACAAACTTAACATTAACAGAAGATACAACTTCTCCAACAGTAACTAAGTTCGAACAATTAACTAAAGTAAAAGGCGAAAAAGAAGATGTAACTATCGGTAACACAGAAGTAGCAGATGTAGAAGATGCTATAGGTGCTTCTGATGCTGGTGCTGTTTACATTTCATTTAATGAGCCAATGCAATTTGCAGATGAAAATGGAGTAGCTATCCAAACTCCAGTTGCAGCTAATGCTCCTGCAAGTGCAGCAGTTATAACTCCAAACCAACAACAAGATCCAGATAACGATGGTTTAGCTGATTTAGCTGGTACATTTGAATATGTTCAACTTAAAGATGCTGATGGTAATGATGTAATGCAAAACATAACTGTAGAAGGTAAGATTACTGGAACTACAGTTAGAGAAGGTAAAGATGGAGAAGATGCTAATAG
>JAOARY010000038.1 GCA_025210335.1 Peptostreptococcaceae bacterium | reverse complement strand
TTTTATAAATATGGATATTTCATCTATTAACAAAATAAAGGTAGCATAAAAATGAGTTTTTTCATTTTCATACTACCTTAAAAGATTACATTATTTTCTTGCTAAAATTCTTCACCAACACTATTTGACAAAGAACCGAAATTAATTTCTAATAGTTTTTCTATGTTAATAAGAAAAGAAAAATCTATTTAGCGTACTCAATAGCTCTACTTTCTCTTATTATATTCACTTTTATTTGACCTGGATATTCAAGCTCATTTTCAATTCTTTCAGTAATTTCTCTTGCCATTAAATGGATTTCTTCATCATTAACCTCATTTGGTTTTACTATAATTCTAACTTCTCTACCAGCTTGTATAGCATATGATTTTTCTACACCATCATAAGAATTTGAAATTTCTTCAAGTTTTTCTAATCGTTTAATATATGATTCCAATGTTTCTCTTCTAGCTCCTGGTCTTGCCGCTGAAATAGCATCAGCAGCTGTAACTAATACTGCTTCTATTGATTCTGGCTCATAATCACCATGATGTGTTGACATTGCATGAATTACATCTTTTGATTCCTTGTACTTTTTAAGTAAATCCATTCCAATTTCAACATGAGTTCCTTCAATTTCATGATCTACAGCTTTTCCTATATCATGTAAAATACCAGCTCTTTTGGCTAATCTTACATCTGCACCTAATTCAGCAGCCATTATACCTGCTAAATGAGATACTTCTATTGAATGTTTTAAAACATTTTGTCCATAACTAGTTCTATACTTTAATCTACCAAGAAGTTTTATAAGTTCAGGATGTATTCCATGAATATTTGTCTCAAATATTGCTTTTTCTCCCTCTTCTTTTATTATATTATCAACTTCTTTTCTTGCTTTTTCAACCATCTCTTCAATTCTTGCAGGATGTATTCTACCATCTGCAATCAATTTTTCAAGTGCAATTCTTGCAGTTTCTCTTCTTATTGGATCGAATCCAGATAAAATTACAGCTTCAGGTGTATCATCTATTATAAGATCTATTCCCGTTAAAGTTTCTAATGTTCTTATATTTCTACCTTCTCTACCTATTATTCTACCCTTCATCTCATCATTTGGTAAATCTACAACAGTAACTGTAGTTTCTGCCACATGATCTGCTGAACATTTTTGTATTGAGTAAGCAATAATCTCTCTTGCTTTTTTCTCAGCTGTTTCTTTTGCTTCATTTTCAATTTCTTTAATCATGATAGACATTTCATGTCTTATTTGTTTTTGAGTATCAGATAATATAAGATCTCTAGCTTGATCACTTGTAAGACCTGATAGATTTTCTAATTTTTCTAATTGTTTTTGTTTTACTTTTTCAATTTCAACTTTTTGTTTATCAAGTTCTTTCTTTTGATTGTCCAAAGAGTTTTCTCTAGATTCTAAACCATAAAGTTTTTTATCTAAAACCTCTTCTTTTTGAACTAATCTTCTTTCATACTTTTGTAGCTCTCCTCTTCTTTCTTTTATCTCTTTATCTAATTCATTCTTTATTGAGTGAGCTTCCTCTTTTGCTTCTAAAAGTTTTTCTTTCTTTGCTGTTTCTCCTTCTCTTTTAGCATCATTTACCATTTTCTTAGCTTCTTCTTCAGCAGATCCAATCTTTCTTTCTGCTACTGATTTTCTTGCCATATATCCTATTAATATTCCTATTACTAGGGCTACTACAGATGCAATTGCTACATATAAAACGTTAATCTTGTCCACCTCCTCTGCCATAGGCAGTATTACATTTTTATTTAATTGTATCCTTTTTTTATATTTGTGTCAAGATGATACATTAATAAAACCGTAGAAATATCAATGTTTTTATTGATTTTCTACGGTTTTTAAAGATTTGTTTATCAATTTCTTGAACCAAATACATTATTAAACAGTTAATCTAATTAATTCTTCTTCGAATTTCCTTTAGTTTCTTTCTTAGAATCCAACTTAACCTCTTTGTTTTCATTTTTACTTTCTAAAGCTTTGTTTTCTTCTTCATTTGCGTATTTACCCAATTTATAATGTTTTCTAACAGCTTCTTCTATTTCATTTTTTATATCTATATTTTCATCTAAGAATGATTTTGCATTTTCTCTACCTTGACCAAGTCTTATATCATTATACGAATACCAAGCCCCAGCTTTTTTTACTATATCAAGATCTGAACCAATATCTAAAATTTCTCCAACCTTTGATATTCCTTTTCCATACATTATATCAAATTCACATTTTGTAAATGGTGGTGCTACTTTATTTTTGACAACCTTTACTCTTGTTCTACTACCAAGCATTGTATCGCCTTGCTTTATAGTTTCTATCTTTCTTACATCTAATCTTTGTGATGAGTAGAACTTTAATGCTCTACCACCAGAAGTAGTTTCTGGGTTACCAAACATAACACCAACTTTTTCACGTAATTGATTTATAAATATTACACTACATTTAGATTTATTTATAGCCCCAGTAAGTTTTCTTAAAGCTTGAGACATAAGTCTAGCTTGTAAACCTACATGAGAATCTCCCATTTCTCCATCTAATTCTGCTTTTGGAACTAAAGCTGCAACAGAATCAACTACAACAATATCAACTGCTCCACTTCTAACTAATGCTTCTGTGATTTCTAAGGCTTGTTCTCCTGTATCTGGTTGAGAAACTACCAAATCATCTATATTAACGCCTAAGGCCTTTGAATAAACCGGATCCAATGCATGTTCTGCATCAACAAAAGCTGCTATTCCACCTAATTTTTGGGCTTCAGCTATTACATGTAATGCCACTGTTGTTTTACCTGAAGATTCTGGTCCATATATTTCTACAACTCTACCTCTTGGAACTCCACCAATTCCTAGAGCAATATCCAAACCTAAAGAGCCACTTGGTATTGCCTCTACATTCATTTTAATATTTTCTCCAAGCTTCATAACTGAACCTTTACCAAAATCTTTTTCTATCTGTGTTAATGCCATTTCAAGAGCTTTTGTTTTTTGACTATCCATTTTATCAATCCTTCCTAATATATATTAATCATTTTATTATTTTTTATTAAAAGAACAAATGTTCTGTTTTAATTATATATTATAGTTTTTTTTAAGTCAATCCATTATTTTTTATTAAAGTTATAACAAAATATCTATTGGTATAAAATATCCTCTATATAACTTTATTTTAACCTTAATTTTTTTTTCTAATTCTTCTTTCTCCTTTAACAATTCTTTTTTATCACTATTTATAAATAGTTTATTATTCTGATAAGAAAGTCTTATATGACCTTCTTTTTTATCACTATTTTTATCTATTCTATTTATATAATTTACTTTTGCTTTTATATAAGGTTTATTATTTTTAATTAATTTATCTGAAATAAAATCAACATCATAATAATCTTTTGCTTTTTTTAAATAGACATAAACATAATCCATATCATCTATATCTACATCTACATCAGTTTTTAGTTTTGATATATTCACCTTATTTATATCATAATTTAGTGAAATATATTCACCCCTAAAAGAATCTGTCGGCATATAATAATTTGCACTTAATATTATTTCTTCTCCATAAATATTAATAAACACAGGAATAAAATTTATAATTATTAATATACAAATAGGAACTAAAAAAGAAACTATATATTTTTTATTCTTCATAAAATTCACCTTTTTTTCTTCTAATATATTCTATTATAGATAATAATAAAGCTCCTCCAATTACAAAAAATAATGATTTTGGAATAAAATCATAATAATCATCAAAATAATATCTAAAAATTAAAATTGCTAAAAAAACTATACTTGTTATATTTTGTTTTGTTATCAAAAAAATCAAAAAAGAAATAAATAATATGCTAAAAATAATGCTTATATAGTTTGGATTTAATATATTCTCAAAAATATCATAAGTTTCTTTATAGGTAAAAATCAGACCTGATATACCAAAAAATATATTACCTTGAATTTTAAATATATCTCTATTGTAACTATGCTCTTTGTAATACATTAAAATACCTATAATAAATACTATTAAATTTATAAAAAAAGAGTCTACATCATAATAATCTAATGTTTTAGTTATAATTATTATAAAATTTAGATTATTAAAAAATAGTATAAATTTAGATTTATATAATAAATGATTAAAATAATAACTTAAAACCAATAAAAATGTACTAAAAAAATATAAAAGACCAATATCTTCAAACATTAAATATATCGAAAACAAAATTATAAAAAATACATTCAAAGATTTTTCTTTTAATAATATTCCTCCAATTAAAATTGGTATCGCCCACAGCAAAAATAAGAATGTATTATCATTAAAAAAATTAAACCTTTGACTTATTAGGAATATGCTTGTTCCATATAAAAAATAAAATAAAAGTAAAAATGAAAATGATAAATATCTATTACTTAACCTCAATTTATAAAATAAATAATATGATCCAAACATTAAAATCAAAACAAAAACTTGCTTTATATTATAAGTTATATAAGTATAATTACTTGCAAGTGCAAGTATAATACCAAGACCTATCAATATAACACTAAATAAAATTATTATAAAATTATAGTCTAATGCTTTTTTTATTTGATAATCTGACATTATACTATTTATATTTTCTTCTTTTAATAAATCTTTACTCGAAGCATCACTTAATGCATTTTTTAAAAATTCATATTTATCTTTTGTAATATACATATTTGCACTTCCTTAAATTATTATATTTATAATAGTAATTCTTCAACCAAAATTCCATCAACTTCGACAACTTCTAATTCGCTGCTATTCATCCAAAATATTTTTCCAGATTCATCACATACCGCAACAACTCCCTCTTGCTCCTTTATACTCATTAAAAATACTGGATTTTTTGGTGTTGGTAAATTAAAACCACATCCTACTATTATATAGTTTTTACCATCGTTAATATTAGTCGCTATTATAGCCATATTAAGTCCTCCTTTAATTTAAAGATATATTATATATTCCCTATAATAAAATATAAAAATCATAATAAAATTTTACTTGACTTGTTTTTTATTATATTGTAATATTACGATATAATAATTTATAAATAATATTAATCGGAGGTTTTAAATGAAACAAAAATCTTATTTAAGTTGGTCATGGATATTTTTTATTAGTTTTATGGTTTTATCAATTATAAATATAAAATTTGCAATACTAGGTTTTCTATGTATGGGAATCCCTCTATATCAAGCACTTAATGGAAAAGGTAAAATTCATTGTTCTCATTATTGTCCAAGAGGATCATTTCTTTCAAAATTTTTAAATATAATATCTTTTAATAAAAATATGCCTAAAATACTAAGATCTAAATTGGTTAAGCATATATTGTTAATCTTTATGAGTTTATCTTTCCTTATTGGCTTAATCTTAACCAAAGGAAATTTAACAGCTATGAGTTATTTAATATTTAGAATGATGTTTGTATCTAGCCTTTTGGGAATCATTCTTGGTTTTATTTATAAGCCTCGTTCTTGGTGTCAAGTATGTCCAATGGGTCATGCAACATCTTTAATAAAAACATATAAAGAAAAAAAATAATTTGATAAAAAAAATTCACTAAATAATATTAAAAGAGGTTATTCTAAATATAAGATTTAGAATAACCTCTTTTAATATTATTTATATAGCCTATTAAGCTACTTTATCTCTCTTTCCTAATTTGTATCCAGAAAGTTTATTAACTATAATTGCTATTGCTCCATCTCCTGTAACATTACATGCTGTTCCAAAACTATCTTGAGCTAAGTATAATGCTATCATTAAAGATGTTAATGTTTCATCAAACCCTAACATTGTTTGTAAAAGCCCAAGTGCTGCCATAACAGCTCCTCCTGGAACTCCTGGTGCTGCAACCATAGTAACACCTAACATTAGTATGAATCCAAATATTGAACTAAATCCTATTGGCATACCATTAAGCATCATAACAGCCATAGCGCAACTTGTTAAAGTTATTGTACTACCTGATAAATGGATTGTTGCACATAGTGGCACTGCAAAATCTGCTACACCTTCATTAACTCCATTTTTCTTTGTTTGTTCTAAAGTAACAGGTATTGTAGCAGCTGAAGATTGTGTTCCTATTGCTGTGAAATATGCAGGAATCATATTCTTTACTAACGATATTGGATTAGCTCCTGCAAGTGTTCCAGCTATAAAATATTGAACTAAAATCATAAGAATGTGTAATCCAAATATTATTATAAATACCTTAAAGAATACTGACATTATAGTTTCAACTTGACCTGCATGAGTCATATTAGCAAATATACCAAATATGTGAACTGGAAGTAAAGGAATAACTATATTAGAAATAAGTTTTTCAACTATTCCTTGGAACTCCTTCATAAAATTCTTTATAGCATCACCTTCAATTGCTGCTATTCCAAGTCCTAAAGTAAATGCTATAAGTAAAGCAGTCATAACACCCATTATTGGTGGCATTCCAACTTCAAAAAATCCTTTTGCTAAAGCATGCTCCGGATTAGATGCATCAATTGTTAAACTTCCAACCTTTAAGAATGTAGGGAATAATGCACTATTAACAAAAAACGCCATCGACCCTGCTGCAACTGTAGATAAATAAGCAATACCAGCTGTTAAACCTAATAATTTACCAGCACCTTTACCTAAATCTCCAATACCAGGAGCAACAAAACCTATTATTATAAGTGGAATAGCAAACCCTAAGAAGTTTCCAAATATCCCATTAAAAGTTGCAGCCACCTGTATTACAAATAGTGGTGCTACCTTACCAACTAAAACACCTAAAAGAATTGCGATAATCAGTTTAGGTAATAAACCTAATTTTTTCATTACAAATAACCTCCTAAAATTCTTTAAATAGATTTTAGATTCTAAAAATTTAGTATTTAATAAAAAATTAAAAGTATAATATCAAAAATGAGAATCTTAAAATCTCCAAAGCCTCAACAACTTTGCCTTGTGAAAACGATTATAACATCTTAGTGAAAATGTTTCCACAAAAAAAATATTAAAAATAAATTCAAAATCTAATAAAAATTTTGAATTTATCACTATATTTTTATATTATACATCCTTAGTATTGAAAATGAAACTTAAAATTTTATTTTAATATAAAAATCTTTTTTTATATTTCGAACAGAATACCCAAATTTTTGTGTTTAAAAATCAAAGAAAGTCAAAATTTATTTATTTTAATATTCAAAAATTTAATATTGGGACTTTTAATTCAAATTTAATTAATAATATAAGCAAAATATACTATAATATTGTTATAATAATATAATCTAAATAAATTTAAGAAGGGATGTAAAATAAATGTATAAAAAAAATTTATATTTTAAAGATCCATATTTATTCGAATACAAATCAATTATAAAAGAAATTATAAAAAAAGATGATAAATATCATTTATTACTTGAAGAAACTATTTTTTATCCATTGTCTGGAGGTCAACCAAATGATTTAGGATTTATTGATGATATAGCTGTATTAGATGTTTATGAAAAAAACAATTTAACATACCATGTTTTAAATAAAAAACCAAGTTCAAATTTAGTATCATTAAAAATTGATATCAATAGAAGAATTTATAATATGAAACATCATAGTGCTCAACATCTACTTTCTGCTTGTATATATAACTTATTTAAATTAGAAACTACCAGTCTTAATATATCAAATAATTATGTTTCTTTAGATATATTAGATTCAAAATTAAATGATGAAGACATAAAAAGAATAGAACTCTATACAAATAAAAAAATTATGCAAAATTTAAATATCAAAACTTATTTTAAAAATAAAGAGGAACTAAAAAAACTGCCTCTAAGAAAAGAAGTGGATTTAGATGGAATTCTTAGAGTTGTAGAAATAGAAAATTTCGATTATTCAACATGTTGTGGAACTCATGTTGCTAAAACAGGAGAAATAGGTATTTTAAAAATAATAAAATATGAATATTATAAAAAGAACACAAGAATATATTTTAAATGTGCAATAAATGCTCTTAATGACTATATATTAAAAAATAATATAATAAATAAATTAAAAGCTCTTTATTCATCTACAGATGATAATTTACTTAATAATATAAATATCGAGCGTGAAAATATGCTTAATTTAAAAAAAGAAAATAAAGATCTTAAAATTAAATTACTTAAGTTCCAGGCTCAAAAATATATAGATTTAAATAAAAAATTTATAATATTAGATGAAGAATGCGAATTTAAAGAACTTATTGAACTTGGTAATATAATATCTAATGAAAAAATAACTGTTCTTGGTATAAATAAAAATAATAAAAAAATATTTTTATCGTCATTCTTAGAAAATATTAATCCTGGATTAATATTTAAAAATACTTTAAAAGAATATAATGCAAAAGGTGGTGGAAGTTCTAATTTTGCACAAGGAGCTTTTTTAGAAGTTTCTGATTTAGATAGATATATAGATTATATAAAAAATACATTGGGGGATTGTTATGAATAAAAAAATATTGGCAAATATCTTTTTATTATTAGCCGTTGCATTTTGGGGAATTTCTTTTGTAAGTACAAAAATATGCTTAGATGTTTTTCAACCTATGAGTTTAGCTTTTTATAGATTTTTGATTGGAAGCACATTTCTATTTTTAATACTTAGATACTTAAAAGAAAATTTAAAATTTGATAAATCTGATTTTATATATTTTTTATTAACTGGAGTATTTGGTATAAGCCTATATTTTTATTTTGAAAATACAGGAATAATATATTTATCACCTTCTATAGCCTCTATAATTATCGGTACTATACCAGTATTTATAGTTATCATTGAAACTATTTTTTATAAGGAAATATTTACATTTCAAAAATTACTTAGTTTATCATTATCTATAATAGGCTTGATTTTAGTAGTTGATTTTAATTTAAAAACCATAGATAAAAACGATTTATATGGTTATATAATGATGTTTGGAGCAGTTTTAGCTTTTGTAGTTTTTAGTTTTGCAACAAAGCCTATTTCAAGAAAATATTCAAATATCAAACTTACTTTTTATCAAAGTATTTTTGGAACTGTAACTTTATTGCCATTTATTTTTTTTGAAAATATCAATATGATTAATTTTAATAATAATCTTTTAATACATTTTTTATTTTTATCAATTATATGTTCTGCTTTAGCTTATTATTTTTATCTTTATGCTTTTAAAGAACTTGGACCTTCTATTTGTGCACTTTATATAAATTTGAGCCCTGTATTTACTATTATATTTGAATATATTATATTCAAAAATATTATAAATAAAAAGCAAATATTTGGTGCAATACTAATTATACTATCAGTATATATAATAAATTTAAAAGCTATAAAAACTTTAGAAAAAGAGAAAGGAGTTAGTTGATGCTTGAATTAAAGAATTTATCTAAATCATATGAAAATCTAAAAGCTGTTAATAATTTAAACTTAAATATAAAAAAAGGAATTATTTTTGGTTTTTTAGGTCATAATGGTGCAGGTAAGACAACTACAATAAATATGATTACAGGAATATTAAATAATGATGAAGGCTTTATAAGTTTAGATGGAGTTGATATAAACAAATCTCCATTAGAATTTAAAAAACAAATAGGATTTGTGCCTGATTCTAAAGATATGTTCTTAAATTTAACTGGATATGAATATTTAAATTTTATGTCCACAGTATATCAAAAAGATTACAAAACAGAAACTATATTAAATTTAATCGAGGAATTTGAAATAAAAGATAAATTAGATGATAAAATTGCAAATTATTCTCATGGTCTTAAACAAAAACTTTTTATATGTGGGTCTTTAATTTCCGAACCTAAGCTTTGGATACTCGATGAGCCAATGAGTGGTTTAGATCCAAAAAGTGCATTTATATTAAAAGATATGATGAAAAAGCACTCAAAAAAAGGTAATTTAGTGTTCTTTTCAACACATGTACTTGAAGTTGCAGAAAAAATTTGTGATGAAATAGGTATAATAAAAAAAGGTCAACTTATATTGAATGATAGTATGAAAAATATAAAAAATAAATATCAAGATAATTTATCTTTAGAAAATATATTTTTGGAGCTTACAAAAAATGAATAGATTTTTTTCTATATTTAAAACAATAAAAAAAACTAGTACCTATTATACAAATAAAAAAAATTCATCAATTTATTTAATAACCTCTGCACTGGCTTTAATTTTAATTTTTAGCATTTTTAAAATGCTGTTATTTAATATACATAAATTAAATTATTATAATAGTTTTTTACAAAGCTTTAGCGTTTTAATTTTTTTATTTTTAATTTTTTCATCTTTCTTAGATATTTTAGGAAGTTTTTATTTTTCAAATGATATCGAATCATATCTTTGTTTGCCTATTAAAAAAAGTGAAATTTTTGTTTCTAAATTTTTAAATGTATATCTCAAACAATTATATGTATGTGTATTAATATTAGGACCTTCCTTTTATTACTATTGTAGATTTAATACTAAAAGTATATATCATTATATACTTTCTTTAGTATTATTATTACTTATAAATTTATTTGCTCTTAATTTATCTGGTATATTTGTATTTCTTTTGATGATCGGTTCTAAAAAATTCAAAAATAAAAATACCTTTAAATTTATTGTAAGTACATTTTCTGTAATCTCTATATTATGTTTTAACTTATTTTTTAATAAATTTTCAGATGATAATCTTAATAAAGATAATGTAGATCTTTTATTTAATAAATTAAAAATATTAGATAATCTTTTTTTAGGAAAACTGTTTGTTAATCCTCTTTTTAAAAATAATTTAATATCTTCAATAAATAGTTTATTACTAATAATATCAATTGTTTTCATTTCGTTTATTATTTTCTTATTTGTTGGAAATAAGTATTATTTTAAAGGTATTTATGGATTATCTAGTTTTAAATCCAATCCAAACAATAAAATAAGATCCAAATCTAGTACTGTATTTGATTCTAAAAATGTATTAATAAATATAATTATTAATGATTTAAAAAATATATTTAGAAATTCCACAATATTATTTGAATATATTATAAAAAGCTTTATAATGCTTATAATTTTTTCTGCTAGTTTGTTTGGAAACTCTTCTTCACAATCAAACATGTTTATAAACCCAAATAGCAAAGTTCAAATTTTGATGGTTATTTCTATGTTTGTTTTTGCAATAAGTTTAAATCCAATATTTACAACTAGTTTTTCCAGAGATAAAAATATGATTTACGCTAATAAATTTTTACCAATCAGTTATAAAACACAATTAAATTCAAAGATAATAGTAAATGGAGTTTTCAATCTCTTTACAACATTAATCTATACACTATTATTAGTATATTTTAAATTTAATTTTGTAAATATATTATTTATTATCTTTATAATAAATATATATACAATTCATCTTTCATTAGAAGGTTATTTTTACGATTTAAAAACACCAAAATTAAACTATGATTCTGAAAGAGATTTGTTAAGGGGTTTTAGAAATATATATATAGCTATGTATTCTCTTGGATATATGTTATTTTTAGTCGTTTCTTTAATAATAATTAATAATCTATTCAACTTAAATATTTTTATTTACTATTTATTCACAATAATATTTATTAGTATATTTTTTATAATTAGATATAGACTTATAACTAATAATTTAAAAATAAATTTTGATAATTTGAATCTTCATTAAAAAATAAAGAGTAGGTAGATTAAATATTTAAAATATATTTAATCTACCTACTCTTTATTTTTTTGATATAAATTGATTCATATTTTCATCATTTACTTATATTGTTAAATTTAAATTTTTGCCAAGGTTTTATACTGTTCAAAAGATATAATTCATCTTCTTTTACCCTACCTACTATATTTATCTTATTATTATTTTTCATATCCTTTAATGCTATTTGTAGCTCACCTTTATATCTTCCATACAATGAATTATCTATCGTTATATCACCTTTTTTTATGATTTCTTCTTTACTCTTATTAGGTTTTATCTCTTCTTTTTTAAACTTAATTCTTCCTTGAGTAGATCTTATTGCATAATCATTTATATCTCCTCTATTAAAATGCAGTTGATCTAAGATTATTTTTCTTTCTATATCACTAATATTACTATCCAATATTATATCTAAATTTAGCATATTTTTATTTATAGTGGATAATATTTTTAACTCTTCTTCAGTTGCAAACATATTGCTAATTATTATATCATCAATCAAATTAGTATTAAATAAATCTTTAGCTTGAGTTTTTATACTTAAATTTCTATGTTCTTCTAATGTAGGTAGTCCATTTTCCAATTCCCAAGGACCATACTTAGCAACTGAAGAAGATATAAATGCAGCCGTTTTGATTCCCATCCCTTTATATTCTTTTGAAGTCTTTAAAAAATGACTTCTTTTAAGACCTGTATATTCCCTTGGATAAAAATTATGACAACCAAGTAAGTTATTTTTATTCGGATAATATTCCACAATATTTTCTAAGTACTTACTTCCATTACTTATATTTAATTCTATTTTTAAATCATTTTTATCAAACGACATCAAACTTTCTTCATTCCCAGAAAAACCAAGATCTAATCGAATTCCATAAAGACCCATATCCTTAAAATATGTTAAATCTTTAAAATCAATATTTAAGTTTTTCATAATATCTGGTTCTATATCAGCAATCACTTGCATATCCTTTGAATTTGCATAAGAAATAAAATCTTTAAATTTATTTAAAAACTCCTTGTCATCAGATTTTGATATCAAGCAAGTAAATATTCTTTTAAAACCATATGAGGATGCCAAATCTATATAATTATAAATGGATTTTAAATTTGAATGTTGTAAATATATCGAAATTCCAAGTTTTCTCATTTTCTTCCCCCTAATCAAATTTTATATATTTTTTATTAACTTCCAACATATCTTCAAAAACAAGTTTCGCTTTATCATAATCAACTATCAAAGGATTTTCTATCAATGCTAATATTGCTTTTTCTTTATTTTTACTATATACACTTTCTATTGTTAAATCTTCATATGATTTAATGCTTCGTAACATACCTATGACATTATTCAATTTACTATATTTGTTTTTAATCGGCTTTATTCCATTTTTACCGACTATACAATTAGTTTCTATTACTGAATCTTTAGGCAAACTATTTATAACTCCATTATTTAAAACATTTAACACATGTATATCTCTTTTGTCATTTGAAATAGAATCAATTAAGGAAATTGCAACATCCGAATAGTAAGACCCACCTCTTTTTTCTAACTCTATTGGTTTTTCATCTAATGAATTTTTCTTATAAACCTCAAATAAATCTTTTTCTATTTTAATTACTTGGTTTGCTCTTAAATTATTTGTTTTCAAACTTATTTGTTGTTTTTTTAGCATTTTGTCTTTCATATAAAAATATTTATGATATGGACAAGGTATTAATCTTAGTGATTTTAGCAAATCCATATCAAATTTTAAATCATCAATATTTTTCATATTTATATTTTTAGTTTCCAACACTTTAAGTAAATCATCAAATATATCTCTTCTTTCGTAATATATATCATGAATATATACAAAGTGATTTAATCCAATAAAATTAATTTCTAATTTATTTTTATCTAATTTCAGCAAATCTGAAATCATATTCTTCATAGTTATTGGGACATTACAAACACCAATAACTTTCGTATTTTTATGTTTTAAAACTGCTTGTGTAACAATACCTGCTGGATTTGCAAAATTTATCAAATATGCATCCTTTGCATACTTTTCTATATAGTCACAAATTTCAAAAATAACAGGGATTGTTCTTAATGCTTTAAAAAATCCTCCTACACCAGTTGTTTCTTGACCTAATAAATCATACTTAAGAGGTATCTTTTCGTCATTTAATCTTGATTTTAACCCACCTACTCGTATTTGAGATATTACAAAAGAACTATTTTCTATAGCTTCTTTCTTATCCAAAGTCTTTTTTATTTTTATATCCAAATTTGCTTTTTTTACCATACGTCTACTCAAATCATATATTATATCTAACTTTTCTTGCCCATCTTTTATATCACATAATACAATTTCTTTTATATCTATATTTTTATTATTTATTATTCCTTCTATTAACTCTGGTGTATAACTACTTCCACCACCTATTATTGAAATTTTCATGAATATTCACCCCGAATTTTATAGAATATTATCCAATTTTTCATACATGTGAATCATCTCTTTAGATAAATCTTTTACCGTTATTGCATTCATAAGATGATCTTGTGCATGAATCATAAGCAGTGAAATTTCTGTTTTCTTTCCTCCAGCTTCTTTTTGAATCAAATCCGTTTGTTGTTCATGAGCTTTTAAAAGTTCTTTTTCTGCTTTTTTTATATATTCTTTTGCTTTTATAAATTCATTATTTCTAGCAAAAGCCATAGCTTCCATACAGTAACTTTTTGCATCTCCACTTGATGTTATAATAACAAATATAATTTGTTCTAAATCCATAAGTCCATCTCCTATCTAAATTACGTTTTTCTCTTCTTTTTCTTTTTTCTCTTCTGCTTTTTCAGCAATTATTATAAATGGTATATAAATAGCGATTGCTATTGATAAATTTATTAAAGCCAATGCTCCACCAGCAAAGGATCCCCCTGTTGCTAAAATTCCACCAATTATAGGTGGTGTTGTCCAAGGAATAAATACCACTGTTTTAGGAACTAAATTCATAGCTATAGCACCATAACTAGTTAAAGTCAGTATAAATGGCGTTAGTATAAACGGTATTATAAATACTGGATTTAAAACTATTGGTAATCCAAACATAACAGGTTCATTTATATTAAATAATGCTGGTGCTATTGATAAATTAGCTAGATTTTTCATATGCTTTCTCTTTCCAGCAATATAAATGGCTGTTAATAATGCTACTGTAACTCCCGAACCACCCATATAAACAAAGGCATCAAAAAATGGTTTTGTAACTATATGTTTTACTGGAAGACCTGCTTGAAATGCCGCTGCATTCGCTTCTATTGCCGGCATATAAAGAGCTTGCATTACAGGTTCTAATATATTTGAACCATGAAGACCAAAGAACCACAATAGATGGTTTAATAAAGATATTATCATCGCTGACCAAACTGTATTTGCCATACTAGACATAGGGGCTTGTATAAAATCAAATACAAATTGATGTATGTCAGCATGACCAATCTTAACAAAAAATAGTTTTATAAACGCAAATATAGAAAGTGTTATTATCGAAGGAAATAAAGCTGCAAAAGATCTTGCCACAGCAGGTGGTACTCCATCAGGCATTTTTATAACCAATCTATCATTTCCTATTAATCTTACAAATATTTCAGTTGATAGAATTGCTACAATAATTGTTATAAACAATCCTTGAGCTCCAGTCCAAGTGTATGGAATTGCAAATGCCTCTGAAGCTGGATTCATTATTGCCATCAAAGAAGCTATGGATATAATACCGCAACTTAACCCATCTTTATCATATGATTTTGCTAAATTATAAGCAATTGAAAAAGCTACAAATAAAGACATTACTGCAAAACTTCCCATCCAAAGATTTCCCCCAAAACCTGTCCAACCTTCACCAAATAATCCAGTCATAAAATTCTGATATGATTTTATAGGTAAGTTATTTATTAAAACTGCCATAGAACCAACAATCATAAGTGGCATTATAGCAACAAATCCATTTCTTATTGCAACAAGATGTCTTTGACTTCCTATTTTCGCTGCAATTGGAACAAAATTCTTCTCTAAAAATGCAATCATATTAACCCCTCCACAATTTATTAAAAACCTTTTCCTATTTTCTAAAAATATTAATTTTTTAATTTGAGACTATTTAATGCAGATTCTAACACTTTTTTACCATCCATCATACCATAACTAATACTATCTATCACCAAAACTGGTATGGAATACTCTTTAACTTCTTTTTCTATTTTATCTTTTAAAAATCTTACCTGTGGTCCTAATAAAACTATATTCGCTTTATCATAATGGTTCTTTGCATCCACTTCAGCAACTGCAAATATTTCCACTTCTAAATTCATTTCATTAGATGCTGTTTTCATTTTTGTAACTAAAAGACTTGTTGACATTCCTGCCGAACAAACAAGCATTATACTCTTCATATTAAATCCCCCTTTATTTTTATATACACATTATATATTATGCAAATAATATACCAATATTACATTATACAACAATGATTAATAATCATTTTTTTTAGCTTATCTATTTTCAATACTTTTCACCCATATATATTTATTTTATTTTATTTTTTTAATATATATACATTAATTGTGCTCTAAAATCACTGTGTAATTTTATAAAAAAATAAAATGATAGTGTGTATTTTTCTACACACTATCATTTTCAACTAACATTCTACAAAGATAATAAATTTCTTTGTCATTGATTTCTATATTGTATTTTTTTTCTAAATTTTCAATAGCTTTTTTTATTATAATCTTTTCATATTTATATTCCTTTATCATAGCTATATTATCATAATTTTTTTCTTCATTATTCAACATAGACTCTATTAAAAATGCCATATGCATTATTATACCTACTCTTACATCATCATCTATATTTATATCTAGAGTATCTTCTATGTTATTTAAAATCTCTAATATATCTTCAATAGCCTCTTTTGAATCAATTTTATTTAAATGGTTCTTTAGTGATTTACTTATACTAATATAATCATTTTCTTTTTCTATTAAGTGAATCAATTTCTTTACTCCATCTTCTTTTAAAATTTCAGCAGCCCAAATAGTATTGACATCTTCAAGTTCCATAGGAACTGTTGTTATAACTGCTATTAAATTGTAACTTTCTTTTATTCTATCTATATTTTCTCTAAATTCTTTTTTATTTAAAATGTTAAAGTTTTCAATTATTATATTTTCTTCTTTCAAATTTTCAATCAAGTAGTTTTTAATCTTTCTTGAAGCTCCATCTCCAGTAAAGCATGCGGTTATTATTATATTCTTTTTATTTTTATTTTTAACAAATACATCTATACCTTTTTTTCTAAAATTCATACAGCTATCATATACATCTTGTAACGATCTTCCCATTATACCTTTTCTAGTTGCTTCTATTATAAGAGGTGTACTAACCATATCTACAGTTTTTATTTTTATATTTAACTCATCCTCTAAAATTTTCCCAAATGATGTTAATGAACCCATATCAACTAATAGCAATAACCCTTTCATCTTACCCATTTTTTTTATTTCATTTTTTATTCTCTCATACATCTGAAAAGAATCAATATCTAAAGGCATATCCAATGCTTTTGCATATTTTACCCCAATAAGTTCATTCGATACTTCTACCATACTACTTGCACTTGATTTTCCATGCATTGCAACAAGTATTTTTATTGTGTTCTCCTCATTATCTTCATCTTCTTTTGAGCTAATAAACATTGTTATATAACCAACTTCATCTATTGGAATTTCTACATCAAATTTATGCTCTATCATTGATGCACATTTAAAAGCAATCATAAACTCTTTTTTATTTTCTGTTTTTATTTTCTTTAAATGAGGGTGATATATCTCCTTTTTATTTTTTATTCGTTTTAAACATTCTTGTATATGTATTGAAAGTGCAAAATATATTTTTTCACTGTAAATTCTACTAAGTTCATTTGAAGCATACATCAATATCTCTTCTGTCACATCAAGAACTTTTTCATTAACAATTCTTCTTAATTCTTCTCTTTTAAAAAATCTTGGTACTTGATTTAAATATTTCTTTAAAGAAATTTCTATATCATTACTGATAAGACTATTTATTTTTTCTTTTTCAAAACCAAGTGATTTTAATTTATCAACTTTATCTTCGATACTTTTATAAAATTCCTTATTTTTTTCTATATTAAACTCTTTTATAAAATTTAAATTATTATCTTCTTCATAACTAAATATAAAAATATCTTTATCACTATCATTTATAAAATCTAATTTATTTTTAAAATCTTTATATTTTAAAAACCCTTTATTTATATATATCGGTATAACATTTTCATTTATATAAATTTCATCTTCTTCATTTGCTTTAAAATTCAAAAATGCTTTTGCACAGGATAATTTTATATCTTTTTGTAATTGACCGATATTTAAATCACAATCATATAATAAATAACTTATCAAACTATTTTTACATAGATTTATAGGTTTTAAAAGCCTATAAGACTCTTCTTTAAAAAAATATTCTATAAGTTCAAATCTTTCTTTTAACGTTCGTTCCTTTAAAGATGGTAAATTTATAATCATAGGTATACGTCTTACAAATGTATCTAATAAATATGATTTTACATTTTCTGTTGTTGCACCAATTATAAGAACATTTGCATTTTCTTTTTTTGTATCTCCTAGTCTTTTATATTCTCCTTTATCTATAAATGTAAATAACATTTCTTGTCCTTGAGGTGATAATCTATGTATTTCATCCAAAAATAATATTCCATTATCAGCCTTTGAAATAAGTCCCTCTCTATCTTCTAATGCTCCTGTATAACTTCCTTTTTTGACTCCAAATATATAAGACATTAAAAGTTGAGGTGTTTGAGAATAATCAGCACAATTAAATCTTATAAATGGTGCATTTTTGGATATTATATTTTCCATTTTAGAATATTCATACATACATTCTGCAAACATAGACTTTCCTGTTCCTGTTTCCCCTAAAATTAATGTGTGCAAACCATTTGGTGGATATAAAATAGCAGCTTTTGCTTGTTTAATGCTAATTGCTAAACTCTCATCTTTTCCTATTATATTTTGAAAATTAATACTCTTATCCAAAAAATCTCTTTTCATATAATACAAAACTGGTCTTCCATCTTTTTTTTCTATCAAACCTTTTTTATATAATGTATTTAAATACCTGCTGGCATTGGTTCGATCCGTATTTAATTTCTTTCCAGCTTCAGTTGCACTAAGAGGTTCTTGTTCATTTTTTAATAAATTCAAAAATTGTTCTATTTTCATGTGAAATCCCCCATATTAATCGTTAAATATAAATAAAAAACACCCTTTTTGTATATTATACACTCAAAAAAGATGTTTTTACATTTTTATTAAATTCTATCTAAATTCACTTAGATATCTTTTATAGTCATTCTTATCTTTATTCATGCTACTTAAAGAAATATTTTTATTTAAAACATCATGTCTTTTAATATATGATATAGATTCTTTATTTTTATATATTATACCTATTGGTATTTTATCTGTTTTTAAATGTTCCATCGACGTCTTAAAAGCAAGATTAATGTCATATGGATTGTAATCTTTCCCCAATTTATATACCCTGTCCTTGTACCACTTAAACGTATTTACTTTATTAAAAGTAACACAAGGTTGTAATATATCTAAAAGAGCATAACCATCATATAAAATAGCCTCTTTCATCATTTCTTTCAAATGATTTATATCACCAGAAAAACTTCTAGCGACAAACCCGATTTCTTGACTTATCGCAAAAGATATTGGGTTAAAAGGTTTTACTTTTACTCCATCCAATTGCAATGTTGTTTTTTGATTAAGTGCAGTAGTTGGTGATCCTTGTCCTTTTGTAAGTCCGTAAATTTGATTATCATGAACAAAATGTGCTATATTTATATTTCTTCTTAGGTTATGAATAAGGTGATTTCCACCTTCCCCGTATCCATCGCCATCTCCAGTAAGTGCAATTACATTTAAATTTTTATTTGCTGCTTTTATTCCAAATGCAGCAGGTAAAGCTCTTCCATGTAAACCATGAAAAGTATTTGAATTTATATAATGAGGTGTTTTTGCTGCCTGTCCAATTCCAGATACTAATACATATTTTCCTTGATCTAGGTTAAGCTCAGCTAATGCCATTTTTAAGGCGTCTAATATAGAAAAATTTCCACATCCTGGACACCACATATTTTCTGCCTCTGATTTGTATATTTTTAAATCCAACATATTAAAACACCTCTTTTTCTATTTGTGATACTATCTCTTTATAATTTATTTGTCTACCATCATATTTTAATATACTTTTATTACAATGTATTCCTGTCTCACTTCTTATTAATTTAGCTAATTGACCTGTATAATTTTGTTCTATATTTATTATATTAACTGCATTTTTTGCATATTTTAATAACTTTTTAGTTGGTAAAGGATATATATCTGAAAATATAAGAGCTCCAAATTCATCTTTCTCCTTGTTTAAAATATCTATTGCTTCTTTTATTGCTCCTATTGTAGAACCCCAACCCATTATTAAATTTTTAGGATTTTTAGTACCGTAATAAATAGGCTCTATCAAATCATTTTTTATTAAATCCAATTTTCCCATTCTTTTTTTCATCATTTTTACTCTTAATTCTTTATCTTCTGTTATATTTCCATATTCATTATGCTCATTACTACCTGTAATAACAGTATAATCTTTTGATAATCCAGGAATTCTCCTCTTTGAGATATTATTTTCTAAATCGTATCTTTTATAATTAGGTGTTTTTTCAAATTCTATATATCTATCTATTGTAATTTTATCAAAATCTAAGTCTTTTATAGTTTTATTACTATCTGCTAAAAATTGATCACTCAAAAGTATTACCAATGTTTGGTATTTATCTGCAAGGTTAAAAGCTCTGGAAGTTTGATAAAAAGCATTTTCTTGATCTGTTAATGCAATTATAATTCTAGGTATCTCTCCATGAGATGCTGTTAATAAAAATGACAGATCACTTTGTTCAGTTCTTGTTGGAAGACCCGTTGCTGGACCTGGTCTTTGAACATCTATAACAACTAAAGGTGTTTCCATTATAGAAACTAAACCTAAACTTTCACACATAAGAGCAAGACCACCTCCAGAAGAACCAGTCATAGCTCTTGCTCCAGCATAAGATGCTCCAAGTGCCATATTTATAGATGCAATTTCATCTTCAGCTTGCTCAACCAAAATATTAGCATCATTGGCTTTTTTTGCTATATAATTCATAACTCCTGTGGAAGGGGTCATTGGATATGCACTATAAAAAGAAACACCTGACGCTATAGCAGAAAGTCCAACTACATCATTTCCGTTTATTAATATCGACTCTTTTAAACTTCCTTTTTCTATATTAAATTTATTTTTTGCCAAATCATAACCTTTTTTAAAAGCCTCAAAATTTATATCCACAATATTATCATTTATAAATATCTTTTTTAATATATCTTTAACGCAATTTATTTCAACCCCAAAAATTTTTAATAGACAACCTAATGCAATTATATTAACCATTTTTATATTTTTTAATTCTTTTGCTAATTCCTTTAATTTATATTCATAATAATCATTTTTATCATCTTCTAAATTGGATTCATCTGTAATCAAAATACCATTTGTTTTTAATTTATCTAAATGAATATCTACAGTATTTTTATCTAAAGCTATAATTGCATCCAATTCATTATCATATCCAAAAACTTCATCTTTAGAAAATCTTATTTGTATGAAATTATGACCTCCTCTTACTCTTGACATATAATCTTTATTTAAAAATATATAATAACCATTTTTTTGTAATATTTTTTTCAGTATTGTAGCTATAGTATCCATACCCTGTCCAGCAGAACCACCTATTAAAATATTGTATTTCAATTTATAATCCCCCTTTATTATTTTTGTACTAATTATAGTTTTAATGATATGATTTCATTTTGAAATTCAAAATATTTTTGTACCCCTTTCGCAGTAAAATCTTACCCTTATTTTTATTCTTTATTCATATTCACTATATTTTAAGGTTGTATAATTTTTGGTGTTGGTGAAATATCCAACACTTATTTTTTTACAAAAAAAAATAGACATTTAGCACAAGATCCTTGTATAATGTAATCGCCTAAAACCACATTAAGGAGTGAACTAAATGTCTAATAATA
>JAOARY010000037.1 GCA_025210335.1 Peptostreptococcaceae bacterium | reverse complement strand
TCATATTGTCTTTGTTTTTAAATGTGTTTTTATATCCTTGATCATGCTTTTTGTTTTTTATTGTTTCTTTTGATTCTTCTATCTTTTCTTCCTTAGCTTTATTATCCAAAATAAACTCCTTGATTTACTTTTATTTATATCTAAATTATATCATCATAAATTAATTTCAAAAAGTTTTTGTAAATTGATATCAATATTTATTTTTGGACATAAAAAAACACCTACATAAAAATGTAAGGGTTCAATTTGGGCATATTAGTTTTAGCAGGTGTTATTTCTAACATTTTAAAACATAAAATGTTAGGGTTCAATATCAAGCGTATCGTCTGTAATATTAAGTCTTATTTTTATTTTAAAGCATAAAATGTAAGGGTTCAATAATATCAATAATGAATGGAGAAATATTATTAGATAGATTTTAAAACATAAAATGTAAGGGTTCAATGATTCGCCTTAAAACTACCTGAAGAATTCTTTACAAATATTTTAAAACATAAAATGTAAAAGTTCAATTGTATCTGATACTGTCAATAATATGATAATTATAGAATTTTAAAACATAAAATGTAAAAGTTCAATACAGGAAATACCATTTGAAGATCTAATGATATATGCATTTTAAAACATAAAATGTAAAAGTTCAATTAATTTTCTCAAAAATTTCTTTATACATTATGAAAAATTTTAAAACATAAAATGTAAAAGTTCAATATAAGCGAATCTAAAGCATTTTTAAAATCCTAATATATTTTAAAACATAAAATGTAAAAGTTCAATTGTAGCTTTTGGTAGAGAAGAGAACTACCAAATTGTATTTTAAAACATAAAATGTAAAAGTTCAATTGAAAGAAATTATATTATCTGCTGTAAAAGGATTTAATTTTAAAACATAAAATGTAAAAGTTCAATAATGCTAATATTAAAGCTTATGCAATACTACAAAAAATTTTAAAACATAAAATGTAAAAGTTCAATGAAGACAGTTTCAACGTTTGTTTATTTTTAACATCAGCATCCACCCCTTAATACTATCACATTTCTTACTAAAAATAAAGTAGGATTTTTTGTTTTTTGATTTTTTGCAAAAAATCGCACTCTATTTAAGTATTCATAATACTTATGTCAATTTGCAAGAAAAAAATCTCGATAATTTTATTTTTCACAAATGCAAAAATATTTTCTATAGTACTTATCTTTACTAACTTGCATAGATTTTGTATTTTATTCCTTTATAACCATCCCAATTCCATTTCGATTCAATTCGACAATTTGTTTACTTTTTATGTTATTTATAGTTTAACAGTCATTCATAAAAATTTTTACTTTGAATAATTTTATTCATTTTCATTGATTTTACTTAATTTTTTATAATATTATTTATTAATTTTTAATTCTAAATTAATTTCTATTTCTTTATCTTTTTCTTTATTTTTAATTTGGGTTTCACTTATATTTTTGCAACAAAAAAACTATCAGATTTAATATATTTAATCTGATAGCCTAAAAATTTATTATTTATTTAAATTAATATTTTTTCTTTATCTAAATAAACTTACTTATATTCTTCTGAATTATTCTCTATATCTTTAACTTTAATATATTTAATTATTTTCCTTAACATGTTCATGGTCTTTAAGATGAGTCATACAGTATTCATAATGTCCATCACACGAAGAACAATATCTAAATTCCATATTTGGATCATCCTTTTCTGTTATTCCACACGCATGACATTTGTGGTAAGTAAACTCTTTAGGTCTTATAACTTTAAAATCTCTTCTATTTTGTTTAGCATCGTACCTTTTTGTTTCTAATGTAAAATGCTCTTTTATATCTCCATAGAAAAATATTAAATAATTTAATAAAGATACCAATACTACAAACTTTTCTGAAATTGGATATGTGAGTAATTGATATAATATAATCAACCAATAGAAAAATGCTAAATATTTTACCTTAAGTGGTAAGATAAAATAAAGTCTAAGTTCAAAATCAGGATATAATGTTGCAAAAGCTAAAAACATAGAAAGATTTATACTAGTTGCAGTTGCATATCCTCCTGTAAAAAATGAAACAAATGTAGTAGCAATAACACCTATAAAATAAAATAGATTAAATTTAAACGTACCCCAATGATGTTCCAAGCTTGTTCCTATAAAATAATAAAACATTATTACAAAGAACATAAAAATCACACTATTTGTTGGTGGGATAAATATATAAGTTATAAGTCTCCAAACCTGACCTTGCATAACAAGTCTAGGACTTAAAATCAATGCTCTATACGCATCAAAACCTAAAAAATTAAGCATTGCAACTAATGCATTTAATAATGCTATATATTTCATAAGTTCTGGTATCGCAAGATGTCCAAATTTATTTTCTAATTTGTTTATCATTCTCAAGGTATTTCCTCCTTTTTATAAAAAATTCAATCTTAAAATATCAAAATACTTTATCATTTATATTCATTTTCAAAAAATATTTTTTAATTTTATTATAAATATAAATTTAATAATTTATACTGCCTTTAACTTATATAATATCACATATATAGCCATTTCTTAATACCCAAATTCCCAGTAAAAAAAATAAAAAGGTAAATATTTTTATTGACTTTTAAATCAATTCTCTTTAAAATCAATAAGAAAAACAAGAAAATCTACTTTTAAATTAATCCAGAGAGATTAAGAAGGGAGAACAAAATGAATAAGATTAAAGGAAAACTTATCCTTTCAAATGAAATGGAATTTGAAGGGTATTTATTTGGCTACACAGATGATTGTGTAGGAGAAGCAGTATTTAATACAGGTATGAGTGGATACCAAGAAATATTAACAGACCCATCGTATTACGGTCAAATTGTTACTTTGACCTTTCCCTTAATTGGTAATTACGGCATCAACTTTACTGATTTGGAATCAAAATCAGTAAAAGTTAGAGGTTTTGTAGTGAACGAATGTTGTAATGAACCATCTAATTTTAGAAATGAAATGACTTTAGAAGGTTATTTAAAGGAACATAAAATAACTGGAATCAAAGGTATAGATACAAGAAAACTTACTAAAGTGATTAGAAGTTCTAATAATCTAAAAGCAGTTATAACTAAAGCATCCAATAATTATTCCAATGTCAAAAATTTATTTGATGAATTTTCAAACAAAGATAGTGTTTATAAAGTCAGCACAAAAGAAATTCAAGTTCTAAATGATAAGAAAGATTATAAATATCATATAGCTTGTATGGACTTTGGCATGAAGGAAAATATAAAGAGAAATTTCTTAAATAGAGATTGTAAACTTACTATATTCCCTGCAAACACAAAAGCAGATGATATTTTAAAAGTGAACCCTGATTTGATATTCTTATCAAATGGACCGGGTGATCCAAATGAACTTAAAGATATAATAGAGCAAATAAAGATATTATCTAGAAAAAAGCCTATCTGTGGCATATGTTTAGGTCATCAACTTTTGGCTCATGCATTTGATGGTGATACAGCGAAATTAGAATTTGGACATAGAGGTTCTAATCACCCTGTTAAAGATTTGGAAGAGGATAAAATCTATATAACTAGCCAAAATCATGGATATTATGTTTCTAAAGTTCCAGAAAGTATGAAAGTAACACATATCAGTCTAAATGATAATTCTGTTGAAGGATTTAGACACAAGACTTTACCTATTTTTAGTGTTCAATATCATCCAGAAGCATCACCTGGGCCACATGAAAACACAGTATTATTCGATAAATTCTTAGATTTAATAAAATAATAACATTAAAAAAGCCTGTGAGCTTTTATGTTAGGAGGAATATATATGGCGTTAAATAAAGATATCAAAAAAGTTTTAGTATTAGGTTCTGGACCAATAGTAATAGGTCAATCAGCAGAATTTGACTACTCGGGAGCACAAGCTTGTTTGGCAATCAAAGAAGAGGGAATTAAGACAGTTTTGGTTAATTCTAATCCCGCAACAATAATGACAGACAAAGAAATCGCAGACAAGGTATACATAGAACCACTTACTTTGGAGTATCTTGAAAAAATAATAATCAAAGAAAGACCAGACAGCATACTTTGTAGTGTTGGTGGACAAACTGCTCTTAATTTGGCAATAGAATTAGATGAAGCAAATATATTAGAAAAATACAATATAAAAGTGCTTGGAACATCTATTTTATCTATCAAAAAGGGTGAAGATAGACAGCTTTTTAAAGAACTTATGCAAGAGATAAATGAACCACTTGTTGAATCAAAAACTGTATCTACTCTTGAAGAAGGTCTTGATTTTGCAACAAAAATTGGCTACCCACTTATAGTTAGACCAGCTTACACATTAGGTGGTAGTGGTGGTGGAATTTGTGACACCAAAGAAGAACTTATAGAGATTTTAAAAACTGGTCTTCGATTAAGCCCTGTAAATCAAGTGTTATTAGAAAGAAGTATCAAAGGTTATAAAGAAGTTGAATATGAAGTACTTAGAGATTCTAAAGGCAATTTTATAACTGTTTGTAATATGGAAAATATAGATCCGGTTGGGGTGCATACTGGAGATTCAATAGTTGTAGCACCATCACTTACTCTTTCAGATAAAGAATATCAACTTCTTAGAACATCTTCTAAAAACATCTTAGAAGCAGTTGGAGTTGAAGGTGGATGTAATGTTCAATTTGCATTAGACCCACATAGTTTTGAATATCGTGTAATAGAAATAAATCCAAGAGTATCACGTTCTTCTGCTCTAGCTTCAAAAGCAACAGGTTATCCAATAGCTAAAGTTGCTACAAAAATTGCACTTGGTTATACCCTAGATGAAATCAAAAATAGCGTAACTAAAAAAACTACTGCTGCATTTGAACCAAGTCTTGATTATGTTGTTGTAAAAATACCAAAATGGCCTTTTGATAAATTCTTAGATGCTAATAAATATCTAGGAACTAAGATGATGGCAACAGGCGAAGTAATGGCTATTGCTAAGAATTTTGAAGCTGCATTATTAAAAGCACTAAGATCTTTGGAGATAAATAGATTTACACTAACTGGTGAACTTGGTGAAGAAAAAGATATGACAATAGAACAGTTAAAAGAAAGAATCCAAGTTCCTGATGACAATAGATTATTTTATCTATCTGAAATAATAAGAAGAATGTATCTTAGCGAAACTATAAATAAAATAACTGGAATAGATAAATTCTTCATAGAAAAGATAAGATGGATTGTACAAAATGAAGAAAACTTAAAACATCTAAATCTTTGCGACCTTACTAAGGATTATCTATTGGAATTAAAGGAAAAAGGATTTAGTGATAGTGGAATTGCAAAACTTATGAATATAAGCCCTAAAAAAATATATGAACTTAGAAAATTATACGATATTTTCCCTAGTTATAAGGTTGTAGATACTTGTGCTGGAGAGTTTGAAGCAGTTTCACCTTATTATTACTCATCTTATAATGATTTTGATGAAGTTGAAGTATCAAACAAAGATAAAGTGATAGTAATAGGTTCAGGCCCTATAAGAATCGGACAAGGTATAGAGTTTGATTATTGCTGTGTTCACGCTGTAAAATCACTTACTAAAAATAATATAGAAACAATAATAATAAATAATAACCCAGAAACAGTATCTACGGATTTTGATATATCTGATAAGCTGTATTTTGAACCACTTACAAAGGAAGATGTATTAAATATAATAAATAAAGAAAAACCAATGGGCGTTATTGTAGCGTTTGGAGGACAAACAGCCATCAAACTTGCTAGTTTCTTAGATGAAAACAATATAAATATCTTAGGAACATCTTACACAAGCATTAACAAGGCTGAGGATAGAGATGAATTTGAAAAAGTCTTAGAAAAATTAGATATCAAAAGACCAAAAGGAATAAATATATATAATGTACAAAAAGGATTAGAGCTTGCACAGACGCTAAAATACCCACTACTTGTAAGACCTTCTTATGTAATCGGTGGACAAGGAATGGAGATAGTTAATACTAAGGAAGAATTAGAAAAATATCTTACAGATTCTTTTAAAAGAGATCCTAAAAACTCCGTATTAATAGATAAATACCTTCTTGGAACTGAAATAGAAGTGGATGCGATATGTGATAAAGATAATAAATTATTAATTCCAGGAATAATGGAACATCTTGAAAGAGCAGGGGTTCACTCTGGAGATTCAATAACTATATATCCTTCAATTAGTTTAACTACGGAAGATAAATCAAAGATATTTGATATAACCAAAAAAATTGCAAATGAATTAAAAGTTGTTGGAATGATAAATATTCAATTTATCAAACACGACGATGAAATATATGTAATAGAAGTAAATCCAAGAGCATCAAGAACAGTACCTTATATATCTAAGGTTAGCAAGGTAGGGATTATAGATATAGCTACAAATATGATGCTTGGAAAAACCTTAAAAGAACTTGGCTACAAAGAAGGAATCTATGAAGAACCAAATTATTACGCTACTAAGATTCCTGTTTTTTCAACAGAAAAACTAAAGGATGTTGAAGTAAGCTTAGGGCCTCAAATGCGTTCAACAGGAGAAGTGCTAGGAGTTTCTAATACTTATTTATCTTCACTTATGAAAGGTTTTATAGGTGCAAATACAGAACTTATAAAAGATAATAAAAAGATTCTTGCCACTATAAATGATGATTCTAAGGAAGAATTTTTGGATATAGTAAAGAATCTAAAAGGAAAAATATCTTTTGTAGCTACAAATAAAACAGCAAAACTTCTTAAATCACAAGGTTTTGATTGTGAGGAAGTAAGTAAGATAAGCGATGATGATGAAAGTATATTAGATATAATTAGAAAAAAAGAAGTTAGTCATGTAATCAATATAAAGACCAAAGGTAATGATTCAAATAGAGATGGTTTTAAGATAAGAAGATGTGCAATTGAATCAGGGGTTTCAATCTTAACATCATTAGATACATTCAAATCACTAATAGATATTTATAATAGTGATGAAAATATAGAAAATTCAACAGTATATAATTTAGCCTAAGAGCAAAATTGTAACTAAAAAAGCATCTTTCTCTCTTAAAAAGAGGACGATGCTTTTTAATCGCTTAATAAGCGTAGCCAATATCAAAGGCTTTAAGATTCAGTTCAATAAACTTTTCTGGCACATTTTCTTTAATAGCTTCTTTCCAGCATTCTTGTGAAATATCTAATTTCTTTGCTAAAATCCCTAACAAAAATGTATTGGCTATTTTATCAGAGCCTAATTTTAACCCTTCTTCTACTGCATCAATGGTAATTAGCTCATACTTTTTTTCTAGATTTTCATAAATATCTTGTGGATAAGGTGCATCTTCAAACATAACTGGTACAGGTGGAATAACTTTAGTGTTGATAATAGCTATGCCATTATCTCTTAACACACCACTCCATCTATACCCTTCAAGCGGTTCAAGACCTAAAAGAATATCACCTGATTTTGGTGGAATATTTGGCGAATACACTTTTTTACCAATACGAACATTACCCCAAACTTTTCCACCACGTTGAGAAAGCCCAACCACATCATTGCTTTTTACGTCAAATCCAGCTTTAAAAGCTGCGTTACAAATAATATTTGTTGTCAATACAAGTCCTTGACCACCGACACCCGCTAAAATAATATTTTTATTCATCTTTGTTCACCTCCGAACATTTAATTGCCCCAACAGGACAAACTTGTGAACATACTGAACAGCCCACACACATCGTTGAATCAATTGAAGATTTTAATTTTTCCATCCCTTCATATTCCTTCATAAGTATTGGTGGACAATTGGTTTTTAAACAAGTACGACACCCAATACAAATTTCTGGATCGACATAGTAATGTGGTTCTTTTATCTTAAAATTAAGTGCACATGGTCGTGTTGTCATTACAATAGAAAGACCTTCATGCTTAATTGCATCATTAATTACTTGCTTTGCTTCTTTATACTTAAATTGATCTACAACTTGAACTTTTGGCAGTCCTGCTGCTTCTAAAAGTGTTGGAATATATACTTTCATATCTGCATTTTCAATATAATTGCCAGTACTTGCATTTTCTTGCCCACCAGTCATTGCAGTTAAACCGTTGTTTAAAATCAAAATAGTAATATTTTCGTTTTTATTTTGATGTAAAAGATTTAACATCCCTGTGATTCCAGAATGAAAAAATGTTCCATCACCAATAACCGCAATCACCGGTTCATTTTTCTGTTTCAATTGGTTTACTTTTGCCATTCCTTTAGCAATACCAATAGAGGCTCCCATAGAAATAACCGAGTTACTTACTTCAAGCGGATAAAGTATGGATAAGGAGTAACAACCAATATCCCCAATAATCTTCTTGCGTGTTTTTTTCAAAATATCAAAAACTGGTCGATGGGGACATCCAGCACAAAACATTGGCAACCTCGCAACTGTTTCGACAGCCGTTTCTTCTTTATACTGTTTTTCTTTAATAACCCCTGCTTTAAGAAGACCTTCTTCTATAATCTCTGAAAACAATTCCCCTGTAAATGAGAAATATTTTTTCCCTTCACAAGAAATGCCATTAATTTTAAGTTCATTTTCTATAAATGGCATCATCTCTTCAAGAACAATAATTTGCCTATACTCTTGCGAAAGTTCTTTAAGTTTCTTAATTGGCAGTGGATAAACCATACCAAGTTTATAAATACTTACATCTAAATTTAATTCCATTAGATTATTGTACATTAATCCCGATGTTACAATTAAAACCTCTTTACTTGTTCCTTTTTTGTAATAATTGTAAGTTGCTGTATTCGCTACTTCTTCGAGTGCTTTAATACGCTCTTGCATATCAAATTGTTTTTTAAACGTATTTGGTGGAATCATACCAAAATCTTTAATCTCACCCGAAAAACTTGGATTTTCTTTTTCAGTTCGTTCATCAAGAGTAACTACTGATCTACTATGACACAATCGACTTGTAATCCTCATAACAACAGGACAGTGGTACTGTTCACTCATATCTAGTCCTTCTTTAACAAACATTTTAGCTTCTTCGCTGTTAGAAGGATCAAAAATAGGACAATTTGCAAATTTAGCAAAGAGTCTATTATCTTGTTCATTTTGAGAACTTGCCATTCCTGGATCATCACCTGTCACGAGTAAAAATCCACCATTTATCTTTGTTTGTGTAAACGTCATAAAAGGGTCTGAGGCAATATTTAATCCCACATGCTTCATACTCACCATTGTTCTCCCACCTGCAAAAGATGCCCCGATACCTACTTCTAAAGCGACTTTTTCATTAATTGAAAATTCACTGTAAATTTCATCATACTGTTGTACCGACGATAAAATACCTACAGTTGGAGATCCTGGATAACTTGATGCTAATAATCCACCAGCTTCATAAAAACCTCTTGCAATTGATTGATTCCCAGTCATTAATTGTGAATGCTTCATTTAATCTCTCCTTTTTTAATATTAGACATCGTCATTTTTCTACCCTAAAATTCTTTTTTCAATCGCGAAGAAGTAGGCAAAAGAATAATACCAAATAGGTATTAATTTATGATAAAAATAAAAAAAGCTGTTTTACCAACATAGTTTTTTATGTTAATAAAACAGCTTTTTTTATCCCCTAATCCACCCTCACTACTAAACAAATGCGTGGTTATAATATAATAAATTGTATATTTGTACTCATGTAAATTGTAATGGTCTTAACATTTATAATGCGGAATCGAACCACATGTGCTGACCCAACACAACCATCGACGAAGCTTTCTAGCTAAACTTCAAAGCTTTGCATTCTCTTTTAGTAAGCTACCGACTAAATCTTTTATAATTTGTTTAAACTAAATTAGTTGTCCAATTTATTCCTTGAACTTTAGTATCTATTACTCTAAATTCCTTAGCTAATCTATCTACTTCATTTTGGATTTGCGAAATATTTACTGTACTTTGGAATCTAACTTCACTCTTACTATATCTATTTTGAGTTATTCTTGCATTTTCAATCAAATTTTTTAATATACTTCTTTTTGTCCAAATTGTATCTCTTTTGGTCAAAGCTTCTGATAGTGTCAAGTTATCATCATATTTCACCGTTGAATTTGTTCTATTTATAAGTATTATAAGATTTTCTAATTCTTTAGTCACATGCTCTATTTCTTCAAGCAATTCCTTTGGACTTTCTGGAGGATTGTCTCCTTCTTGAACCTTTGCACATTTTATTAATCTATCTGATAATTGTTCTAATCTTTTTTTGCAATCTGATCTTTGTATCAAAGCTTCTGCTAATTTCATTGTATGTCCTCCTTTTATCATAATCTATCTATAATATATTTATTTTTTATTAACATGTTAAAATGCTTATTTATATTGAATAACCATTCCCATTTAAAATACTTATATATTTTAACATTAATTTGTTGCAGAAAAATTACAGTTTTATTATCTTTTTTTAACATAAATATAAATTTTATATGATTTTTCCCTTAAATTTGTATTACAGTTTTATTTTCCAAAAATCTCTGTATAAATTTTTTTGTTAAGCATTTTTTTAGTAGTATACTATAATTGGGTGATTAATTTGAAAAGAAATCTTTATTATAAAATAGGTGATATGGCAAAAATACTTGGTATATCTACACACACACTTCGCTATTACCATGATCAAGGAATTTTTATCCCTGATAAAATTGATGATAATGGTTATAGACTATATTCAATAGAACAAATAGGGTTTTTGGACAATCTTCTTAAATTCAAAAATCTTGGAATGTCTATAAAAGATTTAAAGAAAATTTCTAAAACAAAAGATATAGGATATATAGATACTTTACTTGAACAAAATATAGATAATATAAATGATAAAATAAAACATTTTTTGGAGTTAAGAAATGAATTAGATCTTACCAAACAAAAAATTGTAATAGCAAAAGAATTTGCTAATGAAATAATGATCAGACCACTAAAGAAAAAGTATTTTTATATTTTTTCAAAAGAAGTAAATGAAGAAGGTTTTATAAATTCAATGTTAAATAAAAGTTCTACATTGGAAAAATCATGGCTTAGAAATTCTAATTTTTCTTTATTTTTAAATAAGAATCAACTTCTAAAAAAAGATATCAATACATCTTTTCAAGTCGGTTTTATATCTGATAATGAATATCCTAAAAAAAGCAGTTCTATAATTGAAATATCTTATGAAAATTGTGTATATAGCATGTTTAAAGGTTCATTAACAGCTATAGATAATCATTATCTAAAAATGCTTAATTATATAGATAAAAATAAACTTATAATAAATGGTTCTTCTTGTGAAATTGAAGTCTTATTATTAAAAGATGAAAATTCTAAAGAATATATATCCGAAATATATATTCCTATTGAATTCAATTAAGATAGTACTCTCATATCAATTTTTTTGTAAATATTTTTCTCTTTTTTTAAGTTTTTCTTTCTATTATACTTATATACAAATATAATACGAAAGGTCGGTGAAGTCGCAGTCAAACAAAAACTATATTATAATATAGATTCTATATTTTTTGCGACTGCTTCATAAAATATGAATACAAAGTCAACAAAGTACATACTATTAATAAGCTTATTCATTTGTATGATTTTATTGTCATGTTCTAATATAAAAAATTCTAATTCTAACCTCAATATCTCAAAATCAAAATCTCATAATGAATATGACAATATCAACACATTATCTGCAAAAAACTTTAACTCTATTGATAAAAATTCTAAAATAGAAAATATTGATTTATATTATGATTTAGAAGAATTATCAATTGAATCAAGATCAAAAAATAATGATATTGAATTTTTAAAAAAATCTACAACTGTGAACAATTTAAAGACCCTAAATCTAAATCAATATTATGATGGATATCTTGATAGTGATTATTTTAAAGCAGATGAATCAAATACTGATTGTTGTTGTTTTGGTGGTTATATTGTTTTTGAGGGATTAGATAGTATTTATAATTATAATTCTTATATTGATTTATCTTTTTTGAAAAACGCCTCTAAACTAGAACATTTAAACATCAACAATTTAAATATATGTAAAAATATAAATGATATAAAATATCTAAGTAACTTAAAAACTTTGGATTTAAAATGTTTTTATGATGAAAAAGAATTAAAAAAATATAATCTTACCCCTTTTGATTTTAAGCTAAATAACCTTAAGTTCTTAAATTCTTTGGATAATTTAGATACTTTAAGTCTAAGAAAAATTTTAACTATAAAAGATTTTAATTTTTTAGATAACAAAAATATCTCAACATTAAATATCTCACAATTAGATAATCTTGCTTCTTTTGATGGTATATCTAATTTGACCAATTTAAAAAATTTAAATCTTCATAATATAGGTTGTGAATTTAAAGCAGATGATTTTGAGGATATTAACAAGCTTGATAAATTAGAGAATTTAAATATATTAGATCTCTTTATAGCCAAAGATATTTGCAAATTGAATTTAAAAAATCTATCAAACTTAGAAATAGGTGATTTATATGAAATCAAAAATTTAGATTGCTTAGCTAATCTTCCAAATCTAAAGAATCTAACAATTCATGATTTAGATGCTTTAGAAAATACTAATGGAATGAAAAATCTAGACAGTTTGCAAAGTTTATCAATTTTTAATCTTATATATAAAGACCAATTGTTTGATTCTCTTTTGTATATGGATAATTTGCAATCTGTTGAAATCTTTGATATATACAAACTTAAAGATATTAATTTTTTGAAAAACTCAAATATAAAAAGTTTAATATTATCTAATTTAGATGAACTTTCTGATATATCAGCTATAAACAGTTTGAAATCTTTAGAGAATTTAACTGTAAATAATTGTTCTAATATAAATAAAAATGAACTAAAAGAGATTTTAAAAAATAATAAAAATATCTCATTTAGCTCTGATTTTAACGAATTTTGGTGAATTTTAGTGAATTTTAGTGATATCTATAAAAATAAAAGAGCTTTGCAAAAAATAAAATATAGAATATATTATGCTAATTACATATTACTTAATGCAAAAGCTCTTTAACAATCATGGAATTCTTTAACATCATCTATATATTTGTGGTCTGTATCCATAATATGATCAACTAGCCAATCATTTAAGAAACTATATATTTCAAGTACATCTTCACTTGTATGATTTGAATATTTAAATTCCTTTAATCTTCTTTTTATTTTTTTTGCAAATTTTTTATGTTCTTCTTTATGTTCATCAAAATCTTTATATTTGCATTTTTTTAATATTTTCTCTTCATCCTTAAAATGATCTAATACAGCTCTTTTACATTGATTTATAGCTTTATCCAAATCTCTTTTGCTACTTGTTTTTGTCATCTGTGAACTAAGTATACTAAACGTTTCAAATAGTTTTTTATGTTGCTCATCTATTTTTGATATCTTAACCGAATATTCATTCTTCCAAACATACATATTAACCCTCCTAAGATATATTTTAATTTATAATATTTTTACCCACACAAAATACTCATATTCTATTTCTATATTTTTAAATAATTATCGTTTTTTATTAAAATAATCCGATTTATCTATTAAGAATTTTCTTTATAGTCATTTATATATAATTTTAAATAGGCATATTAATTTAAATATGCTTATTTATTGAATTTAAGATATTTTTAAGTTTTTTTATTATGAATTTGGTGTATAATTTTTAATGTGTTCTGTAAAAATATATAAAAAAATATAATGAAAATTATATTAGGAGGAATTATAATGAAAAATGTGAGGTTGTTTTGTTGTTTTATCGCTATTATGTTATTTTCAGCCATAAACAATATAGCATTTTGTGAGGAAAGCAAAAATGGGGTTTGTAAATTCTTAGATTCGTATGTTGTAAATGAGTTAAATGATGGTATTATGCATAGTAATTTAACTACCCAAAATATAACTAAATATCATTACTCAATGGTTGATAGTTTAACTATTGATTTTTATGATATTTATAATAATATTGATAATCTTAATGATTTGTATCTTTTTACAAATTTACGTTCTTTAAATATTGAGTTTAATGAATTTAGTCCTTATTATGATAAAGATATACATCTTAATAAATCTATATTGGATAAGATAGATATTGATTTTAGGAAGTTCGAAAATTTAAGTGAAATTACTATCGATAGTCCTTCTTTGGATTATAATTTCGAATTCATTAAAACTGCTAAAAATATAAAAACATTAAATATATATGCCTTAAATTCAGATAATCTTGAATTTTTATCTTCTATGACTCAACTACGAAATATCTCTATTTGTAATACCAATATTTCTAATTTGGATTTTTTAAATAAATTAACTGAGATTAGAAATTTATCTATAAAATCAAATCAAAATTTAAACGATATATCAAAATTAGATAGTTTAATTAACTTAAATTCTTTATTATTTGATGACTGTTCACAATTGTCTTATAGTGATTTTTCTAGTCTTAATTTAGATAAGATGTATATATTTGAACTTTCTAATATGAAAGGTCTAAATGATATTAATTTTGTAAACAATTATAATAAATTATATACATTTAGGCTTCATGATATTACTATTGATGATCTTTATTTTGTTGAAAAAAATAATACTATAAGAGATTTTAGCATATATAATTCTTATGTAAATAGCTATGCTTCTTTTATGTCTATCAAAAAAAATAATGAAATTTTAATTTCTTTATCAAATGAAAATTTTGAACCTGATAAAAATAATTCTAATTATAAAAATTTACCTACTTTGCTTTCAAATAATTTTATATTTAAAAATTACAAAGTATATTTTAAAAATTCAAATACAATTTTATTAAAAAATATGTAACGAAATAACTATTTATGATTTTAAATATAAATACTTAGATATAATATGTTTTCTTATTTTCAATCTATATTTTAATCTAGTAAAAAAGGTAGTATAAAAATGAATTTATTCATTTTCATACTACCTTTTTTGAATTTAATATTTATTAATTACTTTTTTTATTTGAATCTTTTTTTCTATTGTCTTTTTTATTATCTTTTTTGTAGTCTTTCTTGTTATCTCCTCTATTTGATCTCTTTTGACCATTAGAAGAACCACTTCTTCTTGAATCACTCTTTCTTGAAGATGATTTATGTGATTTGTTTTGACCTCTTTTTGAAGAAGGTTTTTTAGTACTCTTAGCTATTTCAACAGAAACTTTCTTACCTCTTATAGTATTTTTGTCCATAACTTCTACTACTCTTTTAGCAACCTCTGCTGGTACTTCAAAGAATGAGAATTCATCGTAAATATCTATATTATTTATATCTCTACCTTTAATTCCAGTTTCTCCAGCTACAGCACCAACAATATCTCTAGCTTTTATTCTTTTGTTATTTCCGATATTAACAAATATTCTAGCTAATGTTCCACTCATCTTCATATTATCAAAATCAGCAGATACTGTGTTATATTGTTTTTCATCTATTTCTAATTCCATCTTTAAAAGAGCACAAGCAATTTCATAAGATGTAAGTCCATTATTTATAAGTGACTCTAATATAGCTTCTTGCTTTTTAAAATTACCGATTTCAACTTCTTCTTTTAATTTTTCTAAGAAATCTTCAGTCTTTTTATTTGCTATATGAGCTATTGTAGGAACATCATGTAAAGCTATTTTCTTTTTAGTATATCTCATTACATTCTTTAATAATCTTAATTCTCTTGATAATACGAATGTAAATGCCTTACCTTCTCTACCAGCTCTACCTGTTCTACCTATTCTATGAACATAATATTCTTCATGTCCTGGCATATCATAGTTAAATACTATATCTATACCTTCTATATCAAGACCTCTAGCAGCTACATCTGTTGCTACTAAAACATCTATTTCTCTTCTTTTGAATCTTTCTATAACGCTAAGTCTAGCATTTTGTTGCATATCTCCATGAATCTTATCACTAGTATATCCTCTAACTTGTACTAATGCTCCAACATCATCAACTTTTCTCTTTGTGTTACAAAAGATTATAGAACCTTCAGGATTATATGTGTCTAAAAGTCTAGTTAAGATTTCCATCTTATCTCCTTCTCTAACTTCCATATAATATTGTTCTATATTAGGTGATGTTACTTCTTTATGTGCAACTTTAACTATTTGTGGATCTTTTTGATATTTATTAATTATATCAAGTATTGCCTTAGGCATTGTAGCTGAGAATAATAAAGTTTGTGGTTTATTTGGGATATCTGACATTATAGTCTCTATATCTTCTCTAAAACCCATGTTTAGCATCTCATCTGCTTCATCTAATATAAGCATCTTAAGTGCATCTAATTTTAGAGTTTTTCTTCTCATATGATCCATTACTCTACCTGGTGTACCAACTATTATTTGTGCACCTTTTTTAAGTCCTTTTATCTGTCTTTCTATTGATTGTCCACCAAATACAGATAATATGTTTATACCTTTTTTGTACTTACAAAGTCTTACAAGTTCTTCTGATACTTGAAGTGCAAGTTCTCTTGTTGGGCAAAGTATTAATACTTGTGCTTTTTTTAAATTTGAATCTGTTTTTTCTATTGCAGGGATACCAAATGCAGCTGTTTTTCCTGTACCAGTTTGTGCTTGTCCTACCATATCAACACCACTAAGTGCAACTGGTATAGCTAAACTTTGTATCGAAGTTGCCTCTTCAAATCCCATATCTTCTATCGCTTTTAATACTTCACTTGAGCATTCTAACTCATTAAATTTAATTTTATCCATTGTATACCTTCCTTATTTTTTATTTTTAGCCAAAAGAGGTTATTTTAATGAGTTTCACTTTATAACAACCCTTTAAACATATAGCTTTATTAGCTAAAAACTAAAATAATGAAGTATTAAAACTTCTAAGGTCTTCTATAAAATCAAACTCTTTATAACAATATTAAGCCAAATTCTAAAACTGCCTTATAAGGCTTCTTAGCAAGATTTTTCTTAAACTAAGCTCTAAAGGTTGTTTTAACCTCGAATATAAACAATATTAAATATATTTTTAAGAATATATTTAATCTGATTTATTAAAAGAAAATTTATATTAAAATTTTTCTTAAAAAACAACTAATTATATCATTAAATCGACAATTTTCAAAGGATTTTATCTGATTTTAATAAATTTTTACTATTAAAAATTTACTAAAAACTCTAAAAACATTTTAAAAAACGTTTTCACTTTAAAGTATTATATTTAAAATCCACATAAGATTTTAATCTTTCAAATTTGATTTTATTATATCCTAATTTGATTGATTTATTTAAATATTCCCTTGCTATATCATCTTTATTTTTTATCATATTTATTATTGCTAAATTGTAATATGGCATACAAAACTTTTCATCTTCTTTAATAGCATTATTAAAATAATCCTGTGCTTTTTTGTATACTTTTGATTCTAAATAACATAGACCTATATTGTTATAAGTCTTAGCTCTAAGATTAAAACTATACATATCTAATTGCAAATATTTTATTGAATTAAAATCATCATTCTTATCCAAATCTTGTAAAAATTCATTAAAATATTTTAATGCTGTTTTATCTTTTAATTTTCTTAAATTATATTTTCCCAAATAAAAATTTTTAAAATAAAATCTTTCCAAATACATATTAAGCCCTATTAAAAATGCTAACAATGTTCCTAAGTGAAGATTGTAAATACTTATAGTTGTGATTAATAATATAATTATTATATAGATAAGCTTTACTATTATTGTCCTCAAAATATCACGTCCTTGATATAATTCTATCCTTTTTTGAATTTCCTAAACTCTTATACAAGAGTTTAATTTTATAAGATTCGATTTATTTACTTTCACTTTTATAATATAGTATGATTTATTTTTACCACATATATGTTTTACATCAAAAGAGCTGTTACATTAAGAAATATTCTTAGAATATATTATGTTTTAAAATTTAAATCAACACAATATATACTAATTTTTCTTTTTATGCAACAGCCCCTCTATAGACTTTTTAGTCTTTGATTTTTCTTTAAATAAATTTATAGATTAATTAGTTGCAGATACTCCATATTCTGCACATAAAGCAACTAAACCAGCTTGATATCCTGAACCTATAGCTCTAAACTTCCACTCGTTATTATGCTTATATAACTCTCCTACAACCAATGCAGTCTCTAATGAATAATCTTCTGATAAATCATATCTTAAAAACTCTTGATTTGAATTTTGATCTACAAATCTAACATACGCATTATCAACCATTCCAAAGTTTTGGTTTTTAGACTCTGCATCATTTATGGTTATGCAAAATGCTATTTTCTCAATTTCCATTGGAAGATTTGCTAAATCAACATTTACAGTCTCATCATCACCTTGACCTTGACCACTTCTATTATCTCCACTTAAAACAATTGAACCTTCTTTTATTTTCATATTATTAAAAAATATAAAATCACTCTCATCTCTTACTTTTCCATCATTTCTAAGTGCAAAAGTAAATACATCAAGATCAAAATTTGAACCATCAAATCTATTTATATCCCAACCAAGACCAACTTTTATCGCTGTTAAATTTGAATCTACACCAGCGTCCATTGCAGTCTTTTTAAGCGATACTTTTTGACCTTTTTTTAGTGATACAACATTAGAGTTAGTAGGTCTTTGATTCATATTTTGATTCATATTAGAATTTGTATTTTGGTTTGTATTTTGATTTCCACCAATTCCACCAAGTCCACCAATTCCAGCTACTCCTTGGTTGGTATTTTGTGATTGATTTTGGTTATTTTGATTATTATTTAGACCACCTAAGCCTGATAATCCTTGTATACCCATCTTTAATCATCCTTTTTCTTATTTTATATTATTAATTTCTAAAAAATCTTCCTAAAGTATTTCCTAAATCATTTATAGTATCTCCGGCACTATTCATACCACTACCTAGATTATTCATATTTCCACCTAAGTTGCCCATAGAATTTCCAAAAGCACTTTCTTGAGTTAGATTTTCACTACCTCTATCAATTCCTATATCTAATCCTGCTTTTCTTTCTGATGGTTGTAATACAACTGTTTGTCCTGCATTTTTAAATTCGAACATATAAGATTCTCCTGATGTTTGACCTATGAAAGTCTTCCAATTAACATCAGCTTTAAGGCTAGGATCTTGTCCTGTCCAACATATTATTGCATCTGGATCTACTCTACAAGGAGTTTGTAATACAATCGAATTACCATCTGTTATTATACCCACAAAACCTGTTTCATTTGATTTATTTTCAAATTTAGTTGTAAAAAGACCTTTTTGAGATAAGACTCCTGCACCAATAAATCTTACTCCATATTTTAAATTTCCTGAAAAAGCTAATATATTTTCAGATTCTACACCAATTGCTTCTCCTGGTTGTAAAGGTACTATCTTAACATTTTTTCCGGCAAATGCTAATACACAAAGACCACTTCCTGTTACTTTCATTATCTCCATATTTTCACCAGTAAGTCTTCTTGCAACTTGATTTATAACTCCTGATACAACATTTCCACTTGCATTAGGGTCTAATAATATTTTTTCATATTTAAAACTACCTTGATCTGCCACCATAGCACCCTTTTTTGCAAAGAAAAATCCATCCCCTTGTGCAACTATTGAGTATGCTGGTGTTTGTTCTGATGCACCTGTTAATTTTTCATATGTTTCTAATTTAAAACCCATAAAGCTTCGCTATAAAGAATTCTCTTTATAACTCCCTCCTTCTTCTTCTATTTTGTTCGAAAAATTATTTTAAATATTCTTTAAATATATATTATACTAAAATCATTTAAATTTAAATGAGTCTTAGGTATTTTTAATATATTTTTAAGTTTTTTAATCTTTCTTTTATATTTAAAATTAAAAATATTTTATAATTAATTATATCCTTTTTTTCTTAGCTAAAATACCTAATAATATTTTACAAAAAACAAACAAAAAGACTTTGGTAATTGAATTAATTTCTTAATTCAAATATCAAAGTCTTTTTTATCTTTAATAATTTATTTTTATCTTATTTGATATTTTTCAATAATCTACTTTTTTAATAATAAATATTTTATTATTTTTATTTGTAAAATTTCAACTTTTATATCTCGTACAAACATGAACTTTCTTGTCTCTTTAAAACAGCCATAGAAAAATCTTCATTTACTTTTATGCCTTTTTCAAAAAGTATTTGCTTTACTGTTTCAAATGCAAGTGCTGGAAAATTATTTTCACCACTTAAATGTGCTAATAATATATTTTTAGCTCCTGCTTTGACTAATTCAGCTGCAAAATTACCTGCTTGTGTATTTGAAAGATGTCCAAGTTTTGATAATACTCTCTTTTTAAGATAGTACGGGTAAGGCCCTATCTTTAACATTTCTTCATCATGATTCGATTCTAAAACTACGAGCTTAGAACCTAAAATATTTTCTTTAACATGGTCTGTTATAAGCCCTACATCGGTTATAAATCCAATTTTATCTTTTCCATTAAAGAATGTATACCCAACTGGATCAATAGCATCATGATTGATTTCAAAGCTTTTTATCTGTATATCTTTTATATCAAAATTTTTATTATTATTTATTATTTTTATATTTTTATCGTTTATTTTACCTAAATCCTTTTCCATTGCTGACCAAGTTTTTTCATTTGCATATATTGGCAAATCAAATCTTCTTGATAATATACCAGCACCTTTTATATGGTCTTTATGTTCATGTGTTATAAGTATACCATTTATCGATTTAGGGTCTATATTGAGGGAATTTAGATTTTCTTGGGTCTTCTTACCACTAAGACCACTATCAACAAGCAAAGATGTGTCTTTATAGTTTATATAATGACAATTACCACAACTTCCACTGCTTATACTTGCATATTTAAATTTCATTTTAAACTTCCTCTGCTACTTTTCTTATCTTTTCTATTCTTCCATTTAAACCTTTTACTTTATCTAATATATTTTCATATCCTCTTTCAATATGATAAATACTCTCTATTTCACTTTTTCCACCTGCAATAAGTGCTGCAATCATTAAAGATGCTCCAGCTCTTAAATCAGATGCTTTTAATTTAGTTCCAGATAATTTTTCAACACCACTTACAACAGCTGTTCTATTTTCAACTCTGATATTTGCACCCATTTTATTTAATTGATTTACATGACCAAATCTATTTTCAAAAATAGTTTCAGTAACCATAGAATTACCTTTACATCTAGTTAATAATACTGTCATTGGTTGTTGTAAATCCGTTGGAAAACCTGGATAAACTAATGTTTTTATATTAACAGGTTTTAATTCATCTTTTCCAATAACTCTTATAGAGTCATCATATTCATGAACTTCAACACCCATTTCTCTTAATTTTGCACTTACAGGCTCTAAATGTATTGGTATTACATTCTTAACCAAAACATCACCTTTTGACGCTGCTGCCATTATCATATATGTTCCTGCTTCTATTTGATCTGGTATAACCATATGTTCACAAGCATGTAATTCATCTACACCTTTTATTTTTATAACATCTGTACCAGCACCAATAATATTAGCACCCATAGCATTTAGGAAGTTTGCTAAGTCAACAACATGTGGCTCTTTTGCTGCATTTTCTATTATAGTAGTACCTTGTGCCATAACAGATGCCATCATTATATTTATAGTAGCTCCTACACTTACTACATCTAAGTATATTTCTGTACCTTTTAGTCTTTGATCACTTTTAACTTCAATAAGACCATGATCTAATGCAAATTTTGCTCCTAATGCTTCAAAACCTTTTATATGTTGGTCAATTGGTCTTCTTCCAATTTCACAACCACCAGGATATGAGGCCTTAGCATAATTAAATCTAGCAAGTCCTGCTCCTATTAAATAATATGAAGCTCTTAATTTACTAGCCATTTCATGAGTTGCTACACATTCTTTTATATTTGTTGTATCTATAATAGCAGTTGATCCGTCAAAATCAACATCTGCACCTAATTCTCTTAGTATTTCGCATAATATTCTTATATCTCTAATATTAGGTAAATTAGTTATCTTAAATTCGCCTGAAGCAAGTATACAAGCTGGTAAAATTGCAACCGCTGCATTTTTAAATCCACCAATTTTAACTTCACCTTCAAGCTTATTTCCACCTTCTATTATAAACTTATCCATGTATTCACCTTCTCTTTACTATTATAAAAATTTTCCTCTTAAATCCCATTATCCCTTTTGCATGTATAAAAATTATTTATTTATATTATTTTCATCTTTATATTTATATTAATTAAATTCTGCTTAAATCAAATGTTTTATTTTAATCAAATTCACTATGGCAAAATAACACCATTGTCTCTATTATACCAAAAGTTTTGACATTTTTAAAAAGCTTTATTTTATTTCTTTAAAATATTTAAAAATAGCCAAAAAAGCCTATAAATTTTCTATACATTTTTAAATAAAAAAATATAAAAAAATGCATAAAAAAAATCTATGCGGCTACTTCCTACTTTCCCAGGGGGACAGCCCCCAAGTATCATCGGCGTTAAAGAGCTTAACTTCTGTGTTCGGAATGGGAACAGGTGTAGCCTCTTTGCTATTGTAACCACATAAATTTTATTTATTGTCAAAAGTATTAAATTATAAAATAAATAAGCAATATACTTATTTTTAATTATACTCTAAAAACTAAATATGAATG
>JAOARY010000036.1 GCA_025210335.1 Peptostreptococcaceae bacterium | reverse complement strand
GTACGGCGACATAGCCAAGTGGTAAGGCAGAGGACTGCAACTCCTTTATCCCCAGTTCAAATCTGGGTGTCGCCTCCATTTTTTTTTACCCAAATTTAATAAGTGCTCATAGCTCAACTGGATAGAGTGTCTGACTACGAATCAGAAGGTTCGGGGTTCAAGTCCTCGTGGGCACACCAATTAGAGAAAACATGCTTAATAGGCATGTTTTTTTATTTGCAAAAATTAAATAAGCTTGATAAAGAAATTATATTAAATAATACATTAAAATTAAGCTAAATAATATAAGTTAATTTAATAAAATTATTTTATAAAACCTTTTAAGTATGATTTACAACAATCTAACAATAAATAGAACTTATTGTCTACTGTATTTATTCAAAAAAGCATATATAATAATATTACGAATAATAAGTTATATAAAACTTATTATGAAATGAGAATATATTCTATTTAATGGAGGGAGGAAGGCTAATATTTTTAGGAATATTAGCAAATAATTTGTTTAAATCAATTAAATTAAAAGTGATGATGGCATTTTTGATATCATTTATAATATCTTTTTCGATTATGATAACGATATCAGTTCAAACATCATCCAATTTTATAAGGTCGGAGGTAGAAAAGGCCTTATTATCAAGTGCAAAATCTAATAATATGTTAGTTGATAGCATTATAAAAAAGCATTTTTTATTTATGCAGACATTAGCAAACAGAAGAATTATTGACGATAATACAGAGCATAATATAAAGGTAGAGGAAATATCAAAAGAATATAAAAAAATGGGCTTTCTAAGCTTATTTTATGCAGATGAAAATGGAAATGCATTAGGATTTGACTTAAATAAAACAAGTTTGAATATATCAGATAGACAATATTTTAAACTTGCAATGTCAGGCAAGACTAATGTATCAGATCTGATAGTATCTAAGCTTACTGGAGAGGTTATTTTTATAATAGCAACCCCTGTAAAAAGAGATAATAAAGTAAAGGGTGTATTATATGGCGTTATACCGCAAAAATTTATACAAGAAACAACTGATAAATTTTCTTATGGTAAAACAGGGTTTGCCTATATAATAGATATCGATGGTAATATGATTAGTAGCAATAATAAAAAAGATATAGAAAACAGAATAAATGTTATTGATGATGCTAGAAAAGATAAAGATCAGGCAGAATTTTTAGAATTAATCGAAAACAAAATGTTAAAGGAAGATATAGGTGTTGGAACATATTCATATTTAGGTAAAGGTAGAATAGCTAGTTTTTCGCATCTAAAAAGTATGGATTGGATACTTGTAACAGCAGTAACACCAGAAGAAGTTTTTGAAAACATACCAAAAGCAAGAAATAAGTTTATATTAATAGGTTTTTTAGTGTTATTAATTGCTTGTGGATTTATGTATGTATTTGCATATTATATTACAAGACCTATAATCGAAATAACTAAGGAAGTAAATAATATATCCAATTATAATTTAGATAAAGATGATGAAAATATTGTAAAATATAAAAAGAATGAAGATGAAATAGGAGTTTTAACAAAATCCATTATATCAATGAAACATAATTTAATTGATTTAGTTCAAAAGATGAAAAATACATCGGATACTTTAATTAATTCATCATCAACTTTACTTGGGACTACAGAGCAATCTGCACTAGCTGCTGATGAAATTGCTAAAACAGTAGAAAGTATAGCATTAGGTTCATCAAATCAAGCAAAAGATACTCAAACTTCATTGAATAATGTAAAAGCTTTAGGTATATTGTTAGATGAAAACGAATCTTATGTTAGAGATCTAAATGGAATATCTAAAGAAATTGATAGAAGAAAAAATGAAGGATTTGAGATATTAAATACATTAATAGACAAGACAAATGACAATAATAAGTCAACAAAGGAAATATATGAGATTATATTAAATAATAATAAAAGTGCTGAAAAAATAGAAAATGCAAGTGCAATGATAGAAAGTATATCAACACAAACAAATTTACTTGCATTAAATGCAGCAATAGAATCAGCTAGAGCAGGAGAAGCAGGGAAAGGTTTTGCTGTTGTGGCTGATGAAATAAGAAAATTAGCAGAACAATCTACAAGTTTTACTAATGAAATAAAACAAGTGATTGATGAACTTAAAGATAAATCACTTGAAGCTGTAAATAAGATGAATAAAGTAAGGGAAGTTGTAGATTCCCAAAATACATCAGTAAATGAAACTAAGGATAGATTTGAATCTATTGCTGATGCTATTAATAACACAAATGAAATAACAAATAAATTAAATGATTCGGTATCTAAGATGAATTTAAATAAAGAAAGTTTAATACAATTACTTGTTAATCTATCTGATGTGGCAGATAGTAATGCAGAGTGTAGTGAACATTCTTCAGCTGCAATAGAAGAACAAACAGCATCTATTGCAGAAATTTCAGATTCTAGTGATATGCTTATGGTTATAGCAAAAGAATTAGAAGATATAATAAAAGAATTTAAATTAAAAGAGTAAATAGAAACTAAGAGCAAATTTTGATATTTGTTCTTAGTTTTTTTATTAAAATTTTATGAAAAACAACTTGAATTTTATTTTTATTTTTGATAAAATAGATTCAAATAAAAGTCAAAGAAAGTCAAAGATAAAAATAAAGGTCAAAAACTTTGATTTTGATAAGGATGTGATGTATTGGCGAAGATGTCAGATATAATAGAAAAATTTATAAAAGAATTATTGGATGATTCAAATTCTGTACAGATTAAAAGAAATGAATTAGCAGATTATTTTGAATGTGCACCATCTCAAATCAATTATGTATTAACTACAAGATTTAATTCTGATAGAGGTTATTATATTGAGAGTAGACGTGGTGGTGGTGGATATATAAAGATAATAAAGATTAATTTAAATGAAGATGACTATTTATCATATCTTATAAAAGAAGAAATTGGCTCTAATTTATCTTACAAAAAAGCAAGATTAATAGTATCAAACTTAAGAGAAAGAAATCTTATAAGTCAAAAAGAACAAAAGATAATTTTTTCGGCAATAAATGACAGAGTATTAAATTTGCCTGTAGATAAACTAAGGGACAAGCTTAGAGCAAATATTTTAAAGAGCATAATAATAAATTTATTTTAATAATCAAAAATTTATTTTTAATTATTAAAATTAGTGGAATAAATAATAAGTATAGAGAGTTTATTATAAAAGGATAAGGGGTGTTTATATTGTTTTGTGAAATTTGTCATGAAAAAGAAGCGACAATTCATTTTAGTGAAATAAAAAATGGAATCAAAAAAGAGATGCATCTTTGTGAGAATTGTGCACAAAAAAAACAAGATATAAACTTTGACAACAATTTTAATATACCATTTTCTATACAAGATATATTTTCAAGCATAATGAATGCTGATATAGATAATGTATTTTCAAGAAAATCTGAACAAGCGTGTCCAAAGTGTGGAAGTACCTATAATAGATTTAGGAATACAGGGAAATTTGGTTGTGAAAAATGTTATGAAGTATTCCATGAACAAGTATATCCACTTGTTAAAAGAGTACAAGGGACATTAGACCATACTGGAAAAATTCCAAAGAGGGCGGCTGGTCCTATAAGACTTAGAAAAGAACTTCAAAAATTTAAAAGACAGCTTGCTATAGCTGTTGATAAAGAGGATTTTGAAAGAGCTGTTGAATTAAGAGATAAAATAAAAGAATTAGAAAAAGAAATCAATAATTAGAAAAAATCCAAGATGAATGGAGGTGAAGGCTATAAAATTTTATTAAATTTTATAGCTAAATATATTGGCTAATTGGTTTGAAGTTAATGATGATGAATCTAAGGTTGTTATAAGTTCAAGAATAAGGTTAGCAAGAAATTTAATAGATTATCCATTTCCAAATAAAATGAAGGAAGAAGAATCAAAAGAAGTTTTACAAAAAGCTAAGGATGTTATAGTTAATGGAAATACAGTATTAAAAGATGATTTTAAATATTATAAAATGCAAGATTGTGATGAAGTTGAAAAAGGGATGTTATTAGAAAAGCATCTTATTAGTAGAGAGATTATGGAAAATTCTAATTCTGGAGTACTTATAAAAAATGATGAAAGTGTAAGTGTGATGATTAATGAGGAAGATCATATAAGAATCCAAACGATATTTCCAGGTTTTAAATTAAATGAAGCCTTTGATTTGGCTGATAAAATTGATGATGTATTGGAAGAACAATTGGATTATGCATATGATGAAAGATTAGGATTTTTGACTTCTTGTCCAACAAATATAGGAACAGGTCTAAGAGCGTCCATTATGGTTCATTTACCTGCGTTAGTTGAACTTGGATATATAGATGGGGTTTTAAAGGCTGCAAATCAATTAGGTTTAGCAGTAAGAGGTATTTATGGTGAAAACTCGAAAGCTTTAGGAAATATATTTCAAATATCAAATCAACTGACTTTGGGTAGAAAAGAACAAGAAATAATTGGAAATATAATGGGGATTGCCAAACAAATAATAGACAAAGAATTGGAAGCTAGAGATGTATTAAAAAAGGAAAAAGGAATCAGATTTGAAGATAGAGTTTATAGATCACTTGGAATATTAAAAAGTTCAAGAATAATTGATACAAAAGAGGCTATGAACCATTTGTCAAATGTTAAATTAGGAATAGAGATGAATTTTATAGAAGAGATTTCAACTAGAATTATAGACAAATTGATGATAGATATTCAACCAATTCATCAAATAAGTATGTATGAAGCTAAAAATGTAGTTGAAAGAGATATAAATAGAGCAAGTCATATAAGAAAAACTATAGAATTAAATACTAAAAATAAAGAATAAAAAAATAATAATAAGAATAAAAATAATATAAGTAAGTAAAATAAAAGCAAAGACAAAATAAAATATCTTTCTAGGAGGGATAGTATGTTTGAAAGATTTACACAAAGAGCAAGGACTGTTTTAGAAATAGCAGGTAAAGAAGCTAGTGCTTTAGGACATAATTTTGTAGGTAGTGAACATATTTTACTTGGTATTTTAAAAGAGAGCAATGGGATAGGCTCTAGAGTATTAAAAAAATTAGGAATCTCATTTGACTCAGTTAGAAAAGAAATTATTGAAATAGAAGGAGAAGGAACCAATACAATGCAAGTTATTGGTTTTACTCCAAGAACAAAAAGAATATTTGAATTATCTCTTATAGAAGCAAAGAACTTAGGACATAGTTATGTTGGAACTGAGCATTTACTTTTGGGTCTTATAAGAGAAGGAGAAGGAATTGGAGCAAGAATTTTAGATGATATGGGTATTGATATAGAACTTATTGCAAAAGAGGTCGTATCAGTTCTTGGTAAAAATCATGTAACAAAAGATTCTGGGCCTTATTCTAATTTTTCAAAGCCACAAGCACAAAAGAAAAGCAATCCGAATTTAGAAAAGTACGGTAGAGATTTAAATCAAATGGCTGCGGAAAGTTTATTGGATCCAGTTATAGGAAGAACAAAGGAAATAGAAAGACTTATACAAATCCTTTCAAGAAGAACAAAGAATAATCCGGTATTGATAGGAGATCCAGGGGTTGGAAAAACTGCTATAGTAGAAGGATTAGCAGGGCAAATTATTGATGGAGAAGTTCCTGAAATGTTAAAGGATAAAAGAATTATAAGTTTGGATATGGCATCAATGCTTGCAGGAGCAAAATATAGAGGTGAATTTGAAGAGAGAGTAAAATCAGTTATGGAAGAACTTACTGAAGATAAATCTGTAATATTATTTATAGATGAACTGCATACAATCGTTGGTGCTGGTGGTGCTGAAGGTGCTATTGATGCTTCAAATATTTTAAAACCAGCACTTGCAAGAGGTGATATTCAAATTGTTGGTGCAACTACTATTGATGAATACAGAAAGCATGTAGAAAAGGATTCAGCACTTGAAAGAAGATTCCAAACTATAATGGTTGATGAACCTACTGAAGAAGATTCACTTACGATATTAAAGGGACTTAGAGATAAATATGAAGCTCATCATAAAATCAAAATAACAGATGAAGCTATAAAGGCGTCAGTGGAGCTTTCTCATAGATATATAACAGATAGATTTTTACCAGATAAGGCAATTGACCTTATTGATGAAGCTGCTTCAAAAGTTAGATTATCAAAACATACAGCACCAGATGAATTAAAAGAAATAGAAGATAAATTGGCAAGATTAGAACAAGAAAAAGAAGAAGCAATAAGCATACAAGATTTTGAAAAAGCAGCTAAATTAAGAGATGAAGAAAAGAAATTAGAAGAAGAAATAAGTGAAATTAAGGCTAAGTGGAGCAAAGAAAAAATGGGGCAAAATGGTATGGTTACAGAAAAAGATATTGCTAATATCGTATCTAGCTGGACTGGGATACCACTTGAAAAATTACAAGAAGAAGAATCTGAAAAACTTCTTAAATTAGAAGAAACTCTTCATAAAAGAGTTATTGGTCAAGAAGAAGCTATTGTTGCAGTATCAAAGGCTATAAGAAGAGCAAGAGTTGGACTTAAAGATCCAAATAGACCAATTGGTTCATTTATATTCTTAGGCCCAACAGGTGTTGGGAAAACAGAACTTTCAAAAGCATTAGCTGAAGTTATGTTTGGAGATGAAGATTCAATTGTTAGAATAGATATGTCTGAATACATGGAAAAACATTCTGTTTCTAAACTTATAGGTTCGCCTCCAGGATATGTAGGACATGAAGAAGGTGGACAATTAACAGAAAAAATAAGAAGAAAGCCATATTCAGTTGTATTATTTGATGAAATAGAAAAGGCACATCCTGATGTATTTAATTCACTACTTCAGATATTAGATGATGGTAGACTTACAGATTCTAAAGGTAGAGTTGTCGATTTTAAAAATACTGTTCTTATAATGACTTCTAATGTTGGGGCAACTAATATAAGTGCTGACAAAACATTAGGTTTTGCTAATATAAAAGATGAAGAACAACAAATAAAAAGTGAATATGAAAAAATGAAAGAAAATGTAACAAAGGAAATGAAGATTAAATTTAGACCTGAATTTATAAATAGAATAGATGAAATAATAGTATTCCATTCATTAGAAAAGAAACATATAAGTGAAATAGTAAAAATCATGGTTTCTGGACTTATGGATAGAATTGAGCATATGGATATAAAGATAGAGCTTTCAAAAGAAGCACTAGAATTAATTGTTAAGGAAGGTTATAATAAAGAATATGGAGCTAGACCTTTAAGACGTGCTGTACAAAGACTACTTGAAGATAGGATTTCAGAAGAGATGCTTAAAGGTAATATCAAGACAAAAGATAAGATTATAGTCAAAGCAAAAGATGAGAAATTAGATTTTGTAAAAGATATGTTGGTAAAATCAGGCTCTAATTAAAAATAACCATATAAAAGGAGAATTCTATGTTTGAAAAAATAATGTTTCATAAAGACGGTTGTTGTGGTGGAGACTGTGGTTGTAACCATGATGAAGAAGTAGTAAAAGACGATTGTTCTTGTGGTTGTAATGGACATGAACATGACCATGATCATGAAAACACAATAACTCTTACTTTAGATGATGGAACTGAGGAAACTTTTAATGTTTTAACTATATTTGAATTTGAAGATAAAGAATATATTGCCCTTTTAAAAGATGAAGGACAAGATGTTTATCTTTATGAATTTAAAGAACTAGAAGATGATGAAATAGAGCTTACAAATATAGAATCAGATGAAGATTATGATAGAGTTGGAGCTTATTTTATGAATGAAATAGTTTCAGAAGATGAAGAAGCGTAAAATCTAAAATAATTTAAGATGACAAAAATTATTTAAATAATCTTATGATTTAAAGAGATTTAAAAAATTTATTTAATATCAAAAAAGGATAAGAAAATGATTGAAAAAATCATTTTCTTATCCTTTTGTTTTTGTAAAAAATAATAAAATATACAAGAATATATTATTTATTCATACAACATTTTTTGTACTTCTTACCACTACCGCATGGGCAAGAATCATTTCTACCTATTTTATCTTCTTTAACAACTGTTCTTGTTTTGTTATATTCTTTTTTGATTTCTTTTCTTTTTTCAACAGTTAAGATATCATTCCAAGCTTCAAGGTCATATAACCAATTAGCTTGAGCATCTAGCATATTGTAGTATAATTTTTCAAAATCAAATTCTAAACTAACTTCACTTTCTTCATTTAATTCTTCTAATTCTACTTCATTAACTAAAGAAGTATTAGCACCATCAATAAATCCAACAAAGTCAACAAAATCCATTTCGTATTTAGTTGCTAAATCTTTTATAGAACCTTTTATAACATTGTTTTTAGATTCTAACATTTCGTTGTAGATATCTCTTTCCTTTGGTAGATAATCATTCCAAATTTCTTCTAATTTAGCTCTATCTTCAGTAGACATCTTTTCATTCCATTTTTCAAATAAAGACATAATTCTTTCCTCCTCATAAACAATAAAACTTCACAAATTTTATTATAAGCTTTAAATAGATTATAAACAAGGTTTTTTGCTTACAAAACTAGATATATAGGACTTTTAGAACTATGAAAAAATAATATTTATAAAAAAATAAATTTTGATAATAATATTTAAAAAAAAATTAAAAATAAATTGAATTTAAATAAATCAATATTTAATATATAATTAAATTGAATATTGATAAAATTATATTATTGAAAATAAAATATTGATAAATAAAAATTATAAATAAAATTTTATTAGAAAAAATTATGAAATAAAACAATAAAGTAGATATAATTGGATATAAATATATTAAAACTTGTTTTGTTTATTGAGCTTAGAACAAAAAATTATATTAATCAGTATTATAAAATTAACCTAAATAAAATTGCATAAATATAAAAAAATTTTACTGTTGAAAAATAAAGAGGAGGTTATTATGAAAATTAAATTGAGCAATAGTTTAAAAAATAGATATAGAGTAGACACTTTATTATTTGCTGGAATTCTTGAAATGACTATAATTTTAGCTTTTTTAATGTTGAAAAATCAAATAAGTGATTTACAAGATTTTATTATGTTATTTACTACTATGTTTTTGACTTTTATAGGTGTTTTTTTTGGGTTATTACCATCACTTATAGCATCTATTATAGCTATATTTGTATATGGAACATTTAAGACTGTAAATTTATTAATAAATAACGTTGAAATTCTAACATATGATTATGTATGGTTTTTTATAATGCCACTAGTGTCTTATACAGCAGGAAGGGTAGGAGATGTAATATTAACTTTATTGGATGAACATGAAATACTTAAGGATTTGTCTTTTGATGTTGTTGATAGAGATGAAATTACAAAATTTAAAAATTTAAAAACATTTAATGAAGAAGCGACGCAGGAAATGGAGCTTTCAAGAAGACATAAGCATACAATGTCTTTTATGTTAGTTAAAATAAAATATCTAAAAGAATTTAAAAATATTCATGGGCAAACAAATTATGAAGAACTTATAAAACAAGTATCAATAAAAATAATAGATCTTCTTAGAATATCAGATAAAAGATATATGGTAGAAGAAGGCGAATTTGTTTTGATGTTATTTAACACTCCGTATGAAGGTGCTGATGTTATAAAAAATAGATTAAAAGCAAAATTAGAAGAAGTATCTATCGAAGATAATATTCATTATAAATTAGAATATGAAATAGCAATAACTGAATATGATAAAGAAGAGTTAGATCCTATAAAAATATTAAAAAGATTAGAAAAAGAATGTGAATATGATGTTTAAAAAAATAAATATAATCATAATCATGACCATGATCATATTTAGTATTATAGTAGGGCAGGTTAATTCAATAGAAGATAAACAAATAAAAGAAGAAACGAAAAATTTCGAAATTATGAAAGAAAATATAAAAAAAGCAAAAATGACTGATAATATGTATTTGATATCAGATTATATTATAAATAATGAAATAAAGAATTTTTTTAAAGAATCAATAAATTTAAATTTAAATACTAAGCTTTTAAATAAAAATATTAAATTAAAAGAAAATACTAGATTAATTATTCTTTTAAATAAGAAAATAAATAGAAAAGAAGATTATATATTTTTAAAAGAATATTTAAAAAATAAAAATAATATTTTGATTATATTTGGAATAAATAAGAATATTTTAAGTTATTTAGATATAGATAAAACTAACAATATAATAAAAAAGCAAGGAACGATTATAGAATATAAGAAGGATAAAGAGTTTTTAAATAATAAAAAATTTTTAGTATTCGATAAAAATTTATCTATGGAATATAAAAAGCAAGGAACGATAAAAGAGTATGAAAAAACATATGATTTGGCATATGTAAAAAATAATGTAATTATAATAAATTATTTTTCTAAAGAGAGTAAGATTTTAAAGGAATTAATAAAGGATAATATATTTGAAATAGAAGAAATAAAAGAAACTCAAAAAATTTTTAATGCATCAAAAGGAGAATTAATAACAATGGTTTTTATAGCTATTATAGTAGTTTTTAATTTAGCTTTGATGATAATAATGATTGTTTATAGAAGTAAATATAAAAAAGATTTATTTAAATAAAATATAATAACTAAGAAAGGATAGAATTATGAAAACAGTTGATTTGTTTTTTTTATATTCGATAATAAGTATATGGATAATGCTTGTATATCAATTGATATTAGCTTTTGGAGGTTATTCTTATTATAAAAAATTATATGATCAAAAAGATGTTATGGATTTAGCTATAAAAGCATATAAAAATTGGCCTACAGTTAGTATATTAATACCTGCACATAATGAAGAACGAGTTATAGAAAAAACTGTAAGATCAGTACTTTCCATGGATTATCCAAAAGAAAAATTAGAACTGATTGTTATAAATGATAATTCAAGTGATAAAACAGGAGAGATATTAAAAAAATTAAAAGAAAGAATTAATGGGAATCTAAAAATTATAACGACGACAAAGGAAAATGGTGGTAAAGGAAAATCTAATGCTTTAAATATTGGCTTTGAAGAATCTAACGGAGAAATAATTGGAATTTATGATGCAGATAATACGCCTAATATAAATGCTCTTAAATATTTAGTATATCAAATTCAAATAAATAAAAATTATGGTGCTGTAATTGGAAAATTTAGAACAAGAAATAAAAAAAGAAACCCTCTTACAAGATTTATAAATATAGAAACCCTTTCTTTTCAATGGCTATCTCAAGGTGGAAGATATTTCATATTTGGTTTTGCAACTATTCCAGGAACCAATTTTGTAATAAGAAGATCAATAGTAGAAGAGTTGGGTGGATGGGATATAAAGGCAATAACAGAGGATACAGAAGTATCTATAAGAATTTATTTGCTTGGTTATGAAATTGGTTTTATGCCACTTTCTGTTACATTTGAACAAGAACCAGAGACTTTAAGAGTTTGGTTTAAGCAACGATTAAGGTGGGTTAAGGGTAATTTATATGTTATTCACAAGTATTTATTTAAGGTTATAAAAATGAAATCATTTAGAATTGCATTAGATATATTTTATTTTTTTTCAACTTATTTTATATTCTTAACATCGGTTGTAATATCAGATTTGATATTTATATTAGGGCTAATTGGACAGTATTATGGGACTGATTTATTTACTGTTAATGTCCCAGGAAATTTTTTAATAGTATGGTTGCTTGCATATACATTATTTATACTAGAAATATCAATTGTATTGTATTTTGAAAAAGGCGAAGGAAATTTTAGTAATTTTATATATACACTATTGATGTATTTTACCTATTGTCAGCTTTGGATTGTACTTTCAATTCATGCGCTTATATCTTATATAAAAGATTTAATTTATAAAAAAGAATTTAAATGGGTAAAAACAGAAAGATTTTAAAGGATGTGAGATTATGAAAAAAAGTAGATATTTTTTATGGATTTTAATAATATTATTGTCTGTTAATATAGCATTTGCACAAACTATGTATAGATATCAAGTTGGTTATTATGAAAATAATACTTATAAATTAAATGCATTAAAGAAATTAAGAGAAAATGGACTCAAAGCATATTCATTAGATAAGAGAGTTTATGTTGGAGATTATTCAAATAAAGGGGATATAACAAAATTAAAAAATAAAATAGAGTTTTTGGGATTCAAGCCATATTTAAAAAGCTTTGAAACAAAAAAGATGAAAACACAAAGTAATTTAGAGCTAAATAAAGAAATGGATCAAAATAATAATAGTAAAAGTGATTTAAAGCAAAATTTAAACAAGGATATAGATATAAAACCAGTAAAAACCGATGAAAGTAGCTTAAAGAAAATGAACACATATAACAAAAATAAAAAAGGAATAAAAGATATATATCCTTTAGAAGATGATTTTACACTGCAAGGTGTATTTGGAACAACAACTTTTTTCTTTGAAAAGGATGAATATTGGAAGATTGATTATGATAATTCTTATTTAGATATAACTTTTAATCAAAGTGGAATAAAAGAGTATAATTATTCTACAATAACTATACTTATAAATGATATCCCAGTAAAAAGCGAAAATTTATATAATTATGATATAGATAATAATAATCTTAGAATAAAATTAAGAAAAGATATATTAGAAGATGGGTTTAATAGTGTCAAAATATCATTATTTCATAGAATAACAGAAGATGATTGTAATGATAATATGAACATCGCTAATTGGTTAGTTATAAGGGATAATACTTATATACATTTGGAATATAATCATTACGATGATCAAAATGGCATAAGTAATTTTCCATATCCTTTTATATTAAAAAATGATGAAGATAATATAAATACTGTAATAGCATTGCCATCAAATCCATCTAATGATGAAATAAAATATGCAATTGAATTAAATTCATATTTATCATCATTAATACCTTTGAAAACTATAAAAATACCAATAAAAAAATTGGAAGATTTAAAAGATGATGAAAATGCAATAATAATAATGGATACAAAAAAATACAACAAATTAAAAAATACCAAATTAGAAGAAACGAAAGGATATATAAGAAAAGAAAAAAATAAAAAAAATAAAAGACTATATATAAGTGGAAATTTAAAGAGAAGTTTCGATTCTCTTACAAATGAGGATTTTGTAAAACAAATGAAAAGTAATAAACAGTTAATAGATTTTGACTATGAAAAAGAAAAACAAGATGATGTATATGATGATTCTATAATAGAATTTAGAGATTTAGGATATACTAATGTAAATTTAGAAGGAGTATTTCATAAGAAGGCTAGATTTTCTTTTGAAATACCAAATAGTTGGGAATTAAAAGAAGGTTCAAAGATTCATTTGAAATTTAGATATCCTGAATTCATAGATTTAGAAAAATCTTCAATTTCAACATATATAAATGGGGATCCTATAGCTTCTAAAGCATTGGACAAAGAAAATGCAAATTTAGATATTTTAGAATTTGAAATTCCTAAATATTATTTGAATGATAAGTTTATAAATTTAGAAATCATGTTTTATTTAGCTATGGATGATTATAATTGTAAAGAAGCTTTAAATTCAAAGGCATATTCAAGTATTCTTAATGATTCCTATTTAGATTTACCACATGAGTATAAAGAGCTACCATTTTTCGAAGATTATCCAAATCCATTTGTAAAAGATGGTTCATTTGATAGCTTAGATTTAGTTATGGAAGATAATAGTGATTTTGATAAAATTAATTTATATTCATATATAATTTCAGCTATGACTCCATATAGTTTTAGATTTTTTGACTTAGATATAGTAAACAAAATAGAAGAAAAAGATAAAAATTATATATTAATATCAACACCAGATAAAGACAAAATAATAAAAGAACTTAGTGATAATTTAAATATAAAATTTTCAAAAGATTTTAAGTCCTTTATGTCTGATGAAAAAGCTAAAATAATAATAAATGAAAACAATACGGTTGCATCTATGCAGTTAATAGCATCTCATCTGAATAAAGATAAGTCAATTCTTTATATAACAGCAACAAATTCTTCTTATCTAGATTATATATATGAATTATCAAATGAAGAAAATTTAAACACATTAAAAGGTGATGTACTTTTATTATCAGATGAAGGTATTGTAGATAGCTTTTATTATCAAGAAGAAGTTAAAGAGGAAAAAGAAAAAGAAGTTAAATCAAATGAAAGAGCTAAAAGTTTTAATATAAGTGGTCAAACTATCACAATAATAATAACTTTATTTGTATTTTTTATAGCAATGATAATACTTTTATTATATAGAATCATAGGATATAGAAGAAAAAAATGATAAAATAGGCTTGAGGTGATTAAATGATTTATGAAGGTGTAGTTTATAGACCTCCTAGTGAAGCTAGAAGTCTGATTATTCAAGCCACAATAGGATGTTCACACAACAAGTGTAAATTTTGTACTATGTATAAGGGCAAAAAATTTAGGATGAAAAAAAGACAAGAAATAGTGGATGACTTAATAGAAATGCATAATTATTATAAGGATGTAAAAAGAATATTTCTTGCTGATGGTGATGCTCTTATAATGAAGATGGATGATTTAAAATATATATTGACTAAAATCAATGAACTATATGAAAATGTAGAGCGAATAGGAATTTATGCATCGCCAAGAAGTATAATGACTAAGAGTGTACAAGAGTTAAAAGAATTAAAATCACTTAATCTAAAAATTGCTTATTTAGGTGTTGAAAGTGGTGATGATGAAGTTTTAGAACTTATGAATAAGGGTGTTAATTCAGATGAAATGTTAAAAGCTGCCCTTAGAATAAAAGAAAGTGGAATCAAACTTTCGACTATGATTTTATCAGGTCTTGGTGGTAAGGATTTATATAAGAATCATGCAATTAATTCTGCAAAATTAATATCTAAGATAAAGCCAGATTATTTAAGTCTATTAACTTTACTTGTTGAAGAAAGTTCAGATTTAAATAAAATGATAGAAGAAGATGAATTTAAATTATTAAATCCAAAAGAAGTACTTGATGAAACAAAGATATTTATTGATAATTTAGAACTTGAAAAAACATTATTTAGATCAAATCATGCATCTAATTATGTTAATTTAGAAGGTGTTTTAAATGAAGATAAATCAAGATTATTAGAAGAAATAAGTATAGCATTAAGAGAGAATTTTTATAAAGAAGAATTGTTTAGGAGATTATAATATGATATATGATGTAATTATAGTCGGTGGAGGAGCTTCTGGATTATTTTCAGGAGCTCTTTTATCTGGGCTAAAAACTTTAGTATTAGAAAAAGAAAATAAAGTTGGTAAAAAATTATTATTAACTGGTGCAGGACAATGCAATATAACAAATAGAATGGATATTAAAAAATTCTATGAAAATTATTATGAAGCTAAGAATTTTGTAAAACCAATATTAAATGCTTTTACAAATGAGGATTTAATAGAGTATTTTGAAAGAAAAAATTTAAAAACTATAACAAGAGATGATGGTAAGGTATTTCCAAAATCTATGAATGCCAAAGATGTAGTAGAGGTGCTTTTAAAAGAAATAAGAAAAAATAAAGGTGAAATAAAATTAAATCAAAGAGTAAATGGGATAGAAGAAGTTTATATAGATAAAGATTTTAATATTTTAGATGAAGAAGAATACGAAAATAAAAAAGATTATCCACATGTGGATATAAAAAAAATATTTAAAATATATACAAATAATAATTCTTATATGGCGAAGAATGTAATAATATCTGTTGGAGGTAATTCTTATCAAAATACAGGTTCATGTGGAGATGGATACAAGATATTAAATAAATTAGATTTGGATATTGTAGATATTAAACCTGCACTTAGTCCTGTTATATTAAGAAATTATGAATTTAAGGATTTGTCAGGATTGTCATTTGAAAATGCAAAAATAGCTATTTATGAAAAAGATAAAAAACAAAAAGAATTCTGTGGAGATTTGTTATTTACTCATAAAGGGCTTTCAGGGCCTGTTATAATAAATAATTCAAGATATTTTGATTCTAATATGGAAATTAGAATTAATTTTTTAGGTGTTAATGAAAATATTTTTAGAGAAAATTTTATAATAAAATTAAAAAATAACCCTAAAAAATTAATAAAAAATATTTTAAAAGAATATGACTTATCCACAAGATTTGTGGATAAAATTATAAATAGTCTAAATCTTTTTAATAAAACAGCTTCAAATTTAAAAAAGGAAGAAAGAGCTAAACTTATCCACAGTGTTGTGGATAACCATCAAATAATAAGCTCTGTACAAGGATATCACTTGGCTATGGTTACTTTTGGAGGTCTTAGTAGAAAAGAAGTGAATAAAAAGACCTTGGAGTGTAAAAAAATATCGAATTTATATGTGCTTGGAGAAACTTTAGATATAGATGCAAAAACAGGAGGATTTAATCTTCAATTTGCATTTTCAAGTGCATATGTTGCAGTCAAAAATATAAAAGAAAAATATAATTAAAAAAGTTTGCTTTATTTTTGAATAAATAAATTTAATAATCAACTTGTTATAAAGTTGATATTGAAAAAATCATAATTGGGTATATTAATATTTGAATGATTTATATTATAGAGTATTTAAATTTTATTATTTTGGAGTTTTTAAAGGAGGCTTTATTTTGGGTAAGGTAGCTAGAGAGATTGCAAAATTAGATGTTGATAAATTAATTCAAATGTTAAATGAAGCATTAGCAGAAGAATGGTATGCATTTTACCAATATTGGGTTGGTGCAAGAGTGATGGAAGGCCCAATGAGATCTGAAGTGGAAAGTGAACTTTTAGTTCATGCAAATCAAGAACTTAACCATGCAGTTATGGTGGCTGATAGAATAGTGAAATTAGGTGGAATTCCAATATTAAATCCAAATAAATGGTCAGAATTTGCAAAATGTAAGTATGAAGAACCAAATGATCCATATATAGAAGCAATATTAAATCAAAATTTAAGTGGTGAAAGATGTGCAATAAAAAGATATGAAGAAATTGCTGAATTTACAAATGGCAAAGATTTTTCAACATATCAAATGGCTATAACTATATTGGATGAAGAAATAGAACATGAAAATGATATAGAAGATTGGTTAACTGATATTGATAGAATGAGAGAAGATTTAAAGAAATTAAAATTATAAAAAATTAAATTAAAAAATTAAATAAGATAAATAAAAAATAAATAAATTCATATGAATTTATTTATTTTTTAGGTAAAAGAGACTAATAATCATATTTTTAATGTAAAAATACTGTTAAGTAGTATTAAAATCGATATATTTTGTGTATAATAAAAATATAGATAGTAAATTTTTATTAGGTTGAGAAGCTTTTTTTAAATTAAGGAGGTTTTTTTATTGCTTAATGGTGCTTTAATAAGAGAAGTTAGAAATTCTATGGGTTATACGACTAAAGATATTGAGAATTTATCTTTGAATGAAAAATATCCAACGAAGATTTCAAAATCTTATTTAGAGGAATTAGAAAGGGGCGATAAGACGAATCCGAGTTTTAAAAAACTGATAGTTCTTGCAAAAGTTTTAAATTGCAAGATTGATGATTTTGTTCAAATGAGTTAGGTTTGAATTTAAAATTTTAGATTAAATTATAAAATTAATATATAAAAATTTAAAAATCAAACTTTTTTATAAATAAGTATTTTTAAGACTTATAGCTTTGGCTATGAGTCTTTTTTATTACAAAAAATTAGCCAAAAGACTTATATCTAAGGGAATTTAATACTATTTAAAATAAGAATGAAAAAAGATAAACTAAATATATAATAAAAAAAATCAAAAATAATTATACAAAAAATTAAATATATCATTAAATATGTAATCTAAATAAACTATAAACAACTTGGCAAATCATAAATAATTTTAGTTATGATTTGCCATGCTTTTTTTGTTTAAAAGAAAGTCACAAAAGAAATATTTTAAGGAGGTTTTGAATTGAAAAGTATTAGAACGAAACTTATGTTAGTAATGTCAATTGTTATAATTATTCCAATGTTAATTTTGGGGAATAGATCATATGTGAAATCAAGAACAATTTTGCAAAAACAATTAGAAGAGAATATTTATTCTAAAAATCAAACAAGCAATTATATAGTAAAATCTTATTTTGATAGTGCTAGTAAAATTGTAAAAACAAGTTCGAAAAATGAAACTTATATTGCTGGAATTGCGTCTTATGATGATGAGCAGATAATATCTGCATTAAAAAATCTAAAAGAGAATTGTGATTATTTAGAAAATGTATTTTTAGGAACTAAAGATGGAAATATGTATATGTATCCTAAAGAAAACTTAAAAGAAAATTATGATCCAAGAAATAGAATTTGGTATCAAGGGGCTTTAAAAACAAATGATATAATATGGTCAAAACCATATATAAGTTCATCAAAATCAGAGCTTATAATATCACCATCAATTAAGATAAAGGATAAACGTGGAAATATAATAGGTGTACTTAGTGGAAGTATAAAATTAAAAGATCTTTCAGATAGACTTAATTCACTTATTGAAAAAGAAAATATTAGTTTAAGTATAATATCAAAAGATAATAAATATATAGTATCAAAAGATATAAATAACATAAATAAAGAATTAGTTGATGTGGATTTAAAACAAGTAAAACAAATATATAATGAAAATGAACTTATTAAAACAAATTATAATGGACAAAATATAATTGCTATGTATAAAAACATAGAAAAATTAGATTGGACGATAATAACAGCTATAAATGAAAATATTATATACAATGATATAAAAGAAATTTTGATAAATAATATAATAATAACTTTGATAGGAATAATTTTGGCATTAAGCGCATCTTTTATTTATTCAACAAGAATGACAAAACGAATTAAAGAACTAGTTCGAGTTATGAATCAAATAAAAAATGGTAATTTAACAGCAAAGGTAGATATACAAACAGAAGATGAAATAGGTATGCTTTCAAATGCATTTAATATAATGGTTGAAAATATTAAAAACCTTATAGAAAGTGCTAATAATGTAAATATGAAATTAAATAAATCAGCAAATATTCTATATGAAATATCAAAACTCAGTAGCGAAAATTTAGATATGATATCTACAACAATCGATGATATATCACAAGGAACAATCGGACAAGCAAAAGATTGTGAAGAAGCTGTTATAAAGAGTGAAACTCTTTCAAATAATTTTGAAGATCTTATAGACACTAGTAGAATGATGTTTATAAAAGCAAATGATGTAAAATCAAAAAATTCTTCTGGAGTAGAGATAGTTAACAATTTACAGGAAAAAAATCTAAAAACAAATGACTCTAATAGAAAAATAAATAAAGCTGTATTAAATTTGGATTCAAAAACTGTAGAAATAGAATCTATATTGGCAACCATAAGAACAATAGCAGAACAAACCAATCTACTTGCTTTAAATGCATCAATCGAAGCAGCAAGAGCAGGGGAAGCGGGGAAAGGATTTGCAGTTGTTGCAGGAGAAATAAGAAAATTAGCGGAAAACACTTCAAATTCCACAGTAAATATAAAAGATATTATAGAACAAATAAGAATAGAAAGTCAAAATACAGTAGATATAGTAAATGAAGTAGAAGAAATCATGTTAGAACAAAATGAATCAGTAAAAGAAGCTACAAAAATTTTTGATGAAATAAAAGAATCAGTTAATAATATGAATACAGAAATAAGCCAGATGAACAATGTAATATTAAATGTAAAAGATGATAAAGATGATATAACTTCAGCTATAGAAAGTATTTCATGTGTATCACAAGAAAGTGCAGCAAGTATAGAACAAACAACAAAAACTATATCACAACAATTAGAATCAGCAAAAGAAGTTTATCATAACGCAGCTGATTTAAAAGCAATATCAGATGAATTAGATAGTGAAATAAATAAATTTATATATTAATTTGTTTATTGATGATGATATTTAAATTACCAAAAAAACTCCTCTATCTTGATTAGATAAAGGAGTTTTTTCTAATTTAATATAAAATATAATACATTGAATGTGATATAATGAAATTTATGAAAATATTGCAAGGAAATCGATATCAATCAAGTGAATAACTTAATTATACTTAATGCATTGCTTGACTAAAGTATTTTTGGGTATAAATATAATCAGTTTAGTGTCGATAATTATGTCGAATTAAAAAATATTTAATAAAAAAATAAAAAATATTTTAAAATTATTTTTAAATCTTATATATATTTATTGTTTTATTTTCAATATTTTGAGAATATATATAATATTAATTTTAATATTAGTTTAAAGGAGGATTAAAATGAAAAGTTTAAAGACCAAATTATTAACAGCCATGATGTTGCTTATAATAATACCTCTATTGGTACTTGGTTATATGTCTTATAATAAGGCAGAATCAACAATAAGAGCACAGTTTGAAGATAGTGCATTAAAAATGAATAAAACAATTGAATATTCATTGAATAATTTTGTAAAATCATTTAGAGAAGGTATGTATCTAGTTGCTGAAAATAAGAATTTTAAAGAAGTATTAAATAAAGATAATGCAGATGAAATACAAAGAGTATTAAAAAAGATGGTAGAAAAATATGATGGTGTAGAAATAGCTTATATAGGAACTGTTGAGGGGGATATATATATTTATCCTGGAGCAGAAGATTTGGGAGAAAATTACGATCCAAGAGAAAGAGATTGGTACAAACAAGCAATGGCTTCAAATGACATAGTTTGGACAACTCCATATATAAGCAAAAGTAAAGGGAAATTAGTAGTAACTCCAGCTATTAAAGTTTATGATTATGATGGAAATGTTGTAGGGGTAGCAGGTAGTAGTTTGGAACTTACTGATGTGGCTAAGAAAATATCAGCATTAAAAATTGGTGAAAATGGTATTACTGTTGTAATAGATGCAAACAACAAATACGTAGTTCATCCAGACGAATCAAAATTAAATAAGGAACCTGAAGGTGTTAATATAAACGAACTTAGAAATATGGAACAAGAAAAAGTAATAACTTATAAAGTTGAAGGCGAAAGTATGGAAAGTATAGCTGTTTATAAGCATATTGAAGGTGTAAATTGGTTACTTTCAACAACAGCACAATTATCAGAAATAGAAGATGATCTTCAAGGAATATCTTTTAATACTATATTAGTTATAATTATAGCTGTTATAATTGGAGCCATAATAAGTATATTATTCTCACTTAGAATAACAAATCCTATAAAGAGTTTGGTAGATACTATGGCTTTAGTAAGACAAGGAGATTTTACTGTTGATGTTAAAGTTGAATCTAATGATGAAATTGGTAAGCTTTCAGAAGCTTTCAATTATATGATTGTGAATATAAGAGATCTTATAGAAAGTATTAAAGATGTTGGTGGAAGACTTCATAATTCATCATCACATCTAGCAAGTGTATCACAAGAAACTAGTGAAAGTTCTTCACAAGTTGCTAAAACTGTAGAAGAAATAGCAATAGGTGCTAGTGATCAAGCTGCTGATGGTGAAAAAGCCGTTATAGAAGCAAATGAATTAGAATCAAGATTCAAAGAATTATCAGAATCTAGTTTGGATATGTCAAACAAAGCTAATCATGTAATGGATATAAATAAAGATGGTGTTAGAATTGTAAATGAATTAAAAGAAAAGAATTCAAAAACTAATAAATCAAATGAAAAAGTAAATATTGCAGTATCTAATTTGGATTTAAAATCACAAGAAATAAGTTCAATATTAGAAACAATAAAATCAATTGCAGAACAAACAAACTTGCTTGCACTTAATGCATCAATAGAGGCAGCAAGAGCAGGAGAAGCTGGTAAAGGGTTTGCAGTTGTTGCAGAAGAGATTAGAAAATTAGCTGAAAGTACTTCGGATTCAACTCAAACAATTTCTGATATAGTTAGTGATATACAAAATGAAAGTAAAAATACAGTTAATATAATGGAAGAAGTAAAAGAAATATTTAAAGACCAAAATATATCTGTAGAAGAAGCTATATCTGCTTTTGAAAATATCAGAGTAGCAGTTGAAGATATAAGTGAAAAAATTAAAGATATGACTTCTATAGTTAATACTGTAGAAGAATCAAAAGAAAAGATAGTTTCATCGATAGAAAATATGTCAGCAGTATCAGAAGAAACAGCAGCTTCAGTAGAAGAAGTTACAGCTACGATGGAAGAACAAAGTGCTTCAGTAGAACAAGTTGCTAGCAGTGCTGTGGATTTAAATAATATATCAAATACACTTGATGAACAAATAAGCAGATTTAAAGTTTAAAAGAGATAGATATATACTTTACAAACTTTAAAATCAAATGAGTTTTAAATTTTAATACAATTATAAAATAAGCATGAATATAAATTGAATTTATATTCATGCTTATTTTTTTTGAAATGAATTTATAAAACATCCTTTTAAAACTTTGAATTTAATAGATTTATAAAGATAATACATAAAGGTTAAAAAATAATCACAAGAAATAAATATGCATATAAAATAAAAAAATATGAATTTTTATTCTAAAAAAATGTTGATTTTTTATTTTTTTGTGGTATATTTATATTATAAAGTTGAATAAATATTCTTTTGAAAGCCAAAAGAATAAATAATTATACAACGATTTGTTATTTTTTTATCGAGAGATGGATTTTATAGGGAGGTTTTTGTATGTTATCTAATATTAATACTAATGATTTAGAATTTTTAAACAATGATTTATCATCAACAATAAAAATTTTAAATGCATTTTCTAAATCACCAGCATGTTCAAATGACGAAAAGCAAAGCATAAGAAGAATAATACCAAAATTAAATGAATACTATAGAGAGTCTTCATCAAAATTATCAAAAGAAGATAATATGACTAGAGAAGACTATGCAAGACTTATAGTTGGTAAAGAAATGTGTGATTTTTTGGATAATAATAATTTCGTATTTGAAAGAAATATAAATAAAGAAGGTATAGAAGGCTGGGTAAATGGAAAGATTATAGTTAGATTTAACGGAAAAAACACAGAAGATGTATCTTCTTTAAAATCAAGATATTTCTCATTACACAGAAGCAGAATATAGTATATTAGGCCGTTTGGCTTTATATAGATTTTAATAAAAATTCATCCCATAGATTTTTATTAAATTTGGTTAACTACCTCATTGAAAGCGAAGCTTTTAAAGAATTAATTTATTCCCTTTAGTTCGAATATAACTTTTATAGATAGTATTTCTCAAGTTATTAAAATGAACTAAAAGAGCTGTTTAACAGCTCTTTTTTTTATTTTTTTATAACAGCATTAACAGGACAAATTTCTGCACATATACCACAGTCAATACATGTAGATAAGTTTATCTTATGAATTTTTTTAATGCCACCATATATTGAATTTGTTGGACAGGTTTTGACACATTTTGTACAACCAATACATTTATCAGATATATAATAATTTAAAAAAGCACTGCATTTGGAAGCTTCGCAATTTCTATTTACAATATGATCATAAAATTCATCATAACAATTTTGTAAAATAGATAAAATAGGATTGCAAGATATTTTACCAAAATCACATAAAGAAGTTTCAATTATTGCACTTGCTATATTTGAAATCAAATTAAGATCATCTAAATTAGCATTTCCTTTAGATATTTTATCTAATATATTAAAAATTCTTTTGCTTCCAATTCTACAAGGTGAGCATTTACCACAAGAAGTTTGAGTCATGAAGTTTAGATAATATTTGCTTAGATTGACCATGCATATATTTTTATCCAAAACCAATATATTAGAAATATCAATGCCTAAATTACATTTACTCAAAATGTCTTCTAAAGTTAAATCAAAATCTTTTTTGCTTATATAAAAACCATTAAAGCCACCAACTAAAACTCCTTTAATATCATCTTCCTTAGCATCTCCCATTTCATATATTAAATCTTTAAGGCTCAAATTTAAAGGAATTTCTAAAAGTCCAGAATTTTTAGTCGCTCCAAATAAAGTTATAACTTTTGTATTGTCATAATCGCTATAAATATTTATATTAGAAAGATTACACATAGTTTCTACATCAAGTATCATATGGGGATTGTTTTTATCAAATGAATAATCCTTAAGTATAGGTTCACCTCTATTTCCTTTTATAGAATTGATTATTCCACTACCATTACCATATGAAAAATCAATACTGCTATACTTTATTTGAATATCAAATGAAAATGATGAATTTAGGATATTTTCACCAAGTAAATTAAGTTTTTTTGCATCCAAAATAGCTTTTTTTATACGTTTAAGTGCTAGTGTATATCCATATTTTATATAGATATAAGCTTTATTTGTATTTGTTAAAACACCGCAAAGTATAAGTCCCTCTATTATAGAATGAGGAATTCCTTCAATTAAAGATCTATTTAAAAAAGAATTAGGGTCATTTTCACAACAATCACATATCAAAAATTTATTATCATTCTTACTTTCCTTCAAAGCTTTAAACTTATGGAATAAGGATTGTTTAAATGTTTTCTTATCTTTTATGGCATGTTTTTTTATATAATTAAAAATGTCATAAGAACAATCATCATTTAAAAATTTGTAAAGCCTATAATATCTAGAATAAACAATAGCTTCTTCAATAGAGTTTGGATTGATTAAAGCCATATTAGATAAGCTATATCTACTTTGCATAGAAAAAAACTTAGTTTCATTTTTTAAATCTTTGATATTTTCACCATCAATTTTAAATAAAAGTCTATCTATAATATTGCCCATTATAAGATGACTGTGTATGATTTCTTTTGCATCATTTGGATTTACATTAATATAATAAATATTGTCAGGATAAATTTTGACGATTGGCCCTTTTTGACATAATCCAAAGCATCCACTCTCAACGACTTTTATTGTATTGATTTTATTTGCTTTTACTATTTCTTTATTTAAAGCCTCGATAAGCTCTTTTGAATTTTTAAGATTACAATTAGTATTTGAACAGACTAATATATGTTTCATACTAGATGAATTATTATAAATATTTTCATTGGAAATTATATTAGCTAAAGGAAGTTCTAAAGAACGTCGAAATTCTAATTTATCAATATATTTTTTTCTTAAAGAGAGAAAATCCACATGACACCTCCTTTTATATATTAAAACAATTAATTATGATTAAAAATTAACAAAACAAAATCTATATTATTACATATTAAAGATAACATAAAAACATGTATATAATCAATAAAAACCGTAGTAATTAAACATGTATAGTAAATTAAAACTAGTCAAATATCAATTTGTAGATAAAATTTAAATAATAAAAGAATTATAAAAAAATCATCATGAATGTTAAAAAAATATCTAAAATTAAAGCTATATATTATATATATTCTAAATTTTTAGTAAAATATAACGATAAATTTGTGGTATAATTATTTTTTTATAAATATTTTTAAAATTAAAAGAGAGGAATGGTTTTTATAACGGAATTAGTTTTATTATCAATTTTATCAGGGTTAATATGTTTTGTATGGGGATGCATAAGTTTCTTCACAGGTATATTTACATGGGTTGGATTTTCTGGTTGTACAAGTTTCTTTATAATGAATGAAAAAGATCCTTTAAAAAGAGCTATGAAATCGTTTGTATCGAATGTTAATGGTAGTTTTTATGCTTTTTCATCTATTTACTTATCATCAATTTTTGATATAGATTTTGTAACAGTTTTTTTGACAACTGGTTTTATAACTATATTTATAATATATCAATCAAAAACAGAATTATTTTCTTGCGTACCAGCTTGTTTTATAGGATGTTTTGTCACATTTGGGCTTAATGGAGATATAAAAATGGCTATAACAGGATTTTTCTGTGGAGCAGTACTTGGATATGCGCTTGAAATGGCAGGTATATTTTCTAAGAACTTTGTGAATAAAAAAAAGCAAAATATAGACAAAGCAGCATAATAAATAGATCAAAAATAGATTAAAAATAAATAAAAAATGTACAAAATTTAAAATATAACAGCATGAAAAATATTTATAAAAAATAAATCAAATTCAAAAATCAAATTCAAATTCGAAAAATAAAAATAAAAACATATAAATTAAATTCAAAAAATAAAAAGGCGTTGTTACATTAAGGAATTTAACTATAATATATTATTTGCAAATTTCAAATTAGCATAATACATTATAAAATTCTTAATTAGTGAAACATCTCCTTTTTTTTATATTCAAATAAAAAATTTTGAGTAAATATGTTCATTGAAACGGGTATAAATATATTGATATAATTTTTTTGAGTATTTATTATATAAATGAAAAAATAAGACGAAATATTTAAGGGTGATTGCATTGAAAAAAGATAATGAGAAATTTATTTACAAATTTGAAATTAAACCAAGAAGAAGAAGACCGTTAGCAAAATTAATAATTGTATGTGTCTTAATAGGACTTATATTAAAATTTTCTAATATAAATATTCATCCCTTAGTAAATGATTATGGAGCAGACTTTTTATGGGCTATGATGATGTATTTTACTGTAGCAATGTTTTTAAGAAGCACAAGAAGTAAGCATGTATTAATCATATCTATATTAATATGTTTTTCTTTAGAGTTTTTGCAACTTTATGAAACTAAAGAATTATTAGAGCTCAAAAAAAATCCTATTATCAAACTCATTTTTGGAACAACTTTTCTAGTTAGTGATTTAATTGTATACTTTATAGGTAATATAGTGGCGATTATGATAGAAAAAGTATTTTTAAGAAGAGAAAAAAAATTTTTATTTGAAGATTTACTAAATAGAGATTAGATTTGAAGGGAGGAAAAGGTTAAAACCTTTTTAAGACATGGATAAGTACACAGAATATGATAGAATTAAAAAAATTGCAGAAGATAAGGGTGCAATAGTTTCTATGCACAAAGAAATTAATTATGGAATACAATTTGAAATAAAAAAAGAAGATGAAAAGGGATTATACAGAATATATCAAAGTAAAAAGGGAATAAAACATGATTTATCTCAATTAAGATCAGATAAATTAAAGTCCCTTTTTATAGAAGGTAAAGTAGATGGTCAAGCAAATGAAGATAATGATACTGATAAAAAAACTAAATCAAAAGAAACTAAATTGAAGGATTATGATTTGATTGGTGTTGATGAATCCGGAAAAGGAGATTTATTTGGCCCACTTGTAATAGCATCGGTATATGTAGATTATGAATCCTACAAAAAATTATATAATTTAGGAGTTAAAGATTCAAAAACTATAGATGATGTAAAAATTCTTAAATTATCAAAATTGATTAAATCAATATGTGAATATTCAGTGGTGAAAATAAGAAATGATAAATATAATGAACTTTATGATAAAATAAAAAATCTAAATAAGTTATTGGCATGGGGACATGCAAGAGCAATAGAAAATTTATTAAATAAGGTTGATTGTGATACTGTGCTTAGTGATAAATTTGGAAAAGAAGAACTTATAAAGAACAGACTTATGGAAAAGGGTCAAAATATAAATTTACACCAGCAAACAAAGGCAGAATCTAATTTAGCAGTAGCAGCAGCAAGTATAATAGCTAGAGCTGAATTTGTAAAAGAATTAGATAATATAAATAAAGAATATAATATAAGATTTCCAAAAGGAATATCTCATATAACCATTGAAAGAGGAAAAGAATTTGTAAAAAAATATGGAAAAGAAGAACTTTTTAAAGTTGCGAAACTTCATTTTAAAACAATTGATAGATTAAAATAAGAAGCTTATTAGAAGATATTTTAATAAATAGGCTTATATTTTGATGAATTAGGTGAAGAAAGTTTCAAAAAGAAGAGGTTTATTATGAAAATACTTTTACTGATTATAACTTTATTTATAGCAATAATAGATTTTAAGCATAAAACAATAGATAAACAGATTATAAAATTCGGATTTATAATCTGTTTATTTTTTAAGTTTTTTATACTAAAAGAATATGCTTTATATAGCAATATACTATCTGATTTATTTATTTTAATAATTTTTCTTCCTATATATATGTATAGTAAAAATATTATAGGAGGAGGTGATATTAAATTATTTATTTTTTTAGGTTTTTTTTTGGAATTAAAAACAACTATTATATTGATATTTTTAAGTTTTAATATAGGTGGAATAATTTCTTTGATACTTATAATGTTTAAAATAAAAAACAAAAAAGATAATATAGCTTTTGCTCCGATGATTTTTATATCTCTTTTAATTTTAAATATATACATCATATAAAATGGGGTTCATAAAAATGAATATTCAGAAAAAAAATTAACAAAGATAATTATGATTTTGAACAATAAAAATACAATAATTTATAAATAAAAAAGACTATCAATGATTAAATCTATGAAATAAAAATAATTATTAATTGATAAGAATATTGTAAACAGTATACTAAAAGAAAGTATTTTTAAAAAACAAATGAAAATTAGGCAATTTATTTAATAAAAATACAAAATAAAGGATGATAAACTAAAAGTAAGTAATGAATTTCAAATGATAATAAATATTAAAAATGATTTTCTTAGTTAAAAATATGTCAGTTTTTAAAAATTAAAAACTTATGTATTTTTTTTTGTACAATTAGTGCAATAGTTCAAAATTGTATAATTACAGGTATTTAGGACTATTTGACAAGGAAATTCTCAAGTGATATACTTGATTTGACTGCTTTTTTAAAAAGCATTTTTGTCAAAATGATTTCTACTTTGTAAAGTGGAGATGATTTTTTTTACTCATTTTGAATTGTGTATACAGTATGGAAATTTAAAAAAATTGATATTGAAATATCAAAAAAAATTTTAAATTCTATTAAAAAGGGTATAAAAAACCACGGTATGTATTAATACATGATAATAAAAATGAGTATATAAAAACCAAAATACATACACAAAAAATAGTCGGTAAATAGATACTGATAAAAGTAATATTTATAACATTGAAAACGATACACTAAATGAAAAAGAGCATTTTTGTGTTTCTTTTGTGTTTTTAATTAAAATTTTCTAGGAGGTAAGAAAACATGTCTAAAGTTATGAAAACTATGGATGGTAATACTGCTGCGGCTCACGTTGCATATGCATTTACTGATGTTGCTGCAATTTACCCAATAACACCATCTTCTCCAATGGCAGAGCATACAGATGCTTGGGCTGCAAACGGAAGAAAGAACCTTTTTGGACAAAAAGTAAATGTTGTTGAATTACAATCAGAAGGAGGAGCTTCAGGTTCTGTACATGGTGCATTACAAGCAGGAGCTTTAACTACTACATTTACAGCGTCTCAAGGTTTATTACTTATGATACCAAATATGTACAAAATAGCAGGGGAATTACTTCCATCAGTATTCCACGTAAGTGCTAGAGCAGTTGCTTCACATGCACTTTCTATATTTGGAGATCATTCAGATGTAATGGCTACAAGACAAACTGGATTTGCTTTATTAGCAGCTAGTTCAGTACAACAAGTTATGGATTTAGCTGGGGTTGCACATTTAGCTACAATCAAATCAAGAGTGCCATTTGTTCATTTCTTTGATGGTTTTAGAACTTCTCATGAAATTCAAAAGATAGAAGTTATGGATTGTGATGAATTAGGAAAGCATTTAGATTGGGATTCACTTAAGAATTTCAGACACAATGCATTAAATCCTGAGCACCCAGTAACAAGAGGTACTGCTCAAAATCCTGATATATTCTTCCAAGCTAGAGAAGCTTGTAATAGATTCTACACTGATTTACCAGATGTAGTTGCTAATTACATGGAAAAAGTATCTGAAATTACAGGTAGAGAATACAAGCCATTTACTTACATAGGAGCTAAAGATGCTAAGAATGTAATAATCGCTATGGGTTCTGTAACTGAAACTATAGAAGAAACAATAGAATATTTAAATGCTAATGGTGAAAATGTTGGACTATTAAGAGTTCATTTATACAGACCATTCTCAGAAAAATACTTCTTCAATGCATTACCTAAGACTGTAGAAAGAATTGCAGTATTAGATAGAACTAAAGAGCCAGGATCTACTGGAGAACCATTATACTTAGATATAAGATCTATGTTCTACGGTAAAGAAAATGCTCCACTTGTAGTAGGTGGAAGATATGGTCTTGGATCAAAAGATACAACTCCATCTCAAATCAAGGCAGTATATGATAACTTAAAAACAGATGCTCCTAAAGATGGATTTACAATAGGAATAAATGATGATGTAACTCATCTATCATTAGATATAAAAGAAGAAATAGTAACTGAGCCTACAGGTACTTCAAGATGTAAATTCTGGGGACTTGGATCAGATGGTACAGTTGGAGCTAACAAAAACTCTATCAAAATAATCGGAGATAAGACAGATCTTTATGCACAAGGATACTTCTCATATGACTCTAAGAAGTCTGGTGGGGTTACTGTATCTCACTTAAGATTTGGTAAGACTCCAATCAAATCAACTTATTTAATTGATGAAGCTGACTTTGTTGCATGTTCAACTCCATCATATGTAGAGCAATATGATTTATTAAAAGGACTTAAAAAAGGTGGAAAATTCCTTCTTAACTGTAATTGGGATCAAGCTCAATTAGAAGAAAGAATACCAGCTTCAATGAAAAAATACATTGCTGATAATGAAATAGAATTCTATACATTAGATGCTACTAAAATAGCTGCTGAAATAGGTCTTGGAAACAGAACTAATACTGTTTTACAATCAGGATTCTTCAAATTAGCTAGCGTTATTCCTTATGAAGATGCTGTTAAGTACATGAAGGATGCTATAACTAAGACTTATGGTAAAAAAGGTGAAAAGATAGTATCTATGAACCACAAAGCTGTTGACATGGGTGGAGACGCTTTAGTTAAAGTTGAAATACCAGCTTCTTGGAAAGATGCAGTAGAAATGAAAGATACAGTTGCTGCTCAAAAACCTGATTTCATCAAAAATATTCTTGAGCCAATAAACAGACAAGATGGAGATAACCTTCCTGTTTCTGCATTTGCTGGTAGAGAAGATGGAACATTTGATAATGGTTCTGCTGCATTTGAAAAGAGAGGAATCGCTGTAAATGTACCAGAATGGCAAATAGATAGCTGTATTCAATGTAACCAATGTGCTTACGTTTGTCCACATGCTGCTATAAGACCAGTATTAATGACTGAAGAAGAAGTTAAAGCTACTGGACTTGAAGGTAAAAAAGCTCTAGGTAAAGGACTTGAAGGATTAACTTACAAGATTCAAGTATCTGCACTTGATTGTACAGGTTGTGGAAACTGTGCTGATGTTTGTCCAGCTCCAAAATCTAAAGCTCTAGTTATGAAGCCTCTTGATACTCAAAGAGAACAAGCTGCTAACTGGGAAAAAGCTATGACTGTAACTGATAAAGAAGTTATGGATACTAAGACTGTTAAAGGTGCACAATTTAAAAGACCATTACTTGAGTTCTCTGGTGCTTGT